>JBAQJF010000187.1:0-9604 GCA_049300195.1 Terriglobales bacterium | reverse complement strand
ATCGCCTTCAACTTCGTCGACATCGACATCTGGCACCAGATGAATCTGATCCGCGCCAGCATCGCCGCCGGCCATCTCCTCACCGACGACCCATTCGCCTATACGACGACCATCCATCCCATGATCGACCACGAATGGGGCGCGGGGGTGCTCGCCTTTTTTCTCAGCAAATGGATGGGCGGCGCCGGGATCCTCTTATTAAAGTTCGGCTCGGCGTTAGCCACACTCTTGCTGACGATGAGACTGGCCGAACGGCGCGGCGCTTCCGTTGCCGTCGTTGAATTTGCGGCCCCGCTCAGCATCGGCATGCTGTATTTCGGGTTTCTGTCTGCGGTCCGCGCACAGGCTTATTCATTCCTGTTCACCGCGGCTTTGTTGTGGGCGCTCGAGGCTGCCCGCGGAGGCCATCCTCGGAAAGAGCAGCGCTGGCTCTGGGCGTTTCTGGCCGTCTTTCCGATCTGGGTGAATCTGCACGGCGGGTTCGTGGTCGGCCTGGGGCTTGTTTTTCTTTACTGCGTCGAGCAAGTCCTCCTCGGGAAGCCCGCGCGCTCAGCAGTCATCGTGTTGTGCGGCATGGCGCTGGAAGTATTTCTCAATCCTTATGGAGCCCATTACTTCTCGTATCTGTTTCGCGCTCTGCCTATGGCGCGTCCCCGCATTCCGGAATGGTCTCCGCTATGGACTCTGGGCTGGTTCCCGACGCTCCTTTTCGCCCTTGCGCTCGGCATGGTCATCTGCGCACTCGCGAAATTGAAAACCTGGCCGGCTCCCGGCATGTTGCTTCTGGCAGCGACGTCCGTGGGAGCGCTTCTGCATCGCAAGATGCTGCCTTTCTTCGCGATCACCTGGCTCTGTTACGTCCCGGCATATTTTCAAGACACGGGCACCGGCCAATGGCTCCAGGAATTCGCGCGAAAACGCCGTCGCTTCTTCCTCTTCGCATGGACGGTTTTAATCGCCTGTAGTCTGGTCTCGGCGATTCGGCTGAAATTCTGGCGGCTCGAAGTTCCGCAGGCCGGGGTTCCGCAGATCGCGGGAGATCTCTCCTATCCTATCGGCGCGGTGGATTACCTGGCCGCCCAGCGGTTTCACGGAAACATCATGGTGCCCTTTCGTCCGGGAGCCTACGTCTCGTGGAAGCAGTACCCAAATGTAAAAGTTTCCATAGACAGCCGCTATGAAGTGGCCTATCCAGACGAGTGGGTCGAACGTGTTTTTCGTTTCTATGAAGCGCGCGAGGGTTGGCGAGAAACTCTGAATGCTTATCCCACCGATCTGGTGCTCGCGCCAAAGAGCGCGCCCGTGCTCCGGTTGCTGCACGAACTGTCGTGGAAGCCCGTCTATGTCGACGCTCAATTCGAACTGGTGGCCCGGCCTGGTCTGCAACTTCCCGCCGTCGATCGCACCTCCGAGATTTTTTCCGGCTCTTTCCCGTAATGATCCGTGTTAATCCGTGTAGATGTGCAGAAAGGAATTTGACTCGATGCGATTTCCTTGCGATTCGCCCCGCGTATTCGGTGATTTAAGATTCGCGGACTTAAGATTCGCGCACGCGATGCAATCAAAGCGAAGCCGTTAGCACTTTCGTGGAATTCGCTGGCACGCGCGGGCTATTTAAGAAAAGGCCGCGCTGTCTTACATTCGCATTGAGCAGTTCTGGGGGAGGGCTGCCCGGGCGTCTGGGATTCGGAAGAATCCGGACGCCCGTTTTATTTTTGAGGCACGAGCCACGGCAGGATCGTGATTTTCCCTCATTCAGCACAGAGTCACAGAGACACAGAGACACAGAGAAAACCAACGGCCTGGCAACACCCTTCGGTTCTGAAGGTCGTTTTGTCTGGGTCTCCGTGGAATTCGAGGTGGCAGTGAACTCGAAGCTAATTCGTGGAGATTGTGAAATTCACCGTGATCCGCGCCTGCGTCTCCACGGGCTGCCCATTCTGCAAATAAGGTTTGAAGTGCCACTGCTTCACAGCTTCGCGCGCGGCGGTCGCCAGAATCTCTGGCCCGCTCAAAATCTTCAATTCCTGAATCGTTCCATCGCGCGCAATCAGCGCTTGCAGACTTACCACGCCCTGCACCTTCATCTGGCGCGCCAGCAACGGATAGTCCGGCGGCACGCTCACAGTCACATTCTGCGCGGCTTGCCGTGAGATCTGCACTCCGCCGGCGGATGTGTCGGGCCCAATCCCGGGAGGAGCCGTCACGCCCGAAGTAGCTCCCGAGCCGACGTCGACGTGAATTGCTGAGTTCTTGCCGGGAACGCTTAAGCTCCGGTTGCCCGCCACGACTTGAATTTCCAGAGGCGGCAGTGCCGCGCGTTCCGTGGTCGCAGTGAGGGGAGCGGCGGGCGTTTCCCCGGCTTTGGCCGGCTTCTTTTCGTGGGTAGCCGGGGGAGCCGTGTTTGGAGTCTCGGCCAGCGCCTTCGCCTTTCTGAGCGCGACCGCCTCGGCCGATTCCGGTTTGGCGGGGAACCAGAAATCCCAGTCCTTCACGATCACCGCACCGAGCGCCACCAGCAGAATTGCGAGCGCAATAAGCATCCGTTTGCGCTGCGCTTCGATATCCGCCGTGGAAGACGGCAAGGCGCCAGGCCGGGCCCGCTCTAAATTCCCGCCCTCAAGATTCGGTGGCTGCACCTGGATTACGGACTGGCTTTCATCATGAACTTTTTCATCTTGGAGCCTGGGCACAGATGCTTCCTCGGAGAGCAGTCGATTTCAGGGGACCGCTCCCTAGTATGCCCTGAAACCCGCGTCAATTCCAGCAAATACAAGCCGTGGTATTGCATGCACGAGAACAAAACGCAGCCGGACACACCCGGAAAGCGTTCCGGCGTCCGCGGGGCTGTTCTTGTATGTTCTCCGGGGTTACAATCGGCCTTTCTCCGAACCGAGAAAAGGAATTGCGACCAGGGCCCGGGCGACTTCTTCGAAAATGTCACCGCGGTTGTGATCGAGATCACAATCGCGTGTGCCTGCTGTCACCGCACCAAGGCTGGCTGGGACGCACACTGAATGCGTAATAGCTGTCACAAGTAAGCGCGGCGCAGGCGCGTAAACTGGTATCGCAAAGGGGTCTGGGATGCCGTTACCGTATGGAATGGAAATTATCGAAAGCTGTTTGACATGCAAGCTGCGCGCGGACCGGCTCTTTTGCAATCTGCCGCCCGCTGCTTTGCGATCTTTTGAAAGTATCAAGTACACCACTGTGTACCCCAAGGGTGCTGTTCTGTTCGTCGAAGGCCAGGCTCCGCGCGGAATCTTCATTCTTTGCAAAGGCCGGATCAAGCTCTCTGTCAGCGCAAGCGACGGCAAGACCTTTATCCTCAAGATCACCGAGGACGAAGAGGTTCTGGGCCTGAGCGCTACCATATCCGGCAAGCCCTACGAACTCACCGCCGAGACGCTCGCGCCCTCCCAGCTGAATTTCGTCAAGCGCGAAGACTTCCTGCGCTTCCTCAAAGACAACAGCGAGGCCTGCTTCCGGGTCGCCGAGCAGCTGAGCGAGAAATACAACGTAGCCTGCCATGAAGTCCGCGCGCTCGGCCTGTCGCATTCCGCCGCCGAAAAGCTCGCGAAGCTTCTCATGGATTGCAGTTCGAAGAACGGCGAGGCCCATAAGCAGGAGCCGCGCCTCAAGCTCTCGCTGACTCATGAAGAAATCGCGCAGATGATCGGGACCTCGCGGGAAACGGTGACCCGTCTCTTCGCCGACCTGAAGAAGCGTCAAATTGTACAGACCAAGGGCGCGATCGTGGTCATCCGCGACAAAGCGGCCCTGCGCGCGTTGGCGGCCACCGGATAGCGCGAGATGTTCGAGGGCCACGGGCTTCTCCGTGACCTCCGCGCTTTGGAATTTCTGCGCAGTACCATTTCTTTAGTTCTTTAGGACAAGAGTAAGAAACTCGGAGGTACTTATGCCCGAGCCCAATTCGAGCGCTCCCACCGGACTAGCCCGCCTCCGCGGGCTCTTGGCGAATCCCCTCTCTCTAATCGGGCTGGCTCTGGCGGCGGTCGCCTTCGGCAACATCCTGTTTCTTTTCTTTCTCGACCTGGCCTCGAACCACCCGAACCCCTACGTCGGGATTCTCGCCTACATGGTCGCGCCCGCGTTTCTCGCGCTCGGCCTGATGGTGGCCGTCTTCGGAGCCGTCTACACGCGCCGCAAACGTCTCTCCTCTACCGGCGCTTCTCCGTACTTACGCTTCGATTTCTCCGACCCGTCGCAGCGGGGCGCGGTCGCGCTTTTTCTCGCTTTTGTAGTTGTGTTCATAGGCATCAGCGTAGTGGGCAGCTACAAGGCATACACCTACACCGACTCGGTCAGTTTCTGCGGACAGGTCTGCCACTCCGTGATGTCTCCCGAATTTACGGCCTATCAGCACTCGCCGCACGCGCACGTCGCCTGCGTCGACTGCCACGTTGGAGCCGGAGCTACCTGGTACGTGAAGGCAAAACTTTCCGGCGTGCGCCGCGTCTACAAGCTGGCGACGGATACCTATGCGCGTCCCATCCCATCGCCCGTCCAGGACTTGCGTCCGGCGAGGGACACCTGTGAGGCCTGCCATTGGCCCAAAAAGTTTTACGGCAGGCAGCTGAAAGTGTTCAACCACTTTGCCAGCGACGAAAAGAACACTCCCAGCCAGATTCGGCTGCTGATCAACGTCGGCGGCGGCGATCCGGCGACCGGCGAATCCGAAGGCATCCACTGGCACATGAACATCGCCAACCAGATCACCTACCTTGCCACCGATGAGCAGCGGCAGAACATTGCCTACATTCATGTCCGGGACCTGCAAGGCCGCGTAACCGAGTATTTCGCGAAAGATTCGAAGCTTACGAAAGAACAAATCGCGGGCTCTCCCAAGCGGCTCATGGATTGCACCGACTGCCACAACCGTCCCACGCACATCTTCGTGCCGCCCGACACGTCCGTCGACCGCGCGCTGGCCGCGCATCGCCTGGATATCAGTCTGCCCTTCATCAAGCAGCAGTCGGTTGCCGCGCTTACCGGCAGCTATACCGACACCAGCGCCGCCATGCAAGGCATCGCCAAAACCATTTCCGAGTTCTACAACAACAAGTATCCGGATCTGGCCAAGACGAAAGAGTCCGAGATTCGCAATGCCATCGACGAACTTCAGAACGTCTACAAGGGAAACTTTTTCCCGGAGATGAAAACCGACTGGCGCGCGCACCCGAACAACATCGGCCATTTTTATTTCAACGGCTGTTTCCGCTGCCACGACGGCCAACACGTCAGCGCCGAGGGCAAAGTTATTTCCAAGGAATGCGACACCTGCCACACCGTCCTGAGCGAGCAGCAGAATGAGGTCAAGCTGGAGCCTCTGCCCGCAGTGCAATTCAAGCATCCTATCGATCTAGGCGACCTGACGGCGGTGAGCTGTAGCGACTGCCACACCGGGGGAGTAAGCCCGTAAATTCATCTTCCGCGGATTCACACGGATGACGCGGATAAAACCAATTTCCGGGATTCAAGAGAAAAAGTCGGGTGCACCGGCACTAATCTGCGGAGAAGAATTCTTGGCGGAAAGGCGCAATAGGCCGGATAAAAGAAAAAGGCTGGCGGCTAATCGCCACCAGCCTTTCGTTAGATTCAAAACCGCGGGTTACCGGCGACCGCCGCGCGATCCGCCTCCGCCGTGCGATCCGCCTCCACCGTGGAATCCGCCTCCGCCGTGGACCTCGCCTCCGCCGTGGACCTCGCCACCGCGCGGCGCTCCGTGGAAGCCGGTAGTCGGACCGCGTCCGGTAAATCCACGTCCTTGATAGCCGCGGCCTTCATATCCACGACCAACGTATCCGCGGCCTTCATATCCACGCCCCACATAACCGTGGCCATAGTATCCGCGTCCAACCGGACCGCGATAGTAGCCATAGCCCGGATAGTACGGGCGGCCCCATCCGTGATACCACGGGCCCGCGCCGATAAAGATTCCACCCGAGAACCAGTTCGCACCGTAATAACCATACGGCGCACAGTCGTACGGGGCATACGGGTAATAGCCATACTCGCAAACCGGAGGTCCGGCTACGTATCCCGGCCCAACTCCGATACCGATTCCAACCTGTGCCTGGGCAACCGGCGTAAACGCCAGCGGCACCATCAACACAGCCAACATCGCAAAATATTTAAGTGACTTCATGGTAGAAACCCCCTTGTTCCGGATCCCGTGTTCACCGCTCAACCCATCACTGGACACCGAGGCCTTCAGGCTTTCTCTCGCTTCTGAAGTGCCTATTGATTTGAACGCGGATGGGCGGAAAAAGTTTCGGAAAGCGGGGTGGCTGATTTCAACCAACCTGGCTGAATTCAGCCACTTGCGGGCTTTTCGCGTTGCGGACGCGACCGTTCACTTCGGCGATAACCGCGGACCAGTTCACGTCCTCCGCAGCTTACCAGCGAACTAGCTTCTAACCGCTTGTTGGGCGCTCTTGGACAGCTGGCAAAGGTAGGTGGTAAGAGAAAAGAGAAACCCCGCAGCGAAACTGCTGCGGGGTGATAAACCAAAGCGGGCAAATGTTAATTGCCCTTTACCTTGACCGTCCCCCCGCCGCTTCCGCCCTGCTTGGGGTCCGGCGATGAAACTGTAAACCCGTAATCTTTCACAGGCGTGGTGTTGGTGTCCCCATGCGGTGCACTATCTGGCGCCGTCAGGGGTGGTTGGAAGGGATCGCCATTGAGCCAGCCGATGGAGTAGTCGTTGGCCGCGTTGTCTGGAATCATTTCCACCGTCCCCGCGATTTGCTGCGTGCTGTCGTAGGCCGGAATCGCGAAGGTCGGGGGCGTGACATTGATCTGGTCGCCGCTCCCCATGCTGATCAGCACTTGCAGTGGCCCTTGTCCAATCTGGATCGCGAAGGGTCCGTAAGGTACCCCATTGGCGACAACATTGAAATTCACGCTGCCGTTTCCATTTGACACATTGGGCGATTGCGCAGGACTCGGCAGGTTATTCGATGGGAGATTCGGTATGTCATTGAACACCGGAGGATTCGGGTTCACAGGATTGGCGACAAATCGGATTGCGACCGTAGATCCCGAAGCGTTCGAGAAACTGATCGTCTGCGTGGATTGGATAATACAGCCGGCTGGTGACGCCTGGAACGCTGAATTGATGCTAATGCTCTTGGGTAAATCGACGTTTTCGTAGATTACACGCTGTGTGGCCATTCTCTCACTCCTTTTGGATCATATTCGTTTACTTTCCTACAGGCCGAAAATTTGGATCCGATAACAACTCCTGCATATCGGGAAGGCTCCTGAGCGTTGCCATGCTGTAGCCTTTTTGCAAGCTCTTTTCGATGTACTGCAACGCTTGCGGACGTTCGCGCAAGTCTTCGTATGCCTCGCCGATGGCTTCCAATACGGTTGGATCGTCGGAGGAAAGCGCGAGTGCCGATTGTATGCGAGAAACGGCCTTTTCACGCATCTTTTTTTGTGCGTAGAGCAGGCCCAGATTGGCCTGCATCACCGCGTCACGAGGATTTGTCTGCACACCCTGCTCCAGGAGCGTCAGTTCCCGATCGCGTGCACTCTCCGCCTTGCCCACATCACCGAGCCCCTTACTCGCAATGGCGAGATTGCCCCATACAACATAGTCCTTGTCGTTCAATTGCAAGGCTTGCTCTACCGCCTCGACCGCGTCGGCGTATTTTTTTTCCTGGATGTCGAGATATCCGAGATTTGCATAAGCGGGATAACTCGGGTCGAGCGAGATTGACCTCCGGAGGGCCTGTTCCGCTTTAGGAAAGAATGTCGGGTCCCCTTTATCGAGATAGGCGGCTGCCAGATTCAGGTAAAGCGCCGCATTGTCTGGCGTAAGTTGAATAGCGTGATCGTACTCGGCAACCGCTTGCTCATAGCGTTGATGATCGTCCAGGAAACTCGCATAGGCATTGTAGTTAGTCCATGAGTCGGGACGCAGAGCGATCGCCTTGCGATAGGACGCCTCGGCGTCTGCCGTTCGTCCCGCGCTATCATAGGAGTCGGCCAAACCAATCAAAGCATCCGCGCTCCGCGGATCGAGTTGCAGCGCCCGCTGATATTCCTGCAACGCCAACTCATATTTTCCAGCATTGCGATGAATGTGCCCGAGTGTCACATAGACAACCGGCAACCGATCGTCCAACTGCTCAGCCTTTTTGCAATTGGCGAGCGCTTCGTCAATCCACTTCGCATCCTTGTCGAGCGAATACTTCAGCCGGTAAGCCTCCCCCAGCTCCGCAAAGCCCAGCGCGAACCGCGGATCAGTCTTCACCGCTTCGTTCAGCGCATTAATCGCCAGATCAAGATTCCCCGGCTTGTCATAGCGCTGCGTATAACCGAGCGCCTTCAGATACAGCTCATAGGCTCCCGCGTTGACCGCTCCGCCCATGGTGCGCAGCATTTCCGGCGTGACTTCGATCTTCATCAGCTTGGCCATGCGCGACACGGCTTCATCTTCCAGCGAAGAAAAATCGCCCGCGCGGTCTTCCAGTTGCACCGATCCGATCTGCCGCAGATTCTTTGTGTCGATGAGGTTCAGCGTCATGCGAATCGTCTGGCCATCGCGCTGCAAGCTCCCCTGCACGGCAATGGTCGCTCCCAGTTCGCGGAGCGCCGCTTGCGGATCGGTAATCTTCTGTCGCCGCACTTCGCTGGTCGGTACTACCCACAGCGATTCCTTGCCCACTTCCAGATTCGTCAGGCGCGAGGCGAGACTATCCATCAATCCCGCTGAGACCGCTTCATTCGCCGGATCGCCGCCGACATTTTCAAAGGGCAGGACCGCGATGTGATCCACCGGGCGCGCGAACCATCCCGAAAGCCGCTCGCGCACGGGCGGCAAAAACGAGAGGATCGCCAGCAGTACGGCCACGCCCAACGCCACCATCCACCGGCTCCAGTGATGAGCCGGCGCGGTCGCGTTCCCCCAAAGCGGACGCGACGCCAGTTCGATCTGCGTGCGTAAGTCTTTCGCGGAAAGTGACGAGTTGCGGAGCGCAGAATTGCGGAGAGAAGATTGCCGCAACGAAGACGGCCGAGTCGCGGGATGCACCCCGGATCCCGTCGACGACCGCGCCGCAGGAGCCGATCCCGAAGGATGCGCTCCCAGCGAGGTTGCCGCGACTTCCGGATCCAGATGCCCACGAAACTCCCGCAGGTCCGCCAGCACTTCGCGGCAGGTTGCATAGCGGGTGGCGGGCTCTTTCGAGAGCGCGCGATAAATAATGTGCAGCAGTTCGATGGGCACGACCGCTTCATCGAGCGGGCCGGGCGCTTCGTTCAGAATCGCAAAAATGGTTGCCGCCGGCGTTTCCCGGTGAAACGGATTTTTCCCCGTCACCATCTCCGCCATGATGATGCCAAGCGCCCAGATGTCGGCGCGCTGATCCGCCACCCGGCCCATCGTCTGCTCCGGCGACATGTAGCCGATCGTCCCCGCCGTGGAGATACTCTGCGTGCTTCCGGTAGCCGATGCCAGCCGCGCCAGGCCAAAGTCGACAATCTTGGCCACGCCCTTCTGCGTGATGATCACGTTCGACGGCTTCACATCGCGATGCACGATCGCGCCCGCATGGGCCGCGCCCAATCCCTC
>JBAQJF010000186.1:0-19967 GCA_049300195.1 Terriglobales bacterium | reverse complement strand
GAGCGTGGAAGCGGGCGCGAATTCGGCGGGAAAGAAAAGTGTGGCGCGGGCGTCCTCGCCCGCGTCCTCGTCGCAACGCACCCTGGTGTTCGACGAAATCGACACCGGCATCGGCGGGCGGGCGGCGGAGGCGGTTGGGAAGAAACTGAAGGCGCTCGCGAAGAGGAATCAAGTGCTGTGCGTGACCCACCTTCCGCAGATCGCAACTTTTGCCGACCAACACTACGTGATCGAGAAGCGGGCGGCCGGCGGGCGAACCAAAACCACCGTTCGGCAGATTACGGGCGACGAGCGCACGGAAGAAGTGGCGCGCATGCTATCGGGAGCGAAGCTGACGGAGACTTCGCGGAAGCATGCCGAGCAGATGATTCGGACGAATGGGTGATGCCGAACTCCTAAAACCGAACGCCGAAAGCCCAACCCTAAATCACCACCACCTCAGCCCCCCTTCCCTGCAACCCGCGCTCAAACGTGATGAACTTCAAGCCCGCCACCGCTGCAAATGCCAGAAGGTAGGAATCCACCCAAACCTTCGACGAACGCTCCGTCAACCGCGAGCGCCAGCGAAAATCCTTTTCGAGATCGTCGGGCTCTGCCAGCAAGTCAACCCGCTCGTCCGCCCAGATTCGGTCCCACAGGCCCCAGGCTTCCGCCAGGGATTTGGTATCGCTTCCCATAACCCATTCGCTCGTCAGCAGCCGTAGGACCGTGATCTGCGTGAAGCGGCAGAAAAAGAATTGCTCTTCGTCCACCTGCTCGAACCATGCCCTGGCTCTTTCCGAATCCGCGTGCCGGTTCCACAGCAGCGCCAGCCACACATTGGCTTCAGGGAAATTGAATGTGTTCATAGATCTCTTCGTTGGCAAGTTTCACCCGCGGCCCGTCGGAGAGGATCAGCGGAAATTGCACCTTCTTCGGTCTCGGCCGGTGCCCTCGCAGGAGCGACGCCCGCACGCCCGCCAGCACCAGTTCCCGAACCGAGCATTCGCTCGCCGCTGCCTGCGCCTTCAGCCTCCGATATAACGGTGCCGGAACGTCCACCGTGGTTCGAACCGTATTGCGAACCGATTTCTCGTTCATACTGCATACAAGTATCCCATGAGTGCCATAAATATGGCACTTTTTGTTTTTGAATTAACTATATGAAATTAGCCAACATAAATCCCATGGAAACCGTCACCATCAACAAGGCTAAAACCGAGCTTTCGCGGCCGATTGTTCGGCGCATCTGGTGAAAAGCAGGCGAGGCCCTTCGACTCGCTCAGGGCGGGGGTCCGCGCCACCCCTCGCGCCATTGGCTGTCCAAATTCCCCTTTCGCTGCTAATCCTCGCTCCTGCAAAGGCTTACGTTGACCGTGGCTGTCTTTTTCGATACCCTTTGATTAACTTTTAAAGCATCTTTTTGGGCTCGGCGGTACCCTAATACAGTTGGGTCGTCCGCGACCAGGGCGGGACGCTGAGGTTACGCTTTGAATCGCCTACTTTGTTAAGGGGGATGGGATTGTCGGAAAGCAAACAATTGCTGCTGCTTAAGCCGCGGGGATTCTGTGCGGGCGTGGTGCGGGCGATCGACATTGTCCGGATTGCGCTGGAGGCGTTTGGGCCGCCCATTTATGTGCGCAAGGAGATTGTGCACAACCGCTTTGTCGTAGAAGAACTTCAGCATAAGGGCGCAATCTTTGTCGACTCGGTGGATGAGGTGCCGGAGGGCGAACGCGTGATTTATAGCGCCCATGGCGTGTCTCCCGAGGTGCGGGAGCATAGCCAGTTACGCAAGCTGCGGGTAATTGATGCGACCTGTCCGCTGGTCACGAAGGTGCACGTGGAGGCGGTGAAGTTTGCAAAAGAAGGCTATTCGCTGATTCTGATTGGACACCGCGATCACGATGAGGTGATCGGAACGCTGGGCGAAGCTCCGGCGGTGACGCAGGTGGTGGGATCGCCCGAGGAGGTCGATTCGGTGACGCTGCCAGATCCAAATCGCGTCGCTTATCTTACGCAGACTACGCTGAGCTTGGACGAGACGCGCGACATTATTGCGGCTCTGCGCAAGCGGTTTCCGAATATCAAAGGACCGGCGGCGCAGGACATTTGTTATGCCACCGAAAATCGGCAGGTTGCGGTAAAGCATGTGGCGTCGGACGCCGATTTGTTGCTGGTGGTGGGATCGGATAATAGCTCGAACTCTAAGCGGTTGGTGGAAGTGGCGCGGAGTTTGGGGACTGAGGCGCATCTAATTGACAATTACAGCAACATCCGGCCGGAGTGGCTTCAGGGCGTGCGCACGGTGGCGCTCACAGCAGGAGCGTCAGCTCCCGAGCATCTGGTGCGCGAAGTGGTGGAGTATTTGACCGGCAAGGGATTTGGCGACGTGCAGGAACTGGAAATTATGCCCGAGAATGTGCGCTTTGGATTGCCTCCGGAAATTGTGGAGACGATAGCGGCGGCGCCTGTGGCGGGCGTGGAGGCGTAACAAGCGGTGATGGCTTCGGCGCTACATAGAAACGTTAGGAGATTTTCAGGAGTTTGAATGGAAGAATCTTCCTCCCCTCATAGTCCGGCCTCGGCGTCCCACCCCAGCACGCCAAACCCGGGCGCGCTGGGGATCCCGCAGATGCGATTTGGAAAGATAGACGACTTGGTGAGCCGGGTCGCGGTCGCGGTGGATGCGGCACGCAAATTTTTATTCTCACAGCAGCATGAAGAAGGGTATTGGTGCGGTGAACTCGAAGCCGATACCACACTTGAGTCGGATTACATTCTGCTGCACACGCTGCTGGGGACGGGTGATCCGGCGCGCTTTGCCAAGGCCGCGCGCTACATTCTGAATCATCAAAACGAAGATGGCGGATGGAGCATTTTTGCCGCCGGGCCGTCGAATATCTCGGCCTCGGTGAAGGCTTATTTCGGCCTGAAGCTGGCGGGGTTTGCCGCCGATCATCCGGCGATGGCGCGGGCACGCAAAAAGATTTTGGAAATGGGCGGGGTCGCCGAAGTCAATACATTTACCAAGATCTATCTTTGTTTTTTCGGGCAATACGATTATGACGCGGTGCCGGCCGTTCCGCCGGAGATTGTGCTGTTTCCGAACTGGTTCTGGTTCAACATCTACGAAATTTCTTCTTGGTCGCGGGCGATCCTGGTTCCGCTGTCGATCTGCTACGCGAAAAAGCCGTTCAAGAAGATTCCCGATGAAATGGGCGTGGAGGAACTTTTCGTCGGCGGGCGCGACCGCTCGCATATGCGGTTGCATTGGGCGAAGAACGTCTTTTCCTGGCGTAATTTCTTTCTGGTGCTCGACCGGATGACGCATTGGTTCGAGGCGGTGCACGTGCGGCCGCTGCGCTCTATCGCGCTCAAGAAGGCTGAGAGGTGGATGCTGGAACGCTTTGAGATGAGCGACGGTCTGGGCGCGATTTATCCGTCGATGATGAACGCGATCATTGCGTTGCGCTGCCTGGGGTATTCGCTCGACGATCCGCAGGTAATTCGCGCGATGGATGAATTTGAGAAGCTGGGGATTGAAGAGGGCGACACCTTCCGCATGCAGCCTTGCATGTCTCCCGTGTGGGATGCGGCCTATGCGCTGTTTGCTTTGGGTGAGGCTGGAGTTCCGGCGACCGACCCACGGCTCGTAAAGTGTGCGGATTGGATTTTGCAAAAGCAGGTGCGGAAGCCAGGCGATTGGAAGATCAAGAACCCGAAGGGCGAGCCGGGCGGCTGGTACTTCGAATTCAATAACGAGTTTTATCCCGATGTCGACGACACGGCGATGGTGTGCCTGGCGTTGAGTCGCGTCGAGCATCCGAATGGCCGGTACCAAAGCGAGTCGGTGCAGCGCGCGATCGATTGGGTGCTGTCGATGCAGTGCAAAAACGGCGGCTGGGCTTCTTTTGATAAAGACAACGACCGGATGGTGTTTCAGTATGTGCCGTTCGCCGATCACAACGCGATGCTTGATCCGCCGACGGTCGACATTACGGGCCGGATTTTAGAATGCCTGGCGACGTATGGGTTCGATAAGAATCATCCCGCGGTTAAGAAGGCTCTGCAATTTATTCGCGACGAGCAGGAGCCGGACGGAAGCTGGTTCGGGCGCTGGGGCGTGAATTACATCTACGGCACGGCGCTGGTGCTGCGCGGACTGGAAGCAATGGCCGTCGGCCGGAACGAACCCATGATCCAGCAGGGCGCGGAGTGGCTGCGCATGGTGCAGAACCCTGACGGCGGATGGGGTGAAACGGTGGGGTCGTATGACGATCCGAATCTGCGCGGGCAAGGCGAGAGCACGGCGTCGCAGACGGCTTGGGCGATCATGGGACTGCTGGCGGTCGGCGACACGCGGAGCGAGTGCGTGCCACGCGGGATCGCATATTTGCTGAAGACGCAGAAGAAAGATGGATCGTGGAACGAGGCGTTCTTTACGGGAACTGGATTTCCACGCGTGTTTTATCTGAAGTATCACTTGTACGGTCAGTACTTCCCGCTGATCGCGCTGACGGCGTACGCGAAGGTGATGGCGGAGAAGAATTGATCGGGTAATTAGGTAATTTGGTAATTGGGTAATTTTCAGATCGCGGCTCGGTTTGCGATTCTGGTTTCAAATTACTGAATTACCAAATTACCCGATTACTGAATGAAGATTTTTGTCACTGGCGCTACGGGCTTCTTAGGCGGTCATGTGGCCCGCGCTCTGGCTGCTGATGGAGCGGAGTTGCGGCTGCTGGTGCGGGCTTCGAGCGATCCGCGGAATGTTGCAGACTTGAATGCGGAGCGCGCGGTTGGGGATCTGCGCGATCCAGCTTCGATTGAAAAGGCCGTCTCGGGGTGCGAGGTTGTTTTTCATGTGGCGGCCGATTACCGGCTGTGGGTGCGCGATCCGCAGGAGATGTACCGGTCGAATGTTGAGGGCACACGCGCTCTGCTCGAAGCGGCACGGAAGCTGGGCGCGCGGCGGGTCGTTTACACGTCGAGCGTCGCGACCATGGGATTCGGATCGAATGGGCACGCCGGCGGGCACTTTTCGGATAGGCGGTTGACGGACGAGGCCAGTCCAGTGGCGATCGCGAACATGATCGGGCACTATAAGCGATCGAAATTTATGGCCGAGCGCGTGGCGGTGGAAGCGGCGCAGTCGGGACTAGATGTCGTGATTGTGAATCCGACAACGCCGATCGGCGAGCGTGATGTGAAGCCGACTCCAACCGGTCGGATCGTGCTGGATTTTCTCAAGCGTAAATTCCCCGCCTATGTGGAGACGGGATTGAACCTGGTGGATGCGACGGAATGCGCCCGCGGACATATTCAGGCGCTGGAAAAAGGGAAATCGGGTGAGCGCTACATTCTGGGCGGAGAGAATCTGACGCTAAAGCAGATTCTGGACAAGCTCGGCACGATTGCAGGGTTGAAGTCGCCGACCGTAAAGCTGCCCTATGTATTTGCGCTCGCGACCGGCGTGGTTGATGAAATGATCACCGGGCGAATTTTGGGGCGCGAGCCGCGCGCGACGATTGATGCTGTGCGCATGGGGCGCAAGATGATGTTCGTGACGTCGGCCAAGGCCGAGCGCGAGTTGGGTTGGCGCGTGGTTCCGGTGGATGGTGCGCTGCGGCGGTCGGTGGAATGGTTCCGGACGAATGGGTATGTCTGACATTTCAGCGGAGCCAAAGCGGCGCGCGCAAATTGCGCTGGTTTCCGCGATCAAGGAAGAAATCGCTCCGCTGGTTCGCGGATGGAAGTCCGGGGAGATTCATCACGACGGCCACAGTTTCCCGTTCTTTGAAAGCGGAAATGGTCAAGCGGGCAGGATTGTCGCGATCTGTAGTGGGATCGGCGCGGAGCAGGGCCGGCGGGCTACCGAAGCGGTAATTGAGCAAGCGCATCCAGCGAAGATGATTTCGGTTGGCTTCGCAGGCGCTTTGAATTCGTCGTTGAAGGTGGGCGACATTGTAGAGCCGCGTGTGGTTGTGAACAGCGCCGACGGCTCGCGGACAGATACGGGTCGCGGGAAGGGCACGGTCGTCAGTTCTCTGACGGTGGTCGGCCCGGATCAGAAGTGGCGCCTGGCGAGCGCATACGGGGCGGTCGCGGTCGATATGGAAGGGGCATCGGTGGCCATGGGAGCGCAGGCTCATGGGCTGGAATTTGCAGCGTTGAAGTCGATTTCGGATGAATTCGATTTTGCGATGCCGCCGATTAATCAGTTTGTGTCGGTCAAGGGGAGATTTCGGCACGCGCGCTTTGCAACTCATGTCGCTGTGCGGCCGTGGCTTTGGGGGCGAACAGTTGCGTTAGCGCGAAATAGCGGGCGCGCTGCCCAGGCGCTCTGTAGGGCGATTCAGGAGTATCTGGAGCACGAGATCTGATTTTAGTAACGATGCGAGATGCCGGCGCTAGACGACTTTTATGGCAGTGATTGAGACAGCAACGGTTGAAACGAACCTCGTGCGCATTCCTGCCACGATGAAGGCCGCGGTTTATCGCGGCGTCGATGATGTCCGGCTGGAGGAAGTGCCTGTTCCTGAGATTGGCGCAGGCGAGATTCTTTTGCGCGTGCACACTTGCGGAATCTGCGGGACGGATTTGAAGAAGATTTCGACCGGCTCGCATTCGGCGCCGCGCATTTTTGGGCATGAGATGTCGGGCGTAGTTGCGAAGATCGGCGCCGGTGTGCGCGAGTACGCGGTGGGGGACCGCGTGATGGTCTTTCATCACGTTCCTTGTCGCGAATGCTACTACTGCCGGAATAAGACGTTTGCCCAGTGTTCGGCCTACAAAAAGGTCGGCTGTACGGCAGGTTTTGAGCCCTCGGGCGGCGGATTTTCGGAATACGTTCGCGTCATGGATTGGATTGTGCAAAAGGGAACGGTTCGGATTCCTACCGACGTCTCCTTTGAGCAGGCGTGTTTTGTCGAACCGGCGAACACGTGCATCAAAGGTATTGAGACGCTGCGGCTGGAGCCTGAAGAAACTGTGCTCGTAATTGGGCAGGGTCCGATAGGGATGATTTTGGCAGTACTCGCCAAGCGGGCCGGTGCGCGGGTGATTACTTCCGATTTGTATCCGGCGAGGCTTACAATAGCTGAAGGATTCGGTCTCAGCCAAAGTATTGATGCTTCGAAGGCCGATGCCGTACAAACTGTGCGTGAAATGACCGAAGGACGCGGTGCGGATGCTGTGATTCTGGCGGTCGGTGGAAGTGGTCTGATCCGCTCAGCTATGGACGCGGCCCGTCCTGGCGGGCGGATTTTGCTGTTTGCGCAGACGGCGCGCGGCGAAGTGACCATTGATCCGGCGGCGGTCTGCGTGGATGAAAAGACGTTATTGGGCTCGTATAGTGCGTCAGTGGAATTGCAAGAAGAGTCGGTGCGGTTTGTGATGAACCGTGAAATGGATCTGGAACGCCTCATCAGCCATCGCTTTCCTCTGGAACGCAGCGTGGAAGCGCTCAAGCTGGCTGCCCATCCTCAGCCGGATTCGATGAAAATTGTGATCCAGCCGGGCAGCTTGTGGGCCCCCAGCGCGCCTGGTATTGGCGCGATGGGGCAGAGAGCGTGGGAAGGACAATCATTGTGACGGGCAAGATGACGGCCGCCGTGCTGTATGGCAAGGAAGACGTCAAGATTGAGCGAGTGCCGATTCCGCGGGTAGGTGACGGTGAAGTGCTGGTAAAAGTGCACGTGGCGCTGACCTGCGGTACGGATTTGAAAGTCTATCAGCGCGGATACCACGCGCGCATGATTGTGCCTCCGGCCCTGTTTGGACATGAGTTAGCCGGCACGATCGAGCAGGTGGGCGACGGCGTGCGCAGGTTCAAGAAGGGCATGCGCGTAGTGGCACTGAACTCGGCGCCGTGCGGCAAATGCTTCTACTGCTCGAAGCATCAGGGAAATCTGTGTGAGGATCTGCTCTTCAACAACGGCGCCTATGCCGAGTACATTCGGATTCCGCGGCAGATTGTGGAAGCGAACATGCTCGTGGTGCCTCCGCACGTCAGCTTCGAAGATGCTGCCATGACCGAGCCGCTGGCGTGCGTGTTGCGCGGGCTGCATGAAACAGGTGTTGAGATCGGCGACACGGTCGCGGTAGTGGGCGGCGGCCCGATTGGATTGATGTTTGTACAGGTGGCGAAGGCGATCGGATGCAACGTGATCGCGGTCGTGAAACGCGATTCGCAGGTTTCCCTGGCGCGGCGCAAGGGCGCGCACGAGGTGGTGCAGATCGGGCAGGTCAAGGATCCGATTGAAGCGGTACGCGAACTGAGTCCGGAACGGCGCGGCGCGGATGTGGTGATTGAAGCGGTTGGCCGGCAGGAAGCGTGGGAGTGGGCGGTTCAGATGGTGCGCAAGGGCGGAACGGTGAACTTCTTTGGTGGTTGCGCCGCCGGGACGAAAGTACAACTCGATACGAACCGGCTGCACTACTCGGAGATCACCCTCAAGGCGACCTTCCATCACACTCCGGAGGCGGTGCGTAGGGCGTTTGGGCTGATCACCGAGAAGAAAGTGCGGGGCACGGACTACATTACCGGGGAAGCGCCGCTGTCGCGCCTGCACGATGTGCTGCGGCACATGCTGAATCGCACCGACGATATCAAGACGGCAATTATTCCGGGGCACTGAGATCGAATTAACCACGAAGGACACGAAGGAACACGAAGGTTAGAAGCATTCTTACTTACTCTCCTTCGTGGTCCTCTGTGTCCTTTGTGGCATTAGGATCTGGTCAATTTTAAATGGCAACAGTGATCAACCATTCCGAAACGCTGACTGCGTCCCTTTCCGATTGGGCGCGAGTGGCTACGGAGTATGCGATTCCGGAGGCCGCGCCTTCGCTCGAAGAGGCGCGCGAATATTGCCGGCGGTTGGCGCGCTCGCATTACGAGAATTTCTCGGTGGCCTCGTGGTTTTTGCCGAAACACTTGCGGCAGCATTTCTTCAACGTCTATGCCTATTGCCGGATCTCGGACGATTTGGGCGATGAAGCCGGGGACAGCGCGACCTCGCTTCGCCTTTTGGATGATTGGGAATCCGAGTTGAATGCTTGCTATTCGGAGAACGGGCGCCCGCGGCATCCCGTCTTTGTGGCGCTGGCGGAGACGGTGCGCGAGTTTGAAATTCCTAAGCGCGAGTTTGCCGATTTGCTCACGGCCTTCCGTCAGGATCAGCAAGTACAGCGTTACGAAACGTTCACCGATCTGCTGGGCTATTGCCGGAATTCGGCGAATCCGGTTGGGCATCTTGTGCTGTATTTGTGCGGCTATCGCGATGCGGAGCGGCAACAGCTTTCCGACTACACCTGCACCGCTTTACAGATGGCAAACTTCTGGCAGGATGTAAGCCGGGATTATGAAATTGGAAGGATTTATCTTCCCCTCGAAGACTTGCGGCGATTTGGCGTGAGCGAAGATACGATTCGCGCCGGCGAAAATTCACCTGCATTCTGCGAGATGATGCGCTTTGAAGTCGCGCGCGCGCGGCAGTGGTTCGCGCAGGGACTGCCACTGGTCGACCAGGTTGATGGCAAGCTCGCGCTCGATATCGAACTCTTCAGCCGGGGCGGGCAGGAAATCCTGAATGCTATCGAGCGCCAGGGATACGCGGTGCTGGGCCGGCGTCCGGCCATCTCGAAGTCGCGCAAGCTGGCGCTGGTGATGGGCGCGGCGCTCGGGCCGATCTCCCGAAAACTTCGCGTATCGGCAACGGCGGGGAAACTGCGATGAGTTCGGCCGTGGGAAATGCGTCCCTTCAGTTTGCGCCTACGCGCTCGCAGCTCAACATGGCATATTCCGTTTGCCGGGGCATTGCGCGCTCGGCGGCCAAAAATTTTTATTACGGGTTTCTGGTATTCCCCCATCACAAGCGAAACGCGTTGGCCGCCGTGTACGCGTTCATGCGGCGTTGCGACGACATTGCAGACGATGGCACGCTCAGCGTCCTTGATCGGCAAAACAAGTTAGCCGAATGGCTGGACAGGGTTCATCGTGCGTTCGCGGGCCAGCCCACCGACGATCCAGTTCTGATGGCGCTGACCGATGCCCAGCGTTCCTATCAGATTCCCATCGGTTTGCTGGATCAGCTCGCTTTTGGGACGGCAGCCGACCTGGAGCAGGGATTCGTGCAGACCGCGGGGGCTCCTCTGGTTGCGCCCTACAAAACGTTTGAGGATCTGCGGCAATATTGCTACGGCGTGGCGTCGGTCGTGGGCCTGGTGTGCATAAAGATTTTTGGCTATCGCGATCCTGCGGCTGAAGCGCTGGCGGAAAGTTGTGGGCTGGCCTTCCAGTTGACCAACATTATTCGCGACGTGAAAGAAGATGCCGCCATGGGCAGAGTTTATCTGCCGGAAGAAGATCTGTTGCAGTGTGGCCTCCAGGCAAGCGATTTGGCGGCACCGGAGGTTTCGCGTGTAATGCCGGTGCTGGCCTTGGAGGCCGACCGCGCGCGCGAATATTATCGGAGCGGAGAACAGTTGATTCCACTGGTCAATGAAGACAGTCAGCCGGGTTTATGGGTGCTGATCACAATTTATCGGCGCTTGCTGGAGAAAATAGCGGCCAACGATTATGACGTTTTCTCGCAGCGTATCGGCTTGAGCGTTCCGGCAAAAGTCCGCGTCCTGACGAAAGGAATCGTGAAACGCCTGATCTGATCGCGGGCCCCGCTCCGCTTGACCCAGGGGCTGGCTCGTACGTGGGTAATTTCTCCTCCATGCAAAATTCCACGGTTGCGATTGCCGGCGGCGGTTTGGCTGGTCTGGCGGCTGGATGCGCGCTGGCCGACGCCGGCTTTCGTGTCACAGTTTTTGAGCGGCGTCCGTTCCTGGGCGGGCGCGCATCGTCCTATCAACATCCGGGGACGGGCGAGATTGTCGACAACTGCCAGCATGTGCTGCTGGGCTGCTGCACGAACCTCATCGATTTTTATAGACGCACCGGCGTCGAGAACCGAATTCGCTGGTACGACAACTTAACTTTTCTGGAGCCGGGCGGACGGGCTTCGGTGATTGGCCCTTCAGGGCTGCTTGCTCCGCTGCATACCGCGCCGGCATTTCTGCGCGCGGCGTGCCTCGACCTTTCCGACAAATTGGCTATTAGCCGCGCGATGATGGCGCTCGCACCGGCATTGCCTGCGGATCGCGGCGAATCCTTTCTCGATTGGCTGAAACAGCATGGGCAGACAGACCGCGCCATCGAACGGTTTTGGAAGACGATTCTTGTGAGCGCGCTCAATGAAGATCTGGATCGGGTTTCGGTGCCATACGCGGCGCAGGTAGTGCGCGAGTCATTCTTGAAATCGGCGGCTGCTGGGAAAATGGGGGTGCCGACCGTTCCGCTTACCGAATTGTACGGCGCGGCGGGTGACTATATTGGCGCGCGCGGCGGAGAGATACGGTTTCGGGTGGGAGTGGACTCGTTTGCGGCGGAGGGTTCGTCGGTGACGATCGCCGCCAATGGGCAGCAAGAAAAATTCGATTATCTGCTGCTGGCGGTGCCGTTCGATGTTCTGGCGCACATTCTCCCGGACAGCGCGGAGGCGGTGCCGCTAGCCGCGAATCTTAAACAATTTACGACTTCGCCGATCACCGGCATTCACCTTTGGTTCGATCGCCAGATCTCGGACTTCGATCACGCCGTGCTGCTCGATCGCACCATCCAGTGGATGTTTCACAAGTCGCGGCTGATTGAAGCGCGGGAAAAGGGAAGCGGCAGCTACGTCGAACTGGTGGTGAGCTGCTCGCGAGGTCTGGTTGAGAAGTCGAAAGCGGAAATTGTTGAGATGGCCGTGCGCGAGGCGCAAGAGTTTTTTCCGGAGGCGCGCGCCGCAAAGCTGGTGAAGTCGACAGTGATTAAGGAAGTGAATGCGACCTATTCGCCTGGGCCGGGAATGGATCGGTACCGCCCGAAGTCCGAGACCGCGTGGCCGCGGGTTTTTCTGGCGGGTGACTGGACGGCGACCGGGTGGCCCGCCACCATGGAGGGTGCCGTGCGGAGTGGGTATCTGGCGGCAGAAGCGGTGAGCCGGGCGGTTGGGAGTGATGGAAAATTTCTCGCACCGGACTTGCCGGCGGCAGGATTAATGAAGATATTTTCATAGCGACATTCCAAAAACGCTGAGTTTCCTTTGCCCCTCCCTGGGGCTTGCTGATAGAACAGGCTCGTCCTTGGCTTGCGCCATGGCCTGCATCCTTATGCTGCGTCGTGGCTATTGCCGTCTCTTCCGCTATAGCCAACACTGCCATTACCTTCGATTCTGCGCCGCATTACTTTTAGGGGCGTTCTAAAGTATTGCGCCGCCGCAAACGATGTACTAACCATGTCGCCTACGGAAGATAACGACGAACGCCGCCGTACCCCACGCTTCAGCTGTGGAGGGGAGGCCCGGATCTATTCGTTGCCATCCGATGGTCTGCACGTTCCAGGGAGGTTGCGAAATCTGAGTTTGGGTGGCGTTTGCCTCGACACAAGTCACGCATTTGACCTGGGAGCGCGGATGGAGATTCTGGTCTCGGTGAATGCCGCGTCATTTCGGACTCTGGGTCTGGTCAGGGCGGCGGAACGCTCGCGTGCTCGCCTGGAATTTGTTCAGATGAGCGTGGGCAGCAGAAGCCTGCTGGCTGACTTGATCGCGCAGTTCGAGCGGTTATCGGCGGCGGTAAGTATGCTTCGATTAGAACGCTTCGAGACGGAAGAAGAATTGCGCCGCGAGATGGAGAAAGCCGGCGTCCGGGTGGCGCGGCTCGGCGGGCGGCATCTCGCAACTGCAAGGGCGATCGGAAATATCGGCATTGGACCTAAGTCGCCTGACGAGGAGAGAATTGTGGCCGAGTCGCCGCTGATAATTAAAGTTGATCTTTTTGGCTGAGCCTCCACGCCCGAGGGTGTGGCCCGATACTAAACTTCCCCGCATCACATCGCCATCAATGCAACGCCGGCAGCTACCAGAATTGCTGCGAGCCATCGCCTGCGGCCCACGCGTTCATGGAGAAAAATTCTCGCGGCTACCGCGTTCGCAACGAATGTCAGCGAAGCCGAGGCGGGAACTACCAGGCTGAGATTTCCCCAGGACAGGCCGAACAGCAAGCTATAGAAAGCCACCGCCATCGCCGTTATGCCAAGAAAAAAAGTTGGAGTCGCGAGGATGCGGCCCGCGACTGCAACAATACCACCACTCTGCCAGAGTTCCCCGACGTCGCCGACGCGCTTCATGGAGTAGGCCAGAAGAACGTCGCCGGTCGTGGCGGAGAGCGTGATGACCGCAATGGCCGCCCATGCGTAGAAGTTATTCATGGCGCAACCGAAGATCGTTCGACTCTGCCGCCGAGCCCTGATGGCCTTCACGTCGAACGTCCGTTCTGGCGGGACCTGCTGCCACGAAACCCACCCCGGCTGCGATCAGGGCGATGCCGAGCCAGCGGGTGGGAGAGATCTCCTCGTGAAAGCCAAAACGCGCAATGAGCGCGACCAGCACGTAGCTTAGCGAAGTGGCGGGCAGCACATAAGTCAGATCAGCCCACGAGAGCGCGGACATGTACGACGCGAAGAAGGCAAGCAGCAGAACAATTCCGATCGAGACGTAAGGATTAAGAATGGCAAGCAGGAGCGCGGAAATATTGTGCAGCGATGCGCCCCCGAGATCTTTCATCCCGCGCGCCAGCAGGGAATCACCCAGTGTGCTGAAGATGGTGATGCCGGCCAGAACGAGGTATTTGCGGGAGGTCAATTGAATTCAGCTTCAGCGCTTTTAACTTGGAAGTATTCATTCGCTGAATCATTTAGACATCGCGGCTCAGAAACCCAAGAGCCTTCGCCCTTTAATGATTCAATGCGTCACTGATTCAATGAACCGATGCCTGCCTCTAGGCTTTGGCGGGCTCCGGCGTCGGCGCTTCTTCTTTCCGATTGTCCTTGACCCACTTGTGGCGCTGAGCGCGCAACTTCAGGAAAGTACGCGCTTCCTTATACAAGCGCTTGCGCTCGGAATTGTCAAAGAACGCTTTCCTCAGAATGCGGTATGCAGCCTTGGGCCGGAAATAATATTCGTCGTAGAAGTGATGCACGGCTTCGAGAATCTCGGTCGCCGGCAAGCCGGGGTACTCGATCTGCACCATCTGATGGCCCATGTCGTCGACCATTTTTGTGTCGGCGGTCATGAAACCGTTCTTGATGGCCGACTCATGCAGTTCAGTGCCGGGATAGGCGTGTGCGACGGAAACTTGAATCGTTTCCACGTCGAGTTCTTTGGCGAACTTGATGGTGTTCTTGATGGTTTCGCGAGTTTCGCCCGGCAAGCCGAGGATGAAGTCGCCGTGCACGACCAAACCCAGCTTGTGGCAGTCTTTGGTGAACTGGCGGGCGCGCTCGATGGTCGCGCCTTTTTTAATGTTCTTCAGAATCTGCTGGTCGCCGGATTCATAGCCGACGATGAGTAAACGGCAGCCTGCGTCCTTCATCGCTTTGAGAGTTTCGAAGTCGGTGGTAACGCGCGAAGTGCAGGACCAGGTCAGGCCTAACGGTTTGAGTTTTGCGCAGAGTTCGATGGTACGCGCCTTTTGAATATTGAAGGTATCGTCGTCGAAGAAAAACTCTTTTACGTACGGCCAGTACTCTTTGGCTTTGGCCATTTCTTGCGCGACGTCGTCGGTCGAACGTTTGCGCCATGGATGTCCACTGAGCGTTTGCGGCCACAGGCAGAAGGTGCACTGGGCCGGGCATCCGCGCGTGGTGTAGAGCGACACGAACGGATTCAGAAGGAACGGGACGTTGTAGCGGCGGACATCGAGGTCGCGGCGATAGACGTCGGTAACGTGGGGAAGCGCGTCGAGGTTTTCAATGGTGGGACGGTCGGCATTGTGTACGACCTGGCCATCCTTGCGGTACGAGATGCCGAGGATCTCATCGAGCGGCTTGCCGTTGGCATACTCGTAGATCGAGTAATCGAATTCCTTGCGGCACACAATGTCAATCACGCTCGCCTGGTTCAACGACTTGTCGGGCAGAACGCTGACGTGGGGTCCGACAAAGGCGATCTTTATTTTGGGATTAGCGTCCTTTATTTTTTCCGCGATGTTGATATCGCCCTGAAAGCCGGGCGTGCTGGTGAAGAGCACAAGGAGTTCGTAGTCCTGCGCGATGCGGATCGTCTCTTCGGCGCTGACATGGTGGGGCGGCGCGTCGAGCAAGCGTGCTCCTTCGAGCATGCCTGCCGGATAAGCCAGCCAGACGGGGTACCAGTAGGACTCGATTTCACGAGTAGCGGGCCAGCGCGAGCCGGCGCCTCCATCGAAGTTTTCGAAGGAGGGAGGGTTTAAGAACAGCGTCTTCAATGGCATATGTGTTATCACTCTATTCTAACATTCCGGGGTTGGCTTAACCCTCAAGCTAGCTACCACGCTGGTTCGTTTGCAGGCGCTCCAGATTGGATGCAGGCTCAGCCCTTAAAGGGGCATTGATTCTACTGGACTTGCGGCATCGCCCAACTACGCCTGATGTAAGGCTCATTTCGTAGCCGAGTCCGGAAGCGCCCATTTTTCCAGTTCGCCGGTGGCGCGGAGCAGGTTCATGCGGGCGCGCTCATATTCAAAATTGGTATCCTGATAGAGCAGGTAGCGTTCACTGGCCTGCACCTGGGCGTCCGCCAGTTCGTGGTACGTGCCAGTCTGCGCCTGGATGCGAGTCTCCGCCGCTTGCCGGGCTGACTCGGCTAATTCGTACTCGAGTTGTGCCACATCGCGCGCGGCTTCAAGCTGTTCGGCGGCGCGTTCGAGTTTCAATGTCTCTTCCGAGACCTGATTGCGAGCGGCCTCAGCCTGCTTCTTTGCGCTCAGGGCGACAAAGTCCGCTTCCTGGGCGCGCGCCCGCTGGCTGGCGTTAAATAATGGGATCCGGATGGCAACGCCGATGGTTGCGTTGTCGGGGCGAAACGTCCGGTAGAACTCGGCGTAGTTGTTGAAGGTCGACAGGCGAGCGTATTGAGCCGAGAAATCAAGCGTGGGATAGATGGCGCGATGTTCAGCGGAGGCGCGCATCGCTTCAGCCAGGGCATGCTGATCCGCAATCTTCACGGTAAAACTTGAAGCCACCGACTTGCTGGCGGAATCCTCCTCCGCGGAGACCGGCGGCAAAGCGGGAATGCTGTCGGCCACCGGTTCGATCTCAGACACCGGCAAGCCGGTGAGGTCGGCAAGATGCCGGCGCAGGACATCGGCCGCGCCGCTCGCTTCGATCCGATGCAGGCGTCCACGGGCGACCACGAGCTTGGCCTTGTTCAGATCGGTTACGCTGTCTACGCCCTGCTGCACGCGATCCGCGACGGCATTCTCGATTTGCTGCGCTTGCGCCCCATCCTGCTGGAGGCGTGACAGCCGGGCCTCCCACTTCACGAGTTCGGCATAGCTGATGGCAACATCCTGGATCACTGCATCGCGTTGCTCTTTGGACTTAAGCTCGGAGACATGAATATCGGCCTTGGCGGCGTTTAGATACTGGCTCTGCGCCGGATTGAAGACCGAGCTTTGCGCAACCACCGTGGCCAGCGAGGGAGCCGATCCCTCGATGCTCAGCGGAAACCCGTAGCTATAGCCGAGGCCGGAACCGACGAGGAGTTGGGGAATGATATTGTTGCGCAGTTCGCGGTAAGACGCGACCGTGCGTTGAACATCCGCGTCGGCGATTGCCGTAGTTGTGCTGTGCGACAGTGCAAGACGGATAGCCCGCTCAAGCGGCAACGGCTCGGCTGACGCGATTACTGCAAAGAAAAACACGACTGCGGCTAAAGTGAGCGGCAGCGCAGAGCGCAACCAACGTTGCAATCGAAGATTCATCTGGTCACCTCGATCTTGTGAACGGCTTTGTATTAACAATAGAACGGGCCGCGATGGCGCGGTGATGCGGAAATTGTAGTGCGCCCGAGGGGAGGGTGCGGAAAAAGGAAGCAAAGAAATCAGATGATTCAGCGCTCTCCGCGGCTTTTCCAGGGCGGATTCCGCGGTTGAGAGCTTTCGATCGCAACGTGCGACAAGATGGCGCAGAGATCGCGGAGAAAGAGGTGCTTCTCAGTGGCTTACCCGGTTGAGCGCTTGCTGGGCGGAGCCGAATTGGCGGGCCAGCGAAAGCGAAGTGCGATACTCGCGCGCCGCGGCAACTTTGTCGCCCTGCCGTTCCAGCAGCATTCCCAGCAGATAGTGAGCCTTGAAAGCGGGCGCTTCTTCAACCGGACCCGACGCCAGGTAGCGTTTGACAAGGTCGATTGCCAGCGGCGTGTTGCGATTGATGCGATAGAGGTTTTGGGCGGCTTCGACAAGCACGTCGGGCTTGGTGGTCGGAGCTTGACTCGTTTTGATCAGAGCCTGTTCCATGTCGTCGTAGCGCTTCTGGTGTCGATAAAAGAGCGCGAGGCTGAGCCATGCCTCCGAGTCTCCGTGGCTGGCTTCGATCATGCGCCGGTATTCGCGCTCGGCGGTCACGGAGTCTCCGTTCTTTTCTGCAAGGTGGGCATAGACCCAGTGCTCGCGAGCGGGCGATGAGGCCGCGAAAATCCTGGCTTGCGCCCTGGCCTTATCCTGGCCGCCGCCCACGATGCCAGGCGCCTCAAAATAAAACTCCGCCAGATCGCTGCGGGTCTCGATGTCATTCGGGTTGAGTTCGACGGCGCGCTCAAATTCCTGGCGAGTCTTTCCGGCAAGGCCTGCAGCGGAGAGAAAATTAGCGCGGTCCGCCTTTTCGCCATAAACGTGGCCCATCCAGCGGTGATAGCTGCTGTTGTCAGGATCGAGAGCGATGGCCTTCTTGCAGGCTGTTTCCGCGCGATTCAAATCGTCAATCGCGAGGTAGGCGCGGCAGAGCAGATTCGCCGACTCGGCATCGGAAGGACCGGACGACAGATGTCCGTTGAGCGTAGTGATAGCGTCATCGATTCGTCCGGCCGCGAGCAAGTCGCGCGCGGAGTCGACCGCAGTGGCCGACGAAGTTGCCAGCGGACACAATAAAAGCAACAACAATTGGGCAATGCGTTTGATCATTAAGAAATCTAACCTATTTCAAAATTAAAAGTTTCGTTAGAACTTTACCTGCGTACCGTTCCCGATCGGCTTGCCGTTGGTCGAGTTGATGGCGATTAAATCGTTGGCGGATATGCCGTGCGTAATTTCAACCTGCGTGAGGTTGGTGATGGCGGTTTCCACATTGCGGCGCTTCAGTTCGTGGTCGACCACCTGTAAGACATAAGGCGTCGAATCGTCAGTGCGCAGGCCCTCGCGAGGAATAATCAGAACGTTATCGTGCTCGGCGACCGTGATGGTGACGCCAACGTTGACATTCGGCAGAAGCTTGAGGTCTTGATTGTCGACGACGCTGGTAATCTCCCCAACATTGCGCGAACTGTGCACCAGGACGGTCGATGGGATTCCGTTAACCGCCGCCTGCCAAATGCGTCCGGGCATGGCGTCCCAAGTGATTTGAATTGGATCGCCGGGAGCGAGGCGGGCGATGTCGGGCTCGTCGACAAACGCGCGCACGAGAACTTTCCGAAGGTCGGCTATCTGCAACAGAAGGTCGCCGCTCGCGACGAAGCCTCCCTGTTTGACGGGCAGGGAATAGACGATGCCGTCAAAAGGAGCGCGCACATTGGATTTCGCAAGCGTGTCTTGCGCGGCATCATAGGCCGCTTGCGCTTCATTTCGTTGCGCCTCGACGTGAGCGATCTCGGCGGTCGAATAGCGCTTGGTCTGCTTCTCCTTGAGAAATGCGAGTTGAGCATCCGCGCGGGTGAGAGCATTCTTGGCTTCGCGCACTTCGCCGGCGGAGGCTGCGCCTTCCTGCTGAAGCTTTTTCAGCGCGTCGAGATTTCGTTGTGCGGAGTCGCGGTCGGTCCGCGCCTTGGTCAATTGAACGTCAAGGTTGAGCACTTCTTCCTGCGTGCCTCCACGCTCGATGGCGGCAAGGTCGGCTTGCGCGGCTTTGAGTTGCGTCTCGGCCCGCGCAGCTTGCGCGCGTGCCTCGGCATCATCGAGCACGACCAGCAACTGCCCCTTGCGGACTTCAGCTCCTTCCTTGACCAGCACGCGCTCAACGCTCGCTGAAACCGGGGAGTGCGCCTCGAAATTATTGACCGGCTCGATTTTTCCGTTGGTAGCAATCAGGCTGCGAATTTTGCCTTGTTCAACCTGGGCGGTGCGGATCGGGACAGTCTCACCGCGGCGGGAGACAAAGGCCGCCAGCAAGCCGACTGCGGCCAGAATGGCGAGCAAGGTTGCCGGCCAGCGCCGGGGCTGCGAACTGTTTCCATTCAAGGGCATGCGGAGAAAAGCGCAAGCTTCAATCTATCATCCGTGCGGCGCCACAGGCGACGCAAAGTTACTGTTGGGACTTGGTTAATTGGATGCGGCGGCCAGCAATTTAGCGTCAGATTTAAGGCGCGAATCCGGGCTTCCGAAGGCTATTCATGATGAGGTGAACGGTGACCTGGACGCGGCGGTCTCGATACAATGAGCCATGCCGAAATTGCGCCGCTACACCGATGAGCACGCCAGCGCCGGGCTCGATCACAATTTTCCCGAGATCGAGACGTGGCCAAACCAGTTTCCTGGATATGAAATTATTGTGGACGATCCGGAGTTTACATCGGTGTGCCCAAAGACAGGATTGCCGGACTTCGGCACGATCGTCATACGCTACCAGCCGGACCGGCGATGCCTTGAACTGAAATCGCTGAAAGAATACTTGCAGTCGTATCGGAATCTCGGCATCTTCCAGGAGAATATTGTGAACCAGGTTCTGGACGACGTAGTGCGCTGGGCGAAGCCCGTGTGGGCGGAGGTAAAGGGCGACTTCCGGCCGCGCGGAGGCATTTCGACGGTGGTGGTGGCGCGCTGGCCGCGAGAAAAGCGAGGTCAGAAGTAAGAGGTCAGATTGCAGAGGTCAGAAGTCAGATTGCAGAGGTGAAACCTTGAGCCTTTCACCTCTGCAATCT
>JBAQJF010000185.1:0-12810 GCA_049300195.1 Terriglobales bacterium | reverse complement strand
GCCGGGTGCCCCAGGTCTCGCGCTTTTCGAGACCTGGGATTCCACGGACGCCTCGATATTAGGATCCTTGGAGCGCAAAGCTTCTGAAGGGACCATGCACGATCAGACGGGATACTCCGAATGTCGTCCACACGCCGCTTGATCTCGGCCGCCCAAGCGTCCTCCACGCCTTGGTCGGGCCGTTCGTCCTCCAGGCTGTCAATGAGGCGCGCAGTCAGAGCGCCGCGATCTTGCGTCGAAAGGTCGAGCGCGCGTTCCAAAATCCGCGATGCCTCTGGAGTAATTCCCCCCATATTCACCTCACCGAAACAATTCTAGCAATTCCATGGGACAGCCGCGCGTACCTCGGCGCTGGAAGTTCGCCAAATCCGGAGACGCAGGGCGTACCTAATCACTTGAGACAATTTCCTTAAATGCATGCCCTGTCAACTTGACAAAATCATGCCGCCCAGAGCCACGTAAAACCGGAAGCGTACGAGCAAGTCCTTACTCCTCAATACCCGCTCTAAGTGCTTTGTCATCAAACACCGAACTAAGGGCACCGGCTAACGCCTTGATTACAGTAAGATTGGGCCAAGCGTGCTCAGTACCATCCAGTAAACATCGTTCCAACGCAAAAATCACCATAAGGTGACTTTCACGAAGCCCCAAAAATCAACTTTATTTTCGCCCTCCGGATTCGCATTTCTTTCGCCGCCAAGAGAGGACAGTGCACGTATAATAATGTACGGATGAACGACGAAAACGCGAAGTCCCACCGCATCCGCGAGTGGCCGAGTTTATCTCGAAGCTCGAAACTCGCGGCTCGAAGCTGAACTTACTTGCCCCGCTCCACCACCATCGCCTTCCGCAGAGCCACATTGATCCGCGTCTGGTACCCCCGCCCATCTCGTTGAAACCATTCCAGAACATCCGCATCCAGCCGCAAAGTAACCGGCTTTTTCATGGGACGGTACATGCCAGCCAGATCCTCCGGCAGATACCGCGCCCGCCGCCGACGCCCCGTCCGCAACCCAACCGCAGCCGTCAGTTTTGCAACTTTTCCCATTTTCGCTCGACGCTTGGTAACTCGTTTCTTATGTTTCATCTAAACCTCGTTGTAAGTACACATTAATACTAACATAAATGTCAACTGTTCCACGGGGAACACTGCGAATGTTCCCGACGCATAATGGAATGGCGCATCCTGAAATGGAACCTCCGAATCACCCCGCCAGCACCGAGTCGATAGCCCGCAGCTCCTCCTCCGCAAACTTAAGATTCTTAAGGGCCGCCACGTTGTCATCCACCTGTGACACCTTGCTAGTTCCCACCAGAGCACTAGTAACTCGCGGATCGCGCAGCACCCAGGCCACCGCCATCTCCGCCAAAGTCTGTCCCCGCCGCCGGGCTATTTCATTCAAACCCCGTATCTTAACGAGCATCTTGTCATCGATGCTGGCCTTCTTAAGAAACAAATCCCGAGCCGCTCTTGAGTCCTCCGGAATCCCCTTAAGATACCGGTCCGAGAGCAGCCCCTGCGCCAGCGGACTAAAAACGATGCACCCAACCCCTTCTTTCTCAAGCACATCAAGCAGCCCCCGCTCCGGATCCCGCACAAACATCGAATACTTAGGCTGATGAATCAGGCAAGGCGTCCCCAACTCCCGAAGAATCTTAACGGCCCGCGACGTCTGCTCCGCGCTATAAGCCGAAATCCCAGCATAGAGCGCCCGCCCCGACCGCACAGCAGTATCCAGCGCCCCCATCGACTCCTCCATAGGAGTCTCCGGATCAGGTCGATGATGATAGAAGATGTCAACGTACTCAAGTCCCATGCGCTCAAGGCTTTGATCTAGGCTGGCCAGCATGTATTTGCGGGAACCGAAGTTGCCGTAAGGCCCAGGCCACATATCCCAACCAGCCTTGGTCGAGATAATCAGCTCGTCGCGGTGTGGCCGGAAGTCCTTCTTAAAAATCTGGCCAAAGTTCTCCTCCGCCGACCCGTAAGGCGGCCCGTAATTATTGGCTAGATCGAAGTGAGTGATGCCCAGATCGAAAGCCCGGCGCAGCATAGCACGAGCGTTTTCAATAACATCCACCCCGCCAAAGTTATGCCAGAGCCCCAGCGAAATAGCGGGCAGCTTAATACCGCTCCGCCCCGACCGTCGATACTCCATGGAATCATAACGATGGCTGTCAGCAACGTACATACATTCTCCTTCAGGAATTCGAATCCCGACCGTCAATCATACCGTTCATAGCGGATCGAGGTGCGGTCCCAGCCCATGCCTTTGAGCAGTTCACGATTCGCCCTGACCATCTTGTCGAGACCGCAGATGTAGGCATGCATCTCTTCGCTCTGGCGGTCGCCAACAATGTCTTTGACGTGCTCCTGCACATAGCCGCGCAGTCCGCGCCAGTCGGGGGTTGCGCGGCTCAGGGAAGGGATGAAATGGAAATTTGCGTGCGCTGCCGACAGACGACTAAATTGATCTCGATAGTAGAGGTCTGTCTCTGTGCGGGCGCCGAAGAGTAGCCATAGTTCTCTTCCCTGATGGCGTTCGGGATCGGCGAGCAGCCAATGCAGCATCGAACGGAAAGGGGCGATACCCGTACCGGTCGCGATAAAAATGGTGTCCCGCATCGGCGGGTGCAGGATGAAATTCCCGAACGGGCCTTGGAACGTAATCTCCTCACCTTCGGCCAGGTTGCAGAGGTGGTTCGACATGAAGCCTTCGTGCACTCGGTTCAGGCAGAGGGCGACACGTCCGTTCTCGGGGGGGGAAGCGATCGAGTAGGCGCGCGTGATTTCTTCGCCCTCTGGCGTCGTTGCTTTGATGGAGAGCCATTGGCCGGGGACGAAGCCAAAGTGAATCGCTCCGTCCACTTCGAATTCGAGGTGTCGGGTGACATCGGAGAGCGCGACCGAGCGGACGAGCTTCGCGGCTTGAGTTTTGAATTGAGTCATCTGCTATCTAGATGACGCGGATCGGCAGATAGTCGCTTGCGCGACGGTCGAAGCGTTCAGCAATTTGACATCTCCAACTGTCCGGCTATCGTTTTTCGCAATCGAACTTTCGCGCAGGGCAAGAGTTTTGTCGGGAACATCACGAAAAGGCGGCTTTTGGTATTTTTCTACTGGAATTCCGCATTCCGGTGAGGGTCTGACTCCCGACGGGAGCAGCGGGCTGGATTGGACCTGCGCCGGGCCCCGCTGTCATCCGTTCTTGCCTTGGTTGAGAGATGCCGGTCACAGGAGGTTCGCAAGGCTGTTTTCTCTAAATATGACTATGGTAGGATGACTATAATCATAATCGGAGGAAGCTCGTGAAGAAGATGGCGGCAGGCGCGTTCAAGGTGCATTGCCTAAAGGTCATGGATGAAGTTCAGAAGAAGCGCGAGACGATCATAATAACGAAGCACGGTAAGCCGGTGGTGAAGATCGTCCCGGCGGGCCAGGATACAGATGAGATCTATGGCTTTCTCAAGGGCAAGGTGAAGATCGTTGGGGATATTGTGTCGCCCATACTTACGCCGGAGGAGTGGGGGGACCTATATTGATTCTCCTCGACACGCACGTCGTCCTTTGGCTGGTGTCAGAGCCGGAGCGGCTTTCGAAGAACGCCAAGACCGCGATCGATGAGGCACGGCAGGGTGGGAAGGGTTTGGCAGTTTCAGGCTTTACGCTGATAGAACTGGCCACGCTTTACGGCAAAGGACGGATTCGTCTGGGAATGAGTCCGGAGTCATTCTTGTTGGAGGTGGAGACACAGTTTGTAGTGTTGCCGATCAGCGCCCGCGCGTGCGCACGCACTCTCACCTTGCCCGCTAGTTATCCGAAGGATCCGGCGGATCGAGTGATCGGGGCGACGGCACTGGTGGAGGGGATGGCACTGATCACGGCCGATGCGGAGATTCGGCGGGCGCGGGCGGTTCGGACGGTTTGGTGAGAGGGGCCGATTTTCCCTCAGCACGCGACCAAGAGATTGAACCACAGGGTACACGGGGTTCCACGGGGACGTCACTACTCCACCGTCACCGACTTTGCCAAATTCCTCGGTTGGTCCACATCGCAACCTCGTCTCACTGCTATGTGATAGGCAAGAAGTTGCAGCGGGACGATTTCCAGGATCGCCGACAGTTCCTCCGGCGCCGGTGGAACGTACAGGACGTGGTCGGCTTCTTCCGCGATTTCCTTGTCTCCCGTTGTCGCCAGCGCGATTACTATGCCAGAGCGCGCTTTCACTTCCTTCAGGTTGGACATCGTCTTTTCATAGCGCAGCATGGAGTGCGGGCTGCCCTCGTCGCGCGTCGCGATGATTACCACCGGGAGATTCTCGTCGATCAGGGCGTTCGGGCCGTGCTTCATTTCTCCGGCGGGGTAGCCTTCGGCATGAATGTAGGAAATTTCCTTTAGCTTCAGCGCGCCTTCCAGGGCGATCGGATAGTGAATGCCCCGGCCCAGAAATAAGAAATCTTGCGCGCGAACGTATTTCTTTGCCAGCTCGTCGCAAGCTTCATCGTGAGTAAGTATCTGCTCCAGCTTACCGGGAATTTGAGTCAGCTCCTGCACTGCGATCCTGGACTGCTCTTCGGAAATGGTGCCGCGGACTTGTGCCAGATAAAGTGCGAACAAGTAAAGAGCGGTCAGTTGACCGGTGAAGGCCTTCGTCGAGGCAACCCCGATTTCGGGTCCGGCGTGGGTATAGATTGTACCGGCGGCTTCGCGGGTGATCATTGAGCCGACCACGTTGCAGATGGCCAGCGTCTTGGAACCTTTGCTCTTAGCTTCGCGCTGGGCCGCGATCGTGTCGGCAGTTTCTCCGGATTGCGAGATGAGGAGGGTGATGGTATCGGAATCTAAAATCGGATCGCGGTAGCGCCACTCGCTGGCATAGTCGACTTCAACCGGAACGCGGGCCAGGGTCTCGATCATGAACTTGCCGGCCAGGCCGGCATGCCAACTGGTCCCGCAGGCCGCTATGTCGATTTTTTTCAGGGCGCGGAATTCGGCTTCGTCGACGTGCATTTCTTCCAAAAAAATTCTCCCGGTGTCCTGGGAGATGCGGCCTAACGTGGTTTCCTGGACGGTGCGCGGCTGCTCGTAAATTTCTTTGAGCATGAAGTGCTTGAAGCCGCCTTTTTCAGCCATGATCGGGTCCCAGGTGATGCGCTGCGGTTTGCGCTCCATAGGATGGCCGTCGAAATCGGTGACGCGCACGCCTTGCTCGGTGATGATAGCCAGATCGCCGTCCGCTAGAAAAAAGAGATCCCTCGTGTGATCGAGGAGCGCGGGAACGTCGCTGGCTACGAAGTATTCGTCTTTCCCTATGCCGATGACCACCGGTGGACCGTTGCGGGCGGCTACGATTTTTCTTGGATCGTCGGTGGCGATCACTACCAGCGCGAACACTCCGGTTAATTCTTTGACCGCTTTGCGGACCGCCTCTTCGAGCGATGGGCGATGGCCGTTGCCGCTGTTGATGTAATACTTTTCGATCAGGTGCGCGATGATTTCAGTATCGGTCTCGGTGGTGAACTTATGCCCCTCGCTGATCAACTTCTTTTTCAGTGAAAGATAGTTTTCTACGATTCCGTTGTGGACCACCACGATCTTCCCGGTGCAGTCGCGGTGAGGGTGAGCATTTTCTTCGGTGGGGCGTCCGTGGGTGGCCCAGCGCGTGTGGCCGATGCCGTAGGTTCCGTCGAGGGGCTTGAGGCGGATTACGTCTTCCAGATTGCGGAGCTTGCCTTCCGCGCGGCGGATTTGCAAGCCTTCGCCATTGCCCGCTACAGCGATCCCGGCCGAGTCGTAGCCTCGGTATTCGAGCTTGCGCAGGCCTTCGATGATGACATCGACAACCGGCTTTTTACCTACGTATCCGACGATTCCGCACATGAGTCAAAACTCCTTGATGACATTTGCGGGGGAGTGAGCGGCCTATAAGGGGCTGATAATCTTGTCGAGCACCCCTTTCGGAGAAGATTCCCTGCTGATGAATACGTCAGGCTTCCCTCATGTCGCTATAAAAACTTTCTCTGACGGCCCATCCAATCTACTCTTCGAGGGAGAAACGAAACTCCTCTATTACCGGGTTGGTCAAAACTTCGCGCGCGATCTTTTCTACTTCCGCTTTGGCTTCAGTCTTTGAAATTGCGGGGTTCAGCGTGATTTCAAAGTATTTGCCCTGGCGAACCTCCTCGAGACCCGCGTATCCGATTTTGCTGAGGGCTCCGTGGATGGTTTTACCTTGCGGATCAAGGACGCTTTTCTTGAGGGAAACGTAAACTTGAGCTTTCATCGGCGGTCTTTCATCGCAAGTCAGATTATACGTCAGGCGGGGAAAGGCGCGGCTTCGGTTTTGCTTATGGGAAGTATACGAACGGGCCATTCACTACGGTGCCGTGGATTTGCTAAGGTTATCAAAAGACGAGAGTTGTTTATCGAGTTCGGCCAGTGACTGCTGAAGCATTTGACGGTGACGCGGGCTTTGTGCGGAGTCGAGCTTGGTGACGAGACCCTTGCGGACCAAGAGGAGACTTTCGCGTTGGCGGTTTCTTTTTTGCTCATCCGCCGAGAGGTGCGGACGGGATGAACCGCGCTCGCCGAGAGCGTCGGCTTGTTGTTGTTCGACGGACTTACTTTCCCAACCACGAGCCATGATTAAGTTACTTAAAATACAGATGACTTAGTTTATTGTAAATTACCAAACAAAATACTTGATTGCTGTCAGAAGAAGACTAAGATGTTACTTTCTCGACCAATGTTGTCGGCCGGGAAAAAGGGCGCCGCGGGCTGAGGGGGCTCCCGTTCTGGGAGAATCAGATTGGTTCCCATGTAATGGAACCAACAACCGTGATTGCCTGACTGAGTGAACCGCTTCACGCGGCCTGGCACGCCGCATTCACGTTCCCTGAACTGCTCGACATTCTAAAGAGAGAGGCCCCGTGAAGGGGAGAGGCTCGCTCGGCATGCCGGGAGTTGCGCTCGAACCAGAGGGAAACCTGCGTCCGGATAATGAAGGGACGCAGGGTCAAAACAAATTGGCGATTGTCGGACGCTCCAGCGTCGAGATCCTGCTAGCGATTACGGATCTGGTTGTTGGGGGTGCGGCGTTGCCTCAACTTTTTGAGGAATTGACTCCGCTGCTGCGGCAACTGACTCACAGCATGCTCGTTGAATTCGCCGTATGCGACGCGGCGCGGAACTGCGTGGTGACTCATTTCTGGAAACTGGAGACCGAGATGCGGTCCTGGGATGCCACTTCGTCTCTATCCGAGGGATCGCCAAATGGCTGGGTGTGGGAGCATCAGGAGCCGGTGCGGATTCCAGATGTGGAGCGGGAGACGCGCTTTGTGGGGACGGCGAAGGCGTTGCGCGAGCATGGCGTGCGTTCGTATCTGGTCGTGCCCATGAGCACCTCGCGGCGGCGCTATGGGGCGCTCGGAATCGGGCGGATCGAAGCCGAGGCTGAGGGTTCGGACACTCTGCTCCTGCTGGAACGGGCGGCGCGGCTGGTTGCATTGGCGGTGGAGAATCACGAGATCCACGGCGACTGGCAGAGGCAGCATAACCGCCTCCAGAGCTTGGTCGAGATTGGACGCGAAATCACTTCGACCTTGGAGTTTGACCAGCTTCTGCCACTGGTTTTTGCCAAGATGCGGCAGATCACGAACTACCAATACGCGCGGCTGGCGTTGCTGGAGGATGCGCGGACACTGAAGATACGGTCGGTCGAGCATGCGGAAAAAGCGGCCACGAGGGAGTGGAATCGTCTGCCGCTGGCCCATACGATTTCAGCGCGCGCGATTGAGACCCGGAGCGTCACGTTGGTAAGCGCGGCAGAGATGGGTCGGTTCAGCACTACGGCGGTCAGGGAGGTGGAGGAGCCGGGGATCCAGTCGCTTTGTTGCGTACCGCTCTTGATGGGCAGCCGCGCCCTTGGAAGTGTGCTCCTGGGTGCGACCCGGGAGAACGCATTCAGCCGGGAGGATGCCGAGTATCTCCAGCAGGTGGCCAGGCAGATTGCGCCCGCGATTCACAATGCAAATGCTTACCGGGAAGTGGCGCAGGCTAAGGATCGGCTGGCGCAGGAGAAACGATATCTCGAAAACGAGATTCGCGCGGAACAGCAGCCAGAGAATATTGTGGGGCACAGTCCGGCGCTGAAGCGCGTGTTGGACTACGCGGCGATCGTCGCCAATACCGACGCGACCGTGCTGATCACGGGCGAGACGGGAACAGGCAAAGAGCGCATCGCGCGGGCGATTCACTTGATGAGTTCGCGGCGGGACCGGAGCTTTATCAAGCTCAATTGCGCGGCCATTCCGACTGGCCTTCTGGAGAGCGAGTTATTCGGGCACGAAAAAGGCGCGTTCACGGGGGCGGTGACGCAGAAAGTTGGACGGCTCGAATTGGCGGATCGCGGGACACTGCTGCTGGATGAGATTGGGGAAATTCCTTTGGAACTCCAGCCCAAGCTGCTGCGAGTGCTCCAGGACCAGGAGTTTGAGCGGCTGGGCGGAACGAAGACCATCAGGGTGGATGCGCGCGTGCTCGCGGCTAGCAATCGCGATCTGGCGCAGGCGGTGGAGGAGAAGGAATTCCGTACGGATTTGTACTACCGGCTCAACGTGTTTCCGCTGCATTTGCCATCGTTGCGGGAACGCCGCGAGGATATTCCGCTGCTGATTCATTATTTCGTGGAGAAGAGCGCGGCGCGGATGCACAAGCGGATTACAGTGATTCCGGATGAAGCAGTGGAAGTGATGATGCATTGGCGCTGGCCGGGAAATATTCGGGAGCTGGAGAATTTTATTGAGCGCTCAGTGATTTTGTCGGAGGATGAGCGGTTGCAGCCACCGCTGGCGGAGTTGCGAGCGGAAGCAGGAAAAAGGCCTCCCGATTCGGAACGCACCTTACGGGAACGGGAACGGGACCACATTGTGGACGTTCTGCGGGAGACGCGGGGCGTTCTGTCCGGTGCGAAGGGCGCGGCGGCGCGGCTCGGGCTAAAGCGGACCACTCTGCAACATAAGATGCAGAAGCTGGGAATTTCGCGGGGCGACTATCTGGATTGAGCGAGGAGTGCCCGCCTTTCGTCATGCCTGTCTGCTAGTCGGCACCTTGAATGATGCAGTAATCCGTAAGCGCGAGGCAAGTCATGGAGTGAGAAGAGGTTGGCGGACTTATAACCTTGGCAACTTGAGTGCAGCGGTAATTTGTTCTTGGCCGCCCCCCAGCGCGCAGAGTTCGCGGGCAAATTATCTTCGAAACTACAGGAGTTACCTCATGGGCGTGCCTCGACGCCTCCACGCGCCAAACGATTGTCTCCACTGCACGTTGCGACAGACTGGCGATTTTTGCCAACTGCCCGATGATCTCATAAGTGCGTTCAGTAAATTGGGGCGCATTACTATCTACCCGGGTAACGCCATACTGCTCACAGAAGGCCAGATTCCGCGGGGCATTTTCATCGTTTGTTCCGGGAGAGCCAAGCTATCGGTGCAAGCGCGCGACGGAAAAACCATCATTCTGAAGATTGCGGCAGAAAGAGATGTGCTGGGGTTGAGCGCGATCGTATCCAGCCGTCCTTCTCCGATGACCCTCACAACCATTGGCTTCTGCCAGATCAAGTTCGTCGAGCAGGATGACTTCATGCGGCTGATCGAAAGCGACAATGATACGGCGATGGCATGCGCCGCCTTGCTGGCACGGGAAGTCACGAGCACATTCGGAGACGTACACGATTTGCTGCTGGCGAGGAGTTCGACCGAGAAGCTAGCGCGCCTGCTGCTTTCGTGGGTGGCGCGAGAGCCTCATAACCGCGACTTGCGGGTAGAATCGGAGTTCACTCATGAGGAGATCGCGCAGATGATCGGGTCATCGCGGGAGACCGTGACCCGATTATTGAGCGACATGAAGCGAAAGGAGTTGATTCGGATCGAAGGCTCGATGCTGGTGATACCGAACCGCATCGCGCTGCAAGCGATCGCATGAAGACGATCCAATGAGAGATTGATTGTCCCTCCCCTGGGCAGCCGGAGGCAGTCTTCGCGGCTGCCCTTTTTTATTGAGTTACGAGCTGCCAGCCCCGGAGTAATCCGCTTTGACCCAATTTCGTCGTCTTGATTGTCGTCTTAATTAGAGATTGAAGAGTTCCCGCAGGCGCCGGGTTTGGGCTCGGCTCACTGGAATTTCGGTTTGCTTTTTGTCATCCATGCGGAGCTGGTAGGAACTCTTGAACCAGGGCACGACTTCACGGATGTGATTTTTGTTGACGAGGAATGAGCGGTGGGCGCGCCAGAAGAGGTTGGGATCGAGACTCTCGAAAAGCTCTTCCAGCGTGCGGCAATTCGATTGGCCTTCCATGCCCATGTGCCCGCTGGTGGTGACGCTGATGACACCGTCCTCGATGGTGGCGAAACAAACGTCTTTCGGATCGGCCAGGAAGAGGCGGCCCGCGGCCTTGATGAGAATTTTTGCAGTCGAGGACTTTTGCGACTCCAGCATCCGGACGAGCGTTTCGAGTTTTTCTACCGGGCCGTTTCCGGATGCGAGCTTCGCCCGGGCTTTCTCGATCGATTGCGCGATGCGCTTCTTGTCGAAGGGCTTCAGGATGTAGTCGACTGCATTCACTTCAAAAGCCTTGACCGCATACTGATCGAAGGCGGTGGCAAAGACGATTTTCGGCAGCGGGATCTTTCGGTCAAGGAGCTTTTTGATGACTCCGAAACCGTCGAGTCCGGGCATTTGCACATCGAGAAAGACGAGGTCAGGATTGTGCTCGCGGATCAGGTTCACGGCTTCCAAGCCGTTCTTGCCCTGAGCGACCACATTTACGTCAGCATGGTTGAGGAGGTAGGCGAGTTCGTCGCGGGCTAACTGCTCGTCGTCGACGATAACCGCTGAGAGAGACATAGACGATGGGATGCTGACCGCGCCTTGGGCGGCTCTTTTTGAGTATATATCGGCGGGCGATGGCCGGGGGACAACGCGGGGGCGTCTGCCGGACAGGCAGGATACTCTGCTACCGTCGGCGGCAACTACGGTTGGGAAGCATTTTCGATGGCCAGTGCCATCCCCATTCCTCCACTGACGCAAAGCGTGGCCAAGCCGCGGCGAGCTTTGCGGCGCAGCATCTCGTGGAGCAGCGTGACCGTGATGCGCGTGCCGGTGCAGCCGATCGGGTGGCCGAGAGCGATCGATCCGCCGTTGACGTTGAGACGGTCACGGTCGAAATGAAGTTCGCGGTCGCAGGCCAGGACCTGGGCGGCAAAGGCTTCGTTAAGCTCGACGAGATCGAAGTCCGAGAGCTTCAAGCCATGCTTCTGCTCGAGCTTGCGAATGGCAGGGACCGGGCCGATGCCCATGAGGCGCGGGTCGACTCCGGCAGAAGTGACTGCGACAATGCGGGCCAGCGGCTTGAGATTATTTTGGGTCGCGAACGTCTCGCTGGCGAGGATAACGGCGGCGGCGCCATCGGTAATGCCGGAGGAATTAGCGGCGGTAATGGTTCCAGTCTTCGAGAAGACAGGCGAAAGCTTCGCCATCTTTTCCGGCGTCGCGTCGGGAAAGAGATGTTCGTCGTGCGAAAAAGTGGCTGAGCCTTTTTTCCCCTCAATCGTGACCGGGACGATTTCTGCGTCGAACCGTCCACCGGATTGCGCGGCGGCGGCCCGCTGCTGCGAGGTCAGAGCGAACTGATCCTGCTCTTCGCGGGAAATTTTGTATTGTTCGGCCAGAATTTCCGCGGTCTCTCCCATCACCATTTTTGCCATCGGGCAGAAGAAGCCGTCGCGGTACATGCCGTCGACCAGATCCTGATTGCCCAATCGGTAACCCCAGCGCGCGCCGTCCAGATAGTAGGGCACGCGCGACATGGACTCGGTACCCCCGGCGAGGACGCATTCAAGATTGCCGGTGGCGATTTCGTTATAGCCGAGCGCGATCGACTTGATGCCTGAGGCGCAGGCTTTGTTGACTGTGTAGGCGGGAACTTCTTGCGGCACGCCGCTGCGGATGGAGATCTGGCGGGCGGGATTCGGGCCTCCACCAGCCTGTCGGGCATTGCCGAAGATCGTCTCTTCGATTTGGTGGGGCTGAATGGTGGCGCGCTCGATGGCAGCTTTAGCGGCGACGGTCCCCATGTCGGCGGCGGTCTGACTCGACAGAGACCCTCCGAATTTGCCGATCGGCGTGCGCGCGGCGGAGAGAATGTAGACAGGATTCACGATTCTTCGATGATCTCAGTCTAGCATTCGTCGGATTTTGTTCCAGAGTCGCGAGCGACCAACCACAGAGGGCACCGAGGAGCACAGAGGAAAACTTCTTGATGCTCGGGGCGCGATACACTACTTGGTCCTCGTTTGGATTTGGCCAGGCGCCGATGCGCGGCAGGCCCGGTCTCTACTTATGAATATTCTCTACGGGATCAATACCGTCACCGAGGCGCTCAAGGCGCGGGGGCGGGCCTTTACCTGGATCGCGGTTGCCAAGGAGCGGAAGGATATTCGGCTCCAGCGGGTGATCGATGAATGCCGCAAAATTGGCGTGCCGGTGCGCTTCGTCTCGCGCATGGAGCTTGATGAGCTTGCCGGAAATGCCGCGCATCAGGGATTGGTGGCGGCAACCTCGGCCAAGCAGTATAGCGATCTGGACGATCTGGTGGGAGCGAGACGCGGCGAGCATTCGCTCATCGTGGTGCTCGACGGCGTAGAGGATCCGCACAATTTGGGAGCGATCTTGCGCACCGCGGATGCAGCCGGGGCGGACGGCGTCATCATCCCGGAGCGGCGGTCAGCTTCGGTAACTGGAACCGTAGCAAA
>JBAQJF010000184.1:0-1688 GCA_049300195.1 Terriglobales bacterium | reverse complement strand
CCGATGATTGCAGTCAGACTCTTTTTCATAGCATCACCTAGTTCTCACTCACTCAGCGCATTCGACTGATGAGATCAATGCTGACTATGGCCCAACGCGGATGAGAGGCCAAAAATTGAGCCGCTGGGTAAATGGATTAGGTAAACATCAACTCCATTCCATTTCCCAATTGCCGTTCTACCGAATCGAGGTTGTCTCGCCGCCAGACCAGTGCAGATTTCCGGAGCCGGCTCTGTGGCCTCAACTACGCCTCTACAAAATAGTCCGACCAGATCACCATCCGCAACGATACGCATGCCAGCGGCACCAGCGCCCGCCCCACCCTGGACGCGCCCAAGCGTAATAGCGGGTTCCGCCACGCCATCCGCCTCGCCAGCCCCAGCCTCCACGACGACAACACCACGCATCGACGATGTGAGCCGAAGCGGCCTCGCTTGCGACCCCCAGGGTAAGGGGTGAGATCGGGGCTGCTTGTGAAACTCCAGAGCAGCCGCGAGAAGCGCAGCCGCGACTGCAATTGCATATTCTCCTCCTTGGCATCAATTCTCCCAAGAAGGCTAAACCGAAATTAGGACGTGGCACTGAGCAAAATAAAACAGTGCCCTGGAATTAAGACAGTATCCGCCACCGGAACTAAAGATAAATCTGTGGCATTCCCGTGACAGATAGCGGACTTTGCTCAGCGCCTTGGCGCCGTCGATGATGAACAGCCGGCAGACCGTCGGGTCGAGCCCGCGCTCGATCAGATTATCGATCAACGCCTGCATGAGAGCGGCATTCTCAGTCGCCCCCTCGACCAAGCCGAGCGGATGTTTGTCGCCATTCCCGTCAACGCCGAGTGCGGCAATCATTGGGTAGTGTCCTAATTGAATTTCTCACAGAAGGTGTCGCGCTATGTTGCCCCGAATGGGCACACTATTGGTCACTGCCATATGCGGTGATGTGTCTGAGCGGGAATGCTATGGCCGAAGATGTGAAAAACTGCGTGCAACGTTGTCGAATGCTTTGCGGATATTTTCCGGATCACCCCGTATAAGGTGTCTGGACGCCCGGTGGAAATAACTTGCCTATGTTCGGCAACTCCTGAATTACGTTGATCGCCAAAGCAGTTTTGAAAGCCAAGATCGATCGTCTCTCTGCTGCTGTGTGATCCGGTTCCGGCGTGCCAAGGTTAGAAAGCCGGCCGCGCCGCAAGAGGCCAAGGAGAACGAAGACGCACTGACCATGTGCAAACTGTTGAGGAGACCGCCATGGCCGTAACCTATTACGTTGCTCTTCCATTCATCCACACCGAAGACGGTACTGCGCCGGGTGAAGCACAGGAGTGCCAGAGCGAGAGCGCCGCGATCAGGCGGGCCGAAGTAATGTCCCGGGATCCTGCCAATGCGGGGGCCGTCGCATTCAAGCGTGCAGGCGATCCGAACGTTGGCGAGTTTTCGGACGCGGTCGTTCTGAAGAAGTTCGGCGATGTGCCGGAAGATTTGAGCGAGCTGTGACCACGGTCTTGATGTTGTCATGACCGGGATGGCCGCGGCTGGATATGCCGTTGTCATCGCCCGATCCTTGTCGGCTCGTCAACTTCCTCGGCTTCGCCGGTTTCGCCGTGTACTTCCTCGCGAATGACTTTCTCCGTGATCTCGGAGAGATAGGCCACCAAGGCGGCATTCAACTCCTGGAATTCCGGCCAC
>JBAQJF010000183.1:0-97125 GCA_049300195.1 Terriglobales bacterium | reverse complement strand
GCGGAAAGAAATGCGGCAGTACGCCCACATCATTCTTAACGTGGCGCCCTTCTCCTCGGCCACGGCATAATGCCCCAGGTCCGCGTCCTATAAGCGGAGTACTCCGCATAAGTAGCGAGTAGTAACTTCTCTTCAAACCGGACTTTAATGATAAGGAAGACAATCACCGCGCCACCTGCCAGCGCGATGGCGAGAGTTGGCCGGCGAAGGAATAGGCCGATCACCAGCACGACCATCGCAGTGTAAATCGGATGCCGGAACCACCTGTAAACGCCCGTTGTCACCAGCGTCGCGCCCTTCTTCGGTTCCGGCGCGATCTGAATAGATTGACCGATCCGGGAAATGGCGGCGAACAAAAGAACAATTCCCAACCCGCAGAACGCCAGCCCGATGATTGACGAGACCCTTCCAGTAGGCAGCCTCGGAACTTCGGGTCCAAAGAAAACGGCAGCCGCAAAAATAAAAACAAGAAGGGTTTGTATGACTCCGTAGGCTTGGCTCTTTTGTTCGATATTCATCGCCGATTTCCCCGGTACATCACAACAATAATGCGTTCGCAAACCGCCGATCGCTTCCTCTAACCGTCGCGACGTAAAAAAGGCGGGACCCGGAAAGATCCCGCCTATTTCTCTACTGCCAGATTAGCCCAGCCTCACTTGCCGGTGCCGGTCAAAGCAACGCTCTGCGGACTACCCGAAGCATTGTCGGTGAAGTTCACATCCCCGGTACGTGCTCCGGTCTGCGTAGGTGTAAAGCTCACCTTGATCTCGCAAGTTGAGCCCGGCGCCAGCGCCGTGCCGTTCACGCAAGGCGTGACCTTCTTGGTCGCCTTTACCGCTACCAGGGCAAAGTCGCCGGTGGTTGCGATGGTGGTGATGTTCAGGGTAGCGTTGCCCGAGTTGGTGACTACCACCTTCTTCTTGCCGGAAGCAGTCGTGCCCACCGCAACCTTGCCCCACTTCAGCGAGGTCGGATCAAAGCTGATTTCCGGCCCTCCGCCTCCGCCTCCGCTGGTCAGGTCATTGATCAAGCCGGCACCATCCGGGCTGCCCCAGCCGGTTGCCAGATCGTAGCCCGTGGTTGCCGAAAAGCCGTTGCTGCCACTCGTAATGTCATGGAAAGCGGCGCCATATCCTGACCCCAGACCGATCGTATAGACGGCTGGGTTAATGAAGCCCGGCGCCGCTGCGCCAGTCGAAGCCGCCAGTTGATTCGCCAGAGCCAGGTATCCGGCCCACATCGGAGCCGCAAAACTGGTTCCCCCGTATTCGTTTTCGGTACATCCGTCTTGGTCTGCGCAAACGTAGAAAGTGAAGTTCGCATTGGCCGACACGTCGGGCACATTGCGATAGGTCTTGTTGCACGCCGAACAGCCCGCCACCGCGGCCACTTGCCAGGAGGGAATATCGACGTTCGTCCCCCAGCCGCCGCCACCATCAACCCAAGCGGTCTCCGACTTCCACGGGCCGCCCGCGCTCTGCGTCACCAGGTCCGTGCCACCAACGCCCGTGACATAAGCGGAATTTGCCGGCCACGGAGCATTGCCGCGATAGGCTTTGCTGTCGCCGGTCGCCTGAAAGAAGCTCTGCCCCTGCGTTCCCATCTTTTCGAAATACGGATCGTCCGTGCTCGGGTCTGCCGGGCTCCACGTCCACGAAGAGCTCAGGTTCAAGGGCAACGGTTTATCTGTAGACATCGCACTCAACAGCGCCGTGTCGCTGTCGTCGCTCACATACACGTACACCGTGGTGACGTTCGGCGCCATCCCGCCCGCCTGCGTGATGTCCAGCGTCTGCTCCGTGTCGTCACAACTCGGCTCGGCGCAGTTCACGCTGCTTCCATCCGTGGAAATGCCAGTGACCGCGAAGGCCCTGGTCTCTTTGGCATTCGTGTAGTAAGTGTTCACATCCGCGATATCGAATCCGGCGTACTCCAGCAGGCCGATATTCTGGCCGGCGCCCGTCAGCGACGTCCCACCGTAGTAGGCCGCCCTCATGTCGCTGCCGCAAAAAGAAGCTCCCGGGCAGGAACCGATGGACGCTTGCGGCCCCAACGGCCCGCTGGCGCGCATGACCAGCGGATGCGGAAGCGCGTAGTTGTCAAGTCCCGTGACGTGCCAGAGCTGGAACGGCAGGTCCACTGAGGGTTCACGATCCGGCGCGAAGAACGTCCGGTTCTCGGTCGGGTGCTGATAAACTCCCATCTGCACGTGGAAGGCTTTCTCCACCTGCGCGACCGATCCCCTCAGCTGAATATCCATCGAATCGCGCGAGCCGCCGATGATCTTGAACTGACTTTCTTGCGCGAACTTCACCACCGCATCCCAGTCCTCCTGGCTCGGTCCAAAACGCGCGGTGAATTCCTCGGGCGTCAAATACTGATGAAAGTTTTTGCTGGTCGGATCATAGATGTCCTCCAGGAAATTCTTAAGTTCCGGAGCATGTCGCAGCGCCAGAACGATGTCGAAATGCATGGTTTGCGATGCGGGCATCCGGCCAATCATCTGGGCTTCGCCGTTCACGACCGCCGCCCTTGCTTCCCGAGTCATAAACGTCTGCGGCGCTGCCTCAGAAACCGCACTCACGGTCGCCAAGACCGCGACGAGCGCGAGAGAGTACACACTGAATCTTCGAATCATGAACTTCTCCTTTTAATTTGGATGGCACTTCCTGGAAGAATCCCTCCTGGCTCGAGCACGCCAGAACCCACCGGGGAAATCCGTGGCAGAAGCATACACCGATTCTTGCCCGCGCAACAGTGTGAAACAACTTGCACAGACAGTCGAATCCACGCGCCAATACTATCCAAAGTCGTAGTTGTCAGTCTTCTAAACGACGAAGCCTTTAAGACCGCCAAGCTACTATTTTGTGCAGCCGGCGGAAGCCATAATCGCTCCAGCGTTCCATACATTTTCGTCCATACCAAAAATCTTGGTACACATCCCGGTACTTTCGTAGAGACGCGGCCTGCCGCGTCTCCGCCGGGCAGCGCAACCACCATGAGCGCAGCGTAAAAGCGGCGAGCGCGTCGCACCACCGGCAAGCACAGCGAAAGACCGACGATGAAACGCAACCGACAACCTTAGCGCCACCCGCCCCGCCGAAAGCAACCGCGGAGCGGCGCAAGAATGCAGCCAGGACGCAAGCCATGGGGAAGCAAATGGAAAGCGTCAGCCCCGCCAGGGACGTAAGACAAAGCTGCGAATGCGCCCGACGCTCTAAGAGCATAAACAAGATGTAGAATCATAAATAGAAATTCGATCGCGATTATCCGCGCGATCCCGATTCGCACAGGCAAACGACCAGCAGAAAAGAGCCCAACATGTCCCACAACGGAAACGCGAATTCCGGAAACACCAGCCTCCGCCTCAAAACCGGCCTCGCCGAAATGCTAAAAGGCGGCGTAATCATGGACGTAACCAACGCCGAGCAAGCCGCCATCGCCGAGCGCGCCGGCGCCGTAGCGGTCATGGCCTTAGAGCGCGTCCCCGCGCAAATCCGCGCCGAAGGCGGAGTAGCCCGCATGGCCTCCCCGAAAAAAATCCGCGAGATCATGGCCACGGTAAACATCCCGGTCATGGCCAAGTGCCGCATCGGCCACTTCGCCGAAGCCCAAATCCTGCAAGAGCTAGGCGTCGACTACATCGACGAATCCGAAGTCCTCACCCCCGCCGACGAAGCCCACCACGTCGACAAGCACGCCTTCAAAGTCCCCTTCGTCTGTGGAGCCCGCAACCTCGGCGAAGCCCTCCGCCGCATCGCCGAAGGAGCAGCCATGATCCGCACCAAAGGCGAAGCTGGCACCGGAGACGTAGTCCACGCCGTAAAACACATTCGCCAGATCGTGCAAGAGATGAAAATCCTGACCGTCCTCGGTGAAGAAGAACTCTACGCCAAAGCCAAAGAGCACGGCGCGCCCTACGAACTCATCAAGATGGTAGCGCAAGAAGGCAAGCTCCCAGTCCCAAACTTCAGCGCCGGAGGCATAGCCACCCCAGCCGACGCCAGCCTGGTAATGCAACTAGGAGCCGAAGCCGTCTTCGTAGGCAGCGGCATCTTCATGCAGAACTCAACAGAGTTCGCCGACCCGCAGGAAGCCGAGAAGCGCGCGCGGGCAATTGTGAAGGCTGCCACGCATTATCAGGACCCCAAGGTGTTATTGGAGGTTAGTGAGGACTTAGTAGGAGCGATGAAGGGCCTAGCTGTTTCCGGGCTGGACGAAGCCCAAATGCTTCAAACCAGAGGGTGGTAGAGCCTGGCGCCTCACGTTTCGCGGCGCGAGAAGTGGCGCACCACCGAGCTTTTGGTGTCGGCGTTTAAAGGCAGGTCCCAAGAGACTCGGACAGGCAGGTTGGGCAGATCTTGGCGTGGGCTATGCGGGCTTTTTGAGCTTGCTCGTAGGCTTCCATTTCTTTCTTCTGATGCTGGCGCTTGGCCTTGGCCGAGAGCGGGGGCTTTACGTCTTTGCGGAATAGATAGGAGGTCCAGGCGGCGTGAGCACGGGTCTCGCGGTCTTTTAATTCTCGGTAGGTGGGGCATTCTGAGTCGGACATGGATTCGTTTCGCTAGCTTGCTTTTGATTTGCCATCAAGAGCAAAAGCTCTTAACCGCAGAGAACGCAGAGAACCCCACCGAGTTCGCCGAGAAAATTCAAACTCCGGTACTACCCAACTCGATTGCGTTCTCTTGACGCGTTCTCTTGATACTATAGAGGGTCAGGCATCGGTTCCGCGCGACGTTTTCCCGCCAACCCCGCCAGGTCCGGAAGGAAGCAACGGTAACGGGCTCTTTCGTGTGCAGTGGTCGCCGGTGCCTGGCTCTTTTCTATTGCATATGTTGTCGGGTGGAGTTGGGGCGGCGGGTGAGGACGCCCCCCGGACAGCCGGCGGGACGCCGGCGCTACAACTTTCTGGCTTGCCTTCCTATTTCTTATGACCAAGCGCCTTTACTACGATCAGCCCGATTTGCTTGAGTTCGACTCTGTTGTCGAGGAACCTTCTCTCGCCTCGAGCGGGTCGGCTCAAGACGCGCGTCCGGCTTTGATTCTTCGCGAGAGCGCTTTTTATCCTACTAGCGGCGGGCAGGTTCACGATTTGGGATGGGTCACGATCGGCGCCGAACGCTTGCGAGTGGCCGAGGTCGTGGATGCGGAGGATGGGCGCGTTGTCCATTATCTGGAAGGTCCCACCAAGTCTGCCATCGCTCCGGGAACTCCGGTGCGGGGAGAGATCGACGCTGAGCGGCGCCGCGATCACATGCAGCAGCACACGGGACAGCATGTTCTTTCGGCGGCGTTTATTGAGCTTTATCAGATGCCAACAGTCTCTTTTCATATGGGAGACGACTATTGTTCGATCGACCTTTCGACTCCCGCGATTACGGCGGCGCAAGTTGTCGGCGCTGAGAAACGCGCCAATGAGATTGTGTTCGAGGACCGGCCGGTGACAATTCGGTATGTACACCGCGACGAGGCGGAGAAGCTTGGGTTGCGCAAGCTGCCTCCGGCGGAGCGGGATGAGTTGCGGCTGATTGAGGTGGCGGACTTTGATTTGTCGGCATGCGGTGGAACGCATGTGAACGCTACTGGGGAGATTGGGGCGATTCTGCTGCGCAAGACGGAGAAGACTCGGCAAGGGATGCGGGTGGAGTTTGTGTGCGGCGGGCGGGCGGTGACGGCGGCGCGGCGGGACTATACGACATTGACTGAGGCAGCGAGTCTGTTTTCCGCGAAGGCGGCCGATGTGCCGGAGATGATTCGGAAGACGTTCGAGGAGTCGAAGGAATTGCGCCGCGGCAGGGAGGAGGCTTTGGCGCAACTGGCTGGGGCTATGGCCGACACCGAACTGCGCGAGGTGGCGGGGGATCGAAAGATCGTGGTGCGCGTGTTTGGCGATCGCGATGCGGGCTTCGCCAAATTGTTTGCGCAGAGAGCGGCTCGGGCCGGGGCGGGAGTGGTGGCTCTGGTGGCTAGTACGATGAATCCACCAGGAGTTGTGTTTGCGCAGACGCCGGGCGGGGCGGGCGATATGGGGGGGCTGCTGAAAGAGGCGCTGGCGGCGGTTGGGGGACGGGGCGGAGGGAGCCGCAATTTCGCGCAGGGCGGACTGCCGGCGGGGTGCGACGTGGAGAAGCTTTTGCGCGAGGCGGCGGAGAAAATCGGGTGATTTGGCGGGAGAGCGGATCGCTTTCATTTTCTGGCGTTTCTGGATTCTGGTGTCAGGGTGAAAAGTCAAAGGCTTTACCACAGAGGACACAGAGGTCACGGAGTAAATCACCGAATCATAAACGTCAAGCTGTTTGACGCACTACGCTAGTACCATGTTTCCATGCTCGAACCGCGCCTGATCCTCATTCACCTGCTCCTCAAACTGGCTGTCGCGGCGACGGTGTCGACGGTGCTCGGACGATCGAAAGAATTCAGAAAACTTCTCTTCAGAGAGAATCGACTTACCCGAGACAAAATTTATCTGGCGCTGTGGATGGGGCTGCCGATCGCGCTCGGCGTGTGGATTCGATTCAATGTCACGAGCTTTCTCTCCGGCGATCTTTCGCTGGAGACGGCGTTGCTGCTGGGCGTCATTGGAGGCCGACTGTCAGGCGGAGTCGGTGGGGCGGTGGTTGCGGTGCCGGCGACATTTCATCACGAGTGGGCGAGCATGCCGCTCTATGTTCTGGCCGGGATCGTGGCGGGGCAGTTGCGGCAGTTCGCGCCGGAGCAGGAAGATATCTGGTCGTTTTCGCCGTTTGTGGATCTCACGATATTTCGGTGGATACGGCGCAATCTGCCGCGGCCGCGGCTGTTTGACTGGCAGGTCACTTTTTTTCTCACCATCATCGGAGTGCGCTTCCTGCAAACAGAAATCTGGCGTGCATTTCCTTCTTCGATCTTCAGCCTGGAGAGCACGAACCTGTGGGTAGAAGCCGCGATTTATATGACCGTAGCGACGGTCGTGGGCACGGAGCTGAAGATATTTAACAACGTGCGCATCGAATTGAAGCTGGAAGAGCAGGAACGGCTGCTGCTGCATGCTCGGATGGCGGCGCTGCAAAATCAAATCAATCCGCATTTTTTGTTTAACACGCTGAATTCGATTTCTTCGCTGGTGCGCTTCGATCCGGATACGGCGCGCGAGATGATTCTGAAGCTGGCGACGATCTTGCGACGGCTGACCAACAGCACGGATTCGTTCGTATCGCTTCGGGAGGAAGTGGAATTTATCGACAATTACCTCGACATCGAGGTGGTGCGGTTTGGGCGAGACAAGTTGAAAGTAATTAAAGACCTGGACCCGGGATCGCTGGAAACGATGGTGCCGAGCATGATCCTTCAGCCGCTGGTTGAAAATTCGATTAAGCACGGGTTGGCACCGAAGGTGGAAGGGGGGAGCATTACGGTGCGCAGCCGGCTGATTAAATCGCGGCTGGTGATTGAGGTGGAAGACGACGGCGTGGGCATGGGGTCGACTTTACATCCGACGGGCGGTGCGAATGCGATCGCGGCGGTTGCGCAAGATGGCATGGGCGGAGCCGGAATCGGAATGGCGAACGTGGGTGAGCGACTCAAGGTTCTTTATGGCGATGCGGCGAAGATGATCATCCAGGCGCGCGAAGGCGGTGGGACGTTGATCCGGCTGCGGCTGCCTATCTTAGCGAATCCTGAAGAACCGATGGCGGCTGCGGCGCTTGCGCCAGCACCTTCCGGTAAAACTCTTCGTAAAGCGGAATGATTTTTGTAGTGCAGAATCGCGCCTGGCAGGTGGCGCGCGCCCGTTTGCCCATGGCGCGCAGAGCGGACTCGTCGGAGAGCAGTTCGATGGCGTAGCCGGCCATCGTGTCCACGTCGCCGACGTCGGCCAGGTAGCCGGTTACGCCGTGGTCGATCACTTCCGGAACGCCGCCGGAACGGGTCGCGATTGGAACTACTTCACAGGCCATTCCTTCTAGAGCGGCCAGGCCGAATGACTCCAGTTCGCTGGGCATGAGCAGGATGTCGCAGATGGCGAGTTTCTCGCGGATCTGGTCCTGCTTGCCTAGGAAATGGACGTGGTTGTGGATGCCCTTCTGCACGGCCAGCCACTCGGCCTGCGAGCGGTCGGGGCCGTCGCCGATCAGCAGAAGCTTGGCCGGGATCCTCTTGCGCACGCGGTCGAAGATTTCGATTACATCCAGCACGCGTTTGACAGGCCGAAAATTTGACAGATGCACGAGCAGGCGTTCGTCGTCGGAGGCGTATTCGATGCGATTCGCCATCCACTCCGGCTTGCGGATGTATTCGTCACAGTTGACGAAGTTTGGAATGACTTCGATGTTGTTTTTGATGTCGAAAATATTCAGGGTGCGGTTGCGCAGGTACTGTGAGACGGCGGTGACGCCGTCGCTCTGCTCAATCGAGAAGCGAGTGATGGGCAGGTAGGAACGGTCGAGTCCGACGAGCGTGATGTCGGTTCCGTGGAGTGTGGTGACGAAGGGCAGATGGCGACGCGGCGGAGTTGCGGCGAGCATTTGCCTGGCCAGCATCGCGCTGACGGAATGCGGAATCGCGTAGTGAACGTGGAGCAGGTCCAGTTCGTAAAGCTGCGAAACTTCAGCCATGCGAGTGGCCAGCGCGAGGTCGTAGGGAGGATATTCGAAGAGCGGATAACGAGTGACCTCGACCTCATGGTAATGAATGTTCGGCTCGGGCCCCGTAAGGCGGATTGGCTGGGAGTAGGAGATGAAATGGATGTCGTGACCGCGGCGGGCGAGTTCGAGACCGAGTTCGGTGGCGACGATTCCGCTGCCGCCGTAGGTGGGGTAACAGGTGATGCCGACCTTCATGCACGCTCCCCGGACATTGCTATTGGATTCGCAAGAATGCTGGGGGATGCAGGGAGGGAAGTCAAATGATACTTGGCTGAAGCTAGGCGACCTGCGACAGTGCCTGCCAACAGGGGGGAGAAGCTGTGAAACTCCTTCTCAGGGGAGTCCTTGCTCGGTCCAACGTGGCAGCCATCACTATTGCCGTGCTTCTTCTTTGGACTCTCGATAACGCATTCCGAGCCTTATGGGGTCCGGTGTCTCGTGTTGGGACTTTTGTGTACACAGCAGTTGCGATTTTGGGCATTCCTTACTTCAATTCTTCGTTGGATCGCAACGTGTTGATGATGACCTTGTTGTATCTCTCCGGTGCAGTCGTTTACCTTCTCGCCGCATGGCTCCTATCTCGCTGGGTCTATGGGATGGGACCGCTCCGCAGCCTGAGCGCCCTGCCGTGCCAGATTCGTAGGGAGGCGCCATGCTTGAAAGGCTGAAGAATACCTTGGTGGAGAGCTTTGTTGGTGTCATCGGTCTCGGTTATTTATTCGCGCAGGGAATTGTGCACTTCGCGTATGTGTTTACTGCACCTCTCGCAGGTTGGATTAGCAGCAGGGAATATTTCGCGATGACAGCTCGGACCACTTCGCCGGGCTTCTGGTTCCGAGATGCATTGCTCGAATTGGCCAGATCCATGTCACTCCTGCTGATTGGATATGTACTGCTGTGCTGGCTCTATTTCAAACCTTTGAGAGAAGTGCAAGCTGAGCAAGGGCCGGATCCCTTCACGGAACCCGACTCCTCACGAAGCAACTAGAGCACGGGCTTACGAGATGCGGGCCTTCGTCCGAATCATCAGCCGAGGCTTAGTCTTTGCTTGGCTTCTTGGGTTTCAGATCGCAGGCTTCTCTGACGCGACCCAGATCAAGCCCGGCGGGAGAGAACTCGGCTATCTCGCGGCCGTTTCTCATACGCAGGGCAATGTTGAAGACTTGCGCGCCGAGAAGGCCACGGGTTGTCTCCTTATCCATGGAGAGGAAGCGCCCGCGCAACCAGTTCCAGCCTTTGAAGTAGTGGCTGTCGTCGACGCGGATTTCGACTTCAATCTGAGGCTGCCCCCACCAGCCCGGGCGGTTCGGCGGCGGCAGTCGGAAACCGGGATTGAAATCGGCGAGCTTCAGTTTGCCGTTATCGCAAATCAGATTCACGCGCGGTTTGTATTCGTTATCCTCGCGGAAATAATTGTTGGACTGGAGTTCAAAACGGACCTTCTTGTGGCCGGTCATTGGATCGGTGGAGTGAAACTCAAGCCAGTTTCCGCCGGCATTGACGCCATCCGATTCGCCCTGGTTTGGAGACATGGCTCCGGTTTGAGCGCAGGCCAGCGCCGCCCAGGTAAAGAGCAGCAAAGAGAAAGCGGCGACTTTTCCGGCCAAGCCGGAGTAGCCGGATCTGCATAAAAGACGAGATTCTGCCAAGATTTCCTCCCGAGTTCTTCGACTTCTAGTATAAGGAACCCGAAAACCGGAGAAAAGTTGTATGCGGAGCACTCCTCTGTGCGCGGTCTCCGGTTGGACTTGGTTGGGAGAACGGTACCGTACAATAGTTTTCGACGCAGGTCTTGCGAAGCAACGCCCGGATGGCGAAACTGGCAGACGCACGGGACTTAAAATCCCGGGTCCGTAACAGGACGTGACGGTTCGATTCCGTCTCCGGGCACCAGATTGAAACTTTGCGGCCCATTAAAGATCTTTAACCTCCGAAGATCTTAAACCGTCGCAAACCCGACGGAATGCTCCATTCAAGATTTCTAAAAATTGAGTGGTCGCCAAGCCCGATTATTGTTCGTTCTTCTCCGGCTTTCTCGTGAATTCTCCGCAAAAAGAAGCAACCCCCGATGCTGAGCGCCGGACCTCTTTTGCATAGAGGAGGCGTGAGCGGGGCGAGCACGGAGACTTTCGTGCGTTGGGGCAAGAATTGCCTGGTACTCAAACTGCAATCATACGAAAGCGCACGCCGTGGCATGTATTGGGAACGCACCTGCGAGTTTCCGTCAGGGAATAAAGATGCCTCAAATTCTGAACTGCAAAGTCGAAAGGCGGGAACCGATTCCTTCGCCGCTGGAGGTGAAGGCGCTCGATCTTGATCCGACAGATTGGAAAAGCTTTCGAACGCAGGCGCACCGCATGCTGGATGACATGCTTGCCTACACGGAGAACATCCGGGAACGCCCAGTCTGGCAGCCGATTCCGGATGAAGTGCGGGAGCGATTTCGAGGCACACTTCCGAGCGGCCCATCCGCACTTACGGAAGTTCATCGGGAGTTCATGAACTACATTCTGCCGTTTGCGGCGGGGAATGCTCATCCCGGTTTCATGGGCTGGGTCCACGGCGGCGGAACACCGGTCGGGATGCTGGCGGAGATGCTGGCGGCGGGACTGAATGCCAATCTGGGCGGGCGCGCCCAGATTCCAATCGAGGTCGAACGCCAAATCGCCCGCTGGATGCAGGGACTGTTTGGCTTTCCGGAGAGCGCGGCCGGGCTGTTTGTAACGGGTACGTCCATGGCAAATTTCATCGCCGTGGCGGTCGCGCGGGATAACGAACTGGGCTGCGATGTGCGCCGCTTGGGCGTGGCCGCGAAGCCGAAACGACTGACGGCCTACGGCTCGTCCGCGATTCATGGTTGCATTGCCAAGGCCATGGATCTTTGCGGCATGGGCAGCGATGCACTGCGGCTGGTTGCGATCGACAGCCGCCGGCGGATCGATCCGGCGGCGTTGGAGAATGCGATTGAGCAAGACCGCGAAGCGGGCTTCCAGCCTTTTCTGCTGGTGGGCAGCGCGGGCACGGTGGACACGGGCGCGATTGACGACCTTGCCGCCCTCGCCGATCTCGCGCGCCGGGAAAGACTCTGGTTTCACGTTGACGGCGCGTATGGCGCGCTGGCGATGCTGGCTCCGGATCTTGCACCGAAGCTGGCGGGCATCGAACGGGCCGATTCTCTCGCCTTCGATTTTCATAAGTGGGGCCAGGTACCCTACGATGCCGGCTTTCTGTTGATGCGCGACGGCGCCTTGCAACGGAATGCGTTTGCCGCTTCATGCTCGTACTTGAAGCGAGAAACGCGCGGGTTGGCCGCGGGATCGCCCTGGCCCTGCGATTACGGTCCCGATCTTTCGCGCGGATTCCGGGCGTTGAAGACGTGGTTCACGTTGAAAGTTTATGGCACGGAGGCGATCGGGTCGGCAATTTCGCGCACCTGCGGCCTGGCTCGGCGACTGGCGAATCGAATCGCGAATACGCCCGAGCTGGAATTGCTGGCGCCCGTCGAACTCAACATCGTCTGCTTTCGTTACCGGGCGGATGATTCCGATCGAGTGAACGCACGCATTGTGGTCGAGTTGCAGGAGTCGGGAAGGGTCGCGCCTTCCACGACGACAATCGATGGCCGGCTGGCGATCCGGGCGGCGATCGTCAATCATCGAACGAGCCAGGCCGAAATCGACAGGCTGGCCGATATGACGGTGACGTTCGGCGGTAGGCTCGGTTCCGCCTTCGGGTTAAAAAATAGCCCGGCGGAAACTGGACCGCGAGTGAAATGGGAAGCGGAGCTGGGGGAAGTCGAAAGCCAACTTGAATCTGACTCGGGGTCCGTTGCGCTGCGCTTTCAACGAGCGCAACTCCTGGCTCAACTCGGCCGGCTTATGGACGCCGTCGATGACTATATAAAGGTGCTGGAACGCGAGCCGTCACACCGCGAGGCCCTGAACAATCTGGGGAGCGTGCTGGTCGCCACCGAGCGTCGCAATGCGGCTCGAATCGCGTACGAGCGAGCGGTGGCGCGCCATCCAAACGATCCCGTGAGCCGCGCGAATCTTGGCCAGTTTCTGGTGGAGGAGTGCGAGCGCGTGCAGGTTAACGGGCGGAACGAGGAAGCGCTGCAACTTCGGCGCGAGGCCCGCGTGCATTTCGAGCAAGCTTTGCGAGCGAGCGCGGGCTTCGAGAAGGCGCACGAAGGCTTGTCGTATGTGCTGGGACACCTTGGAGACAAGCGACAGGCGGCGTGGCACCGGCGGGAAGCGTTCCGGAACCGCTCCCTCATGCCGCTGCCCTTTTGCGGGCGCGGCGTGGGGGTACCGGTGCTGAAGATTGTTTCGACCACCGGCGGAAACGTGAAGCTGCAAAGGTTTCTTGACCCGCGCATCTTCCAAACATTTGTCGTGCTTCCGGAGTTCTACAATACGAAGACTCCGCTGCCGATGCACCAACTGGTCGTCAACGCGATCGGAGATGCCGAAACGTCCTCGGCTGCGCTCGCAGCCGCAAAATCGGTACTCGCGCTGACCACCGCGCCGGTTGTAAATCCGCCTGCGGCGGTGCTTGCCACCGGCCGGAGCAACAACGCCATGCGCCTCTCCAGTCTGCCGGGCGTGGTGACGCCGCTAACCGCGACGCTGCCGCGCGAGCAGCTCTCGGATTCGGATGGGGCGCGCACTCTGGCGCGGCATGGTTTTGAATTTCCTCTTCTGCTTCGGGCGCCGGGCTTCCACACGGGGCTGCATTTTCTGCGAGTGGACAGCTTCGAGGCACTTCCGGCGGCGCTGGCCGAGCTTCCTGGCGAGGAAGTCATCGTAATGCAGTATCTGGATGCGCGCGGACCGGATGGGGAAACGCGCAAGTACCGGGTCATGACGATCGATGGACAGCTCTATCCTTTGCACGTGGCCATTTCAAGCCATTGGAAAATTCATTACTTTACCGCCGAGATGGCCGAGAATGCGGCACACCGCGCGGAGGATGCGGCGTTTCTGGAGAACATGCCGGATGTGCTGGGAGCAGTGGCGATGAGCGCGCTTGAGCGAATTCAGGCCGTGCTTGGTCTGGATTATGGCGGAGTCGATTTTGGCCTGAATGCGCATGGGGACGTTCTTTTGTTCGAGGCCAATGCGACGATGGTGGTGAACCCGCCGGAGCCGGACGAGCGCTGGAAATACCGCCGGCCGGCATATCTGCGAATCCATGCCGCAGTTAAGAAGATGCTGCTGGAAAGAGCATCGCGGCCGGCGAGCGTGCAATCAGCCGGCGCAACATAAGAGGCGCTAGCCCGTCCCGATTACCTACGTAACTTGGGTCATGCGCTCGGGGCACCGCAATATGTTTCAGGGTGGGGATGTCCGCAACTACGCAAAGAGCGATGAATTTAGGGCAAGGATTGGGGCAAAGAACGGCGTTCGACGCCCTCTATTTGCTGGACGACAAGGTGCTGGCCATGATCATTGGTCAGAACCCTCTCGGACGCACGCTCGAGGCGCTTTGCCGCGAAATCGAAAAGCAACATGCCGGGCTTTTTTGCTCGGTTCTTCTTCTTGAGGCGGACGGCGTGACCATGCGGAATACAGCCGCTCCCAGCCTTCCTGAAGAGTATTCGCGGGCTATTGATGGCGTAAAGGCCGGGCCCTACGCTGGTTCCTGCGGCACGGCGATCTACCGAAGGGCGCCCGTAATAGTGTCCGATATCTCTTCGGATCCGCTATGGGCTGACTACCGTGACCTGGCGCTTGCTCATGGATTGCGCGCTTGCTGGTCAACTCCCATTGCTTCGCAGGATGGCGAGCTACTGGGGACGTTCGCGATCTACTATCGCGAGCCGCGCACTCCGGATGTACAGCACTTCCAGCTAATTGCGCATGCAACCCATCTCGCTGCGCTGGCCATTGAGCGCGACCGGGATCAGACGCAGCTTCAGGCGGCCGAAGATCGCTATCGAACGCTGGTAGAGCGTTTGCCCGCGATCACCTACATCGCGGAACTCGGAGCGGGTGGTCCCTGGCATTATGTAAGTCCGCAAATTCAAACGATTCTTGGCTTCTCACCGGAAGACTGGCTCAAGGATCCGTGGAACTGGATGCACCACATCCATGTGGAGGACCGCGAGATCGCCTACGCGGCGGAAAAAGAATTTCAGGAAAAACAAGAACTGTTCAAAGCTGAATACCGGATGCTAGCCGCGGACGGCCGCGTGCTGTGGTTTCGGGATGAAGGGGTGATGCTCCATGCCTGCAAGGACAAGCCGATGCTGATGCAAGGCGTGCTCTACGACATCACGGAGCATAAGCGCCTCGAAGAACAGTTGCGGCACTCGCAGAAGATGGAAGCGGTCGGGCAATTGGCAGGCGGCGTGGCCCACGACTTCAATAACCTATTGATGTTGATTCAGGCGCAGAATGAGCGTCTCCGTGGGCGATTGCAGGCAGACGATCCGGCCTACGCCGATACGCTCGAGATTGAACATGCCGTCAAGCAAGCCGGCTCTCTTACCAATCGACTGCTGGCTTTCAGCCGGCGGCAATTGCTGCAGCTGCAGGTGCTGGATTTGAACTTGATCCTTGCCGAAACGGCGAAGATGCTCGAGCGCCTTATCGCACCCAACATTGAATTGAGCGTCGTACCTGGCCCCACACCGCAATGGGTGAAGGCCGACCCAGGACAACTGAGTCAAGTGATACTGAACCTGGCCGTCAATGCACGCGATGCGATGCCCGAAGGCGGTCTGCTTACGATCTCAGCCAAGAACGCGAACTTGAAAGAGCCGCAGGCCGCTGTTCAGGGAGCGATTCCGCCCGGAGCGTATACGGTCCTGGCAGTGAGCGACACCGGCACGGGCATGGATGCCGAAGTTCAGGAACACATCTTCGAACCTTTCTTTACGACCAAGCAGCCCGGCAAGGGAACCGGCCTCGGCCTGGCGATTGTCTACGGTGTTGTAAAACAAACCGGCGGCTGGGTGACAGTCCGCAGCAAGCAGCTCAAGGGAACGACCTTCGAGATTTACATTCCGCGAGCCGAGGAGATCATTGAAGATTCGGTGGAGAAACCACGAGCTCCGGTCGATCATGAGGGTTCGCACTTGGGACGCGGAAGCGAGACGATCCTGCTGGTTGAGGATCAGCAAGGTATCCGTGAAGTGGTTCAGGAATTTTTAAAGCGCAGAGGCTATTCCGTGCTGTGCGCCGCGGACGGCGATGAAGCGCTTCGCATCGCGGACGACCATGCTTACCCGATTCACCTTTTGCTGACGGACGTCGTCATGCCGAATATGGGTGGCGCCGAACTGGTATCCCAACTGAACCGGACGCGGCCTCATACAAAAGTTTTGTTCATCTCGGGCAATCCGGATCAGGCGTCGCTGAGCGAGCGCCTGGGCGCTACGGCCGTCGTTCTGCAAAAGCCGTTCCCACTCGACAGCCTGTTGGAAACGGTTCGGGGCGTTCTTGATCGGTAGACTCGGCTAGACTCGGCCCAGGAAGCCGTGCTTCGGGCAAGTGCTCTCCGGAGATTTTCGAACGTACTCTTGCGACCCCTGTGCTCAGCAGTTAAAGAGTATTGACTCCCGGTGATCTCCGCATATCCCGATAGAAGTTGTTATTCGCCCACGCCCACAAGCACCGGAGTTCCACACGGCGCCTCATGCGAGCCGCTCTCGGGCTCAAGCGTTACCACAAAATTCTTCGCCTCGACTCCTTCGGGCAAGGGAGGATTTACGACCGTCGCATTGCCGGTGGCATCGGGCTTGAACAAGCCGGCCGGGATCGGCGCTCCGCCGTTAGCTGGGAAGAGCCACAGCTCATAGATCTTCTTCCGGGGCAGGGGAGGCAAGTTGCTGGCCAGGAAAATCAGCCCACGATTGCGGCGCTGGTAGATGGCTTTGCCGCGCGGCTGCGGCTTGTTGCCGGTTGCTACCAGTTCAATTGTTTTGGCTTCCGGATCGAGCAGCGTGGCAACGATGTTGTTTGCTTCCTGCAATTTGTTGCCCTGGTCTCCAAATTGAGCCTTGAGCGAAGCGAGATCGCGTTCCAGCGAAGAATTCTGCCGCAGCAGCCCTACCGCGACCAGAACCATCGCCGCCGCGGCTACCCAACCTAAAGCGCCCCACCATGAAAATGCCCGCCGTGTCGCCGGCGTCTGCGCTCGAACTGCCGCCGGGAGGCGAGGCTCCTTGGCAATCGCGGCCATCAGGCGTTCGCGCGAGCGAGCCGGCGGTTTGGCGCCGCTCGTGCTTAGCGCAATCATGGCCAGATCGCCGCGAATCAGTTCCAGCTCGCGGCGGCAAGACTGGCACGTCTCTAGGTGTTTTTCCAGCGCAAGGCGCTCGTCCCCAGAAAGCGTCCGCAGCGCGTAGAGCGCCAGGTCTTCCGCGAATTGTTCGTGCTCGCTCATGCGGCCAACACTTTTCGCAACGACAACAATCCGGTGCGAATCCTCGTTTTGATCGTCCCCAGCGGCTCGCCGGTTTTCGTCGCAATCTCGACGTGCGTCAAGCCCTCGAAATATGCCATCTCGATCGCCGAGCGCTGCGGTGGTGACATCATCTCGAACGCCTCACGCACCTTCGCCATGGCCCGCGACCGGTCCGCATCGGACGCGAGATCGGGCTCAACCGAAACCAGCGCGTTTTCGAAATCGTCTTCCGGCTTGCGCCGACGGAGCGCATCAATTGCCCGATGCCGTGCGATCACAGACAGCCACGCCGCCATGTTGCCGCGACTGGCGTCGAAAGCTCCGGGACTTCGCCATAACTGCATGAAGATGTCCTGCAACACGTCTTCGGCGCCTCCCGTGTCCTGTAAAACGCGCAACGCGACCGAATACACGATCGACGAATAGCGATCATAGAGCTCCGCCATGGCTCCTTGATCGCCCGACCCGATCGCCGTGACGAGCGCCAGGTCTGACGTTATCGCGTTGCTTTCAGCGCTCGGCACGCCGATCTCTCACCCTCCTGAAGTACGTCTCAAAACCAGCTTTGGATTGCGATCTTCGGCCGCATCCGGCAAGCAGCGAACTCAAAGCGCCGGGGTTTCAACAAGATAGCAGCCCGGCTCCTTGAGAAGCAAGGTAGGAACAGTCTCTAGATTTCCGACCGCGCCGCGCGCGTCATCAATTCTTCAATCGCCTGCTCCGGCGCTTTGCCCTGTTCGAGGATGGCGAACATCTGCTCCGTAATCGGCATTTCGATGTTCTTTTTGCGAGCCAGCCCGACGGCGGCTTTGGTAGTGAAAACACCCTCGGCGATCGCGCCGTGCATGCCGACAATAATGTCGGGGAGCTTGCGCCCTTTGCCGAGTTCGACACCGACGCTGCGGTTGCGCGAGAGGTCGCCCGTGCAGGTGAGCACGAGATCTCCCAGCCCGGCAAGCCCCGCCATGGTATCGAGGCGTCCACCGCAAGCGACCACCAGGCGCGCAATTTCGGCGAGTCCGCGGGTGATCAACGCGGCGACAGAATTATGTCCCAGTTCAAGTCCGTCGCAGATTCCGGCGGCGATGGCAATGATGTTTTTGAGCGCACCGCCGAGTTCGACGCCGATGACGTCGTCATTCGTATACACGCGAAAGCGCGAACTGTTGAAAACATGCTGCACTGCGCGCGCGAGTTCGCTATCGTCGGACGCGATGGTGACTGCCGTTGGATCGCCGCGCGCCACTTCTTTGGCAAAAGACGGTCCGCTCAACGCGCCGACGCGCGGTGTGAAGTTCTGCGCTCGCAATACGTCTGCGATCAGCTCGCTCATGCGCAGGAGAGTGCCATTCTCAAGACCTTTGGTACAACTGACGATGAGGGTCTCGGGGCGCAGCAACGGGCCGATGCGCTCGAATAACGTCCGGCAATATTGCGAAGGCACGACGCTGACGACGATCTCTGCGCCGTCGAGCGCGGCGCGTAGATCGTTCGTGGCTTCGACCGAGATCGGAACTTTACATTCCGGAAGGAAGCGGTCATTAACGCGTTTGCCGGCAACGCTCTCGACCACATCTGGTTCGTTGGCCCAGAGTCGAACGGCATGCTCGTGCTTGCGACCGAGCGAAATCGCCAAGGCGGTGCCCCACGCGCCCGCGCCGATGACGGCTATGCGGCTCATCCACGTTCTCCGGAGTGGCCGGTCGATGTTTGTCCGAGCTTGGTTTGTCCGAGCTTAGCTTGGCCCAGCTTGGATTGGGCCAGCTTGCTTCCGATGCGCGATTCCGTGCCGGAGGTGAGCCGATTAATATTCTGCCGGTGCTTGCAAATGACGAGGACGGAAACTATGGCGATGATCAGCAGTTCGATCGGTTCGTGATATTCGCCGAGTGCCCACGCCAGCAGGGGAAAGGCCGCGGCCACCGCGATCGATCCGAGTGAAACGTAGCGGAAGGCAACTGCGAGCAGGATGAAGATCACCACCATGCAGAGAATAGATTTCGGCGTGATAAGGACGAACGCTCCGAAGCTGGTGGCGACGCCCTTGCCGCCGCGAAACTTGAGCCAGATGGGAAAGAGGTGTCCAACCACGGCAAAGAGCGCGGCGGTCGTCATGATGAGGTGCCGGTGCGGTCCGCTGAATGCAAGGCGCGCAAAATAGACGGCTGCCAGGCCTTTCGCGGCATCCAGAAGAAGAGTGGCGACGCCGAGGATAGGCGACTTGCGCGCGACGTTGGTTGCGCCGATGTTGCCACTGCCGCTGGTACGCACGTCTTCACCCGTGACGAGCCGCACGAGCAGATATCCGAAGGGAATCGAACCCAGCAGATAGCTGACGACCGCGGTAATGACAAACGGAATTGTGTTCATTGAATCGCGTTAATCGCAAAGTCAGTGGCTTTCGGCCGTCCGCATCGGAAAGCGCTCTAGCTTTGTGTACTTCGATCCCGCGGGCGAAAGCTGGCTCTGGTAGAGGATAACCTTGTCGGCGGTCATCGTGCCGAAATCGAGTTCGCCCATCGCCGCCAGCCGCTTTTGAAGCACGGCGAATATTGAATTTGGCCTGTCACTTTTGCACTGCTTCGGATCACCGGATCTTCCACCCGCGCGGGCTAGCGTCAGATGTGGGCTGTAGGGACGGCCTTCGGGAGGTATGCCCAGGTCGGCGACGGCGGCGTCAATCTTTGCTGCAAGCTGGGCGAGTTGCGGGCCAGCGTGAACTCCAATCCAGAACACGCGCGGCGATTTCGCAGTCGGGAAAAATCCATATCCGGATACTTGAATCTCGAACGGAGCGCTCTCGATTGTGCGTAGTTGCCTGGTAATTGCGTCGACTTGTTCCGCCTTTTGCTCGCCGATGAATTTCAAGGTGATATGCAAGGAGTCGGGCCGCACCCAACGGGCGTCGGGCGCAAAACCGCTGGTGCCTTCGACGAAGCGAGCGATCCTGCCGCGAATTCCCTCGTCGAGATCGATTCCGATAAAAATTCGCATATGGCCCGATCGCGACTACAGCAGCGCCCGTCGAATCATCTCCAGCGCTTGTAGCGTGGAAAACTCGCGAATGCGCCGGCGGTCGCCGGGAAGATTGCGCTCGACGACCTGTGTGCCTTCCTCTCCCGCCAAAGCGATATAGACGAGCCCCACCGGCTTCTGCTCCGTGCCGCCGGTGGGGCCGGCCACGCCGGTAATGCCGACTCCGTAACTCGAAAGGCAACGCTTGCGAATGCCTTCGGCGAGCGCCTGCGCCACCTCGCGGCTTACAGCCCCGTGCTTGTCGATCAGCGTCTTCGGAACGTTGGCAAACTGCGTCTTCAGTTCATTCGAGTAGACGACGGCTCCGCCGAGAAAGTAGCGCGAGCTTCCGCTGATCGACGTGATGCGTTCAGCCAGCAGCCCACCGGTGCAGGACTCGGCCGTCGCCAGGGTCATGCCGCGCATCTGCAACAGGTAGCTGACGATTTGCTCCATCGTCTCGCCCTTGCGAGAAAAGATGGCATCGCCCAACTCGTCTTCGATTTTTTCGGCGAGTTCTTCAACGCGGGCTTCCGCTTCGGCTCGTAAGTCTTTGCGGCAGCGCAGGTGAAGCTGAATTTCTCCAGCGCCGGCAAGGATTGTAGTTTCGATATCGGTGTAGGTTTTGTAGATCGGCGAAACGCGCGCGTCCACCTGCGATTCAGGAATCAACGCCATTTTCAGCGTCCGCGTCGCAATGTACTGAGTAGGAACTTTGGCGCGAAGGCGCGCAATGCACTCGCCTTCGAAGAGCGCTTTAAGTTCGTAGGGAGGGCCGGGTAGAAGAATCAGTATCCGTTCCTGGCCATCGTATTTGCCGCTGATCCACTGGCCGGGCGCGGTTCCCAATGTGTTCGGCAGCGCAACGGCGTTCGCGATCACGTCGGCCTGCCGCGCGTTATTGGGAGGGAACTTATAGCCGCGCTTCGCGAACCGTTCTTCGAGCCTGGTCAGGATTTCAGGATCGCGGGTGAGTGTCAGTCCAAGCGCGTCGGCGACGGCCTCGCGCGTGAGGTCATCTTCGGTGGGGCCGAGGCCGCCGGAGAAGATGATGATGTCGGAGCGCCGCATGGCCAGTTTGGCGGACGCGACCAGATTCTCGCGGTCATCGCCGACAACACACTTGAAGCGCACCTCGACACCGAGGTCGTTCAACTTTTCGGTGAGGTAGAGCGAGTTGGTGTCCTGCCGGTGGGGCGTGAGCAGCTCCGAACCTACGGCTATGATCTCGGCGTTCACGGATAAAAGTGTAAATGATGTGGCGCAGCGGCAGCCGCCCTCGGCGCTTAACCGACGATTTGTGGTTGCTGCTGCGTCATGCAGTGCAACGCCCCGAAGCCCCAGATCAAGTCGCCCGAATAAATGGGCACGATTTCGCGACTGGGGAATAATTCGTCCAGGGTGTTGAGCGCGATGCGATCGTTCGGATCGTTGAAGACTGGAACCAGCACCACTCCGTTGGCGATGTAGAAATTCGCGTAGCTGGCGGGCAGACGGCGTCCTTCGAAGACGACTGGCCGTGGCATCGGAATTTCCACCACATTGAGGCGCTGACCGTCCTGATCGCGCGCAGCGCGCAGGCGCCCCAGATTGTGGTGCAGGGCCGAATAATTTTCGTCCTGCTCATTTGGCTCAATCATCGTGACCACAGTGTCGGGCGCGACGAAGCGGGATAAATCATCGATATGGCCATGCGTGTCGTCTCCCGCGATGCCATCGCCGAGCCAGATGACCGTCTGAATCCCCAAGTAATCGGCAAACATCTGCTCGTAGGCAGCGCGATTCATGGAGGGATTGCGCTGCTGCGTCGGCGAGAGTAGACACTCCTCGGTGGTGAGCAGCGTGCCGCGGCCATTGACGTCGATGGAGCCGCCTTCGAGCACGATGGGGAACTCGGTCTTGTAGCCGAACTTGGGACGGACAATCTGCGCGCCGATGGCCTTGGCCATGCGCTCGCCTATCTTGGCGTCGTGTTTGTAGTTGTCGTACTTCGCCCAGGCGTTGAATTTGAAGTGCACCGCTCGAGCGGCGTCAGCCTTTGCCGCGCTCTTTTCTAACGGGGGCGCGTCTAGCGGCGGCGCGAGAAAAATGCAGCCCGAGTCGCGCGTCCACACCCGATCGGTGCGCCAGTGATGGAAGATGACATTGTCCGAGAGGGCGTTGGCCTTTTCGAGGAGCGCCCGCGCTTTGGTCTCCTCGCTGACGTAGCTGACGATCAGATCGACGCGCTCATGGCGGGCGAGATTGCGGATGATCTCGGCATAGACCCATGGGATCGGCTCGAATTTCCCCGGCCAGTCGCCCTTGAAATGGGGCCAGCCGAGCCAGGTGGAAGCGTGCAGCTCCCACTCGGCGGGCATGCGGTAGCCGGGCGCGGAGGGAAGCTCGGAATGTCTTGATGGACTCATTTTCCGCCGGTTATTTTCTGTGTGAATCAGCTGCCGTGAATCATTCTCCGTCATTCATTTCCCAGCAGTCATTTTCCGTCGATCATGCGGCTGGTGATTGGCTCGTAACTGTCAATGCGGCGGTCGCGGAGGAAAGGCCAGTTGCGGCGCGTGTCTTCGATCTGTTTCAAATCGACTTCGCCGAGGAGAATTTCTTCTTTGTCGTGCGAGGCCTCGGCGAGCACGCGGCCGAAGGGATCGGAGAGGAACGATCCGCCCCAGAATTCAAGACCTTTGCCGGGTGCGGAATTGCCGCGGATGTTGCCCGTCTCGAAACCCACGCGGTTGACGACGCCTACGTAAACGCCGTTGGCAATGGCGTGGGCCCGCTGAATGGTGCGCCAGGCATCGTGCTGAGCTACGCCAAACTCGGCTTTCTCGGCGGGATGCCAGCCGATGGCCGTCGGATAAAAAAGTATGCTCGCGCCTTGCAGAGCGGTCAGGCGCGCGCCTTCGGGATACCACTGATCCCAGCAGACCAAAGTTCCGATTTTTCCGGCGCTTGTGTCGAGAGCCCGGTAGCCGAGATCACCGGGCGTGAAGTAATACTTTTCGTAGTAAAGCGGATCGTCCGGAATGTGCATCTTGCGATAGATGCCGCGCAGAGCGCCGTCGGTATCGAAGATGGCCGCTGTGTTGTGATAGAGGCCGGGGGCGCGCTTTTCGAAGAGCGAGGCAACCAGCACGACATTATTCTGCTTCGCGGCTGCGGCCAATTTTGCTGAGGTCGGTCCGGGGATCGGTTCGGCCAAGTCAAACAAGTTAGCGTCTTCGCGTTGGCAGAAATATTGAGTCTGGAAAAGTTCCGGCAGGCAGACTACATGGGCGCCGTGTTTGGCGGCATCGGCGACGCCGTCGAGCGCTTTGGCCATATTGTCGGCCGGCTCCGGACCGCACGAAATCTGCACCAGCGCTACATTAAATTTTTCTGGCAAGCTTCTCTCCGCTCCGAACGGAGACGCGGCGGGCCGCGTCTCTACGCATGGCTCACATATAGATGAAAGTTCGGGGTCTAGGATACCAAAGCCGGATACCAAACCATGTTAAGAGCCATGCTGCAACGCGACAAGCTTGTGGGAAATTTCAATTCTTTTTCTAGTACATTGGTTCTTCGATAAAAGACTGTTTACCCGTTCATTGGAGGTTGGAACTTGGCGCAGAAAAAGAATTCGACGCACGGCACTCATCACGAAGTCGCGAGTCACAAGGGCGCGGCGAACGGAGGCGCGGGCATTGACCGCAAGCTGCACGATCCCGTGGCCGACCGTCTGATCCCGCTCGCTCCGCTCGATCTGAAGGAGATTCATTCGATTGACGATCTTGTCCGCGCCATGTCTAAGACGGCTTTCACCGGCCGCCAGCTTGGCGAAGCGGCCGATGTGCTGGAAGCGATGGCGCGCGATAAAGACGCGTTCATCGTGATGACGCTGGCCGGCGCGATGACGGTCGCCAAACAGGGATTGATCATTGGGGAGTTGATCGAACGCGGTATCGTGAATGCCATCGTCTCAACCGGCGCGCTCATGGCGCATGGGCTGGTTGAAGCAACCGGGCGCGCGCATTTCCGCCACAATCCCGATTTCAGCGACGAGGAGTTGTATGAGGCGGGTTACAACCGCGTCTATGACACGCTCGAGCCCGAGCAGAATCTGGACGATGTTGAACGCGTGATGCACGCGGTGTTGTCGGCGTGGGACGCGGATGAGGTGATGTGCTCGTACAAGCTCAATCGTGCAATCGGGGCGTACCTTTCCAAGACCGCCAAAGGACAGCGAGGAATTCTGAAATCGGCATACGAACATAATGTGCCGGTATTTGTGCCGGCTTTTTCGGATTCCGAGCTTGGGCTTGACTTCGCGCTTACCAATCGAGAGCGGGATAAGCAGGGCAAACCGCGGTTTCGCTTCGATCCATTTGAGGATTTGGAATACTTCGCGGCGACGCTGCTGGCGCAAAAGCGTCTGGGAATTTTTACCATCGGCGGAGGTGTGCCGCGCAATTGGTCGCAGCAGTTTGGCCCGTTCATCGAGTTGCGGCATCGCCGGGGCGGGGAAGACTTGCCTCTTAAGCGCTATCACTATGGTTTGCGCATCTGCCCCGAACCGGTTTACTGGGGCGGGCTTTCGGGGAGCCCTTATAGCGAAGCCGTGTCGTGGGGAAAGTTCGTGCCGCCGGCGGAAGGTGGGAAGTTCGGCGAGGTCTTCGTGGACGCGACCGTTGGCTTGCCACTGATTGTGGCGGCGGTGTTGGAAAGGTTGGAGAAAAGCGCGGCGGTGCCGAAAATTTCCGAGCGAGTGAAAGCCTCCCTCAAATGATGAAGATGTCGCGCAAGGCATAACGGCGCCCAAGCGATGAACGATCAGATTGCACTGGAAGTATGCGTGGACAAAAGCAGGTGGGTGATTGCGTAAGCTATCGCTGTATGGCAATCCGCTCTATGTTGGTGCGAAACGGTGGCTCTTCGAAGGTTTGTTCCGCAGCGGACTTGTAAATTTCTTCCGTCTGTTGCGCCGCGATTCCGTGCTGGTGGTGATCTACCACGATATCCTTCCGGCTGGTTTTCCGGAAGGCAATCCGCTCTTTGGCATGACGGTAAGCGTCGAAGAGTTTGCGTGGCAGATTGCGTATTTCAAGAAACATTACCATCCCATCACCTTTCATCAATTCTGCGACTGGTATTTTCGTGGCGCCGCGCTTCCACGTTGTCCTGTGCTGATTACCTTCGACGACGGACATGCGAATAATTTGAGATTTGCGCTGCCCGTCCTCCAAAAGGAGAACGTCACCGCTGTATGCTTTGTGCTCACGGGAGAATTGGGAGCGTGCCGGCAAACCTGGGTTGAAGACGCTTACTACCGGTTGATGTTCTCGCAATCACAGAGTTGGCGCCTACGAAATGGCGAGTGCTGGCGCCTTGAAACAAACGAGCAGCGGGCGGCCGCGTGCGGCAGATTTTTCGGCCTTTGCCGTACCCTGGCGGAAACAGACCAAGCGGAGGAGCTGACGTCGCTGCAAAGTCAACTGCCGGTGCCGAACAATGCCGGCGAGTTCAGGAACAGATTTGAGTTCTTAGGCGAGGAAGACATTTGCCGACTTTCTGAGAGCGGTATTGAAATTGGATCGCACACAATCACCCACCCGATTCTAGGCGCACTCGAGAAGGAAAATGCCAGGCGAGAAATCGCTGACAGCAAATTGGAGCTTGAGCGCGTGTTGGCAAGATCGATAGAGGCCTTCGCATATCCGTTCGGAGCTCCCACGCTTGATTTCAAACCCAGAGACGAAGATCTCGTGCGCGAAAGCGGATATGCAGTTGCGTTTGCCGCCCACGGCGGCTTTGTAACCAGAGCCAGCAATCGCTTTGCCCTGCCGCGCGTGGGCATCGGACGAATGACGCGAGCGCAGTTTGCCGCGACTGTCAGCGGGGCCGTCGAATCGCTGAAGGGTCTCTTGGCACCCGACGGGCGGGCGGAGTGAAGTGCCGATGAGCGCTGAGCTTGACGTGATCCCCTCCCTCGACGGCTGCGAGGCCTTGAAGGCTGAATGGGAGGAACTCCTTTGCGCGTGTCCGCGGGCGACGGTGTTCGACACGCTGGGGTGGCTCAAGGCGAACTTGTGGGCGTTTCAAAATCCAGCCTCACAAAACACCTTGGCAGAAGGCGATACGTGGGTCCTAGCATTTCGCACGCCGAACTCGTTGCTGGTGGCCGTGATTCCCTTAATTGTGCGCCGCGGACGGCGTTACTTGCGGGAGCGCCGCTGGATGGAATTCGCCAGCCAACCCTATGCTGACTATGGATCCTGTCTTGTGCGGCCAGGCTCGGAAGAATCGGTGGCGCAGGGTTTGATTGAATTCTGCGCTTCGAACGCCGCCGTCTGGGACGGCGTCTATCTGGACAGGTTAAAAGCCGATGATCCTCTTCTCGGGCATATTTCACTGGCGGCAAGAAAGAGTGGACTCGCGGCGAGCGTGCGAGAGAGTGGCCGCATTCGCCAGCTCACGAAGCAAGAATTTGCAGCGGAGAGCTTTGCTCATGCCAGCAAGAGTCTCCGCAAGGCCAGAAGCCGATTGTCCGAGCACGGAGAAGTTGCCTTTACGGTATCCACTGGGGTGGAACCAATTCTCCAGCGACTGGAGACGTTCTTTGCCTGGCACGCTGAGCGTTTTGCCGCCAAGGGAATACGCAGCCCCCTGGCGGACCCTCGGCATAGGGCATTCTACCGGCACATCGTTGAAGAGTTAGCTCCGCAAGAGCGAATCTGGCTTTCGGTCCTAACTTGCGCGGGACGGCCGGTCGCGATGCGCTTTTCTCCCGTGTTCAACGACACCCTGCATCTGTATTCGACCTGTTTTGACGCCGAGTTCGCGAGATTCTCCCCTTCCATGCTGCACCTTGAATCACTTCTCGTTTATTCATTTCGGTCGGGAATTGCGTGCGTAGACTTCGGACTCGGCGAGTCGCCGCAGAAGGAACTTGCGGGCGAGAGTGATCGCCAAACTTTGGCCACGCTTGAGATCTATCACGGGAAAATGGCCGCGCTGGAGGCAGGCAGCTATCAGGCGGTGGAGCACATGAAAGAGCGCTCGCCGCTGGTTGCACGGACCGGAAAACTTCTTCGCCGGGTCTTTCCTTATGATGTGCGATAGGCGGCCCTCTTCATTTTTTGGGTGTTGGTGCCGGTGTTCGCTACGGTGGATGGTGGCTAGTCGAATGGCGTAAATCCAATGTCCTTGACACCCTTCGGTGGGTGGGTCACACTGTAAGCCCTGTGGCTTGCTGCCCCCTCCTCCCATCGCTGGCCACGGTGCCCTTTCAACCATAAAGCTACGGTTAAATAAGGAGCCTATTCCCAGTGAAAACAAATCTGTTATTGATCCTGCTCGGCCGGATTGGAAAATCCATTCAGCGGATGGAAACGGCGCAACGGCGAATCGGCGGTCAGATACTGGCTCTGGCAATTATGCTTGGGCTGGCGATTACGGCCACCACACCGACGTCGGCTCAAACCTTTGATGCTCCGGGCGCAGGCACCGGGCCGCTTCAGGGAACCCTGGGCGTCAGCATCAATACTGCCGCGGATGTCACGGGCATCTACTACGACTCGAACAACTTGGCGCACGGTTTTCTGCGCTTGGCTGACGGCACGATAACGACCTACAGTGCTCCGGGCGCGGGCAAGGGGGTGACTCAGGGGACATTTCCGACCGGCGTCAACACCAAGGATGTGGTAGCTGGAATTTACGCGGACGCGAACACGGTGTACCACGGCTTTGTGCGTGCCTCCGATGGCACGATCACTACCTTTGATGTTTCCGGCGAAGGTACAGGCAAACATCAGGGGATCCAAGCTCCGCTCAACATCAACACACAGGGTGAAATTGCGGGAGCCTACAAGGACGCGAACAATGTGTATCACGGTTTCGTGCGCGATTCCAAGGGGACGATAACCAGCTTCGACGTTCCGGGCGCAGGCACGAGCATTTATCAGGGAACGAAGCCGATGAGCATTAACACGGCAGGTGAGATCACGGGCGGATATCTGGATTCCAACTATCTGTATCACGGCTTCATTCGTCCGACGACCGGGCCGATCACTACCTTTGACGCCCCAGGAGCAGGGGGCACGGGCACGTACAAAGGTCTCGGAAACGGAACGGAACCTGTGAGCATTAACACGAAGGAGGAAATTGCAGGGAGCTACACGGATACAGACGGCGCTCGTCACGGCTTCGTGCGCAGTTCGAGTGGCGTGGTCACCGAGTTCAACGCTCCGGGGTCAACGACTGGCGGCATGAGCGTCAACGCGGCGGGAACCGTCACGGGAGGTTATGGCGATTCGTTCAGCCTGCTGCATGGCTTCGTATACTCCGCCAAGGGCGCGATCACCACTTTCGACATTCCGGGTGCAGCCATGGGCATGTTCGCTGGGGGAACCGCCGGGATCAGCATCAACACGGCCGGTCAAATCACGGGAACCTACTCGGACGCGAACTTTGTGTTTCACGGTTTCGTGGTTGCCCCGACCACGATGAAGCTGGCGTCATCGCTGAACCCATCTACTTTCGGGCAGCCTGTCACCTTTACGGCGACGGTGGCTTCCAAGGACGGTACTCCGGCAAACGGCGAAACGGTTGCCTTCATGAATGGCGCCGCGGTGCTGGGAACTGGAATGTTGAATGGCGGATTGGCCAGCTTTACGATCTCGACGCTCCCCGTCGGCAAGACTACTATCACGGCGGTATATGGCGGCGATGCAAGCTTTATCGGCAGCACGTCGAAGGCGCTGAAGCAGGCGGTAAAGAAGCCTGCAAAGTAGCGGCGAGGATGCGGAGCCTCGGGCAAGTCAGGGCTTCCAGCAGGACAAAGAGTATCCGCACTCTCGCGGAAGCCCTGGATCGTCATTTGGCGACAAGTATCTTAAATCCGCAAATCAGTCGAAGATCGTGACTGCCGAGGCAATTACGGTGGTCCACAAGCCGCGCTTGTCCCCAACCGCGGACTGAGTCACGTTCGCCGTACGCACGATTTTGTTGGAAATGCGGTAGATCTCTTTCTTCTCGTCCCACGATCGGTCCGGATCAAACTCCACGTCGAGCGTGGTGGCGAGCATTTCGGCCGCTAACTCTTCGGCGTAATCTCCGGCGGAGTCTTCGGTTTCGCCGAAGGAATGGTGTTCGCTCAAATAACCATAAGTGTTGCGATCGGCGGGAATGGCAACCCCGATCGAGGCTGCCAGCAGGCGATGCGGCTCGTGTGTCGAATTCTCGGCGACCACGGCAAACACGATCTCGCCGGGATGCAGGTACTTGAGTCCCTGCGATCTCGGAATCAGTTTGCATTGAGGCGGGAAGATGGACGAAACGCGTACCAAGTTTTGTGCGGCGATGCCGGCGTCGCGGAGGGCAAGCTCGAAAGAAGTCAGTCGCTCGCGATGCTTTCCAACACCCTTCGTGAAGAAGATCCTCTTGGGGACCATGTCCTTGCCCAATTCATTTTCCTCCGCAGATTCTTAAGTTGACTAGAGATTGGGCAAATCTAACACAGCAATTTGTGAACATTGTATGAAAAAAATAGAAAATGCCATCTGCCGAATACCGGAAATCACCGAGAGGCGAGTGGAAGGCGAGCCCGAGTGGGAAACGAACTGAGGACGTCAGGAACGGGGAGTAAGAATGCGGCGTTTTCGGGACCTGTCCTCGGACAGGCCCCCTAGTTGTTATGCGGCCTGTTTCGTCACCAGCGCCGCCGCGGTCTTCTTTGGCTGGAACTCTGCAACCTTCATTTCCTGCCAGTCGTAGTTAAATTCCCGGCCGCAATCCAGGCACACCACGTACGTCCCGGTCCGCACGGCCGTCCCCAGGCGAGACTTCGCACGCATCGTGATCGGAAAGCTGTAACGGGAGTGCCGGCAGCCAAATACCGCATTCATCATCTTCGTAAGCATTGCATCACCTCTTTGCCCAGAAATAATCGTCAAGACTTCGCTGGGGTTCGTTAGACTGTTTTACTTACTTAGATTCGTATTGCGCGGAAAAGGTTCGGGCCGGGCCGGTGCGATTCTTCGATTCGTAACACTAGAAGAAGTTGCCGCAGGATCTTCCAGCCCACAAACACCGTTCGAATGTGGAAAGAATTACGAATGAAAAATGCCGGAAGAAGAGAACAAAGAAGGTAAGCTCAATTAAGAAGATCAGCGCCCCGAACCGACCATCACACTTCCTGGGGCCCGGATTTCTTGTGCGCCGTGCACTTGTTCATAATGGCCGTCTGAAGCCGTCCCCGGAGATCATCGGGCAACTCGTAGAGTTCCTGGTTGCGGTAGATCTCGATGGTCTTTTTCGTCGTGTCGCAGACCACGTAGCAGTTGTGACACCAAGCAAGATGATCTTCAAGCTCGGACTTCGTTTGCGCATCGATCACGCCGTCGAGGTAGCCGGTTAACTCGTTGAGAAACTCAGTACACTTCACTGGTCGCCATCTCCACTGATTTTTTCGTCGCCATTTCCATTTGTCCTCTTCTGGAAGAAGCGACTGAGCCGTTCGCGCAACTGCAAACGTGCACGCAGCAGACGCGACTTCACGGCCGGAATGCTTAATTCCAACGCCTGGGCCGTTTCTTCCGTCGACAAGCCTTCGACATCCCGCAACACAAACACCGTCCGGAATCCAGGCGGCAAACCTTGAATCGTGCGAGTCAGAATGTCTCGCAATTCCGACTGGTTATACATCTGTTCCGGATTGGGGCTCCAATCCGCAACTTCCCGGGGAAGGGAGTCGTCTTCGGTTTTGACATCTTCATCCAGAGAGACCATGCGTTCCGGCCGTCTCCGGCGCAACCTCATCAGCGCTTCGTTGACCGCAATCCGCACCAACCAGGTGTAAAACTTGGATTGCTCCTGGAACTGCGCCAGGTTCCCGTACGCCTTGAGGAACGCATCCTGCACTACATCTTCCGCGTCCTCGCGGTTCTGCGTGATGTGCTGCGCGATGCGAAAAACATTCCGGTCGTAACGCCGAACCAGTTCTTCAAACGCCGAATCGTCGCCGCGCTTGGCACGCCGGACCAGCTCCATTTCTTCGCTGACCGGTTGTATGTTTGGTTGGATTGCGCTCATTGGTAACTTGATGCAGATTTTTCTGCGTGTGTCTCAGATTTCCCACTGCTATTGTAACGGCTGGGCGGATTTTGTGCCTCCCGGGGTGATGGGAGGTTGCGCAGGGCCGGCAGCCGAGCCCTCCGGCAGCTTACTTTCGATACCCCCAGGATGTGTACCAAGGTTCCAGCAAAACGTGGCTGAACGGCCCTACAATAAGGGTTCAGACGGTCAATAACGGGTCTTCCAAAAGACCATCACGCCGGAGCGGGAATGTCAGAGCGCGGTCTAGAGCAGAGTTCTGAAAGAGGTTGGGTCGAAGCAATCGTGGAACGGGTGGTGGAGGAGGTTCTCCGCGCCCACGCCGTCCAACTGCGGACCGAGATTACGCGCCGGATCGCCGCCGAGATAGCCTCCCAACCCACAAGCTCAGCGACCTCCGCCGATTTGGCCCGTACGATCTCCGAGATTCAGCTTGGCTCTTCGCAAAAGGAAATCCTGCGCGCACTGCTCGATTCCAGTGCCCGCTACGCTGCAAGGGTCGTTCTTTTTGTAGTCAAAGGAAGCCAAGCCACCGGGTGGCAGGCCCGGGGATTTGCCAGCAACGAGGCGCTTAAGGATTTTGCTCTCGACTCGAATGCGGCTGCGATCGTCCGCGCGCTTAATGATCGGGCGAGCACAAATGCCGGGGCGGGAGAGTTTGACAGCCGATTTATCGAACAGTTCGGAACCGCGAATCATACAAGACTTTTGCCGCTCATCCTTAAAGACAAAGTTGCAGCTTTGATTTATGCAGATGGCGGAGTGGAAGATAAGGCGCTGGATGCCGGCTCGCTCGACGTGCTTGTGCTGACGACGGGCTCGTGGCTGGAAGTCAACTCGCTGCGTAAACAGGCGCAGAAGTCGCCGTCGGGGGCGCAAGCTGAGGAGCGCGAGACGCCGGCCAAGGTAGTGGCGCCGACACCCGCGCTCAACGATCCATTCGCTGCGCATGCCCCGGTTTACGCGATGGCCGCCGCTGCGTCGAGCCAGACAAGCGCCGCGACTGCGGTTGAGACTGTGCCGGTGCGTCAGGCTGAAGGCCATGGCGGCGCTGTTGAAGTTCAATCCGCAGTTGTGGCAGAACCGGAAGTTGTGCCAGAACCTCTGGCGGTTGGCCACGTTCAGACCGAGGTCGCGCCCGCCGCTCTGCCGCCCGGGCCGACGATGTCACCGGACGACGAAGAGATCCACCGCAAGGCGCGCCGCTTTGCGCGCTTGCTGGTCGATGAGATCAAACTTTATAACAAGGCCAAGCTCTCTGAGGGGAGGGCGAACAAGAATCTGTATGATGTGTTACAGGATCCAATCGACAAGAGCCGCGCGACGTACCAAAAACGTTACGGGCCCACGGTTGCAGCTTCCGGCAATTACTTTGAAGATGAAATGAAACGAAGTCTCGCGGAAGACGATTTGAGCGTGATGGGTCCAAACTTTAAGGTTTAGGTGGGGGTCGGTGCGCAAGTTGGCAGTTTCGATTTTTGCGCTAGCGTTTCTTTTCACGGTCGTGTCATTCGCCGCCGGCGCTCAGTCGACTTCGTCCCCGCCATCTTCGGAACGATCTGCTCGCGCGGCGTCTGCAAAATCACCGAAGTTTCCTGAGCACAAGGTCTCGCGCACCAAGCACGGCCCTGAGCGCGGTCCAAAGAAGAGCGCGGCTCGCAACACCAGCGTTCACAACACCAGCGCTCACAAAGCCGCCACCCACAAGACTGCCGCCAGAAAACACCGCAGGCACGTTTCACCACGAGTGCGGCGCGCCCGCGCGGCGTTTGTGGCCTCTGCCAATCTGCGTCCGATGGCGCAACAACTGCTCCAGGACCGCACTCCCATGGCCTATGCGGGAGTGGAAGCTTACGCACGCCGGCACGCCAGAGAAGATGCTGGAGCGCTGGCTTGGCTCGTCGTGGGCTACGCGCATACGCTCGATCACGACTACGCGAAAGCGATTGATCCGCTCAATCGCGCCAAGGCCGGAGCGAGCGAGCTGGGCGACTACGTCGCTTACTACCTCGGAGATGCCTACCTGAAAACTGGGCACAACGCAGAGGCGCTCGCGACGCTGGCCGATTTCAGCACAAACTTTCCCGACTCGCTCCTGATTCGCGACGCGCACTTCGACTATGCGAGCGTCCTGTTCGATGAAGGGCGCGCGCAGGAAGCAGCGGCCTTGCTGGAGAAAGACCGCCTGCCGGTGCGCAGCGACATCGAACTGGCGCTCGGCCGCGCTTACGAGAACGCCGGGGAGAAGCAAAAGGCAATCGATGCTTTCCGCAATATCTACTTCAATATTCCGAACAGCTTTGAGGCCGATGCGGCTGGGGCAGAGCTGCGCAAGCTCGGGGTTACGGGATCATCCGCGGAGCGCCGCACTCGTGCCGATCTCCTATTCAAGAGCAAGCATTACAGCGAGGCGGCCAATGACTACCGCGATCTGGTAAGCGAGGCGGCCGCTCCGGAACGAATCGAAATTCAGCTGGCACTGGCTACATCTCTTGAAAAATGCGGACGCAGCCAGGACGCTCGACGGCTTCTTACTTCCATGGGCACGCAACAGGGCGATGCCGAAGCGGAACGGCTGTACCTGCTGAGCGAGACGGCGCGCTCGACGAGTGACGAGAATGCCGTTCTCGAAACCGTGAACCAGTTGCGTCAATTTGGGCCCACGAGTCCGTGGCTGGAACAGGCTCTCTTATCCGCCGGAAACATGTACCTGCTGAAGCGCGATTACAATCGGGCCATCGATTACTTCCGCGAATTGCAGGAGCGTTTTCCGCACGGCAATCGCGCTGCATATGCGCACTGGAAAGCCGCCTGGCTGAGCTTTCGGCAGGGAAGAATCGAAGACGCGCGCGCGGGTTTCGAAAGTCAGATTGCGCTCTTCCCCGATTCCGTGGAAGTTCCGGCCGCCCTCTACTGGCGCGGACGAATGGCCGAGGAAGAAAACGATCCCGGCATGGCAGGTGCGTTCTATCAGAAACTCGCCGATCGATATCGCAACTACTACTACGCTGACCTGGGCCGCGATCGCCTGAAAACCCTTCACGTTAAGACCGCCGCATCGTCTCCCGACGCGGTGCACTACGCGCTGCTCGATCATGTCGCGCCGCTGCCGGGCGAGGTAAAGGTTCCCGATGCCGAGCCTCCGGATGACAACCTGCGCGTGGCGCGCGCCCGCCTGCTTTCAAATGGAGCGCTCGTCGACCTGGCGGTGCGCGAGTTGCAGGCGGCTGCCAGCCAGGAAGGTGGAAACTGGGCTCCGCCCGAGATGGCGCGCGTCTATCAGGATGGCGGGCGCTATGATCGCGGCATCGAGATCATGAAGCGCACTACTCCGAACTATTTTGCGGTCGACATTCCCGACTTGCCGCGGCCTTATTGGGAGGCGCTGTTTCCTCGCGCTTATTGGACTGATCTGCGTAAGTATTCGCTGGCGAACGGGCTCGATCCGTTCCTGGTGGCGTCGTTGATTCGCCAGGAGTCGGAGTTCAACGCGGGCGCGATCTCGCATGCTAACGCTGTCGGGCTAATGCAACTTCTGCCGAAGACCGGCAAGACGGTCGCGAAGCAGGTGAAGCTTAAAGGCTACAGGGCTCCCCAGCTCTACACACCGGCGGTCAATTTGCAGCTTGGCACGCGCTACTTCAAAGATATGGTCGACAAGTACAACGGCCAATTCGAATACGCGCTGGCTGCTTACAACGCTGGGACCGACCGTGTGTCAGACTGGCTGGGCGAAGGGCATTATCGAGATCCGCAGGAATTTGTCGAATCCATTCCGTTCACCGAAACGCGCGAGTATGTGCAGGCCATTCTGCGCAATGCGTGTGTCTACCGGCAGCTGTATCAGACGCCATAGAATCAGGTCCTCGGCTGTGCCGACTGCCGGCTCGGCGACTTCGTGAATAAAATCTCAAATACCAGCAAGCATGCTCCTACAACGATTGCGCTGTCGGCCACGTTGAACGCCGGCCATTGATAGTGGCCTACGTAGAAGAGAAGAAAGTCCACCACGTGGCGGCTTACGATGCGGTCCCACAGGTTTCCGATCGCCCCCCCCAAAATCAGAGACAAGCCGACGCCGGTGGACGCGAGGCGGTGACTGTTTTTCCACAACAGCGTGGAGACGACGGCGAGCGCCATCAACGAGAAAATAATGAGCAGCGCGATCTTCCATTGCGCCGGGGAGTCGGCGAAGAGGCCGAAGGCCGCGCCGGGATTTTCCGTGTGGATGATTCGGAAAAATCCTGGGATAACGGTGATGCTGTCGTGCATCGTGAGCCGATGCGCGATTAACCATTTCGTGTAGCGGTCGAGGCCGACGACCAAAGCGGCGATTAAGAAGAAGTATTTACGCATCTTTAGGGCGTAGAAGAGACTTTTTCAGATTAGCGCGTTTTCGGGGCCTTGGCGAACGGAGGTGGTTTGAAAGCTCGACTCTTGCTGGGAGCTTCATGTTTTGGCGTTGCCCGGCTCCAATCTGGAAGGAGTTCCTGGTCAGTAGCGGTAAACTGCGGCCCGGGCTAGAAGTAGATTGAGCAGGGATCGTTCGCCAAATAACTTGATGCTCTCTGTTGCGCCCATTGCGAAGCTTTTGAGTTTTCCGACACCAATTTTAGCGCCGCAATGGCGCGAGGCGTGTTGAGCCGATGGAGTGCGAGCGGAGCATATTCCTGGAGTACTGGATCATTTGCAAAGGTGAGAAGGAGATCCTCTAACGAATGCGGGGCGACACTGGCTAAAACTCTTGCCGCTTCGGAGCGTTCCCTGAGGTCAGCTGAGTGAAGTTGATCGACCCACGGTTGAAATACCTCTTCATCGAAGCATCGCGATGCCTAGGGAGCGAACGTCCATCAGAGTTCCTTCAGCACCGCGCTGCAGCGCTCGCAGACTGTCGGGTAGTACGGATCTTCGCCAACGTGGGTGGAGTAATTCCAGCAGCGCTCGCACTTCTGGCCGTCGGCTTTTTTGACTTCGCTCTTGATCCCTCCCGTGCCGTTGCCTGAACCTTGCGTCAGAGTAACCGCGGACACGATAAACAAATACCGAAGCTGCGCCTCATAGCGTTTCAAGAGCGTGAAGGCCGGGTCGGGAGCGGTGAGATGGACCTGAGCCTCCAGGCCCGTGCCGATCATCTTGGCATTGCGGGCTTCTTCCAGCGCCTTCAACAGTTCGTCGCGAACCGATCGAAGCGTGGTCCAGTCCTTTTGCTGATGTTCGTTCTGCTCCGCGACTTGCTGACCAAGGATGTCGGCGGCGGCAGGGAAGTGGCTAAGGTGCACGCTTTCCGTGCGTCCCTCGACTTTTGGCAGAAAGGGCCAGATCTCTTCCGCGGTGAAGCTCATGATCGGTGCCAGCAGCCGCACAAGCGCTTCCCCGACATGCCACGCTGCCGTTTGCGCGGAACGGCGGCCGTGCGACTGGGGCGCCGAGATATAGAGACGGTCTTTGAGCACGTCGAAATAAAACGCGCTCAGATCGACGATGCAGAAGTGATTTACGCGGTGGTAAATCTTGTGGAAGGCGAACTCGTCATAGGCCCTCTTCACGTCGGAGGCAAACGCGCATGTCTCGCGCAGCATGTACTGGTCGAGTTCTTCCATCTTGTCGAACTCGACCGCATCTTTCGCCGGATCGAAATCGTACAGGTTGCTCAGAATGTAGCGGAAGGTGTTGCGGATCTTTTTGTAATTTTCGCCGACGCGCTGCATTAACGCTTCGGAGCCGACTACGTCTTCGCGGAAATCTACGCTGGCGGTCCAGAGGCGGACTACTTCTCCGCCCAGGCGATTGGCGATGTCGACGGGATCTACGTCGTTGCCGCGCGACTTCGACATGGCCTGACCTTTTTCGTCGAGTGTCCACCCGGGCGTCACGACACCTCTATATGGCGGGGTTGCGTGCGTGCCCATCGCGCAGAGCAGGGAAGACTGGAACCATCCGCGGTATTGATCGCCGCCTTCTAGGTACAGGTCAGACGGCCAGGGATATTCCGGCTCGGCGTCAACCAGTGCTAGGTAGCTGGCACCGGATTCGAGCCACACATCGAAGATGTCGGTTTCTTTTTCGAACTTTGTGCCGGCGCAGTGCGGGCACTTTGTTTCCTCGGGCATGGTGTCGGGCTCGTCTGTGAACCAGGCATCGGCGCCGGCACGGGCGAAGAGTTCGACCACTTTTTTATTGATCGCCGGATCGTTGAGCGGCTTGCCGCAGTTTTCGCAGAGAAAGATGGCGATGGGCACTCCCCAGACGCGCTGGCGCGAGATGCACCAGTCCGGGCGGGTCTGGATCATGTTCGAGAGGCGCTCTTCGCCCCAAGCGGGGTCCCATTTTACCTTCTTGATTTCTTCGAGCGTGCGGCTGCGCAGAGTGTCTTCCTTGTCGCGACCACCCGGCATGGGAGTTTCCATCGAGATGAACCACTGCTCGGTGGCACGGAAGATTACTGGATTGTGGCAGCGCCAGCAGTGGGGATAGCTGTGTTCGGTGGTTTCGGAATGGAGCAGAGCTCCCCGGCTTTTTACGAGCTCGAGGATGGGTTGGTTGGCGTCCCACACGCGCTTGCCTTCATATTCGGGCAGGCCGTTGCGTAGGATTCCTTTTTCATCAACATTGCTGCTCGCGTCTAGTCCGTACTTGACGCCGGTTAGGAAGTCTTCAGCGCCGTGCGACGGGGCGGTGTGGACTACGCCGGTTCCGGTATCCATGGTGACATAGTCGGCCAGGACGCCCAGAATTTTGCGATCGAGGAAGGGGTGCTGAAAATTCAGGCGCTCCATTTTTCGGCCGGGGAAGTGCGCGAGCGGCCGCGGATCGGCCAGGCCGCACTTCGCAGCCACATCGCCCGCGAGCTTCGACGCGACGATGTAAACGTCGCCGCCAGACTGGAGAGCTACGTATTCTTCGTCGGGATGAAAAGCGACGGCCATCGAAGCCGGAAGCGTCCAGGGCGTCGTCGTCCAGATGATGGTTGAAACTTTTTTCCCGGCGAGCGACGGATCGATCTGTGCCGGATCATCGAGGAGCGCGTACTTCACCCAGACGGTCGGGCTGGTGTGATTTTCGTATTCGACTTCGGCTTCAGCTAGGGCCGTCTCATCGTGCATGCACCAATACACGGCGCGCAGGCCTTTGTAGACGAATCCATTCTCATAGAATGAAAAGAAAGTCTTTAGCACGACCGACTCGTACTGCGGAGTCATGGTCGCGTAGGGCTGATCGAAGCGTCCAAAGACGCCGATGCGCTTGAACTGCTGGCGCTGGAGGTCGAGATATTTCTGCGCGTACTTGCGGCAGGCATTGCGGACGGAGAGCACCGGCATCTGGAGCTTCTTGCCGCCCAGCTCCTTGTCAACCTTGATCTCGATGGGCAGGCCATGGCAGTCCCATCCGGGGACGTAGGGCGCGTCGAAACCGGACATGGTTTTTGACTTGACGATGAAATCTTTGAGGCACTTGTTCATCGCCGTGCCCAGATGAATGGGGCCGCTGGTATAGGGCGGGCCATCGTGGAGGATGTAAACGGGCTTGCCCTTGCGCGCTGCGCGAATCCGATCGTAGAGTTTTTCCTGCTCCCAGCGGGCCAACATTTTCGGCTCATTCTGGGGCAGATTGGCCTTCATGGGGAAGGCAGTTTTCGGCAGGTTGATGGTAGACTTCAGGTCTTTTAACGGTCGATCTTTGAACGTCAGGTCTTTGGACTCCGGCGGCACTTGCTAAGGTCTCCCAAATGATTGAATCTTTTCATTATAGGGAGCGGCGGAGTCAGCGTCTATTGGCCGCGAACTTTGGGCCATGAACTCAAAAAGTAATCATGGACCCAGAAAAACGTGTACAATTTTTTGCAGATCGGAAACCTTGGCGGCATCTAACTTTAGCAAGTAAAGACAGGGGTGTTGCCGCCCCAGCGCGCTGAGGGGAATTGCAAAGCGACCGCGGGGAAGGCAGGGAGCATCTAAATCAACGGCTTCCAGTTGAGCGAATTTCTTTATTGCCCATCTGAGCTCTCGGGAACATATGCCAGAACTTAACACACTGCCGGTTAAGGCCGATCTCGATCCAGAGCCGCAACTCGATCTCCTGCTGCACAATCAGACTCTCGAAGAACCGATCTGGAAGTCGCTCTTCCGGAACATCGACGAATTTTTCTTTCCTAAGAAGCTTCCGCCGCTGGTGCTGACTTCGAAGCCTGTCCCGGTGCGGGATATATGGGGCTTCTACGACAACAAAGGCAAGGGCGCGGTGGGGTCGACCGCAGTGCACATTGTGGCGCTGGCTCTGATTATTATTGGCACGATTGTTGCGCAGCGCGCGGTGAAAGAGATTGTCAAGCCGAAAGAGACGGTGGAGTTAATTGCGCCGAGCGACATGCCCACGCTTCAGCCATCGAGAACGGTTTCGGGCGGAGGCGGCGGTGGTGGAGACCGCGACAAAATTCAGGCAACGCGGGGCCGGTTGCCTCGCCAGGCGATGGAGCAGTTTACGCCGCCTGTGGTAGTGGTACGCAATGAACATCCAAAATTGCCGATGGAGCCGACGGTCGTAATTCCGCCGCAGGTCCATATAACGCAGCCCAATCTTCCGAATTTGGGCGATCCTCTTTCGCATATGCCTGCCTCGCTTCCCTCGAATGGAACTGGATCGGGAGGCGGAATCGGGTCGGGCAGCGGTGGGGGAGTTGGCAGCGGAGAAGGTCCGGGGTTTGGACCGGGTCATGGGGGCGGTACTGGCGGCGGAGCGTTTCGCGTAGGCGGAGGAGTTTCGGCGCCGAAGGCAATTTATTCGCCTGATCCGGAATATTCGGAAGAAGCGCGCAAGGCGAAATTCCAAGGGACATGCGTGCTGTGGCTGGTGGTTGGACCGGACGGGCGGCCGCGCGATATTCGCGTGCAGCGTACGCTCGGATTAGGTCTGGATGAAAAGGCGATCGAAGCGGTTAAGACCTGGCGCTTCGATCCCGCTCTGAAAGATGGGAAGCCGGTCGCGGTGCAGATCAACGTAGAAGTGAGTTTCCGGCTGTATTGATTTCAGGAACGAGGTTGAGCCCCAGAAACGGCCGCATCTTGCGGCCGTTTTTATTTGCCTCGTTGTTTTCGTTCGCCCGATGAAGCGCGGGCGAGACGCCCCGCCCTTCGGCTTCGCTCAGGCGGGCCGTCGGCAGGCCGCTGGTGCTACTCTTTTAAGTCCACGTGCACGACATCTTCTACGGGATGCCCGAGGAATCGGCTGCCCATCTTCTTGAACTTTTCCGCTGAGTCGGTGGCGAAAAACTTAAGCTCGGGTCTCGTCCGCAGGTCATTCGCAGCCGACCCGGAAGGCTCGATCCCCAGACGCCGCGCAACATCATGCGCCGTAGACTCCGCTGAATCGACGATTGTAATGTGGGCGGGCGCAATCCGGCCTAGAAGCGGCTTGATCAAGGGATAGTGCGTGCAGCCGAGTACTAGCACGTCGGCATCGCTCGCGTCGCCGGAAAAAGCTTCGCCGAGATAAATGCGCGCGACCTGCTCGGTGACCGAATGCTCGACCCATCCCTCTTCGACTAACGGAACGAACAGCGGGCAGGCTTTTTCAGTCACCGTAACGCCGCGAGCCTCGAGCGCGCGGCGATAGGCATGGCTGGCAACCGTGGCCTCGGTGCCAATGACAACAACTTTACGGTCGCGGCTGGCTTCGGCTGCGGCGCGCGCTCCGGGCTCGACGACGCCAATGACTTCAACGTCGGAGGCAGCTTTGATCTCGTCAAACGCGAGCGCGGTTGCCGTATTGCAGGCGATGACCAGGAGTTCGGCTCCTTGCGATTGCAGGTGGCGGATGGCGTCGACGGCATAGTGAGCGACCGTCTCAGGCGATTTGGATCCGTAAGGGAGACGCGCCGTGTCGCCGAAATAAAGATAGCTGGCGTCTGGAATATGCCGCAGCAGCGCGGAGAGAACAGTAAGCCCGCCGACGCCGGAATCAAAAACGCCGATCGTCGGCTTACTCCGGTCTGGGGCTTGAACATCCAGACTGCGAGTGTTCATCATGCCTATTTCGTCACGTTCGACGCCACTGTCTTGGCGCCTGCGTCTTCGAATGAAAAGGCAATCGAAACGTTGGGATATTCCTTGCCCGCGACTTCCACATAAGGATAGACAAAGTAATTGAGCGGCGGACCATCCTGGGCGGGCGTGAGCTTCAAGTCGCGTCCCTGGGTCAACTGGAAGCGGTTGACATCATGCGCGCCGAAGAAATAATCGTGCTTGTCCTGGTGCTTCCATGCCTCGGAGATATCGACGGGGATCCAGCCGATGGAATCAATGTAGAACTCCGCCCAGCAGTGGTAGCCCGGAATCTCGGCCGAAGTCTTGTCGGCGGGAAGAGGGAAGCCGATCTGGAAACGCGCGGGAATTTTCTGGGAGCGGGCCATCGAAATGAAGACGGAGTGGAAGTCGGTGCAGTTGCCGTGCTTTGAATCGCAGGCCCAGAGGGTATCGCCGTGCCCCCAGCCCGTTCCGGTTTTGTCGTACTTCATGGTGCGGAAAACGTATTCGTAAATGTCCTTGGCTTTTTCGAGTTGTGTGGTCGCGCCCTTGGTTTGCTCAACCGCCAGTTGGGCGGGCACACCCGTGATCGGAACAAGGCGATCGGGTTCGAGAAAGCGAGTGAGTTCAAGCTTTGGCGCCGGGCGCGCGTGAGCGAGGCCAGGCGCGGGTTTTCCGTCAATGAGCACAACGTGTTCGCGGCGCACGACATCATAGTCCACGGAGAATTTATATTCAGCCTTGTCCGCTTTTGCGGTCTCAGCGTACAGAACCATGTTTCCGTATTGAGACTGCGGAACCCGCTTCAGCGCCAAGTCGCCGGACTTCGCAGTGACTTTGACGTCTTGAAAACCATCGGAGTGCGCCAGTGGAATCCAAACGCGCACGCGCTCACCCGGCGTGACGTTTTTTACCGTGAATGCATAGTGGAAAGTGAAATTGCGAGTGTGCTTCGTCGAATCGGCTTGGGCGCGCGCGGGCTGAGTGGATGAGAGCGCGAACAGCCCGAGCAGTAGAGTGCAAATGAGCGTATGGGAGCGATTCGACATGGCGGTATCCTTTCGTTGCGATAGGTTATGACGATGCGAACGGCCGACGGACGTTTTGGAGGAATTATAGTCAGGTGAAGCCACGACCGGAAAGGCGAGGCGCGGGCCGCATGGTGCTGGCAGTGTACACGGGCGAGACGGACCGATGTCAAATGCCCCGGAGATTTCCCCTTTTATGAGATCTGAGTTGTGCGCAGCACGCTTACGTGGGGACTCTGGCTCCGGAATATTTTGCTTCCCGACCGGTCATCCTTGCTCGGGGTCAAATTCCCCGTCAGCAAAGACAATGTCTTTTCAAATACTTAAATCGCGGCACATTGGCAGTGGAGTTGCACTTCCCCCTACGGTAAAGCCCGGGATATAAGTGTGCGAAAACGAGTATGCGATGAAATCGAAAATGATGCCTTGCAGGGTGTTTCTCGCATTTGGTCTTAGTTCAACCCTATTGTTCACAAACCAACTGACGCTCGCGCAGAATGCGCTCGGACAACGGGACAGATCCATCAACTGGAACGATTCGCGTGAGCACGATTGATCCGATCTGAGATCCGAGTGGTCGAATTCCGTGGGCTACCTCAGCTAATGCGCACAACATCAAAGGGATGCCAATGAGATTGTTAAGCGTTCGATTGATTGTTTCGCTTATCGTGGGCATCACGCTCGTGTCCTCGGCATTTTCCTATTATGAGGTATTGCGCGAAAAACGCGCGCTGCGCAGCGATCTCGAACATCGCGCACAGGTGCTCTCGGAAAGCCTGGTCGGCAATGTCGAGCGTTCGTGGAATCACGGCTCGAACAAGGATAACGAACTTCAGCAATTCGTTCAGCGCTTCGGCAACCGCGAGCACCTGTTAGGTGTCGCCATCTATGACCGCAGCGGTGAACTGGTCGCGATCACGTCCGATCTTCGGGGGACGCTGACCCAAAGCCCAACGCCGGTCGCTCAGACGATTGTTGCTCAGGCAATGAATCAGGGGCACGAAGACAGCGTGTTTCTTCGCGTCAACGGCCACGCGCTGCACATCCTCGCTTCTCCCATTCGCCAAGACGATGAAGTTGTCGGCAGTCTGATTGTCGTGCATGACGCAGGCTATATCCGTTCGGAGATTTTGCAAGTCTGGCGCCAGTCGTTTCTGCGCGTGCTGGCGCAGGTTGTTCTCATCGTTCTGATCACGCTTCTAATCATCCGCTGGAGTATCGCAGGTCCTATTGCCCGCGCCGCGCTCTGGATGCGGGCTCTCCGCACGGGCAAGACGTTCCGGCATGAAGTGCTCGACCTCGAAATCTTTCGCCCGCTTGCGCGTGAAGTGGCCAATATGGCGGAGAGTCTGACCCACGCTCGCAGCGCGGCAGAAAATGAAGCGCGCCTGCGCGATGCCGCCGAATCTCAATGGACGGCCGACCGGCTCTCGGTGCAAGTCCGTAGCCGCCTAAATGGCAGCCATCTGTTTGTAGTCTCCAACCGCGAACCGTACATGCATCGACGTAACGGGAAAGATGATATAGAGGTGGTTGTACCGCCAAGCGGTCTGGTCACGGCACTCGAGCCCGTCCTCAACGCCTGTGACGGAACCTGGATCGCACACGCCAGCGGCAATGCTGACGGCGAAGTGGTCGATGTACACAATCGTCTTCGCGTGCCCCCCGATGATCCGCGCTACACCCTGCGACGTGTGTGGCTGACAAAAGAAGAAGAGGAAGGCTATTACTACGGCTTCGCCAATGAAGGTCTGTGGCCGCTCTGCCACATCGCGCACACGCGCCCTCTGTTTCGCGCGAGCGACTGGCAGCATTACCGGGACGTCAACGCCAAGTTCACGGCCGCCCTGCTCGAAGAAATCGATGGCGACGAAAATCCTGTGATTCTGGTCCAGGATTACCACTTCGCGCTCATGCCGCAGCTCATCAAAGAGAAGCGGCCCGACGCGCGCGTGGCGATCTTCTGGCATATTCCGTGGCCCAATCCGGAAGTCTTCGGCATTTGCCCATGGCAACGGCAACTCATCGACGGGCTCTTGGGCGCGGACCTGATCGGCTTCCATGTTCAGTCGCACTGCAATAATTTCTTGCAAACCGTCGACCGCGCGGTCGAGTCGCGCGTCGATTGGGAACATTTCAGCATACTGCGGAACGGTCACAGCACACTGGTCCGGCCGTTCCCCATCAGCGTCGCCCTTGACGACGACGACTTCGCGTACAAAGATTTCGTGCATGAGAACAGAGAGAACGACGAGCCGCTTTTCTGGCACGACCAACGCGCTGCGCTTCTGCGCAGCCTGGGAATCGAAGCCACCTACCTCGGCGTGGGAGTGGACCGGGTGGACTACACAAAGGGCATTATCGAGCGCTTCCTCGCCATCGAGCGCTTCCTGGAAAAATATCCGAACTACCAGGGCCGGTTCACGTTCGTGCAGATCGGAGCGCCCAGCCGTACGCATATCAAGCGCTATCACGAACTGCTCGCCGAAGTGGAGGCGGAAGCGGAACGAATCAACTGGCGCCTTCAGGCAGGGAAGTGGAAGCCAATCGTCTTCCTGGCGCGCCAGCACAGCCACGAAGAAATTGACCGCTATTATCGCGCGGCCAATCTCTGCCTGGTCACATCGCTGCATGACGGCATGAATCTGGTGGCCAAGGAATTCCTGGCCGCCCGCAAAGATGAGCGCGGGGTGCTGATCCTCAGCCAGTTCACGGGCGCAGCGCGCGAGCTGCGCGACGCGCTGCTCGTGAATCCATACGACATTGAACAAACCGCTGAAGCCATCCGCGTTGCTCTAGAAATGGCGCCGGAAGAAATGCAATTGCGGGTGCTGCGCATGCGGCGAACCATCCGGGAGAACAACATCTATCGTTGGGCCGGCAGTCTGATTGCGGAGCTTTGTGAAATCAGATTAGATCGGCAGGATGGGCAGCGGGAGGCCCATCCGAAGATTTCGGCGAGCGTGGGCGCAGCATGAAATGCACGGGAATGAGTCAAATAGAACGTCATAGAAATACCGGGCGGCCAAAGAGCCGGATCGAGCAAAGAGAACCAGCGCAGGAAGAAACGCCAGGAGCCAGGTGGTGAGACCGGAGGTGCGATCGCAACTAGACCCGTTTTTCCAATCTCTTGCGCAGTCATCCGAGTCTGCGTTGCTGCTCGACTATGACGGAACGCTCGCTCCCTTTCAAACGCAGCGCGATCGGGCTTTCCCATATCCGGGCATTGCACTTCTGTTGCAAGAAATCGTCCGCGACGCGTGTTCGCGGGTGGTGGTCATCTCAGGCAGGGAAGTCACGGATCTTCTTCCCATGCTCAACATTCATCCGCGGCCAGAAATCTGGGGCATCCACGGTCTGCAGCGCCTCAGGACCGACGGCACCACCGAGATGCCGCAGCTCGACGCGCAAACTCTGCATGGCTTATCTGATGCCGAACACTGGCTGAGTTACAAACATCTCCGACACCGCGCGGAATTCAAGCCCGGAGGAATCGCTGTTCACTGGCGCGGATTGAGCGATCTGGATGCTGCCGATCTGCGCGCACGGGTGCTTTTGGGTTGGCGACCGATAGTTGCGGAGAATGGGCTCGACCTGCTGGAGTTCGACGGTGGACTTGAAATTCGCGCGCGCAAAGCCCATAAGGGTGAGGCGGTGCGAGGATTTCTCGACGAAATTAGTCCGTCTGCGCCGGTGGCGTACCTGGGAGACGACATGACCGACGAACAGGCTTTCCAGGCCATGGGCGTTCGCGGCATCACCGTATTGGTGCGTCCGGAATGGCGCGAAACCGCCGCGCAGGTTTGGCTACGGCCACCGGAGGAAGTCATCGAGTTCCTTCAGTGCTGGCTGAACAGCTGCAACGAAGGCCAAAGCGGTAGTCTTGGAGGGACGGCGAGGTTCGTTTAAAGGATTGGACAGATCCACATAGGCGCTGTGGAATATATGTAATGTCCGATAACAGGTATTATGTAAACAAGCAGCGCCACGGAAAATCCTAGCCGCCATTCTTCTTTTGTTTCATTTCACAAGCGATATGTATCGGCGGACCGGGCTGCCAACCGATAATAGCTCAGGAAGGCTGGCATCGAACGTCGCCAGTTTTCCCTTCTTATGGAGTGCGAGTCCGAGCAAATAGGCATCAGTGACCTGATGGTGGCCGACTAGGCGTTGCGCCGAAGCGGTAAATGCCTCAAGCACGCCGATGTCCTCGGCCCAGAACCGATGCGCCCGGTGTTCAAGGCTGGCTACGAGAATCCCGAGGGCGTCTTTCGGAGACAAACTGTGCCGCGAAAACGCCGGATTTGAGACGATGCGAATAAAGCCAACCTGCGTAATCGGACACGTGGCCCATCCGTAGTCAGCGTTCTCGCCGAACCATCGTTGGGCCTTAACGTGGGCTTCATGCTGCGGCCATAGCAGCGCGATCAGCAGATTGACATCGAGCAGGTGCGTCACCAGCTTTTCGCCTCAAGCTTCTTAACGTCCTCGGTGGTGACTTTCTCTCCGTCTTCGGGCAGATCGACGACCGTCAACCCATGAACCTTGCGGATCTTCAACGGAGCTTCCGCGCCGCGCCGGGCGAGCTCGGATAGAGCCTTGCCGAGGGCAACCGACCGGGCCTCCGCATAGCGCTTAACCATATTAAAAACATCATCGTCCAAGTTGACTGTGGTTCTCATATCATTAATGATGTCACTCAGCGTAAACGATGTCAACAATAGATAGCAATCATCACTATTGGCACTATGATGCTATGTAGTGTCGATTGATGTATTCTTGTTCCGCGTGAGCTACGGGTGCAGGATAGCCGTCAAATCCGCCCGAAATCGATTCAAGATATCGATCTTTTCCTCGGTCGCTTCGACAATCTCCGATTTTGCCTGGAACACCTTCTGGCCGCGAACGTCGGTAAGCACGCCCATCACTTCGCCCATCCGCCATCCGGGGGTGCCGAGTATCTGCATGCCATCGACTCCCGGCACGAGCAAAGCTATGCAGTTGTCGCGAATTACGGCGACACACTTCGGGTAACGCTCGAAGGTTTGCAGTTCGAATCCTGCAAGGTAAATGCGCTGGAGTTGCTCGGCGGAGTCCATCTACATCTTGTACTTGCCGAGGTCGTCGTCGCCAAGGCCTTCAAGCCACTTGCGCAGCTCGTCGCTTGAGACGCGGTCGGCGGGATTGGCGGTCTGCTTGGAATGCTTCAGAACCTCGTCTTCGACAAAAATCGGGCAATCCATCCGCAAAGCCAGCGCAAGGGCGTCGGAGGGGCGGGAATCGACGCTTACAACGCGGCCTTCCCTTTCCAGCCAGATGACCGCGTAGAACGTATCTTCTTTCAATTCTGTTACCACCACTTTATGCACCAGCGTATCTAGCCCCGTGAGGACGTTCTTGATCAGATCGTGCGTCATGGGGCGCGGCGTGCTGACTTTTTCGATCTCAAGCGCAATGGCGTTGGCCTCGTAAACGCCCACCCAGATCGGAAGCACCGTATCGCTGCCAATATCCTTAAGAAGCACAATTGGCATATTGGACACCGGATCCATCATCAGGCCGCGAATTTTCATTTCTACTTCCATGGAAACCCCAAGACCATTGAATCATTGAGTCACTTTGTCATGGAACCATTCCTGCACTTGAATCCCCCGAATGAATCAACGATTCAATGACTAAATGATTCACCGACTCACCATCTCTCCCACTAAACTATTCGGAAAGCTAGTCGTGACCAGCGCGTTCACATAGCTTCCAGTTTTAAGTTCCACGCCCTCCGCCACCGTGAAGTTCAACACCTTGATCTGCGAGGTCCGGCCGACCCACTGTCCGCGTGACGCGTTCTTCCCTTCCACCATTACTTCAAGAGTCTGCCCGAGATGCCGCTTGTTACGATGCGTCGACACCTGCCGCTGTTTCTCATTGACCAGCGCGAGCCGCCGAGCTTTTTCCTCGTCGGGGATCGCGTCGTCAAGGATGAGAGCGGGAGTGTTTGGGCGCGGCGAGTACTTGAACGTGAAGGCGCTGTCATAGCCCACCGCGTCGATCAGAGAAAGCGTCTCTTCAAGTTCGCGCTCGGTTTCGCCCGGAAAGCCGACAATGATGTCTGTCGTGATGGAAATGTCGCGCTTGGCCGCCTGAATCCACCCGATGCGCTCCAGATACTCGTCGCGCACGTAGAGTCGCTGCATGGCATCGAGCACGCGCGTCGAGCCGCTCTGCACGGGAAGATGCACGTGATCGCAGAGCGTGGGCACAGCATCGATTACATCCACGATATCCCGTCCGAAATCGCGAGGGTGAGAGGTCGTAAACCGAACACGCCGGATCCCATTGACCTCCCCAACTGCGGCCAGCATCTCGGCAAAACTCTTCTTTCCATGGGGATCGCGGTAAGAGTTTACGTTTTGCCCGAGCAGTTGAATCTCTGTGTAGCCGAGGTCGGCCAGCTGCCGGGCCTCCGCCAGAACCGACGCCGAGGTCCGGCTGCGTTCTTTGCCGCGCGTGTAGGGAACTACACAGTAGGCACAAAACTTGTCGCAGCCCTCGATGATCGTAATATAGCCACGGTGCGGGTTGGTGCGCGCTGTGTACTCGGTTTCGAAGCACTGGTCGGTCTCGCGATCGTCGAGGCCGGTGACGCGCTTCGCTGCCCCGAGCTTCCCTACTCCAATGTCGGCGTTTTCGATTTGCAGCAGCATCTGCGGAAGATTGCGATACGAAGCCGAGCCGCAAACGAGATCCACGTGCGGAGCTTTCTCGAAAATCCGGTCGCCCTCCTGCTGCGCTACGCAACCGAGAACGCCAAACTTCTTGCCCTGCTTACGGAACTTCTTGTAGTCGTTGAGCCGGTTGAAAACCTTCTGCTCGGCTTTGTCGCGGATGGAGCAGGTGTTGTAGAGGACTAGCCCGGCTTCTTCGACGGTCTCGACCTGGCGATAGCCCTGCTGCACCAGCGTGCCGATCACCTTCTCGGAGTCGTGCACATTCATCTGGCAGCCGAAGGTTTCGAGGTAGAACGTCTTGTCAGCGGACTCTGACATGGGTTCAGTATAAACCAGTGATAGAGGCGGGGCCTTCAGATAGCGTGCGGTTGGACCTTCCCGACGTGTCGAAAAGGTGGTATATGTTCACGAAACCGCGAAACACCAGGGCCACGAGAAAAATCCCCTATGCGAAAGCCTTAACTATTTCGGCTGTTGTTGTAAACTTCCCCGCCAGAGGTCGCCCATGGACGCCGAGGCCGCAACCGTCGAACTCCCTCAAGAGCCGCAGACTGCGCACTGGAGCACCGCCAAGCGCATCGCCTTCCGATTCTGCTTTCTCTACTTCGGGCTCTACTGCTTCTACACCCAGATCAGCACGGCGCTCATCTCTATCCCGAATATGGAGATCGGCGACCCGTCCGGGTATTGGCCGATGCGGCAGATTGTCTTCTGGATCGCCGCGCGTCTTTTTCATGCCAGGCTGCCGCTGGTTTACACCGGCAGTGGGAGCGGCGACAAGACGTTCGATTGGGTCATGGCGTTTTTCCTTCTCGTCTTTTCTATAATCGCGACCGTCGTATGGTCCGCGCTTGATAGCCGTCGCGAAAATTACGCAATTCTTTACAAGTGGTTTCGCCTCTTCGTTCGTTTCGCGCTCGCTTCGCAAATGATCGGCTACGGAATCGACAAAGTCGTTCCGTTGCAGATGCCATATCCCTACTTGACGCGACTGCTCGAGCCCTTTGGCAACTTCTCTCCAATGGGAGTTTTGTGGCAGTCGGTTGGAGCAGCCCCGGGTTTCGAGAGCTACGTGGGTTGCGCCGAAACGCTGGCTGGCGTGTTGCTGATTTTCCCGCGGACCACCATGCTGGGCGCACTGATTGCCTTATGCGATATGACCCACGTCTTCATGCTTAACATGACTTATGACGTGCCGGTCAAGCTTTTCTCGTTCCATCTGATGTTGATGGCGCTGTTTCTGCTCGCGCCCGACTTTCAACGGTTGGTGGATTTTCTTTTCCGAGGTTGCGCCGTCGCGCCATCAGCCAACCCTGAACTTTTCAAGTCGCGCCGCGCCAATCGATTCGCCTTCGCGGTTCAGGTTGCGTTTGGCCTCTGGATGATTGGCAGCAGTCTCTATGGCGCGCGGGGCGCCTGGCGCGCCTATGGCGGAGGACGTCCAAAATCCGCGCTCTACGGCATCTGGAACATCGACGAGCTTTCGATTGACGGCCAGCTTCGCTCGCCGCTCATGACCGATTACGATCGCTTCCGCCGCGCCGTTTTTGACTTCCCGGATCGCATGGCCTTTCAGCGCATGGACGGGACGTTTGCCTACTTCGCGGCTTCGATCAACCTTGGCGACAAAACCCTTGTCCTTACAAAGGGCAGCGACAAGAATTGGAAGAGCAACCTCACTTTCCAGCACCCGGCGGCCGATCAGTTGATCCTCGATGGACAGATGGACAACCACAAGATGCATATGCAACTGCACCTGGTGGATCGCGATAAATTTCTGCTTGTCAATCGTGGATTCCACTGGATCCAGGAATACCCGTTCAACCGCTGAGAGCGGCTCGCCGGCTGCGGGTCGAAAAAGGCGCGACTTTGAGCCGCGCCCTAACTCGCACTGAATTGTTACGAAACTTTCGACCCTTGGGGGAAGGCACTACTTCCCTGCCCCTGCCCTCGCATCGACAGTCTCGTTACGTTCCACATACGCTTGCATCCATCCAAGCACACGAGTCCATCCTTCTGCGTGGCCCTTCGCAGACTCCGGCGCCCCGGCAAATCCCGTCTGCCGAATTTTCAGCATCGTTCCCGTACCGGCCCGCTTCGGGCCGCTCGGATGCAATCCGTGCACATCGGTCGGTTCGAGTTCCCAGCGAACCACCGTCTCGAGGTTGCCGCTCCAGCTCGCGATCCAGGTATGGACGAGCAGGCGCGGCGGATCGACTTCGAGATACTCGCCGTCCACCCGAAACGTCTTGCCGTCGGCGCCCTGACCGATGCTCGACCACTTGCCTCCGGGACGGACGTCGGCCTTCCACTCAGTAATCCGATACATGCCTTGCTGACCCCACCAGCGCGGAACCTGGGCAGGATCGGTGATTGCGTCAAATACGCGCGCGGGCGGAGCCGCAATAAACACTTCTCCAAGAACCGCATCCAGTTCGGGTGTGATAGCTACAGTCGCCATAACGAATCATTTCCTTTCTTTATTCCGAATAGGCCGTATTTCGCAAAGGTCGCACTCGTGTAAACCACTACTTCGCGCGCTCGAGCGTAAAGGACTCCTTCATCTCTTTCCCGTGATTCAAGAACACCCACTCCTCGGTATGGTGATTCGCGTCCGGCTGTGCGAAGGTCACGAATTGCATGTGCCCGGTACCGGGGGCAATGTTGGTACCATCGAAAAATTCAAAGCTGACCGACTTCGCATCCGCCGACACGACCTTCATCCGCGGCTGGTTCCCTGCCCCGCAGTAATGAGTCATGATTAGGCGATCTCCATCCATGTGGAACATGGTGATCATATCCTCATGGCCCTCGCCGTGAATCTCGCTCATCAGCGCGGAACCGCCCGCCGTCATGCGGAACGTTACTTCGACGAGTTGCCCTTGCGAACCCTTGCCGACCCACCTCCCTTCGAGGCCGGCGAGTTGATGAAACGACGCTTGACCGTCGGTTTCGACCAGAACGGCATTGGCGCTGAGCATGGAAAGTGCAACCACCGCCAGGACGACTGCCCCGGCGACAGCAATTGTTTGAATATGCTTCATAGCTTCCCTGTTCATACGTTCCTCCTGAATTTATTTGTTCTTGGCTGAAGTCGTCTCCGTCTCGCGGAGGTATTCACTTTCAACAAAATTCTTCAAATTCGTCAGATTCATCTCCCAGAAACCGCGATAACGCTCAATCCAAGAGTCGACAGCCTTGAGGGGAGTCGGATTCAGCTGATAAAAGCGATGACGGCCGCGGCGATGCTCCACGACCAGTCGCGCCTTGCGCAGTTGCCGTAGATGCTTGGAGATGGCCGGCCGCGAAACCGGGAAGGATTCCGCAATCTGTCCCGCCGGCTGGGCGCCCATTCGAAGCAGGTCCAGTACGGCTCGCCGAGTGGGATCGGCCAAAGCATGGAATGTGGCCTCCGCCGAATATGTAACCGAACGGTTCCGCATAATGCGTAACTATAGGGTTACGCATTTATTCTGTCAAGAAAAAAATTGAGGCGCGCAGGGATTGTATTTCGGGGACGGATTGGCGCTGGCAGCGGCGCGGGCGGAGGGTTAGGTCGCATCCAGAGGAAAGTTGGGATTGCCGCGTCCCAGTCGTTCGCTCAAACTGGCCGCGATCAGTTTTCCGTGAAATCGACCATTCTCAATGAATATCTCGCTTGTCCGCGAACCGGCCACGATCACGCCGGCTACGTAGATTCCCCGAATGTTTGACTCCAGCGTTTCCGGGTCGCAAACCGGACGAAGCTGTTCGGAAGACAACTCGAGCCCGATACTGCGCAGAAAATCGTAATCGGGATGGTATCCCGTCAGAGCGAATACAAAATCATTCTTCAGCCGCAGCGTGCCAGAATCCGTCTCCACCACCACAAAATCACCGCCGATCTCGCGCACCGCGCTATTGAAGTAAGCCGTGATCTCCCCCGCCTTGATGCGATTCTCGATGTCCGGGCGCACCCAATACTTTACATGCGGGTGTATTTGGGCATGACGATAAACAAGCGTGACGCGCGCCCCGTGCCGCCACAAGTCGAGAGCCGCTTCGGCAGCCGAGTTCTTTCCGCCGATCACCATCACATCCGTGTCGTAGTAAGGATGCGGCTCTTTGTAATAATGGAAAACCTTGTCCAGGTCTTCGCCCGGCACTTTGAGCAGGTTGGCCAGATCGTAATATCCGGTTGCCACCACAATCTTGCGCGCCTGATAATCGTGAATCTCGCCGTGGCGTCCCGAGGTCGCGACACTGAACTTATTGTCTTCCCCTGTGATTGTCTTTACCCATTCGTATTGATGAATCTGTAATTGATAATGGTCGGCGACGCGCCGGTAATATTCCAGCGCCTCTAGGCGCGACGGTTTGGCCGATGCCGTGGCAAAAGGAATGTCGCCAATCTCCAGCAACTCCGGCGTGGTGAAGAACACCATGTTGGTCGGATAGTTATAGATGGAATTTACAAGACATCCTTTATCGATGATGAGCGTTTTGAAACCGGCCTTCTCGGCCTCAATCGCGCAGGCAAGGCCGGTTGGCCCCGCGCCGACGATGACAACATCGGGAGACGGCTCGGGCCTAGCGTCTTCCTGAAGCCGCGTCATCGTTTCCAGAGAGTAAGCGTCGGATGGCTCGGCCACCGAGTTCCAGTTTTCAAAGATAGGTTCGGAAATAGACTTTACGGGCAAGGGTATGGATGCCTTCGTCACGCGTAGTGGAAAGCGACTATTTTAGCACCGCGCGTTCCAGCTACTTCTTGACGCACACCGCCACGCCGTCACGCAGCGGCAGGATGGTCGTAAATAGGTCTTTCGACTCTGTGATCAGCCGATTGAATTCGAGGATTGCTTTGGTCTCGGCATCCGGATTTGGTTTTCGAAGCTTCCCATGCCAAAGTACGTTATCCGTGATAAGCAGTCCGCCGGTCTTGAGTTTCGGCAGAGCCAGCCGCAATACGCGCGGGTAATCGACTTTATCTACGTCATTGAAGATGATGTCGTAGGGCTGCTTTTCTTCCGAGAGAATTTCCAGCGCGTCGCCGACGCGCACCACGATACGCTCACTGACGCCGGCTCGCTCAAAATACCGGCGCGCCTTATCGGCATTCTTCGGATCGCCGTCTGTATAGATGACCTTGCCGCCCTCGCCTATAGCGCGCGCCCACCAGATGGTGGAATAGCCGATCGCCGAGCCCAGTTCGAAAACCTTCCTGGCTTTACTGATCGCCGCCAACTGATAAAGCACGCGGGCAACCGCCGGCCCGACGATGGGGACGTTGTGCTTGGCCGCTTCTGCCTCCATCTCGGTCAAGACTTGATCGCGTGCAGGCAGCATGGCATAGAGATAATCCTCAACCTCAGGAAAGGTAATCCCTCCCATGCGCCAATCGGGCGCTCCCGCCTTCTTGTCTGCCATTTGTGCCTTTCGGAAAAATCGCGCGCTCACTCGACCACGGAACGCCTCGCGACCAACTCTACAGGATTCACGAAATCGTCTGTCCTGGTTTCATCTCCATCACGTTCACGTCGGGCGCGAGCTTTTGCAGTTCGCTTGGACGCCCGGTCAGCATCGGAAACGTGCCAAAGTGCATAGGAATTACCGTTTCCGGCTTGAGGAGCTTGCACGCATAGGCTGCTTCGCGTGGCGACATCGTGAAGTGATCGCCAATCGGCAGCAGCACAATCTTCGGCGCATACAGATCACGGATGATCGCCATGTCGCTGAACACGTTCGTGTCTCCGGCATGATAAATCTTCACGCCGTTCGAAAACTCGAGCACGTAGCCGCAAGCCTCTCCGCCGTAAATGATCTGGTCGCCATCCTGAATTCCGCAGGAATGCACGGCATGCACCATGGTGATTTTCACGTTGGCGATGGTCTGCGTTCCTCCTTTATTCATAGGCGCAATCTGCTTCACGCCCTTTTTCTGGAGCCATGAGCAAAGCTCATAAATCCCCACCGCCGTGGACCCGTGTCTGTTTCCAATCTCGACCGCGTCGCCAATATGATCGCCGTGCCCGTGCGTGCAAACCAGCACGTCAGCCTTCTTCACATTCTTCTCGCTCTCCGGGCACATGGGATTGCCGCCGACCCACGGGTCGACGTAAAAGGTCTTCCCTTCCGGGGTCTCGATGCGAAATGTCGCGTGGCCGAGCCACGTCAGTTTGATTCCTTTGAGATCCATAAATCCTCACAACAGCAAGAACGTAGTTTCATGTGCAGTCGGCTTTTCGCCGCGAACTAATATTTTAGATGAAGACTCTTTGCCATTGACGCGAACAGGCACTGCGAGGACAATGAGAGTCGTTTTTGGAATAAAAAAACGAAATTCCAGTCTACATCGAAGCTTAGGATCCAAGTGGAATCGCTGACGAAAAGGAATGTGGTGTCGTTTGCACTCGCCGCTTTGGCGGCGGTGATTTGCGTTGGCTGTGGGAGTCCCGGCGACCTTCGCATTACAGTTACTCGTTCCGGTACGCTAACTCCCGCGAGCGGTTATGTCTTGATGTCGTCCCAAGGTTCCACTCCGGCGATTGCGACGGACCTGAACGGCAAGGTCGTGTGGCAATACAACTTCGACACGCACGCGAATTTGTACCACCCGATACCGATCCAGCCGTTGCCGAATGGCGATCTAATCATCGAGTCGGCGACGGGCAGTGGGATTGCGCCATGCTCAGACTGCGGCATGAACAATGTCGTCCAGGAGATCAATGTCTCCGGGAAGATCATCTGGCAACTCTCGAATCAGCAACTTCAGCAGGAACTCACGACGGCGGGTTACGACATCACCCTTGGCCAAATGAGCCATGATGCGATCGGGTTGCCGAACGGGAATATTGTCGTCCTGGCCAGCGATCTCCGCGATATTCCGGGCCAGGGAAACCAGATCGAGGGCGCGGTTCTGGTCGAACTGGACCAGAACCACGAGCCGGTATGGGTGTGGGACGCGTTCGATCACCTCGATGTGACGCGGCATCCCTATTTCGCCCTGCCGGATTGGATCCACGGAAATGCCGTAATCTATTCGAAAGATGACGGTAACCTGCTCTTCTCCTCGCGCGCGCAATCGTGGGTGATGAAGCTCGACTTTGAAAACGGAAGCGGAAGCGGCGCGATCCTCTGGAAACTCGGCTACCAAGGGGATTTCACGCTGACGAATGGTGGCACGGCGGACTGGTTCTACGCACAGCATGCGCCGATTTTCCTGAGTCCTAATACCACAGGGGTGTTTCAGCTCGGACTGTTTGACAACGGCAACAGCCGTGTCCTAAACGCGGATGGCGCGATGTGCGGCGACAGCGGTCAGCCTGCCTGCTATAGCAGCGTGCCGATCTTTCAAATCGACGAAACAAATCGCACGGCCACCGTGCTGTGGCGCGATAAGTTGGAGTTCTTCAGTTCGGCGGTCGGTAACATGCAGGTTCTGGATAATGGCGATGTGTGGTTCGACGCAGGGTTCGTAAGCGCTAACCAAGCGATCATTCGTGAAGTGACGATGGAGACGAATCCGCAGATGGTGCTCGAGATGGATGTCAACCAGGTCGTCTATCGCGCGATCCATCTGCCGGGATCGGAACTCGGGCTGCACTAACGGGCGAACGTCGCGGCAACCCATAGCTCGTTACGGTCCTTAGATCTTTGTTAGAGAGATGGCTTTGGCTTGATTTCGTGCCTCGCGTTGCCCGGACTGCCAAGTACAAATCTCATCAGTACTAGACCCCTACTGACGACAATCTCGCTTTAGGAATGTGGTCAGAGGCGCGCAAAAGTGTCGCGCGGCGTTCTTATGTCGGTTGATTTGTCTTTCCGCTTCTCCGCCAACTCGTGTATAAAGTTGCTCTCGATGCCCGACCTTAAAATACTGTTGTCCCGCGAACAGATCGCGCAGCGAGTGGCCGAGCTTGCGGCCGATATCACCCGCGACTTTCAGGGGCAAGCGGTTATCTTTGTCGGCGTTCTAAAGGGCGCCGCAATCTTCCTCAGCGACCTCGCGCGCCACGTCTCTCTCGATGCCACCTTCGACTTCATCGGAGTGTCCAGCTACGGCAACCGCCCCATTGCGAAAGAAGATCCCGCCGGGCACGCTGCCTGGGATTCGCTCGGCGAAGTGCGCGTCACCAAAGATATGGACCAGTCGCTTGCCGACCGCAACGTCATCCTTGTCGAAGATATTCTCGACACCGGTCTGACGCTGAATTACATTTCCAAGCTCATCATCGCTCATAAGCCGCGTTCCCTCTCCATCGCGGCCCTGCTCGACAAACCTTCGCGCCGCAAACAGCCCATCAAAGCGCAGTATATCGGTTTCACCATTCCAGATGCCTACGTAGTCGGCTACGGTCTCGACTATGCCGAAAAATATCGCAATCTTCCCGACATCTGCGTCATCGAAAACCCTTAATTGCTGATTTGTAATTCTCTAATTTGTAATTCGCAATTGGAAACCATGCTCTTGGCGAGCCCGCAATTCCAAATTGCCAAATTACAAAATAGCCAATCGCAAATTTCCCTGCTGCTATCATGCTAGCTGTGAAAACGACCTCGCCAGCACCCGCCGTCCGACCCTCCGAAGCGGAGCCGCTTCTGCTCGAAGTGGCCGATGTCGTCAACACCACTCTCGATCTCGAGACTACTCTGCGACGCGTCGCCGAACTCGTACGCAAGGTCATAGACTACGAAATCTTCGCTATCCTCCTGCTCAACGAGCAACGGCAGGAACTTTATGTGCGCTTCCAGGTCGGCTATCCCCCCGAAGTAGCCGAGCGTATCCGGGTGAAAGTCGGCCAGGGCGTTACCGGCCGCGCGGCCGAGACGCGCCAGACGCAATTGATCGCCGATGTCACGCGCGAGGATTTTTACATCGAAGCGTTGCCGAATGTGCACTCCGAACTCGCCATCCCGTTGATCGTCAAGAATCGCCTGATCGGGGTGATCGACATCGAAGCGCGCCAAACAGGTTATTTCACCGAAGAGCACAAGCGCCTGCTGACGCTGATTGCCTCTCGCATGGCGGTCGGCATTGAAAACGCGCGCTTGCATACGCGCATTACTCGTCAGGCCCGAACGTTACTTCTGCTGAATGAAATCGCGCGCGAGCTGACCTCGATCCTGAACCTCGACGAACTCCTCAAGCGCATCGCGGAACTTTTGCGGCGCCTCATCGATTACCAGATGTTCAGCATTCTCCTGCTCAATCAGACGGGCGAAAAACTTCAGCATCGTTTTTCGCAGCGCTTCGAAGAACGGCTGCATCTCAAACATGACATCCCGCTTGGCCGCGGCGTGGTTGGATATGCGGCCCAGGCCAAAGAAGCGGTGCTCGTTCCCGACGTGTCCAAGAGTCCGCGCTACATTGCCACCAATCCTGAGACCCGCTCCGAGCTGGCCGTTCCGCTCATTTATCAGGAGAAAGTAATCGGCGTGCTCGACCTCGAGCACACGCGCCGCGGCTATTTCACCGAAGACCACAAACGAACACTGACCACTCTCGCGGCCCAACTGGCGATCGCGATTGAAAACGCGCGCCTCTACGAGCAGATCGCCCGCCAGGAAAGCCGACTGGAGCGCGACCTGGCCCTTGCCCGTGAACTCCAATTCCGCCTGCTGCCGCACTCGCTCCCGAAAATGCGCAACCTCGATGTGCAGGCCAAGTTTGTTCCCGCGCGCGCGATCGGCGGCGACCTCTACGACTTCGTTCCCTATTCCCTCTCGCGCCTTGGAATCGCGATTGGCGACGTCAGCGGCAAAGGCGCCCCGGCCGCCATCTACGCGGCGCTGGTCAGTGGAATCTTGCGCTCGCACGCGCCGATCGAGCCGGGCCCCGCCGAAATGCTCTCGGCGATCAATCTTTCTCTGGCGGAGCGCCGAATCGCGGCGCAGTTCGTCTCCATTATCTACGCCGTCTGGGACGACGAACGCGGCACGCTGCTGGTGGCCAATTCCGGCCTCCCGCTTCCTCTTTATTGCCATGACGGCAAGATCGAGCCCATCGACGTTACTGGCTTGCCGCTCGGCCTGTTCGACGAAGCGCAATATGACGAACTCAACTTCAAGGCCAAGCCCGGCGATATGTTCGTCTTCTTTAGCGATGGCATTCTCGATGCGCGCAATCGCCATGGTCACGCCTTTGGCTCGGAGCGCGTGGAATCGATTGTGGCAAGCTGCGTGGATAAATCCGCCGATTGTGTCGTGAAAGAAATCTTCCAGGCGGTAAGCGAACACGCCGCCGGAGTCGAGGCCTTTGACGATCAAACCGTGGTGGCCATTAAAGTAAAAAGCACGGCAGGCAAACGCAAGTGATGCGCGGCAAAGGCCACGATCTGATTGTTCGCCCGCCCTCCTTCGCATACCGGCGCGCAGCCGGTGTAACTTCGGCGGCTTTGTTTTGCGAACGAGTTGACCTCGCGCGTCTCGCGGCGCGCCAGGGCACACCACTCTACGTTTATTCAACGGAAACGATTCGCGCCCGCCTGCAAGCGTTCAACAAAGTATTTCGCGCGATCCCGCATGCGATTTGTTATTCGGTGAAAGCAAATTCGACCCTCGCGATTCTGCGGCTCATTGCCCGGCAAAAGGCCGGGTTCGATGTCGTCTCCGGGGGCGAACTTGAACGCGTTCTGCGCGCGGCGCCGAAGGTCGCGGCCAAAGTCGTTTTTTCGGGCGTCGGCAAAACAGTGCCTGAAATTGAACTGGCACTCAAATCCGGCATCCTGCTTTTCAACGTCGAGAGCGCCTCGGAACTGCGGACCCTTGCGGCGACTGCTGCGCGCCTCAAAACAAGAGCGCCAATCGCTCTGCGCGTCAATCCCGATGTCTCGGCGAAGACGCATCCATATATCTCGACCGGCCTCCACCAGCATAAATTCGGTGTTCCGATTCCCGAAGCGCACCGACTTTACGCCGACGCAGCCAAGCATCCCAATCTCCGCGTGGCCGGAGTCAGCGTCCACATCGGCTCGCAGATCACCGACCTTACTTCGTTTACCGATGCGCTCAGCCGCGTCGCTGAACTCGTGCGTGAATTGCGCGGAGCGGGACACAGCATTCAATACGTCGACGCGGGAGGAGGCCTTGGTATTCCCTACCAGGCGACAGGCGAGCCGTTTGCCAAGCAACTCGACGCGTACGCTAAGGCCGTGATTGAGCCGCTGCGCCAGCTCGATGTTCATCTATTACTTGAACCGGGCCGTTCCATCGTCGGCTCGTCTGGCATTTTGCTTACGCGCGTCATCTATCGCAAAGCGAATCATGGCAAACGCTTCCTCATTGTCGATGCGGCTATGAACGATCTGCTGCGGCCATCGCTCTACGGCGCTTATCACGAGATCGTGCCGGTAAAGCTTTCGCCAACGAGCGAGAGTGAGACGACCGATGTCGTCGGTCCCATTTGCGAGACGGGAGATTTTCTCGCCCGTGATCGTGAGATGCCCGTCATGCTAGAGGGCGATCTGCTCGCGATTCTCGACGCCGGCGCTTACGGCTCAACTCTGAGTTCGAACTACAACACTCGCGGGCGCGCTGCCGAGGTGCTGGTGGATGGAGCGAGATTGCACGTGATAAGGAGGCGAGAAACCATACTCGAGCAGATGCGTTTGGAGCGCTAGCACTGATTTTAAGGATGATTGATGGCAAAAGGCTTCGAAATGCCAAACAGAACCTTTGCTCTGAGAGCGAGTTTTATCCGCGAGATCTTTATATCTTCCCCGTAGTAGCCTCACCGGTCTCCCCACTTCAGTTTGGTGGAGAGGACCTCGAAGAATGTTTTTTGAAAGCGGAGCAGTTTCGCGGGATGTTCCGCCTTAACGCAGCGCACCAGATCGCTGTCCTCGAGCGGCATTCCGACTTGTCCGTCCAGGCTTAGGTATGCTTCCTCCTCGCCGGTCTTGACGAGGATTTCGATCTGCATAGAATCGCGGACCACTACTGGACGATGGGTTAAACCGTGCGGCGAAACGGGCGTGACAACGAAGGCCTGCACATCCGGCTTCAGAATTGGCCCGCCTGCGCCCAGCGAGTAGGCTGTGGAACCGGTCGGCGTTGCGAGGATCAGACCATCGGCTTTGTAGCTGGAAACAAATTCACCGTCTACGTAGAGTTCAAAATGGTTCAAGCGCGAGATCGCGCTCTTGCTCACGACCAGATCGTTTAAAGCGCTGTGCGTGGCCAGGGTTGATCCGCCTCGGACGAGTGCGCAGGTCAGCATCGAGCGGCTGTCAATTACGTAGGCGCCGCGCTCAATCGATTCGAGCGAGGGATACAGACCTGTGAGCGGAACTTCGGTCAAAAACCCAAGCGTGCCCAAGTTGACGCCGAGGATCAGGGTTCCGCAGCGGGAAACCGCGCGTGCGGCGGAGAGTAATGTGCCGTCTCCACCCAGGACGAGTGCAAGGTCCGGCGAGAACTCTCCTAGCTCACTGCGCGGAATCACCCTTGGGGCGGAGTAATAAGCCGCGCTTTCTTCGTCGATGACGACCTCATAGCCGTGCGCGAGCAGCCATTTTTCGAGGACCGGCAAAACCTCTACCAGTTCATGACGGTCAGGTTTGGCGAGGATGGCGACGGTCTTTATCTTTGATGGCATCTTTGCCTGCGGCGCGCGTGTTGAAGAGTCGGGCATGTGACGGCTGTCGAACTTTCGATTGTACAGAAACGATGGAGGTAAGAGGTGAGAGGTTAGAGGTCCGAGGTGAAAACGCCGTGCAGCAGAAATTCGCGGTTCCCTTCTCCGCCTAAAATTGGGGACTCGATCGATTCGACGTTGGTTGCGCCCAGTTCGAGCAGCGCCGACTCCACTTTCTTTACGGCGGACTGTCGTACCGCTTCGTCGCGCACAATTCCGCCTTTGCCGACCAGTTCCCTGCCCGCTTCGAATTGCGGTTTGACCAGGACTACGATCTGGCGCGAGGCGGTCCTGGAACTCACACCAGGAAAGGCTGCGCGAATAACCGCAGGCAGCACCAGCGTCGCGGAAATAAAAGAAACGTCCATGGCGATGAACTCGATCTCGTCATTCGTTTGACAGGCGAGGTCCGCGCTAGTCAGATAACGCGCGTTGGTTTTCTCAAGCAAGGCGATGCGCGGATCGTTGCGCAAAACGAAGTCCATCTGTCCGTAGCCGGTGTCGACGGCGATTATCGTGGCGGCCCCGTGCTGCAACATGCAGTCGCTGAAGCCGCCCGTCGACGCGCCGACATCGAGACAGACTTTTTCCCGCAAGTCGATCCGCCACTGCGCCAATGCTTTTTCCAGCTTTAGGCCGCCGCGACTCACGTAGCGCAGGTCTTCACCCAGCAGGCGAAGCGCCACCGCCGAGTCGACTAACGCGCCCGCTTTGTCGATTTTTTGCTCGTTGACTAGAACTTTGCCGGCAAGAATCATGGCCTGCGCGCGCTCGCGCGAGGGAGTCAGTCCGCGATCCATGAGTAATTTATCGAGACGCCTTTTCAAAAATGACCTCGAAAAATGCCAGCCTTAGTCCCTACGACCACGGTCTCGCCCGATCAAGACAGGGTCTCGCTGAAGCGATGCCCCGATGCGGCCAAAGTGATAGAGAAAGCGCCGGCGCGGGCAGATTGATCGCGATGCGGCAAGCACCCCATACAGTGCAGACTGTAGAAACGTTTCGTTAACAGAAGGTTACAGGAGTAAGTTGCCGGTTTTCCACAAACTTTTCCTCAGTCGTGTTGAAAACTGCGACAAGTCGCCCAATCATCGGCAAGTATCATATCGCGAATGTGTTCCACGTCGGAGGCGAGCTCCCCGCGCCACAAAAAAGCCGCCTTGACGGGCGGCTTTATCGAATCTAAAAGGGAAAACTTCAGAGCGAAACTTATCCCGCCGCCGCCACTTCTTCTAGCGTCTTCTGATCGATATCGAAATTGGCATGAACATTCTGCACATCTTCGCTGTCTTCAAGCGCTTCCATAAGCCGGATCATCTGCGCCGCCTGCTGGCCTTCCAGCTTGATATATGTGTCGGGAACCATCGCCATGCTCGAGGATACCGGGGTAATGCCCGCTTTCTTCACCGCCTCCAAAACCGCTTCGTAAGCGGAAGGCTCGGTGATGATTTCCCAGTTCTCGCCATCATCTTTCAGGTCTTCACCGCCCGCTTCGAGGATAATGTTCATCAGATCGTCTTCCTTGGCTGCGGATTTCGCGATGATGATGTCTCCCTTTTTGTGGAACATGTAGGCGACCGCGCCCGCCGAAGCCATATTCCCATTGTTCTTGCCAAACACGTGGCGGATTTCGCTGACGGTGCGATTGCGGTTGTCGGTCGAAATTTCGGCCAGCAGGGCCACGCCGCCGGGGCCGTAGCCCTCGAGGACAAATTCTTCATAGGTAAGGCCGGGTAATTCGCCGGTACCGCGCTGGATGGCGCGCTTGATATTGTCAGCGGGCATGTTCTCGGACTTTGCCGCCAGGATCGCGGTGCGCAGGCGAGGGTTCATGTCGGGGTCGCCGCCGCTCTTTGCGGCCATCGAAATTTCCTTGATAAGACGGGTGAAAATCTTGCCCCGCTTGGCGTCAAGCGCGCCCTTTTTATGCTTTATTGTTGCCCATTTTGAATGGCCGGACATGGGAATACCTCGGATCGATAAGTGTCAAATTGCGCTGATTCTTAGAGCGTTTTTCAGAGCGTTCTTCTGAACTATGAATTCGCCCACGGAGGAAATCATCAGGATAGCCTCGACGGTAAAACCTTCAGGCGAACTAGCATTATAGCATGGAGGCCGAGAGCGCCAACGGTTCCACGAGCCTATTGAAGGGCTTGCGGCCTGCGTTGTTCAGTGAGAAAGCGACATTTTCTACACCCGAGGCGCGGACCGCATCGAGAACTTCTTTCACCGTGGCGTACCTGCTGCGGATGTCGCCTTTTATGTAGATTTTTCTTTCCGCTCCTTGACTGATTCCGTCGCAAATCTTGCCAGGCAGTTCTGCAATTGTGACCTGCTCGGTTCGGAAGAAGACTTTGCCGTCCCGCATGACGCCGACCACCAAGGCGTCTTCCCTCTTAGCACTGCGCATCAAGATCGCGGCATTGGTCTTTGCCAGGTCGATGCTGGCCCCGCCGTGCCAAGGTCGTGCCCGGACGATCATGGCACCGAACAAGAACAGCGTCGCAAGGACGACGGCGACGTTTACAACGGAGTTTTGTCTATCCCGCAAATCAGCTGATTCGGTTTATGATGACGGTTTCGCATGGGCTCAGGAACGGGCGATTTACGCGGGACCGCCAGGTGCGGCTAAGATTCAATGAACCCTGGTAACGATCCTCGCTTACGGTTCGAATGGCTTGAACTCGTACTCAACAAGCGAATGGAGACGGCAGGTTCGTCTGTTCTTCGTCACCCGGCCGGGAGCATTCCTTGACATCGGTTCGATTCCTTACTATGATGTAAGGAGCTACTAGGCAAACGCTATGGCAGTCGCGACTCTCACTTCGAAAGGCCAAATCACCATCCCCTCCCGTGTGCGCCAAGCCCTCGGGTTGGATGCGGGAGATCGTGTGGAATTCGTCGAGCAGGCCAAGGGTCAATTCACCATTATTCCGGTCAATCGTTCGATAAGAGAGCTGAAAGGGTTGTTTCAAGGCAAGCGAAGCAAGCCAGTCTCGATCGAAGAGATGAACGCGGCCATCCGGAAACGCGCGTCCGGCCCGCGCTGACGGCCCTGAGATGATCGGCCTCGACACGAACGTCGTTGTTCGCTACCTGACGCACGACGATCCTGCCCAAACCGCTGCAGCGACAAAAGTCATAGAATCGTTCTCGCAGGATTCCCCAGGATTTCTTTCGCTGATTGTCATCGCCGAACTGGTTTGGGTTTTAGAGACCTCTTATCGCTTCGAGAAGAACGAGGTTGAGCGCGTGCTGGACACTTTACTGCGAAGTAAAGAATTGGTGATTGAGCGTTCTGAAATCGCCGCACAGGCGTTGCGAACGTTCAGCGCCAGTCGCGCCGATTTTGTAGACTGCCTCATTGAGCGTTGCGGCCACGCCGCCGAATGTCAATACACCCTCACCTTCGATCGGAGCGCGGCGGGTACTGCAGGAATGAAACTGCTACGTCGATTGCAGCCGGCATAACTAACTGTCTGGTAGTGTCTTAATTTTGAAGCTCTCAGCTTTGCAGACTGGCATGAATCGTGCCTCGCACCCATTCCGAGACGGTCTGCTTACCGGCCTTCGCCGCCGTCTCGATTGCCTTCGTGTCCTGTGCGGTCCAAATTAAGACACTACCGACTGTCTGCGATGCTGTCAGAAGGCACGGCATTTGCTGTAGGCTAATCAGTTCCAAATGGCCGCCCAACTCCTCGAACACCGCCTCGCCACCCTCGAAGCTGCCCGCGATCAGTTCGGACCCAAGGCAGGTGCACGAGCTCTTCGGCTGCTTCGCGCGCTCGATGGAGCCCGTTTCCCCCACCCGTTTTCGCTCATTCGATTTCACGAGGTGTTGTTGTTCTTGCGGGCTTTTCCGCAGAGTGTCACCGTGCTGCGCGCTGTCGAGCGCATCCTCAATCACTTCCACAAAAAAGTCGACGCCTTGCAACAATCCGGCGCGGACATGACCGCCTTCGACACATTCGAGTATTCGGGCATCAGCGGAACTACGATGGAAGATACGCTGAGCTTCGATATCGCGCGCTGGCTGGTGCGGCGAATGCCGGGGCAAGTTGAAATCGCGTGGGACAACTACGAGCCGGGTCGCGAACTAGGCACAACGGGACCACGATTCATGCCGCTCCTCGAAGACGACGCCTACGTGGAGGCCGATACTCCGTGGCGGCGCTGGCTAGAGGCGGCTGCCGGCGAAGCTAGAGGAAAGCGGGACAAGGCCGCGTCTCGCACCCCTGCATGGCTTCTCGGCCGCTTCGAGAATTCGCCGTTGCCGGATGCCCAGAAAGCCGAACTCTACGAATCTCTGCGCATCCCGCTGCGCTGGAGCCTCGGCAACTCGCCGCTCTCGCGGACCCACAACTGGAAACCGGTCCGCAAAATCTTCTATCATGACGCTCCGCTCATCAGCCGCAGCCAGGTGTCGCTCGCCCACGAGTTGGCAAGGCGTCCGCCGTCGTTCACGCGCCTTTCTCTGCGCGCGGGCGCCGCCATCGTCGAGATGATCCGCGAGGTTATGCTGGTGCGTTATCGCGAACTTTATGGCACGACGCTCGCCGACCCGCGCTCGGTGGTGCGCGCGGACCATGGCGATGATAAGTCGAGCAATGACGAAGCCGGCCGCGGTGTGACGATCTACCTCTGGAGTCTGCCACCCGCGCGGCGTCTGCCGCTGCGCGCCTACGTAGCGGGATTAACGCTGAAGAACGGCGTGCCCATCAACTACATCGAGGCCATCGGCCTGTGCGAATGGATGGAGGTTGGTTTCAACACCTTCTACACCTTCCGCGGCGGCGAGGCGGGATGGATCTACGCGCAGGTGTTGCGGTCGCTTTGCGCTTATATGGGAACCACCGTCGTCTCCGTCTATCCCTATCAGATCGGACACGACAACGAGGAAGCGATCGAATCGGGCGCGTTCTGGTTTTACCGAAAGCTCGGATTCCGGCCGGGACGGGCGGAATTGCTCGATCTGGTCAGGCGTGAGGAAGAGAAGATTGCGGCTGATGACACGACCGAAGGCGGGAAAAAGTACCGCACGCCTGCGCGCACGCTTCGGCGGCTCGCCGCTGGACACATTTTTTACGATTTGCCGGGAGCCGAGGTTGGCGCGTGGAATCGCTTCTCAACCCGCAATATCGGATTGCGGGTCAATCAGAGAATGGCGCGCGATTTTGGCGGAGACTCGGATCGGATGCGCCGGCATGCGTCGCGCGGTCTGGAACGACGTTTGGGTGTGAGCACGTCGCAGTGGACATCGCTCGAAAGGGCAGCATTCGATAATTTCGCGCTCGTTCTGGCCCAAGTCCCGGGATTAAGTGTGTGGACGCGACAGGAGAAAGAAGACCTCGTGCGAGTCATCCGCGCCAAATCAAAGCGGGATGAAATGTTCTACCTGCACTTGACGCAGCGGCACGGGCGGCTGCGGAGGGCATTGTTGACGGTTGGGTCATTAGACGAGAGATGGAAAGATTGAAGCCTCACTCCCCAGTGAACTCCCAAGTCTCGAAAATCATTCTAGCGTGGGGCACCGGAGTCTTACAGATCCGTGTACTCAGGAATATAGCCCTTAAAAAGGCCCGAGCTGAGATACATGGTTCGTACTGGGACACGATCCGCGTTCTTGCTGGTTCTGACCCACTCCCATCCGGCACCGGTCTCTTCAGTTGTGAAATAGCGGGTTTCGGCTTGAAGAACGGCGCTTCCCGCCATAACGATTGCTACTATCTCTTCCCATTTATCGGCACCGACCACTGCCATCCGAGCGATATGGTCAGTGTATCTCTGGAGGAAGCGCATTTCGTTCCAGCGTGCCTTCCAATCGGCGCCTTCCATCTGCGAGAGATCGGCGAGGATACCAATCGGACGTCCTTTACGCTCCTTGATGACAAATTCAATCTGCGGCTCAAATGCCTTCACTTCATCGGCGGAGATCCTCCCGACAACTTTGAACCCGAAGGCCGCTCCCCGGCTCTCTGCAAGTCTTTCAATCATCCCTGGAATTTCCTCCTCATCAAGATCTTCTCGCGCGCTAAGTTCAAGTTTCGGCAATGCCGCCGATAGCTATGCCAAGCAACCAGTAGGACCCCGCACATCATCAGGCCCGCCCCGCAAACTCCCGTGTCTCGGTCGACACCTTGATCGCTTCCCCCTCTTTTATAAAGAGCGGCACGCGAATCTCGATGCCGGTTTCCAGCTTCGCGGGTTTGGTCACGCTGCCGCTGGAGGTGTCGCCGCGAACGCCGGGTTCCGTATAAGTGACGTGTAGCTCGACATGCGGCGGCAACTGCAACCCAATAGGATTGCCGTTGTACTTATGAATCTGGATGATGGCTCCTTCCACAATGAAGTCCAGAGCGTCACCCATCATCTCACCGGATAGGGTTAGGGTTTCGAAGCTCTTCTGGTCCATGAAGTGGAAACCGGCTCCGTCACTGTACAGGTAGGCCGCCTCGACCATCTCGAGGTCTGGCTCCTTGAACCGGTCGCCGGCTTTGAACGTTTTGTCAAAAACCGCGCGGGTGAGGAGGTTGCGTATCTTCAGGCGAACCAGCGTCTGGGCCCCCCGGGCAGTAGGGGTGGAAACCTCCGCCTCCAGACAAAGGTATGGCGTGTTTTCCAGTTCGAAGAACATCTTGCGCTTTACGTCGATAGCGTCGATTAGCGTGGCCATGATTGCCTCGGAAATAAGGACCCCGATCCCGACGGGGCTAATTCTGGCGCTCTTCGACCGGCGGGCGAAACGCACTTAGAATAGCAGCCGCGCTCAGGAACCTTGGGATTTGCGCGAGAAACGTACCCGAATCCTCCGTCGCCAGGATGGCATTTGGGCCATTTTGTCGCCTCGGGCGTCTTTTCACCCGCCCATCGATTATTTTGAATTACTTAGCCTCCTTCTGTCCCCACCCGCCCGGCCCGGTGCGCCAAGATGTCCCAATCGCTTCCTTCGCGAATATCCGTAAGCTATTGACTACATTACACCTTCTGTTGCGCATATGGCCCGGCGATTGCCCCTAGATAGCCGGCGGGAAGGGCGTGAACTCGGCGTCCCTCCGACAATCGCCAAAAAAACCTATGAGCAACGAAAACGAAATGTTGATGCCTAACCGACGCAAGCCGGATACGGTTGGCGCTACCTGGGGCCAGAGAGTACTTGGCCTGGTCGCCCTTGCCGCGTTGGCAGTGCCGTCGTACGCGGTTAACAAGCCCACGCTGGATGGCAGCGTTATCGCCTCTCCGGCACACAAATTTTCCTCCGACGTCAACAGTCACGTCGGAACGAACGGCATGGTAACCGTGATTGTGCAGTACAAACAATTGCCGACCGCCTTGGCCTTGTCAACTCTGCAAGGCCGCGGCGCCACACTGCGCAGCAAGTTTCAGTCGATCCGCGCGGTTACGCTGCATGTTCCGGCCAGCATGCTGACGGAACTGTCGAACGATCCCAACGTGGTCTATGTCACGCCCGATCGTTCTTTCAAAATGACTGCGAACCCGCAGGTCGAGAACTATGTCAGCGCCGTTGAAGCTGATGTTGCCGCCGCCCAATACGCTTTGGACGGGACCGGCATCGGCGTAGCGGTCATCGATAGCGGCGTGGCAGCTCATACTGACTTGAACAATGCCAGCGGCACGAGCCGCGTCGTGTATAGCCAGAGCTTTGTGGCTGGCGATACCACGACCTCCGACAAGTACGGTCACGGAACCCACGTGGCTGGCCTGATCGGCGGTACGGGCGCAAGCTCCGGAACGGCCAACGGCTATTCCGCGACGTTCGCCGGCGTTGCCCCTAACGTCAACATCGTCAACCTGCGCGTGCTCGATCAGAACGGCGTCGGCACTGACAGCCAGGTGATCGCCGCCATTCAGCAGGCCATTGCGCTCAAGAATACCTACAACATCCGCGTGATCAATATGTCGCTCGGACGTCCGGTGTTCGAGACCTACACGCTCGATCCGGTTGACCAGGCGGTAGAAGCTGCGTGGAAAGCCGGCATCGTCGTGGTCGCAGCCGCCGGTAATGACGGACGCTACGGCCCGACCAACGGTTTCGGGACCATCGGCGTGCCAGCCAACGATCCCGCCGTGATCACGGTGGGAGCAACGCGGACCGCCATGACTGCGACACGTGTGGACGATACGATCGCCAGCTATAGCTCGAAGGGGCCGACCGCGATCGATCACATCGTGAAACCTGACCTGGTCGCTCCGGGAAACCAGCTTGCTTCCCTGCGCGTCCCAGGCAGCACGCTCGATACGCTCTATCCGCAGTATGAAGTCACTTCGAGCAATGGAACATCGAAGTATTTCGTTCTGAGCGGAACCAGCATGTCGACGCCGCTGGTAGCGGGCGCGGCTGCTCTGATGTTGCAGCAGAACCCGTCCTTGACTCCCGACCAGGTGAAAGCCCGCTTGATGAAGTCTGCCTGGAAGAGTTTCGGACAATTCACATACTCTTTCGACAACCATGGTAACTCTTACAACAACGAATACGACCTGTTCACTTACGGCGCGGGCAATCTGGACGTTGAAAATGCCCTCGGCAATACGGACGTGGCCAATGGCGTAGCGCTTTCGCAGACCGCGGTCTTCAACCTCAATGGCTCTGTCACCGTCAAGAACACCGTGCTCGACTCGGTGTTTGCCGGCAGCAGCGTTGTTTGGGGTGCGACCTCGGTGGTTTGGGGCAACTCCGTAGTCTGGGGTTCCAACCTGCTTTCATCCACCTCGGTAGTGTGGGGAGCCACCAGCGTAGTCTGGGGTTCGACCTCCATTACCGGCAGCAGTGTAGTCTGGGGCGCCACATCTTCCGTCGCGGGAGCTACTGCAGCACTCGACGATGGCGATGGCGGCGACAACTAACCGACGGAGACCATGAATCGGAGATTACCCATGACAAACACTATGCCCATCAAAGCGAAAGTGATGATCGGAACGGTAGCTGTCGCGAGTCTGTGCTCCTTGGCCTTCGGAGTCGCAAACCACGCCCTGCCGGCCTGGCACCAGTTGGCGCTTCTAATGATTGCCGCGGTCCTGACTTCGCGGCTCAAGGTGAAGCTGCCCGGTATGACGAGCACGATGTCCGGCAATTTGCCCGTCATTCTTCTGGGAGTCATGCAGCTCGGATTGCTCGGTAGCCTGCTGGTAGCAGTGACAGCGGCTCTCGCCCAGTCCTTTGCTTCCACCACCAAAATGAAACCGGTGCAGATCCTGTTCAACACCTGCACCCTGATGAATGCCTGCGGACTCGCCTACTTCGTTTACCACAGCCGTTTGTTCACGGTTAGTGTAAGCGGCCCGGCGCTCGCGCTGGTGGCAGCCGCGGTGGCCTACTTCATAGCCAACACCGCGCCCGTAGCCGGCATCATCGGACTGACCGAAGCCTCGAACCCTGTAGCCATCTGGCACAAGGTTTTCCTGTGGTCGCTCCCGAACTACGTAATCGGTGCGGGATTGACTGCTCTGGTTTCGCTTTTCACTTCGGCAGCCGGAGTGGCAACGCTCGGCACGCTGATGGTTGTGTTGTTCGGAGTCTACAAGTCTTACAAGATGTATGTAGGCCAAGCCGAGCAATTGACGCCGAAGGCGATGACCATGGCCGCCGGCCACTAAACGAAATACTCTTTTACCGCGCGCAGCCCAAAAGGCTGCGCGCTTTTTTCTGCCCGTGGGTTGGACTGACCCGAACCGAAATCACTTGTTTGAGGACCTCATCAATGATCCCTCCAAGCGTTAGCGCGGGCGAAAGTCCTAACCGTTCCCGCCTGCATAGCGTGCCTTGTAGGCGTACACAATGGCCAGCAGCGGCGGAGCCAGCAGCACTCCCCAGAACGGAATCACAAATCCGAGAGCGATCGGGGCCAGGATCGAGAGCCACATCGGCACGCGCGTGACTCGCCGCATGATGTAGGGCTGTAGCAGAAAGCCATCAACCACCACGATAACCGCATAGAGAATAAACACGCAGAGCGGATGCCGCCAGTCCCTCCAAGCGAGGGTTGCCGCGAGGACGGGGCCAAGCAATCCTAAAATCGGCCCGAGATGCGGGATGATCTGCAACACCGCGGCCAGAGTTGCCCAGAGCGGGGCCCACGGGACGTGGATAATCCAAAGCCCAACGAGCCAAAGGATGCCGACGGCTAGCGAATCCTGAAGCTGCGCGATTGCCCAGTGCTGGAGCGCCGAAGCGGTGATGTGGAGATGGTCTTTCGCCTTCATCATCAGCTGTAGGTCTGATGTCTCAAGTGTACTCACCATACAATATTTCTCTCGCTCGTTCGTCTACATAAGTGGATGGACGCGGCGCTTAGAAAACAGTGGCCGATGGTGGAGCAAGACCAACGCATCTCCGAAGCGGTGACGCGCGAGCAGTCGCGGCTGCGCAACTTTATTCGGCGACGCGTGGCCGATCCGGGCGATGCCGAAGACATCCTCCAAGAGGTTTTCTACGAATTTGTCGAAACCTACCGGATGATGAAACCGGTAGAACACATCACTGGCTGGTTGTACCGGGTTGCCCGCAACCGGATCACGGACCTGTTTCGTAAGAAGAGCCGCGAGGCTGGGAACGGAGCGATCGGAGGCGCGCAGAACAATGGAGGAAATGGCGAAGAGCGCTTGCTCGAAGAACTCCTTCCCTCTCTCGATGCCGGGCCCGAGGCGGTCTACGCTCGCAGCGTGCTTCTGGAAGAGGTCGACGAGGCGCTCGATGAATTGCCTGCCGAGCAGCGCGAGGTATTTATAGCGCATGAACTGATGGGCTACACCTTCAAGGAAATCTCGGCGCGGACGGGGGTCAGTGTAAACACGCTCCTCTCGCGCAAACGGTATGCGGTGTTGTATCTGCGCCAGCGTCTCCAGCGCATTTACGACGAATTCATGAGGCCATAGGAAGCATCGAATTGACATTTAACTGAAGGTGGGAACGAACTATGAATGGACATCGGGTTTTACGTGCCATGAAGATTGCTTGTTTCGCAATTGTGTTTCTGATTGTGTTTACGTTGGCGGTGCATGCGCTGTGGAATTGGCTCATGCCGGCACTTTTTGGCTGGCACGTCATCACCATCTGGCAGGCGCTCGGCGTTTTGATTCTCAGCAAAATCCTTTTCGGCGGATTCCGCGGTGGGGCCCGTGGCAGCTGGCGGTCGCGCCGAAGGATCATTGAGCGCTGGGAAAAGATGACGCCCGAGGAACGGGAGAAATTCCGCCAGTCAATGCGGGGACGCTGCGGTCCCTTTGCCGATCCCGCCGCCGAGCCCAAGGTTTGAGCGGCACCACGGGGCGAAAGGCGCAGCCCACAACACGATTTTAGGAGTTTAATCATGCTACGTGTAACGAGCGAAGAGTTGGGCAATTCTATTGTTTTGCGCTGCGCTGGCAGAATCGTGCGCGGCGAGGAGACTTCATTGCTATGTGCGGCCGTCAGGCATAGAGGACGAAAGATCGTACTCGACCTGACCGAAGTTGACACCATTGACGCAGCCGGAGTCGGGGCGTTGATTTCGTTGCAGGCAGCGGGAATTTATCTCCAACTGATGAACCCGGCCAAAGCGGTTCGCGAGGTCTTGCAAGTCACCGGGACGGACTCGGTCTTCGAAATCTCCAGCTCCGAACGAAAGGTGAAGTCTAAAAAGCCGGGGTGGCCCGAACCCCAGCCCGAACCCCAGCCCGAGCGAGGTCCGCTACTTTTGCCACTGCCGGCGATCTGATGAAGAGTCGAGGGCCGTGGAGCGACTGGGACTCCTGAAAGAGAGGCTGTAGGCCGCATAGGGATAGGCATCTTCGAAAAAGCTTGCCGTGATAAGATTTTCTAGCGTGCGGAAGTGGTGGAACTGGCAGACACACCATCTTGAGGGGGTGGCGCCGAAAGGCGTGGGGGTTCAAATCCCCCCTTCCGCACCATGCTTGGCCCCTTCGCCCATTGACCTTAACGGTCGCTGGATGACAAACTAGTCATTAAGAGAAGGCCACCATTCGGCGGCATTGCCGGATTCCCGAGACTGAAACTGACACGGGAACACAGAGCGGGCGGAAGCCCCGAGGGAGTTTTGTTGGCATGATTACGATTTTGATCACGATCATTCACGTATTAGTCTGCTTCTTTCTGATCGCGGTGGTGTTGCTCCAAAGCGGCAAAAGTGGCGACTTGGCCGCTGCCTTCGGCGGACAGGGGAGCCAGACCGCATTTGGCCCGCGCGGCGCGGCATCGGCGCTTTCGAGAGCGACGACCTGGTCAGCCGTCATCTTCATGCTCACCTCGATGACGCTCTCGATCTTCGCGTCACGGCGAGCTGGACCCACGTCTGTGTTTTCAGGGGTGAAGCCATCGCAGACCAATTCGCAGCCGGCTCCCTCGGCGCCGCCGACTGTGCCGGCGAATCAGGCGCCAACGCAGAAATAGAGTTATCAGTTGTCAGTTCTCCGTAGAGCTATTTTTGCGATCCTCAGGGGTGCGACGCGCACTGGACTTGCGCGCGCTTGGCATGAAACCGAAGAGCGTCGCACAGGCGATGCCGATTCGCCCTGATGAGTTTGACTTAACTGACACCTGACGACTGATCGCTACTTCAGAAACGGATTCCCTTCCCGCTCCTCGCCAATCGTCGTCATCGGGCCATGCCCCGGAATCACCCTTGTGTCGTCGGGCAGCGTCAACACGCGCTCATGCAGAGACTGCATGATTTTTTCAAACGAACCTCCAGGAAGATCCGTACGTCCTATACTGCGGGCAAATAAGGTATCGCCAGCGATCAACATTTTCTCGGAGGGAAAATAGAGGCACACGCTGCCTTCGGTATGACCCGGCGTGTGCAGGACATTGGCCGCAAGCTTTCCTGCGCTCAACTTCTGGTCGTGCGCCAGGCCTGCTTCGATTTCGACGTCGCCCGGCGGCTTCATGCCCAGCCAACTGGCCTGCACATCGAGCATCTTCAGCAATGCGTAGTCATTCTGATTGAGCAGAATCGGAGCGCCTGTCTTCGCCCGCAACTTCATCGCTCCGCCCACGTGATCGATATGGGCGTGCGTGATGACGATCTGCTTCACCTGCAATTTGTGCTCGTCGATGATGGCGACGATATCGTCGATGTCATCGCCGGGATCGATGACCATCGCTTCGCGAGTGGTTTCGTCGCCGATGACCGAGCAGTTGCATTGCAGCGGGCCGACGGGGAGGATTTTGTGGATCATGCTTTAATTCTGACACGAACGCGGCATTGAGGCATGAAGTCAGAAGTCGGAAGTCAAAGCGGAGAAGTAAGACGCGGGATCTCTCTACTCCTGTTAACGCCTTACATTTTCATTTCTTCAATCTGAACCTTTGACTTGTCCCTACGATGCCGCGACGACTTTCCCACCCTTGCTTTGGTCCGCGCGGAAGCGCAATAGTGCTGCAATGTTGCCGGCACGGTCGAGGTCTTCATGATCTTTGAAATAGAACAATTCGATGTCCTGGCGGATCGCGATTGGAACAATCGCGTCGCAAACATCTGTGAGTTCGCGCGTGGCATGTCCGCAAGCGACGCAGGTCGGCACCAGATGCGCGTTGAGATGGCCGCAGTGCGGGCACTCGACGGCGTGTGCGGAATAATTCTCGCCCAAGAACAGGCTTTGCACTTCGCCTTCTTCCAGAGCCTCCAGCACGCGCCGCAATCCGGTAACGCCGCGGCCATGGGCCTTGGCCAAATCGATGGCCTCGCTCACTTTTGACAAGGCTCGCTCGCTATTCCATTTCTCGAGCATAGGCTTCGCGCGGTCTCGAATCTCTTCGTTGCTAACGCTGGCGACGTCGGCCGAGAAGCGGCCAATGAGCCGTTCCTTCACATAAGGGTGCAGATGAGACTCAAACTCAGGCCAATTCACATCGTGGCACCCGACGATCAGCCGCTCCCAGCTTCCCTTTTCGAACCCGATCCGCAGCCGCTCGGCGACGGACTTGAAATGCTGCAAGGACTCTTCAGCGACGCGGCGTTCGGCATGTCCCGCTTCGTAACCGTTGTAGCCATAGCTCGAGGCGCTGCGCGAGAGGAGATGGACAATCGATGTGCCCTCGCGCAAATGATCGAGGCACAGATCGAAGAAGCGGGCGCGCTGGCGATCGATCACCGCGATACAAAGCGCGGGCTGGGCGCCAAACAAAGCCGCCAGAGGCCTAAGTTGAAAACGGGGTTGCAGATAGATACGCGTAGCTCCGAGATGCGGCGGCAGTTCGTACTCCTTCCAGACATTTTGTGGCGAGCAGGCGAACACAGCTCTTCCCCGCGCCTGGCCGCGGAGGTTCGTGGCAAACTCGAGCACGCGATCGAGATCGGCATGGAGCGATCCGTTTTTGCCCTGGGCCGCGGCGCTTTTCAGCGCCTGCTTCACGATATCTTTCGCTATGATGGCCTCGCTGCGATGCGACCGGTCCTGCGGGGGATTAGGTTGAAAGTAAAAACTCAGCGCGGTTGCGCCTTGTGCCTCGTCCGCCTGAAAAGCGGCTAACTCACGGATTTCTTCCCGTGTCATCATCTTTATTTCTCCTTAATTATTTCGATGCTGAAGAGCGCGAACGGGGAGCTTGAGAAGCTGCGGGTTGAGCAGCTGGAGATCGAGTAGCAATGAAAAGGTTCTTCTGAAATTCCCGGGCGAGTGTGGGTGCGTTGCGCACACAGTCACGCGCCCGTTGGACGGACTCGCGAACGGCATCGGCATGCCGTCCGGTAATGGACGCAATTTCATTGAGCGAAAATCCTTCGATCCCGAAAAGAAGAAAAGCTTCGCGGTCGGCGCGCTCCACACCGTTGAGAGCGACTTGTACCAGCGCAACCATCTCATCGGAGTAGGCGGTTTGCTCGGGGCTAGCCACACGCCGATCGGCGATCGCACTCTCTCGCGTCCAATCTTCATCGGCCTGATGAAATTGCAGCACGGGCTCGTCCGACGCCTGCACATTTTGTCGCCGTCGGCTCCCTTCGAGACGCACCGGAGACTCGAGTTCATGAAGATGCGCCATCATTTCACCAATCGCTTCGAGGGCCAGCCTGTAGAGCCACGGCTCGAGCGCCAGCTTTTCGGGACGATCGTGATCACCGAGCGCGCGAGCAATCGCTTCATTGACAACCTCAGACGCGACGAGGCCATCGCTGGGTTGCTCTTCTTCCGATTGCCTGAAATAAAGTTCGCGATCGACGAATCGCTGCAACCGCGGAAGGTTGGCGTTGACGTACGAGCCGATGTCATCCGCGGAAATTGTTGGCGCATGGACCGATGCCAGTGTCTGTTCAAATGGCACCCCGGGTTCGGGAGTAGCTTGCGACCCTCCGCGCCAGCGCCGCCAGCGATGGCTCGAGCGCAGCAATTCCTTGTGCCGGTTGATTTGGTGTAACAGGTCGTCAAATGCGGTCTTGATGGCGGCCGTCGCGCTGGAAGCCTTTTTGTCCGCGGCCAGCTGGCCCGAGGGCAGGCGCAGGTTGATCGACACCTCGGTCCCTTCGCGCGGGGAATTCTGCTCCAGAGTAGCTTTTAGATGGACCAGTTCCGGCCGAAAGACTTGCAGGCGTTTCTGAATTTTCTCAATCTGGCGGGTGATTTCTTTTTCGATGTCGTGAGTTTTCGGGATCTTATAACTGACGTGAACGTTCATCTTTCGAGCCTCGAACGCGGAAGAAGATTCCGTGAAGCTACGAGCCTGATGAACTAATTGTACACCTGTTAAGAAGGCGCGGAAGCTACTCGGTCGGGCAGACTACGGCTACGAAAATAGGCCCCACCTTACTTCTTTTTCCGTGGACTTAATACGGATGGACGCCGATAAGACTTCTTTGGCGCCTCTATTTCACTGATTCTTCGGGCAGCTTTGGTACTACCGGAAAATCCTGTGAGAAGCCCTGCAACAACGGCGTCGCGACCTCCGTCCGGCGCGTGCCGTCATGCACTGCAATCCTGTGCGGGTTGCCTTTTTCGTAGCCCTCCCAGAGACACACTCCCGCATAAACGCCGTCTTTGCGCAGGATGTAGTAGGTCATGTCGACGAACTTTAGCTTCGTCATGTCGCCGTTGTAGGTGCGCACCAACCGCTTGAGCGCGTCCATGCCAGCCTCGCGCGGAGACATACCATGTCGCATGTTTTCGACAATCGTGTGCGCTCCTGCGATCTTGATGTTCTCTTCTCCGCTTCCGGTCGCGCCCGCCGAACCCACGTCCTGATCGGTGTAGCAGCCAGCGCCGATGATCGGCGAGTCGCCGACCCGGCCCGACATCTTGAAGGCGAGACCGCTCGTCGTCGTAATGCCGGAAATTTCTCCTTTGTCGTTAAGCGCGGAGCAATGAATGGTGCCGGTCGGCGGAAAGAGTACCTGGCGAATTGCGGCCATGCGGAATTCCTTTTCGATGCCTAGGGCGGCGGCGCGTTGATCGAGATGGCGGATGCGCTCCTGCCAGAGATCTGATTCCGGTGCCATGGCTGGCGGCTTCCAGTTTGGATCGGCAAGACCCGGTCCCCACCAGTCCTGATCGGAATGAGTTTCTTTCCACAGCAGCCAAACTTTACGGGAGTGCTCGGTGAGCAGGTTCTCGCGTGGAAAGCCCTCTGCAACGGCGAAACGCTCGGCGCCTTCGCCGACCAGCATGACGTGGCCGGTGTGGTCCATGACGGCCTTGGCAACCATGGAGACATTCTTGATGTTGCGGACGGCGCCGACTGAGCCGGCGCGGCGCGTGGGCCCGTGCATGCAGCAGGCGTCGAGTTCGACCACGCCATCCTCGTTTGGCAGACCGCCGAGTCCGACGCTGGTGTCGTTCGGATCGTTTTCCGGGCCCTTAACGACGCGGATCGCTGCATCAAGAGTGTCGCCACCGCTTTGCAAGAATGCGAACCCATCGTCGAGATAGTTGAAGCCGTTGTGAGCGCAGATCATGATCGGGCGCTTGGCGGGGCGGGAGCCGTCGGCACGCGCGGCATCCTGTGTGCTGTCCTTGCTATTACCACTGCCATTCGAAGCGTTGACGCTTGTGGCGAGCGAAGCAACCACAGCGGACTCGATAAATCCCCGGCGAGTGATGGACATGCTTTCTCCTTACATGGGACAGCGAGACGTTGAACGGCGAGAATAACACGAACTTGCGATGGCGGAATCAGTTCAGTGCGAAACCATCCCGAGCAAGCGGGCAATGCCTTCGCGAAACGTGTGCGGTTGAGTGATCAGGCTCAGCACGAGATGACCATCGGTTGCGAAGTCGTAGAAGTGTCCGGGATGCACGCTGACTTGCGCATGGCGCAACAATCGAATCGCCAACTCTTCGTCGGTTTCGACTGCCGGGACGCGGAGGACCGCGTACCATCCACCTTCTACCTGCAAGCGCGTGCAGGCAGGATGCATGACGAGCTGGCGATCAAGCTCCGCGAGGTTGGAGCGCAGGCGATCCAGGAGAATGGGCTGGATCTGCTTGCGGAGTTCGAGGAACACCGGAGCCGCGAGCTGCACGGGCGCATTCATGGAGAGATAAGTATCGGCGATGACTTCGAGGCGCGCGCCTGCTTCGGCGACGAGATTGGCTGGGCCGCTTGTAACAACCCATGCGAGCTTCATTTGCGGCAGCGCGGAGATCTTCGAGATACCACTTAAGGTGAAGGTGAGAGCCTTTTCGTTGGCCGCGAAGCTTGGGCGCGACTCGCCGTCGTGCGCGTAATCGAGGAAGACTTCATCGACGATTAGCGCGGCGCTGTGGTCACGGCAGAAGTCGTTAAGCGCTGCTGTTTCCGAGGGCGAAGCGTACGACCCTGTGGGATTATTCGGATGGACGACAATCACGGCGCGCGTCCGCGCTGTCGCGGCTTTGTGGAGGGAGTCGAAGTCGATTTGCCATCCGTGATCGTAGATCAGCGGATAGGGAACGAGCTTGACGTCGGAAAGATCGGCGAGGAATTCGAAGAGCGGATAACTTGGCTTTGGGACGAGAATCTCGTCGCCCGGATTGCAGAGCAGACGGAAGACGTATGAATAAGCTTCGCTCGTGCTGGTGGTCAAGACGATTCGTTCGGGGTCGAGGTCGAAGATACGATGGGCTTCGCGATAGTAATGGCAGACGGCGTTACGAGCGTTCAGCAGGCCGCGAGGCTGCGGATCGTAGCGCAGGGCTTCGGGATTGACCAGCGCTCCGAGGACAGCTTTAGCATCAGGGCAAACTCCAGCTTCGGCGAGTCCAGCTTCGGCGAGTCCAGCTTCGGTTGGGTTTGAGACGGTCAGGTCGAAAATCTGCTGGCCTGAAGCGCGGACTTCGCGCAGTGCGCGAGTGAGAGCGTTTGGAGCCAGCTGCCAGTTTGTACGGGTGGAGAACATTGGGAGCAGGACAGTTTACGCTGGCTCATATGTCAGTGTCAGACAGGTGTTAACCAGTTGGTATCGAGAGGCCCCTCGGATCGATCTTTTAGAATCAATTGTTTGGCGAGGGTTGTCTTTGGAGATCTATGAAAAATAAGGAGTTACGGCGGCGATTTGCGGCGCGATTTCTGTCAAGAGGTAGAAGTCGTACTTTTTCATGTAAGTGATTGTTTATGAAGGAGATATATTGTGGGTTGGAGTGTCGGGTGGGTAACTTTGAACTGATATAATAGTTATAGGTAGAGAAAAAAGAGTTGGAATTCCGGCGTGAGCGCAAGAGCCACGCGCCAGAGGCGTTCATACCCGGACCGCGCCGGCCGGGCATGAGTTTTGAAGGAAAATCTATATACCAACCCCACACCCCGCGGTGACAGCGAGCCGACCGAGCACGCGTGGTTCTTGGGGCAAGCGCTTCGATGGTAGAGGTCGTCTCATAATGAATCGAAGAAGTAAACGCCGAGTCCCACAGCGGCTAAAGCCGGCGTCTTTATTGCTTCTGGGCGGCACGACTGAAGTCGTGCCCTTCCTAAAACTATTTATGAGATAGCTTCTAGTAAAGTAAACTTAGGGTTGTGATCCAAATGCTTGCGCGGCGATCTTTTCCTGGGATAAAGTTCCCACCTCATAGATTTCTATTACGTTGGTAGCGACTCTCGATGCTCCCGGCATCCTGATTGCTATCTATTCGTGCGGCTTGCACGCATTCGAGAGACCGGGCGTAACCTTGAGAAGCCACGGAAGCCGACCGATGATAACTACAGGGCATACCTTGAGTCCAATAACAGGTGCACTAACAGCGCGCTGAGGGAGATGGAATGGCTGAGGCAGTCATGGCTGAATTGAAGGGACATCCGATCATGTTGACGCTGCGCGACGCGATCTCAGGAAACGGTTTCCTCGCGCAAGTGACCGTATCCGGGCGGGCCCTGATGCGGAAAGAAGATGACGGAAAGTGGTGGATGTATGGAGTGCGTCCGGGTGGTGTAGCGGAATCCGGGGCAACAATCGAGGAAGCATTCTTGCGTTTCCGCACGAGCTACACAGAGGTGTTGTTCGATATCGCGGAGGAATCTCAAAACTTCGATGAATTTCGCGCAGAGGTCGAACGATTCTTCTACGAATGCGATGAAGAAGACGAGCGGCACTGGGAAAACGCTTTAAGCCAGATCAGAAAAAACGATTCAGCTCCCCCGGCCCCGTTCTCAAACCTACCACGTGAATCGCCGGATTCGAAACCAGCACAGGTGACAGTCGAGCGGCTGGATCAGGCAAATCGCCGTTTCCTGGCAAGTGACAATGTGCGGGATACTTATTCTGTTCCGATGGGGTTGGCAGCCTAGGTATCAGTCTCGGTCGCCTTCAGCGAAATTGTGAGGATGCTGGAGCAATGTGCTCCGGGCCATACGATGCGATTGGCGACCCATTTCTATAACGTCAAGTTCCGAGACAGGCATTTCCGACAACTTTCAAAATTCAAGATGATTCCGGTCGGCCACGTCAAAAAAATGTGCCGCTATCTTGACATTCTTGACTGTGCGGAGAAGTTCGGGCTGTTCCAGTAGCAACGCATTATTTAGAACTTTACGAAAAAAGCAGCGCGGCCTTTGGCCGCGCTTTTTATTTGCCGCCGAGGTCTTTTGTTTGCCTAAAAGAGACTGGCGGCTTGGTTTTGGGGAGGCGGGAGATGGCGGTGGGCGTGGGGAATATGCGGCGATGTGAACACATCCGGACGAACGGGACGCAGTGCGGGTCGCCGGCGCAGAGGGGGAAGAAGCTGTGTTACCAGCATCTGCGGGTGAAGCCGGAGCGGGTGAAGGTTCGGGGCGGCGACGGGAAGACAAGCGAGATTGTGGTGCCGCTGCTGGAGGATGCGCACTCGATCCAGACGATGGTGCGGCAGGTGATGATGCTGATGTTGCGCGGGCGGATTGAGGGAGAGATGTCGGGGCGACTGCTGTATGCGCTGCAGATTGCGTCGGCGAATCTGGGGAGGATGCGGGAAGAGGCACCGCGTCCGGTGCAGGTGGTGGTGGATGTGGAGCGGGTGGGAGAGACTCCGCTGGGGATGACGCCGTGGTCGGGGAAGCCGGGCGGGCACGAACCGGAGGAGGTGATGGACAAAGTGGTGGCGCGGACGAAGCGCGCGATTCGGGCGGAAGAAGAGAGCGAGAGGCGAGCGGAAGAGAATCGGCTGATGAAAGACCAGCTTTCGCAGATCACGGAAAAGATGGAGAAATATGGCGAGGAGATGGAGAAATGGATCGCGAAGGAGGACGCGACGGTGGGTGGGTTGAGGGGGGTGGTCATGACGATGAAGGAAAAGATGGAGGAGGTGGCGGACGCGAACCTGCACGAGTGCACGCTGTATGACGCGACGCTGCTGGACCAGGACGAAGCGGAGGAATGGAGGAAGGAACGGGCAAGGAGGAACACTTCGACGGACCGGCAGGTTCGGGAGATTATGAAACGGCATCGGGAGTGAGGTTGGGGAGTGTCTCGGCGTTCGCGCGCGGCGGGTGATTGGGCGGAATTCTTCGGGCGAGTGACGTGTCGAAACGCTCGCTGCCGGTTTCCGTGGTTCCCACCCCTTCGACAGGCTCAGGGCAGGCTCTAAAATCGCACAGAACGCGATTTTGGAATGGCGCACACAGCGGCCTGCTAACTTAGCTCGCGGCAGCTGTGGAAGAGGAGATTCCTCGCTCTCTTGCGGGCGGTGACGGTACATGCTTTTCGGTTGGTCGCTCGGAATGACAAGGCGTTTTGCGGGGCGGGCGAGAGGTCTCTCCTCGAGAGGTCTCCCCTTACGAGAGAGATCGCCGATGCCATCTGCGGCGTGCCGCTTGATCTTCAACCGATACGAATGGCGCAAACCCCTGGGCGCAGAACGTTGGATTCCCAATTCTCCCGCCCCAGCACGCGAACAGCGCGCGTGCCAGGGGCCCCGAAAATCACGAGACACGGGGCACCCCTCGGTTGGGCGGTGTCAGCTTGCCCAAGCGTTGAAGGGCGGCTACTGGTCGCGGGCTTCCTGTGCCGGTTGAGCTGCCGATGCGGCTTGCGCGTGGTGGCGGACGTCGGCGCCTAAGACCCAGAAGATTACGTCTTCGGAAATGTTGGTGGCGTGGTCGGCTACGCGTTCCAGGTTGCGGGCTACCAGAAGGGCATCCAGAGCTTGCTGGGTGCTTTGCGGCTGTTCGTTCATGCTGCGGACCAGCACTATGAAAGCTTCGTCGCGCATGCGGTCGACGACGTGATCCATCTCGAGAACGGCTTGCGCTAGTTCGGCTTTTCCTTCTACGAACGACTCTAATGCGCGGCGCACCATGGCGCTGACGGCGGTTGCCATGCGCGGGATGTCGACCGGCAGTTCGACGGCCGGCAGCTCGATCATGTCCATGACGCGCTCGGCGATGTTTACGGCCTGATCGCCGACGCGTTCGAGGTCGGCATTGATTTTGGTGACGGCTAGAATGAAGCGCAGATCGACGGCGGCCGGTTGCTGGGTGGCGAGGATGTCGAAGGCCATTTCGTCAATCTCGCGCTCGGCGGCGTTGATCAGGCTCTCGTTTTCGAGGACGAGCTGGCAGAGGTGCAGATCCCGCTCGGTGTAGGCCTGGCAGGCGCGGTCCACCGCCAGTTCGGCCATGCCGCCCATGCGGAGCAGCTTCTCCCGCAATTCCTCCATCTGTTGTTGAAAGCGAGTGCGCATTATGCAAGACCTCTTTATCCGAATCTGCCGGTGACGTAATCTTCCGTCCGTTTATCGGAGGGATTGGTAAATACTTTTTCTGTCTTGTCGAACTCGATCATTTTGCCGAGAAGGAAAAATCCCGTGAACTCGGCGACGCGGGCGGCCTGCTGCATATTATGCGTCACAATCACGATCGTGTATTGCTCTTTTAATTGAAAAATCAGCTCTTCGATCTTGCCGGTGGAGATGGGATCGAGCGCGGAGCAGGGCTCGTCCATGAGGAGGACTTCGGGCTGCACGGCGAGGGCGCGCGCGATGCAGAGGCGCTGCTGCTGGCCGCCGGAGAGGCTGGCGCCCGATTTTTTGTGGAGCGAGTCCTTTACTTCCTCGAAGAGCGCCGAACTGCGGAGCGATTTTTCTACGATCTCGTCGAGCTTTTTGCGGCTGCCGAAGCCGTTCAGCTTCAGGCCGGCGGCCACATTGTCGTAGATCGACATGGTGGGAAAGGGATTTGGCTTTTGGAAGACCATGCCGACGCGGCGGCGCAACTGAGTTGCCGAGGTGCCGTTATAGACACTGAATTCGCCGATGCGGACCGCGCCTTCGACGCGCGCCTCGGGGATGGTTTCGTGCATGCGGTTCAGACAGCGGATGAAGGTGGATTTGCCGCAGCCCGAAGGTCCGATCAGCGCGGTGGCGTGATTGGCCTGCACGGTAATGTTGATGTCGAACAATGCCTGCGTTTTGCCGTAGAAGGCATTCAGCCGCTCGACTTGAATTCCGACTCCCATAATCGGTTAAGCTCCCGCGAATGTTCCACGCCGGACCACGATGCGAACCGCGGCCACGGCGCTGACAATCAATACGATTAACACAAACGATCCGGCCCAGGCCTGGCGATGCCAGTCATCGAAGGGCGAGAGCGCGTAGGTATAAATCTGCAACGACAAGGCGGAGGTCGGCTGGTTGGGATCCAGATTCCAGTACTGGTTTCCAAAGGCCGTAAAGAGCAGCGGGGCGGTTTCTCCGGCGACGCGGGCAAAGGCCAGCATCACTCCGGTGATTATGCCTGAGGTGGCGGTGCGCAGGGTGATTGAGAGCGTGGTGCGCCAGCGGGAAACGCCCAAGCCGTAGGCCGCTTCGCGAATGGCCTGCGGAACCAGCAGCAGCATCTGCTCGGTGGTGCGGGCGATGGTCGGAACCATCATGATGGCGAGAGCCACGCCGCCGGCGAGCGCGGAAAAATGCTTCTGGCGAATGACGACCAGGCCGTAAGCGACGATGCCGATGACAATCGAGGGCACACCGTTCAGCACGTCGGAGACGAAGCGGACGGCGTCCCCGTAGCGGTTGCGTCCGTACTCGGAGAGAAAAACGCCGGCGCCGATGCCGAGGGGCACGCCCATGAGGCTGGCGATCGCGAGAATTACGCCGGAGCCGATAATGGCATTGGCCATGCCTCCGCCCGGTTCGCCGACGGGCTTTGGAAGCTGGGTCAAGAATGCAATGTTGATGGAGCCAATGCCTTTATAGACCAGATACGCAAAGATGGCGAACAGGGGCAAAAGGACGAGCGCGACGGTCAGCATGGCGACGCCGGTCATCAGGTGATCGATGGCGCGCCGGTGCCAACTGATGGGCGGGATGGTGGTGATCGGCGGAGTTGTCATCGCGTCGGCCATAACTTATTCCAAATAATTCCGTGCCAAAAAATCTTAAACAACGCCTCGGCTTGGCTGGCCGCGGGTGACGCTCCAGACCATAATGCGCGCCAGGGCGTTCACGACGATGGTAACCAAAAAGAGCGCCAGGCCAATCTCGATGAGCGCGGACAGATAGACGTCGCCGGTGGCCTCGGAAAATTCGTTGGCGAGGACGCTGGCCATGGTGTAGCCCGGCGCGAAGAGCGATTTCGCGATTTCGGGACGATTGCCGATCACCATGGTGACAGCCATGGTTTCGCCGAGGGCGCGGCCGAGACCGAGGATGATTGCGCCAACGATTCCGGCACGCGCATTGCGCAAGACTCCCAGGCGAATCATCTCCCAGCGGGTTGCACCGAGGGCGAGCGCCGCTTCGCGCTGATGCTGCGGCACGACCGAGAGCACCTCGCGGGCAATTGACGAGATGATGGGAATGACCATGATGGCCAGGATCACGCCGGCGGCCAGCATTCCGATGCCGTAGGGCGGCCCCGAAAACAGACCCGTCCAGCCCAAGGTGGTCGCCAGAAAGGGCTGCACGTAGGAGCGCAATATGGGCACGAGCACGAAAATTGCCCACAGGCCGTAGACCACGCTGGGAATCGCCGCCAGCAGTTCAGTAGTAAAGGAGAGCATTCCGCGGAACGCAACGGGACACATCTCGGTGATAAAAACCGCGACGCCCACGGACAGCGGGACGGCAATGATCAGGGCAAGGATGGAAGAAACGATGGTCCCGTAGATAAATGGAAGGGCGCCAAATTGATTGTCGACCGGATTCCAATCGGAACTGCCAAAGAACTTCCAGCCGAAGGCATGCCAGGAAAGTTCGGAACCAAGAATGAGCTGGTAAACGATGAGCCCGAGGAGGGCAACCACCGCGAAGCCGCACAGACGCATGGCGGTGCCGAAGATTGCGTCGGGGACCTCACTGACTTTCCCTTGCAGCAACGGCGCCGTAGTGGTCTCGAGTTTCGGGATAGCCTTGGTTCCTCGTTCCGGGTCGGGAGCCTCAAAACGCGGCCGGGGCAAAGCTTGGTTTGCCATTCCAGTGGCAGGCTAGCAGAGAGTTGTTACAAAACCATTAAAAAGCGAAGGAGACGAGACAGCACAACAATCTCGCATAGAGAGGGGCTGAACTGTCTGGGATCGTCTGCGAATTGTGGTCCATGCATTGTGGTCCATGCAATGACAAGCCGGGCTCCCTGGTTGGAAGTCTTTCTTTTTCCAAGCCATCCGGGCTAGAGCATCCGGCTTGGCCAGCGCAACCCGCCGCGCCGCAGACGTGTTTTGCGCGCCGAATCGTGAGCACAATCCCCGTAAGAGAACACGGTCAACAAGCGCGTTCGAATTTCTGCGCCCGGAGCGAACCAAAGCGTACAATGCCGTGCATCAAACGCGAGGACATCAAAACCGAAATTGAACGGTTAGAAAAGGCGCTCAAAGATTGCTCCGACGGCGGCATTCGAAGAGTGATTGAGGAATGGATTGCCGATGCCAAACGGCGGTTAGCGTCCGAACAAAAATCAGAATAACCTAATCGGGATCCTATCGGAATCGCCTCGATCCATTTCCCGGTTAAGCCGCTCAACTAGTGCCAGAAGTTTCGTTGGGTCCGGCTCGGTTACAAGTTGCTCCGCGATTTTGCGCCACGCGCCAGTCTCTAGATCGATCATGGGGAAGACCTCCACAGGGTTGGACCTATGTTATGCAGAGCCACAATCCCAGTCTGTTCACTCTTGCTCATCGAGCATTATTTCGCGGCCTTCCTATACTGAGCAATTTTGAACAGATTCAGAATTGCAACTATTGTACTTTCCTCCCCCAATGAGCTATGCGGCCACTGTGGTCGTTTGCTCCGATGAATGGCGCGGTTCGGGTGAGGGCCGCGCCGTTTGTTTTTGGACGATCGCGAGCCAGCCCTCCTTAACCATGTGTCGTCGAAGGGCAGCAAGTCGATCGTTCCCCGATCACAGATCGAGGTCGTCTGCCCAACTGCCGGCGCGTCGCGATCACGAGGGTTGAGCAATTGTGAACAGTTTGTCTCCGTCGCACCGTGCAAAATAGATAGCAGATCCCCTTATGCCTATCACGATTCGAGACGCGGTCAAGAACGCAGTAGTCCTCTGCATCGATGACGACCCTGCGATATTAGATTGCGAACAGAGTTTCCTAGAGACCTTCGGGTATGCAGTTCTGACTGCTCAGAGCGGCAGGGAGGCGCTGGAGTTGGCTTCCATCCATCCGGTGGATGTAGTCATCGTGGACTATTTCATGCCCGAGATGGACGGACCCGAGGTTGCCGTGGAAATCAAGCGCCTTCGACCTCATGCTCCAATTATCATGCTCTCCGGCGCAATCGACATTCCCAAACAAGCCTTGAAACTAGTGGACGCCTTCGTCGCCAAGGATCGTCTCGGCAGCCAATTGTTGCCGGTGATCGCTGAATTGCGCAAAAGCGAAGACTGTTTGCGCGATTTGCCGTCGCCCAGTTAAGACAGGCCGTAAAGTTCGAATCACAAGAAGCCGCTCGGATTGGTCACTAGCGGCTCTCTACCAACGAAACCGAATTTTTGCTAAGCATCCGGCTTGGCCAGCATAGCCGGCCGCGGCGCAGGCGGCTTTTCGCCGCCGCTTGTGAGCACGATCTTCGCATGAAACAATGTGCCGGCCACTCGCGTAGCGATGGCCACCAGTTCGCGCTGGCCATAAAAGACTTTGACCAGCGGAGCCCGCGACATTTCGGGCAGGTTCACGGCGCGCCCGCTGCGGATGAACGCGACATTCTCTTCGGTGGCGGTCACGCATGGAAGGTGAGGCGCGAGTTTGCGCGGATGTATGAATAAATCTTCGACTGTTCCCTGCCGCTTGGCCGATTCCAGTTCCTCCAGCCGATGAGCATCTTCGATCATGAACTCGGCAACCGATGTCCGGCGGAGCGTTGCCAGATGGGCGCCGCAGCCGAGCTTTTTTCCCATGTCGTGGGCAATCGAGCGCAGATAGGTTCCCGAGCCTACGTGGGCGCGGAAGGTGACGCGATCGGCCGCGACGTCAAGAATGGTGAACTCTTTGATCTCGACCCGCACCGGTTTGAGCTCGACCTCGCGCTGCTTGCGGGCTAATTTATACGCGGGAACGCCGGCAATTTTCTTGGCCGAAAAGGGCGGCGGTACCTGTTCAACTTTTCCTTTCAATTCAGCCGCCAGCGCATTTATGTCGCCGGCGGTCAGGGTCACGGGCTGCGGGGTCGAGGTTGCCTCTCCGTCCGCGTCATAGGTGTCGGTCGAGAAACCAAAGCAAATCGTGCCCTCGTAGGTCTTCTCCGAGTGCGCGTAGAACTGTGCCAGGCGCGTGAAGCTGCCGATCACGAGAGGCAGGACTCCGGTGGCCGACGGATCGAGGGTTCCGAGGTGCCCGACGGAGCGCTCGCCGAGGATCCGGCGCACGCGGTTGACCACGTCGTGCGACGTCAGACCCTGGGGCTTGTCGATGATGAGAAGGCCGTTCATGGAATTGGGTAATTTGGTAATTTTGTAATTGGTAATTTAAGAGCGTACCTGCCGGCGTTGTTCTCAAGCGCCGCGGTCTAACAGGCTGCTAAAAATTCAAATTCCGCGCGCCAGCATTACCCCAGCGGCTAAAGCCGCTACTGGTTTTGCGGCACTTGTCGGCACGAGTGGAACTCGTGCCCTTCCCGGACGTGTCGAAATCGAGGCCACTACAAGAAATCCTACTTTCTGAGCAGCCTGCTAAAATTTCTCAATTACCCGATTACAAAATTACCAAATCCTGAATGATTCCTCTTCGCGACGATCAACCGAGCTTCTCCACGCCTTTCGTTAATTATTTTCTGATCGTCCTTAACGTACTCATTTTTGTCTGGGAACTGTCGGTTGGGCATCGGGCGCTGAACGGGTTCCTGAACGAATTCGGGGTGATTCCAGAACAGACGATAGCCGTGCTCACCGGCCATGCCTATGCCAGCCCGGTGACCGCAATTCTGCCGCTCTTCACGTCGATGTTCCTGCATGGATCATTCTTACACGTTGGCGGCAATATGCTGTTTCTGTGGATCTTCGGCGACAACGTGGAAGACTACCTTGGCCACTTTCCTTATCTTGTCTTTTACCTGCTGAGCGGGCTGGCGGCCGCGATCACGCATATTCTGCTCAATGCCAATTCAACCCTGCCCATCATCGGGGCCAGCGGAGCGATCGCGGGAGTGATGGGAGCTTATTTCATTCTCTACCCGCGGGCGCGCGTGCTGGTGTGGTTTCCGCCGATATTTTTCTTTCACGTGCCCGCCTGGCTGATGCTGGGGTATTGGTTCCTGGTGAATTTCCTGAGCGGGACCTCGACTTCGATCGCCGAAACCGGCCAGAGCGCCGGTGGGATCGCATTCTGGGCGCATGTTGGAGGCTTTGTCGCGGGCATGTTGATGGTCAAGATATTTTCTGAACGTCCGGGGCGGTATCGGTATGGGACGTGGTGAAAGGCTGTCAGCTGTCAGCTGTCAGCCATCAGGACATAGTGGGCTGAAGCTTGTCTCGCCTAACGCCTAGGCTCGGGGGCTGGGCCGGGTGGCAGAATTTCCTGCTCTCCTATTCGTTCGCCCGCTCGCGCTTTTTCGCCGGTTGCCAGTTGGCCGCGCGTCACGAACCAAACGGCTGCGGTCCATGTCGGAAACAAGTCCGCACCGGGAATGAGTTCGGCGGCGAGCGATGGCAGGAAAGCCCAGTGCCATCCCAGCAACCGGATCAGGACGAAAGCCACAAACAAGTCGAGCGCCGAATCGGCCGGTGAAATGGCTCCTTCGGCGAAGAACGGAAAAGCAAAAATCTGGAGCGCGTCGGCGGCGACGGCTACGAGCCAGGCCAGCCGATGCTCGGGCTTCAGCGACTTGAAGTATTCGAGGAATGACATACGCCGCCTCTAAGAAATTAGATGCCGGAAGCGCCTCGGGTGCTTCGGGCTTCACGTATGCGCCGTTCAAGTATGCCGCGTTCAAGTATGCCGCTAGAGTGTGCCGCCGGGCGGCCTGATCACAATTTTCTCGACTACGCTGTCGGCCGGCAACGTGAGGGCATTGACGACTGCGCGCGCCACGGTCGCCGGCGACATCATCTTTGCGCGCGGGGCTTTCGGCCACATCGTTTTCCAGATATCGGTATCGGTCGCGCCGGGCAGCAGGGCCATCACGCGGATGCCTTTGGGCCGCAGCTCTTCGCGCAGCGTATCGGTGAAACCGAGCGCTCCGTGCTTGGATGCGTTGTAGGCCGCCGATCCTGGGAACACGCGCTCGGCCGCGACCGAGAGGTTGTTCACAATTACGCTGCCGCGCTTCATCACGGCGAGGGCGGCCTGGGTCATCAGGAACAAGCCGGTGAGATTGGTTTCGATCACGTCGCGCCACACCGGATAAGGCAAGTCGGTTATATTGTGGCTCGCGTGTGCGATGCCGGCATTGTTAATCAGAAAATCGAGCGGGCGATGCAGGCCACGAACCAGTGCGAACAGATAATCCACCGACGCCGGGTCGCGGACATCGCAAGTCTGCGCGAGCACTTGCACGCCGAGTTTTTCTAGCTTGCGGGCTGCCTGAGTGAGTGTCTTCTCGTCGCGTCCGGTGATGACCAGAGCGCAGCCCTCGCGGGCCAGGGACGACGCGATTTCGAAACCGATGCCGCGATTCGCGCCGGTGACGAGGGCGAGGCGATTCTCGAGCAGCGATGGGTGTTTGGTTTTCACGATGCGACTTTTCACGGTGCGACTTTTCACGGTGCGCTAAGCGTAGCGCAGTGGGCGGGCCAAGTGCCACTCGCTGAGAGTGCAATTGAGGCGCTGAAAAAACCTTGAACCACAGAGGACACAGGGGTCACAGAGGACCGCAACTGGCTTACACTCCGTTCGTGCGCTGCCGAATCAGCGACAGGAATTCGGTCCGCGTCTCTTCTTCGTTGCGGAAGCATCCCAGCATTGACGAGGTTACGGCTGAGGAATGCTGCTTCTCGATGCCGCGCATCATCATGCACAAGTGGCGCGCTTCGATCACGACGCCTACGCCTTGCGGCTCGATCGTCTTTTGAATGGTCTCGGCGATCTGGGTGGTGAGGCGCTCCTGAATTTGCAGGCGCCGCGAAAATACTTCGATCAGACGCGGAATCTTGCTGAGGCCGATTACTTTGCCATTCGGAATGTAGGCCACGTGCACTTTGCCGAAGAAGGGCAGCATGTGGTGCTCGCAGAGGCTGAACATTTCGACGTCTTTCACAATCACCATCTCGTCGTAGTTGACGGTGAAAAGGGCGTCGCGCAAAAGGGCCTCGGGATCCTGCTGGTAGCCCTTTACGAGATATTGCATGGCTTTGTGAACGCGCTCGGGAGTGCGGGTGAGGCCCTCGCGGTCGGGGTCTTCGCCGAGGCGAACGATCATTTCGCGCACTAATTCTTCGTAGCTGGCGGCGGTTAGGGTCGTGGGCAGATCGGTGGAGGTCTTCATAGGCATTTATAATTTCTGATTTGTAATTTGTAATTGCGCGCCGTGAGAATCTCCGCGTTCGGGGTCGACATTACAAATTAGAAATTACAAATTAGAAATTACAAATCGCGAGTTCCCGTCGAAACTACTCTCCGGCATACTCGAACGAGTTCATCATCGTCTCTTCGATGCGTACCCTCTCTAGATGCGCGGCTTTGAAGCCGCGCTTCACTATTTCGTAAATCGAGATGCAGAGGTTTTCGGTGGTGGGCACGGCGTCCGCGAATTCTGCGAGCAGGTTCAGGTTTTGATGGTCAAAGCGCTCCAGAACCTCGCGGTGGACGAAGCCATCGAGATCGACCAGATTGCACACCATGCCGGTTCGGCGGTCGACCGGGCCGCTCACTGTAATCTCAATATTGTAATTATGTCCGTGTCCGTACGGGTTGTTGCACTTGCCGTACACGGCCTGGTTTTCGGCCGACGTCATCTCGTCGCTATGCAGGCGGTGGGAGGCCGAGAAGAGGTAGCGGCGCGTGAGATATGCCTTCATGCGTTCCCGCAATCGTTTTTGTCATGATCGTCTTCGCCGAAGACATCGACGAACAGGTCGGGCGTTTCGTACACGCGGACGCGGTGCAGCTTTGCCGAGGTTAGCTTCGGCTCGAGGCGCTTCCAGATGGCTATCGCGAGATTCTCGGTGGTCGGAATTTGCGTGATGAACTCGGGTACCTCTTTATTCAGAAAGCGATGATCCATCGCGTCGAGCACTTCCCTGTTCATGATCTCTTTCAGTTGCTTGAGATCGACCACGAAGCCGGATCGTGGATCGACTTCGCCCTTCACCGTGACTTCCAGCGTGTAGTTGTGGCCGTGCCCATTGGGGTTGTTGCACTTGCCGAAGAGGCGCGCGTTCTCCTCCGGCGTGAAGGCCGGGTTGTGATAGTAGTGCGAGGCGGAGAATTCGGCTTTGCGGGTGAGATAGACCATCTTTAGTTGTCTGTCATTACCTGTCAGTCATTACTTGTCAGTCTGTAGTTCTGAGTTTTTCAGTCGTGAGTTCCCAGCTTGCGATATTCGGCGAACGAGCGTTGCTGGGGCCTCGAGTATTCGCGTCCTTTCCATGAGACGGTTCCCCACGCATGCGCCTGTTTTGATTTGAACAAAAGAAAAGAAAATACAGGCACGCCAAAGAGCGCCGCCAGCAGCGTGTTTCGCCAGTGGAAGTGGGCGCGCTCGATTCGACGAAAGAGCTTAAATCCCAAGACTGGAAGCGGAAGCGTCAGCCAGGCCAGCAGCCACCAACCGGTGAGCAGGAAGGCGCGGCGGATGGCGTGCGGAAAGAGTAAGGCAAGGTTCTTTGTCCACCCTTCTTGAAGCTGCGTCCATGTCCGGTACATGCGAGTGCGCACGGCATCGCCGCCATAACGGAAATAAACCCGCAATCCTGCGCGCCGGAAAGCTTTGGCCAAAGCAACGTCTTCCAGAATCTCGTCCGCGATCAGTAAATGTCCATGAATGTAGTCGTAAGCCTTACGACGCACGAGAATGTATTGGCCGTTGGCGGCGATCACGCCAGATTTTTCGTCGCGCACCCGTTCCGGAGAATATTCCGCCGCCAACTCGGCAAAGACGACCGGCATGACGATCCGCTCAGCAAAGCTTTCGACGATCTGTTCCGGCGAATACGAGAGCAAATCGGCTTTCTCACGCCTCGCCTCGTCGACGGCGCGGGCGAGCGAACCGGGCAGATGCACCGTATCCGCGTCGGTAAAGAGCAGCCATACGCCGCGCGCTTTGGAGACTCCAGTCCGAAGAGCGTTGTTCTTGCCCGTCCAGCCCTCTTCCAGCGGGCCCGCGTCAACCACTTTTACCTCACGAAACCCCTGAGCAATCTGCCGCGTGAAGTCCGTCGATCCATCGTCAACGACAATAATTTCGCGGGTCACTCCTGTCTGCGAAACCAGGGACAGGAGGCACTCTCCAAGACTCGCTTCTTCATTGCGGGCCGGAACGATAATCGAGACCATGGGATTCGTGATCTCCAAAGGTTTGGGCCCGCCTACCAATCTGGGATCAACCCACTTGCCTGACGATTTAGAAACCGCCCAGCTGGTCGATGAGTCGTTCATTGCTCTGTCATTCTTTGCTCTGTCGTTCTTTGCTCTTCGCTATTATAGATGTGTGAAACGTTCGTCTCTCGCCCCCGCTATCGGAGTGGTCATTGTCCTCGGATTCCTCGCCGGCTGCTATAGCGGAAATCGTCCCGGCCACATCGGTTCGCAGGCACCCGACTTTACCGTGCAGGACGCGGATCACAAGATCACGCTCAGCCAATTTCGCGGCAAGGTCGTCGTGCTTAATTTCTGGGCTACGTGGTGCCCGCCTTGCATTGAGGAGACGCCGTCGCTGGTGCGCATGACGGCGCGGATGAAAGATAAAGGAGTGGTCGTGCTGGCGGTCAGCATTGACGATGACGATGCCGCCTACCACAAGTTTCTGAAAGACTACGACGTGAACATGATTACGGTGCGCGATGGGGAGCGGAAGGCAAGCTCGCTCTTCGGGACTTTCGGCTGGCCGGAAAGCTACATCATCGACCGCAACGGGGTGATTCGGCGCAAATTTATTGGGCCGGTGGAGTGGAATAGTCCGGAGATTATCGATTATTTGAGCAAGCTGTAATCGGTCTTTCGAGAGTGAATTCGCGGGTAGCGGGTAGCCGACCGGCATGGGTCGAATCGCGTGGGTTAATAGCATGAGTCGAACAGGAAGATGGGTGCTGTACGGGATAATCGCGCTGGCTGCGTTGCTGGCGATCGCGATCACTTTTACTGTGGGATGGCGTCCGTTTATCGGACCGAAGGCGCGACCGCTCACCAGCCGCACGTTTGAGCGCACTCCGCAGCGGGTGGAGCGCGGACGCTACATCGCGACCGCTCTGAGCGGTTGCATCTACTGCCACTCGCCGCACCAGTGGACCGCGCCCGGAGATCCCATCATTGCGGGCATGGAAGGCGCGGGAGAGGAATTGCCCTACGGTGGACTGCCGGGAAGAATCGTTGCGCCCAATCTCACGCCCGATGCGGCGACTGGGTCGGGCAACTGGAGTGACGACCAACTGGCTCGCGCCATTCGCGAAGGGGTGGGGCACGATGGCCGCGCGCTCTTTCCTATCATGCCTTACCAGCACTACCGCAGCATGTCGGACGAGGATCTCGCATCGGTGATCGCGTATCTCCGCTCGCTGCCCGCGGTGCGGCATGAGTTGCCGAAAACGGAAATCATCTTTCCGGTGAAGTATTTGATTCGCAGCGCTCCAGAACCGGTGACCTCGCCGGTTGCCGGGGAGAATACCTCCGACCCTGTCCGGCGCGGGGCGCAGCTTGTTAATCTGGCGGGATGCATCGACTGCCACACCGCGCAGATCAATGGGCAGAACCTTGCGGGGCTCGACTTCGCGGGCGGCCAGGTGTTCTCCGGTCCGTGGACGACGGTGGCGAGCGCGAACATTACTCCGGATGCTTCCGGCATTTCGTATTATGACGAGGCGCTTTTTCTCGACGTCATGCATACCGGGTCAGTGCGCGCGCGCAAGTTGAGCGATGTGATGCCGGTTTCGGTCTATAAGAATCTTTCGGATGACGACTTGAAGGCGATTTTTGCGTATCTGCGGACCGTCAAGCCGGTGAAGCATCGAGTGGACAACTCGGAGGCGCTGACTGAATGCAAAATCTGCAAGCAGAAGCACGGCGCGGGAGCGAGCAATTAAGTTGCGCTAGAGCTTCACGTTGCGCAGGCGCAGCGAGTTCGTAATCACGGACACGGAACTGAAGCTCATCGCCGCTGCCGCCAGAATCGGGCTCAGCAATAAGCCAAAGAATGGATAGAGCACGCCCGCCGCAATCGGCACGCCGATTGAGTTGTAGATAAAAGCGAAAAACAAATTCTGCCGGATGTTGCGCATGGTCGCCTGGCTTAGCTTTCGGGCGCGCAGAATTCCTTCAAGGTCTCCTTTAAGGAGGGTGATGCCGCCGCTCTCCATCGCGATGTCCGTGCCCGTGCCCATGGCGATGCCGACGTCGGCTTGCGCCAGCGCGGGCGCGTCGTTGATACCGTCGCCGGCCATGGCTACGATGCGGCCCTGCTGTTGGAGCTGGCGCACGATTTCGGATTTCTGCGCCGGCAGGACCTCGGCTTTGAAGTCCGTGATGCCGAGTTTGCCGGCGATCTGCTGGGCGACGGCCTGTTGGTCGCCGGTGATCATCATCAGACGAATGCCAGCCTGTTTCAGTTGCCGCAAGGCCTCGGGCGTGGAGCGCTTAAAAGGGTCGGCGACGGCGACGTGGCCGGCATAGTTTCCATCGACCGATACGAAGACCGATGTTGCTCCTGGGCCGCCGCCCGCAATCGACACCGCGGTTCGTCCGCCTTTGCCGAAGGCACCGACGTCCCTCATCATCGCCCAGTTCCCTGCCGCGACGAGCTTGCCGTCGATTCGACCTATGACGCCTTTGCCGGGTATCGACTGGAAGCCGGAGACCTCGGACAAGCCGAGCTTCCGCTCGTTCGCCAGTTTGACAATCGCCGATGCCAGCGGATGTTCGCTGGCGCGTTCGAGACTGGCCGTCAGCCGGAGGATCTCATCGCCTCGTTTCAGGCTGGCCGCGCTGTCGGTTGCCTGATCTTTAGTGGGTCCAGCCGTGAGTCCTATCGTGGGCCCTGTCGTGAGTTCCGCCGAATCCGCTCCCCAACTCACTACCTTCGGCTTGCCTTCGGTGAGAGTTCCGGTCTTGTCGAAGACGATCGTGTCTACTTTTTCCAGCGTCTCGAGCGCCTCGGCATTTTTGATCAGCACGCCCGCGTGCGCTCCGCGACCGGTGCCCACCATGATGGCCATGGGAGTTGCGAGGCCGAGCGCGCAGGGACAGGCGATGATCAGGACCGCGACGGCGTTCACGATGGCGTGCGCGAACCTTGGCTCGGGGCCAATCGCCGCCCACACAATGAACGTCAAGACGGCGGCCGCAATCACCGCCGGCACGAACCATCCCGCCACGCGATCGGCCAGGCGCTGGATGGGAGCGCGCGTGCGTTGGGCCTGGCTCACCAGTTGGACGATCTGCGCCAGCATGGTCTCGCTGCCCACGCGTTCGGCGCGCATTACCAGCGCGCCCGTACTATTCACTGTCGCGCCGATTAGGCGTGCGCCTTTGGATTTCTCGACCGGCATTGACTCGCCCGTGATCATGGACTCGTCTACTGCGCTGGAGCCGTCGAGCACGACGCCGTCGACTGGAATCTTTTCGCCCGGGCGGACGCGCAGCTTGTCTCCGACCTTTACTTCGGTGAGAGGGATATCGCGCTCCGAGC
>JBAQJF010000182.1:0-1712 GCA_049300195.1 Terriglobales bacterium | reverse complement strand
GGGTCAGTCGAAACAAGGAGGAGCGAGCGTTTTGGGGAGCAGCGCGCGAGCTGCAGGGCTATCGCCGTCGCGCAGGTAGTCTTGCCGACACCACCCTTGCCGCCGAAGAGCAGCATTTGCAGATTTCGGTTATCTTCCAGGAACGAGGGGGATGGCGATGTCATTCCGACTTATAATCTCGACGCCCGCGCGGGCCGACGAAGGGAGAAATTCGTTCACGCTTTCGACTGCCTCCTTTTCTGGCGTGCCAATCTATCGAGCTGGTCCAGCAAAACCTTTTCCTGTCGGTTAAAATCCTCTTCCGTAATCTTGCCGGTCTCCAACTGCATGTAGAGACTGCTTAACTGCTGCGTGATCGATTTCGACTGGTTCTGGACTTCCTCCGTCGCCGCCTTGTGGATTTCCTTGAAAGCAAAGTACCCGCGTAAGCGGGGCCATACGCAACAGGAACTCAACCGCAGCCAAGACCAGGGCGGCGGCCCGAGGTTTAATCTGGAGGGAGCGACAGGCAGCGCGAAGTAGGCCGTATCGTCAGTGGCGTTGTTGAAGCCGATTGAAAGCGTGGTCCCAAGTTCCGTGCGTCATACAGTGGTTACGAGCCGAGCAACTGCTCAGCCTGATTCCGACTAGAAGAGTATCTCCTTTGCGCGACTTGGCCGCGTGCCTGAAGCGGAAAAGGATAGAGCGTGATCAGTAAACCGAAGGCTGATGGGAAACCCAAAGCCCGCCGGCGAAGCGGGAAGGGAAGAAAAGGGATGTGCGGAGAGGACCGGCCGGTGTTGGAGCCGAATGCCGCTGGAATCGATATCGGCGCGCGGGAGATCTTCGTGGCCGTGCCGCCGGACCGCGATGAGCATCCGGTGCGGGTATTTGATGCCTTCACAGAAGATCTACAACAGTTGGCCGACTGGTTGACTAGCTGCGGCATCACAACGGTGGCGATGGAGTCCACCGGCGTGTATTGGATACCGCTGTACGATGTGCTGCAACAGCGCGGGATCCAGCCCTGCCTGGTGAATGCGCGCCATATGAAGAACGTGCCCGGCCGGCGAACGGACTGGCACGAGTGTCAATGGATTCAGTTCCTGCACTCGGTGGGCCTGCTGCGATCTGCTTTCCGTCCCGACGATCAGGTTTGTGCTGTGCGGGCGTTGACCCGGCACCGCGCTGAGTTCGTGCAAATGGGCAGTCAGCATGTCCAACATATGCAGAAGGCGCTGACCCAGATGAATCTGCAACTGCACCATGTGATCAGCGATGTGACCGGCACGACTGGGTTGGCCATTATCGATGCCATCCTGGCCGGGGAGCGCGACCCATCGGTGTTAGCCGGACTGCGCGATGCCCGGGTCAAGGCCAGCGAAGAGGTGGTCCGTAAGTCGCTTGTGGGTAACTGGCGCGCCGAGCATCTGTTCACGCTGCGGCAATCGCGGGAAATGTTTCGGATCTATCAGCAGCAGATGGTGGATTGCGATCTGGAGATCGAGCGATTACTGAGCGAGTTTGACCCCCGCGTGAACCCGGACGAGAAGCCTTTACCGCCCGACGGCAAGCGCAGCCGAAGCAGCAAGAAGCGAAGAAAGAAGAGCGGCCACCCGAACCCCGATTACGACTTGCGCACCGCCGCCTACAAACTATATCGCGTGGATGTGACGCAGATTCCCGGTTTGGAGACCACGGCGTTGAGCCTGTTCAGCGAGATCGGTCGCGAC
>JBAQJF010000181.1:0-6429 GCA_049300195.1 Terriglobales bacterium | reverse complement strand
ACCGGCCCGCTCATCGGATGCCGAAACTCTCCGCCGCCCTTCTTCATCTCCAGATAAGCGCTCTTCAGTCCGAAATACCACTTCGCCGGACGATCCGCGTCGTCAATCAGCATCAGGTGCGGATTGTGCCTCAGTCCCTCCGATTGCAGCTCCATCGTCCGCCGATCCTGCTCCACGAACTTTGCGAAGACGAACTTCAGCAGATCGGTTCCAAACGGCATCCACCGAAAAAGATTCCACGCCGCCACCACATCAATGCGGCAGCGATTTCGCGTAATCGGAGTCACAGTCGTCAGGCTAGAAAACCAGTATTTGCCCGCCCGAATAATCTCCGAGCGCATATTAGGCAGCACAAAATCGATCGTCGTCGTGATGGTGTCCGCCTTGGCATACAGCCGCAAAAGCTTGTAGGGCGCGCTGTTTGAGCTCGGCGTATGCGCGCTCATCCGAAAGCCGAGGGGAATCGGTTCAAAATTCTTCTGCTTCTCGTGGATCGAATGCCGTGAGCGCCACCACCACGCCTGATGAACGAACGGCCCATGCGCCGGATCCATCAGCCCGATAATTCCATGATCGACCGAGCACGGCAGATCGGCGGTGAGATACGCCAGCTTGTAGGCTTCGCTGAATTTCGGAATCTCAGGCGCAGGCTCCGAGGCAGGCGCAGCCTTTGTGAACCCCGCGCCCGCAGGCCCAGGATCGGGAACAAACACCCAGATAAAATCATCGCGCTCCTCGCACGGATAGCTGCCCGCATAAATGCGATCGACTTTTAGTTTTTGGTCTTCGACGAGTGACGGAACCGCCGTGCACTGCCCCGTGTGCGCCTCGAATCGCCAGCCATGATAGGAGCATTCGATCTCTCCCGCATCAAAGCGCCCGCACGAGAGCGGCATGCCGCGATGCGGACACGCATCACGCAGCGCAAACGCCCTTCCCTTCTGGTCGCGACCAACCACCAGCGGCTGTTCGAGAAGCATCGTCGAAAGTAGTTCTCCGCGCTTGACAGCGTCGCTCGGCAACGCGCGATACCAGAAGCCGAACAGCATCAGCGAATCAGGCGTTTGTTCTATAAGTGGAGAATCGTCGGGCATTGGAAGGCAATCTGACAGGTGAGAATACCGCAGCCGCGCGAAAATCAAAACTGTAGTCCGAGCGCAGTCGACCATCTCCGCGACCTCAGCGGCCTTTCTCTGCGATCTCGGCGGTTAAGAGCTTTTGAACCGCTGAGTGCTCCAGGAGAGCCGCAGAGTTCACCGAGTAAGCGGTTAGACCCGCCCCGTGACCGAACCGATCAACCGTTGGTATTCGGAACGGGCAGCGCCCGGCTCGTCAAGGTGCGCAAGGAAAAGCCTGCGCAGGGACGCCGGCGTGAATCGGCCTTCAACATAGGCGTCGTAAAGATTGTTGCCGGCCAGGTATCCGAGCAATTCGCCGAGATACTCAAACCGGCGGCCTTCGAACGCGAGCGCCTCCGAAACACAATCGGCGGCGGCGGAGCGTCCCCTGGGTCTCGAATTCCCATTGCTCCGGCGACTGTGCTCGTGCCCATCAAATTCCCGCAGCCGAGCCAGCACTTCCAGCACTTCAACCGCGTCCGCGAAGGGGAGGCCGGTTTGCTGTTCAAGGTCCTCATGCGTCAGCTCAAACAACTCCGCCAGATCAGTTTCGCGAAAAGCGGCCCGCGCCGGATGAAGAACACGCGATCCAAAAAACGCCAGCGTATGTTCGAAGACGCCGGCATAAAAAGCGTCTTCCCGAGCCTGTCCATTTCGCTTCCGGCCGGAACCGTTCGAACCGTTTCCATTACCCAAGCTTCGATACGGCAATCCCCGGCAAGCCTGATGCAGAAAACGCGTAGCATCCTCCGCCGCCGAGGTCATGCGGAATTCGCGCACATAGACAACATTCAGGCGCGGCAGATAGATGCTTCCCCGCTCGCGAACCCGCCGCACCACATGCCGCTTGTCAGCGGCGGTGAATTCCTTGCGCGAAAGCAGCCGTCGTAGCAGCGCGTCGGAACGGCGCGAATAAACTTCTGGCATCAAGTCGACCAGCAGCCGCGGCTGCGTTGAGTTGTGCGGTGAATACTGGTTGATGCCAAGAAAACGTACCAGGCTGCCAACCAGGTTGTAGAGCGTTGGTCCAAGGTCGGGACCGCTGTCATCGCCGCGTCCCCAGCGGTCGAGGCACAGGCGGTAGTTCTCATACTTTTCAAGAGGCGTCGCGTTGAAGACGCACAGCACGTCCGGATTAACTTCAGCAGCCTCGACACGATCGCTCGCCTCGCCGGCCGCGCGCCAATATAGCGCATCGACATTCTGCAAGACAGTCAGAACTCGACGCGACGAATCACGCGCCGCCGCGTCCTCACGGAAGCGCTCGGCAATCCGTGCCGGCAAATGTTGCGGAGCAAGATGCGACTCGCCGAAGAGCACCAGAATCAGAGCATCCGGATGATCACGCCGGATCTCGGCAATCTTGTCGGCCGCATGCCGATCGCGCGCGCCGATCTTGCGCAGATCCTCGCGCGGCATGCAGTCCAGCCCATAAATCGGCGCGCCGCGCTCTCGCGCCGCCAAAAGAACGTCAAAGAAGGGAGCCCAGTCGTATCCCCAATCCAGATCGAAGCGAATCCGCTGCCGGAGTTCATACTCGTCGATCTCTCCGTGTAGCCATTCGTCGACGATGTGCTGGTCGCGAGCAAAAATCGTCTCCACTCCGAGCACCAGCGGCCGCCCATGCAGCGCAGGTTCGCGCAAAAGCGAGGCAAGATAACGCTGCGATGTCGGCAGCGCATGGTAATCGCCGATCAGCGCAATCCCAGCCTCGCCGATTTTCTCGTGAACCTGTTCAGCCGATAAAACTCTCTGATAAGAACGGAAAGCATTCCGAAAATCGCGGACATACTTGCGCGCAAAAGAATTGTCATTGGCACGAATTTCGCGCTCAACGCCGGCCACCGCATGGAGCTGAGCCACGCTGCGTCGCGATCGCAAGATGCCGGTGGTTGCCATTAACTTTCTTCGTGTACCTTCGTGACCTTGGTGGTTATTGGTTACGCCAATCACGCGACGACTTCCGCCGCCTCATCCCTTGACTTGCCTTGGATGCATCCCTATGCTCAAAACGTTTGCGATTGCTCAGCCCGTTCTTACCCTAGGGAGCACCAACCGTGACTGTATTGCCGCCGGAAAATCTCACCATCGCCACCACCGGCGCCAGCGGATCGGTATTTCTAAAGCACTTCCTCCTCGCCGTCGAACGCGATCCGCGCGTAAAAACCGCCAACTTCATCGCCTCTGACAGCGCCCTGCGCGTTCTCGCCGAAGAGCTAGCCATCGAAGGCCGCTCCGACCTCATACGTCAAATCATCGGCGCGCCATCCACGAAAATTCAGCAACGGTCGAACACCGACATCGGTGCCAACGTCGCCAGCGGGTCGTATCCATCCGACGCAATGGTCGTCATCCCGTGCAGCGTAGGCACGCTCGCTCGCGTCGCCAACGGCATCGCTTCGCAACTGATCGAGCGCGCGGCCGATGTGTCTCTCAAAGAGCGCCGCCCGCTAGTTCTCTGCGTGCGCGAGTCGCCGCTAAACAAGATTCACATTCGCAACATGTCGCTCGCCGCCGACGCAGGGGCAACAATCTTTCCTCTCATTCCCACCTTCTATAACCACCCCGCCAGCGCCGATGTCATGGCCCAGGAATTTGCCAATCGCGTACTAGCCCACATCGGCCTGCCTCAGCCGGATGCGTACAAATGGAAAGGGTAATAACGAGTTCTCGGTTCCAGGTCCCAGTTCTCAGTTCTCAGAAAAAGGATCAAACTCCAAATGGAGTTCCAGGTTTCCTGAGAACCGAGAACTGCTTTCCAGTCTAGGTACAGCACAGTAACGAAGGTAGGTATCAGGCGGGCATGTACTCAGAGCGAGTATCGAAAATCGTGGAATTCTCGGATTTAAGCGTCAGTCAATAAGGTACCGATGTAACCTGCCGGCCGTTTTCGAAATTAAGAGGGGCAAACCCTCCTCCTATACTCGTTTTGTGCAGCCATCCACCGGAGAATTGGAAGACGCTCAGTCCGTCCGGCAGTTCCTCCACAAGAACGGTGTGGCGGAAACGCTGGTCTGCACGGTTACGGCTCTGGCTTACCTTGGGACACTCGCCTTCGGTTTTGTTTACGACGACAAGCCGGCCATCGTAGATAACATCGGCATTCGCTCCTGGGGATCGCTCTCGCATTACTTTGTCCGCCAGCTTTCGACTGCCAATGGGACTCCAGGCGGCGGCACCTTTTACCGGCCGATCGCGTTTCTGTGGTTGCGTCTGAATTACGCTTGTTTTGGCTTGAACCCTGCTGGATGGCACTTTGCCATGCTGGCAGGTCACGTTTTGATGACGTATCTTGTTTTCGCGGTCGTCAAAAAGCTTACCAACCATTGCACCACGGCCATGATCGCCGGCCTTCTCTTTGGACTGCATCCCGTACACGTCGAAAACGTAGCGTGGCTATCGTCAGTCGGCGATTTGCTGATGTCAGTTCTGCTGCTCGGTAGCTTTCTGGCCTATCTGAAGTTTCGCGACCGCGGCAAGACAAAGATATGGCTGGGAATTTCCCTTCTGCTCTTCGCGCTCGCCCTTTTGTCGAAGGAAACCGCCGCCGTCTTCCCGCTTCTGATTCTTGCTTTTTCGATTACCTCGATTTCACCGCTCACGTTTCAAAAAGCAAGCCTGAAATCGGTTTTGAGCGAAGCATGGGTCTCGATCCCTTATTTCATTATCCTCGCGGGATATCTGGCCATCCGTCTGCCGATGCTTCACGGCGTGGCAAGTCCCACTACGCCTCTGCCCTGGACGACGATGCTCTTCACCTGGCCTTCTGCCGTCTGGTTCGACGTGAATCATCTGCTTCTTCCCTTGTCCTCGAGTGAGTTCTACTCTTTGGCTTATGTCACCAAGCCGGGGCTGGCAAGTTTTTTATTGCCCGTTCTTTTTGTGGTAGTTGCTTTGATGACGGCTTCGTTCGGGATTTTAAGACTCTCCAATCCCAGCCTTGGATTTTTCGCGCTCATCTGGGCAGCGCTGCCGATCCTGCCCACCTTGTATCTGCGAGCGGTCGCCCCCGACAATTTTGTGCACGATCGTTTTCTCTACCTCCCTTCGGTCGGCATCGTGCTTCTGCTGGCGCTCGCGATCGAACAACTCTCAATTCCGCGAACGCCGCGGTCATCGGTTGAAGCCATGCCAACGCTTGGGATCGTCAAGTGGACAGTGGTAGCGCTTCTGGCAGCGGTTGCTTTCGTTGCCACCTCCACGTACCAGCTACAGTGGGCGAACAACATTTTGCTCTACTCAGACGGAATCAAGTCCGCGCCCCAGAACCTGATCGTGAAGGACAATCTCGCGAACGAACTGTCCGATTTGGGCGACTACGAAAGCGCGATTGCTCTCTACCTGAGCGTTCTCCAGCAGAATCCGCGCTTTTGGTCATCCAATTACAATCTGGGCTACACCTACTACCGGCTCGGCAGATTCGCCGAGGCCGAAGGCTATCTGACTCGCGCCATTCGAATCGACAATCGAGACCCGGACGAGTTCATCTTTCTTGCTCGCGCCCAAATGCAGCAGGGAAAACTGGCCCAAGCGTCACAAAACGCCGACCTTGCCCTCGAGAAAGCGCCACTTTCTCCGGGTTTCCACTTCGTTCGGGCCAAAATCCTGGAAGCCCGGGGCCTCGAGAAACTGGCCATCGCCGAATACCAGGCCGAAGTCATGTATCATCCGGAAAATGCCGTTGCTCGAAGCGAGCTTCGGAGAGCTAGGTCTTTGCCGTAACTGCCTTATTTTCTTTTGAATATTAAAAGCTTGTCTGGCTTTGGCCGCGCCCGTTGACCAATCCGGTTCCTCCTTTCGCCCGATGTCGGAAGCAAGTTAAAATGTCCGGTTTTTGTAGCGGGAGATGTCCGGTGTCAAAGTTATGCCCTCGCCGATTGGGTTGGGTTGTTTTTGGGGATGGGGTTGCAGGGGAAGGGGGCCGTTCCCCTTCCCCTGCTCAGCATTGTAGAAGCTTGGGTAGGCAAGGGCGTCCCGCCACCGTCATAGCGACCCCAGGCAATGCGGTCCGTGGGTGAGACTCAAGGTTCCGTTCAGGTGTTGGTGCACCACCACCACCTGGCAACCGGCCAAGGTGGCCCGCCAGCGCACCCGCTCGATCTGCAAGCTCAGATTCTGAAAGCTCACCGTGTTGTCGCGGGTCACGCTGCGTTCAAACTGCAGCGAGAAAATCCGCTCCAGGTCACGATGCCGGCAGGGCACAAAAGCATTGCCCCGCTGTCTGGACGCAACCTGAAAACTCCGATTGAACTCGGCGATGTAATCTTCCCGCAGAAACCGGTTCGCCTCCAGCGTCCCCAGCTGGCGCAGC
>JBAQJF010000180.1:0-1742 GCA_049300195.1 Terriglobales bacterium | reverse complement strand
GCCAAGCTATCGAACTGACGCAGCAGGCCGAGGAACTGACCCGTTCAAGGCAAGCACTTGAAGCGAAGACACTCACCCTGCAATCCGTGCTCGACAGCATGTCCGAAGGGCTGGTCGCATCCGACGAACGCGGAAAATTCACAATCTGGAATCCCGCAGCGGAAAAAATTGTCGGGCTCGGCATAGACGACGTACCGACCCGGGAATGGAACGAGCATTACGGCACCTATCTGGCCGACACGGTTACTCTTTGCCCTCCAGAGCAGAACCCGCTCGCCCGCGCGATCCGGGGAGAAAGCAACCGGGCCGAACTGTTTGTACGCAATCCCGCCACCCCGAACGGAGTGTGGATCGAGGCCAGCGCGGAGCCGATAAAAGATAGTATGGGCGCGTTGCGCGGAGGAGTGGTGGCGTTTCGAGATATCACGCAGCGGAAGGCCGACGCGCACGCCATTCAGCAACTGAACGACGAGTTAGAGGCTCGCGTCCTGGAGCGAACAGCGCAGCTCGAAACAGCGAACAAAGAACTGGAGACTTTCAGCTACTCCGTGTCCCATGATTTGCGGGCGCCCTTGCGGCATATCATCGGATTTTCCAAAATGTTGGTCGAAGAGTTTGGCAGCAGTCTCGATCCGGGCGCCCAGCGCTATCTCGATCGCATTCAGGCGGGCACTCAGAAAATGGGCTTGCTGGTGGATGAATTGTTGAGCCTGGCAAGAGTTGGACGCCAGGCCGTCGCTCGCCGGGAGAGCAACTTGAACGCCATCTCCGCGGAAGTGATTGCCATGCTGGAGCCCGATCTCCAAGGGCGGGAAGTGAAGTGGGCAATCGCAGAAATGCCGCTGGTGGAGTGCGATCCAATTTTGGTCAAACAGATTTTTCAGAACCTGCTAGCCAATGCGCTCAAGTTTACCCGTGGTCGAAATCCCGCGGTCATTGAAATCGGTTACAAAGGAAATGCGGAAGACGGGCAAATGATTTTTATGGTCCGGGACAACGGCATCGGCTTCAACATGAAATATGTCGACAAGCTGTTCGGAGTTTTCCAGAGACTGCATCGCCCCGAGGATTACGAAGGCACCGGCATCGGTCTGGCGACCGTGCAACGCATCGTTCACAAGCATGGCGGCCGAATATGGGCGGAGGGAGAGGTAGAAAAGGGCGCAAGTTTCTCTTTCACACTCGGCATTGGAAGACAGGCGACGAAAAGCAACGAAGCTACGGCTGGAGGCCAATCATGAACTCAGACAAACTAGACATATTGCTGGTGGAAGATAATCAGGACGATGTGGAACTTGCGCTGCATGCACTGCAACGGGGCAAGGTGGCAAATCGCATTTTCGTTGCGCGCGATGGCGAGGAAGCTCTGGATTTTCTTTTCTGCCGCGGCCCGTTTGCGGACCGATCGTTCGATCATCCGCCGAAGTTGGTGCTGCTGGATCTGAAACTTCCAAAGGTCGATGGAATGGAAGTGCTTAAACAGCTCAAGGGCGACCCCCGGACCCAGAAGATCCCAGTTGTCATCATGACCTCGTCGAGAGAGGAACGCGACCTGGTAAACGGTTACAGTCTGGGAGTGAACAGTTACATTCAGAAGCCAGTCGACTTCGACCAGTTCCGGGAGACGATCAAGAACGTCGGACTGTATTGGCTGGTTACCAATCAACCGCCGCTCACGGCGGACACCAGGTAGTTGGCGGGAGAGGACGTCTCGTTAAACGGATTTGAGCACGGGGGAATGC
>JBAQJF010000179.1:0-15080 GCA_049300195.1 Terriglobales bacterium | reverse complement strand
ATGAACCAATCCATTTCTTGACCTGGTAGCAGAACAGAGCGATCGCTTCGGCGGCCCGCACATCTTGCGTCTCGCGCTTTAGCAAGTCGCGCATGTCGGAACTGGTTTCGGATATCCCGAGCAGCCCAGACTCGAAATTTACCATCTCGTTGAATTGCTTCGCGCTCATTTTTTCGCTGCGCGCCAGATACCAAACCAGTCCGGGATCGAGATCACCGGTGCGGGTGCTCATCGGCACGCCGGCGGTCGGAGTGAAACTCATGCTTGTATCGACGGATTTGCCGTTACGCACTGCCGCCAAACTTGCCCCATTGCCCAGGTGCGCGAGGATCACTTTGCCTTGCGCCACATCCGCTCCAGCCAGACAGGCCAATTCCTCCATCAGATACGCGTACGACAGCCCATGAAACCCGTACCGTCGCACGCCCTGCGCCTCATAACGGCGAGGGATTGGCAGCATTTGCGCCACGCGCGGAAGGTCATGGTGAAAAGCTGTGTCGAAACATGCCACTTGAGGCAGCTCCGGAAATCGGCGGCTGAATGCCTCGGTCAATAGGATTTCTTCCGGCATATGGTCAGGATCAAATGGACTGAGCTTCTTCAGCTCCGTTATCATTTCCGCGGTAATTCGTTGCGGCTTGTAGTACTTCGGCCCGCCCTGCACCACGCGATGCCCCACCGCGGTCAGCGGGTCGCGCCCGCTGCGTTGCTCGATCCAATCCATCAGAACACCCACCGCCGCCGTGTGATCGGGCGCCTTGACTGAGCGCGAAAAGTTGTCCGCCGGGTCCGAGCCCTTCACGCGAAAGGTGGCGTCCGGCAGTCCAATCCGCTCAATTCCGCCATCCAGAATCCGTCGAAGCGAGTCGCCGGCCTCGAACAGGGCAAACTTGATGCTCGACGAGCCTCCATTAATTGTCAGAACACGCGCCACAATGCCTGGGCCCCTTGGTTTCACCGACGAGTCGTCTCCGTCAAAGCCGTTTGCCCGTTTGGCTTCATTTAGCTATCGCTGAACAAACCTGCGCGGGGATGTCCCTTGGCCAGTGGCGGAGGTGCGCTCGGCTCGCTGAAATCGGCTGTCCAGTGCCAGCTCCTGATCTCCGGCATGTCTTCCAAATGTTGTCGGATGTAGTCGTGGTGTTCGTACAGCTTCCGGTTGAACGTGTCGACAACGTCCGAAACCTCGGAGCGCAGCCTTGAGACATACTTGAGTGCATCGATAGCGAGATGAAAACGGCTCATCTTGTTCAGCACTACCATGTCGAATGGCGTGGTGGTCGTGCCCTGATCCATGTAGCCACGCACATGGAAGCGGCTTTCATTGGAGCGCCCATGAACCATGGTGTGAATGAGCCAGCGATTGTTGTGGAATGCGAAGATCACAGGTGCGTCTTTGGTGAATAGAGCGTTGAAGGACATGTTATCCATGCCGTGCGGATGATCGTCCGGACTCATCAAAATGCTCAAGTCCACCACATTGACGACCCGCACCTTGATGCCGGGAACATACTTCTGCAGAAGCCACGACGTGGCGCATGTCTCGATAGTCGGAACGTCGCCCGCGCAGGCCAATACGACGTCCGGCTCGCTACCTCCGTCGTTGGTGGCAAACTTCCAGATCGATGCCCCGCGCGAGCAATGTTCGAGCGCTTCGTCCATGTTCAGCCACTGAAGCTGTGGCTGCTTTCCGCAAGTAACGATATTGACGTAGTTGCGGCTCCGCAGGCAGTGGTCGAAGACGCTCAACAGGCAGTTGCTGTCCGGGGGATAATACACGCGGATGGTTTCACTTCGGCGCGCCAGCGCGTTGTCTACAAATCCAGTCGCCTGATGGCTGAAACCGTTGTGATCGTTTCGCCACGCATGACTTGTCAGCAGAACATTCAGGGATGCGAGCGGCCTGCGCCAGGGAAAATCGCGGCATTGCTCCAGCCACTTGGCATGTTGTGTCAACATCGAATCCACGACTTGCGCGAAGGCCTCGTAGGAAGACCACATGCCGTGCCGCCCCGTCAGCAAGTACCCTTCGAGCCATCCCTGACAACAATGTTCGCTCAATACTTCCATGACACGGCCATCGGGGCTCAGTTTGTCATCGATCGAAACGGTCTCGGCCATAAAGCAACGCTTGGTAGCTTCGAGGACGGAATTCAGTCGATTGGAGTTCGTCTCATCGGGGCAGAACATGCGAAAGTTTGTGGGATTGAGCTTGAAGATATCTCTGAAAAAATCTCCGAGCTTTCGTGGAGCTTCTGCGACCACTTGCCCCGGTCCTGGGATCTCCAATGCATAACTCGTAAAGTCCGGAATATCGAGCGCGGTCAGCAGTCGTCCGCCGTTCACATGAGGGTTCCCTCCCATGCGACGATCGCCAATCGGCGCGAGCTCTGCGAGCTCGTCGATGAATTTCCCCTTTTCATCGAAGAGTTCCTCCGGCTTGTAGCTTCTCATCCAGGCTTCGAGGATCTTGAGATGTTCCGGGTTTTCGCGGACCGTGGCGAGAGGAACCTGATGAGCACGGAAGGTGCCTTCAATCGGGATTCCATCCACTTCTTTCGGACAAGTCCACCCCTTGGGCGTGCGGAAGATGATCATGGGCCAGATTGGCTGCTTCTTGAACCCGTCGTGGCGCGCCTCCTTCTGGATGGATCGAATCTCGGCATAGCAATCGTCCAGCGTTTTAACCAGAAGTTGATGCACAACTTCAGGATCGTCGCCTTCTACAAAATAGGGTTTGTAGCCGCGTCCTATGTACAGAGCCTTTAAATCTTCGTCGCTCGTTCGTCCTTGAACGGTCGGGCCGGAAATCTTGTAGCCGTTGAGGTGCAGAATCGGAAGGACAGCACCGTCCCGCACTGGATTTAGAAAGTTGACGGACTTCCAGCTTCCTTCCAGCGGACAAGTCTCGGATTCTCCGTCGCCGATGACGCAGGCGACGATCAGGCTGGGATTATCGAAAGCGGCTCCGAATGCGTGAACCATCGAATAGCCGAGCTCCCCGCCCTCGTGCATGGAATTCGGGACATGCGGCCCGCAATGGCTGGGTACTCCGCCCGGCGTCGAGAACTTCCGGAAAAGAAGTCGTAGGCCATTCTCATCTGGCGTGATCTCTGGATGGACTTCCGTATAAGTGCCTTCCAGATATGAGCACGCATTGAGTGACGGACCACCATGTCCGGGACCGGCAATATAAATGATGTTTGCACCGTGTTTTTTGATCAGCCGATTCAGATGAATGTAAATGAGGTTTTGTCCCGGGGAAGTTCCCCAGTGCCCGAGCAGTCTCGGTTTGATCTGTTCGGCCTTGAGAGGTTCTCGCAACAGGGGATTCTCGAAGAGATAGATCTGACCGATGCACAGGTAATTCGCGGCGCGCCAGTAGCGGTTCATCTTGTCGAGCATTTCGGGCGTCAGCGGGCCGTCGGGCTGTGGCGTTGTAATCGGCCCTTGGCCGATGGCGGCGACAGCAGTAGACAAAGCCGCATCGAAGATAAACTTAGAGGGTCTAGGAGTCCGATCTAAATTCTTTGGCCGCGATTTTGAGCCCGCCTGGTCAACCTCTATCGTTTGTTCTTTAGTGGGCATACAAATTATTCCTCTCGACTACTTCGTCGTTTATTTCGCCAGTTCCTTGCCGATCGCTTGCAATTCCAGCTGACGCTTCTCGGTGGTCTTCGGATATGCCATCTTGAGATCCTGGAGCGTGTCGAGGACAATACGGGACACAATCAGCCGCGCGTTGTCTTTGTCATCGGCTGGAACTGCGTACCAAGGCGCGTGACGTGTGCTGGTCGCGTTCAAGCAATCCTCATACACCTCCATATAATGCTTCCAATATTTCCTCTCGTGATTGTCCGAGGAGCTGACCTTCCAGTTTTTGTCGGGCACGTCAATGCGCGCGAGAAACCGCTTGCGCTGCTCTTCGTAGGAAAGGTTTAAGAATATTTTGACGATCCGCGTTCCGTTGCGATAGAGGTGGCGTTCCAGATCAACGATCGACCGATACCGCTCCTTCCAAATGTTTTTCTCGTCGAGCAACTCTTCTGGAAGCCGTTGGTTGCGGAGAATCTCCGGATGCACGCGAACGATCAATACTTCCTCATAGTAGGAACGATTGAAGATGCCGATCCGTCCGCGCTCTGGAAGGCGGCAGGTCGTGCGCCAGAGAAAATCATGTTCCAGTTCTTCGGCGCTCGGTTGTTTGAAACTGAAAACTTCGCAACCTTCGGGATTGACTCCCGACATGACGTGCCGGATAGCGCCGTCTTTGCCCGCAGAGTCCATCCCCTGAAAGATTAGCAGCAATGCGTAGCGGTTGGACGCGTAGTGAAGTTGTTGCAGGGAGGTCAACTCAGCAATATGTTTTTCCAGAAGGTCTTTATATTCCTTCTTTGACTTGCAAAATGGCTTCACGATCGTCGGCAAGCGTTTGATGTCGATTTTCTTGTGATGCGGTACCCGGAAATCTTTGGAATGAATTCTCATCTTCTTCCTTCAGTGGCGCCAACTGCATGAGGTGCGCGTAGCGAGTTCGAGTGTTCGGAACGAGGTTAAGGGATGGCGGTTAGGCCACATCTTTCTTTGCCACTTGATCCTTCCTGGTCTCTCGCTCCGCCTCAAGCCAGTCTTGATTCGCTTTGCCGTCGCCGCGGCCTCGCTGCTGATAGAGCTCGTAGGCCCGTGCCGCAATCTGCGGTGTAAGATCGACCGGGTTTTTGGCTGAGGACGGTGCTTGAACCGGATCAAAAATCCGATAGGCGAGGAGTTTCACGCGGTCATTGAGAAGGAACCACGCCAGAGCGTAGACCCAAACGAACCCTGCCCAACGCCAGCCAAGCGGCGTCATAAACACGCCGTAGACAGCGATTAGAGTCGCCACAATTTGCGTGCCGAGCACCGCTATCCAGAGAATCCGAGCCGGGCGTATCGACCAGAACGGGCCCCGCGTGCGCGTCAGGAAAATCGTCAGATGTCCGGCTACGGACAGCTTCAGATACATCAGCGTTTGAGCGTGCGCGCGGTCGAGGTGAAATACGCGCTCGGCAAGATAGAAAAGACCGAACGCGGCCACGACTCCGATAACGCCCAGCACTGTCGAGATTCCGAGCACCAGGCGCATATTCCACTTCTCGGGCCGATCGCTGTAATGAACGTTGTCATAAGCGATCGAGAGAATAGCTCCGTCGTTGAGTACGGCGATCATCACGATCATCACCGCGGTCACCGGGTAGAAGTTAAATACGAGGATTGCCAGCGTCATGAAAAACAGCACGCGGAGGGTCTCGGCGATGCGATAGATCGCGTAGCTGTTCATCCGCTGGAAGATGCGGCGGCTCTCCTTGATCGCGTCGATGATCACGTGGAGGCCGGGTGCAAGCAGTACGATGTCCGCCGCCGCGCGGGCCGCGTCGGTTGCGCCGGAAACCGCGATGCCGCAGTTCGCCTGCTTCAGCGCGGGAGCGTCGTTCACCCCGTCCCCAGTCATACCGACAATATGACCGTGCTTCTGGAGGACATCGACAATGTTGTATTTGTCTTGGGGGAAGACCTGGGCAAAGCCGTCCGCTTTTTCGATGGACGCCGCAGTCTCGGCCTGCTTTTGTTTATCCCGCAATACAGAGGCATCCAGGATGCTCGTGCCCATGCCCAGTTCACGAGACATTTCCTTGGCAATGGCCAATTGGTCGCCGGTGACCATTTTGACTTTCACGCCCATCTTCACTGCGCTCGCGATGGTCGCTTTGGCTTGCTCACGAGGCGGATCGGACATGGGCAACACACCAACGAACTGCCACTTGTCGCCATCATCTGCGCGGGCCACACCCAGGGAGCGGAAGCCGCGTGCCGCGAATTCATTGACAGCTTTCTCAACCGCGGGTTTTAGTTCCGCGACGTTGGTGGCCATCTGCAGAATGACCTGCGGCGCTCCCTTCGCCACCTTGAACTGTTTTCCGTCGGAGCCCTTTACGGTGGCTTCGGTGCGCTTATGCACCGGATCGAACGGCTGGAAATGAAGGACCTGATAGCTCTTCAGTTCTTTGTCGTCCTTCACGCCTGCGATCACGGCCAGATCGATGGTGTCCTTGTCTTCGGCGCGCGAAGCGAGCGCGGCGTCGAGGATGATTCGATCGGCGGCAATGCCGCCGACACAGAATGGATCGCCCAGGGTCAGCTTGTTCTGCGTCAAGGTGCCGGTCTTGTCCGAGCACAGCACATCCACGCCCGCGAGTTCTTCGATCGCCGACAACTTGGTCACAATTGCTTGCTTTTTTGCCAGGAGACGCGCGCCGACCGCCATGGTAACGGACAAAACCGTGGGCATGGCTACCGGGATGGCAGCCACCAGCAACACCAAGGCGAATTCCAACGTGCTCAGGATTGGGTCATGCCGAAAGAGTGCCAGAGTGACGATCACCGCCACCAGAACGACCGCGAGAACGATCAGGTAATTGCCAATCTTCAGCACAGCACGCTGAAAATGGCTGACGGTATGAGCATCCTGCACCAATTCCGCGGTCTTGCCGAAATAGGTGTTGGTACCGGTGGCGTACACCATCGCGTCAGTCTCGCCGCGCTTGATAATTGAGCCCGAAAAGACCGCCTCGCCAGGTTTGCGCGTCGCGGGCAAAGATTCTCCGGTCAGCGCAGACTGATCGACTTGCACCGGGTCGCCGGCCAACAAGCGTGCGTCTGCGGGCACGATGTCCCCCAAGCACAACCGGATGACGTCGCCCGGCACTAATTCAGACACCTTCGGAGTCGCCCATTTTCCATCGCGCAGGGCTCGGGCCTCAGTCGCCAGCTTCGCTCGCAACGCGGCAATTTCGTTGCCCGCCTGATGTTCTTCCCAAAATGCAACCACCGCGTTGGAGAAAAGCAGAAAGAGAATGATGAAGAAATCCAGCCAGTGCCGAACCACGCCCGACAGAATCACGGCCCCTTCAATCATCCATGGAATGGGGCCCCAGAAATAGCTCAGGAACTTCAGGAATAGATTGTCTTTCTTTTCCTTGATCTCATTCGGACCATATTGCGCCAGTCGTTTCTCGGCCTCGGCTTGGCTCAGGCCCTTCGGTGACGATCCTAATTTTTTCTCGACTTCCGGCAGGGGCAGGGACTTCAGATCATCTTTGGGATCGGGCTTGGACACCGGCTTCGTTACACTTGGCTCCACGATGAATACTCTCCTGTTCGTGTTCGGTCCGCGAGTCTCAGTCAAAAGGGAGTCTGGGGAGATCGTCGGCCCCTGGTCGCGAAAAAGTCTCTTGCGAGGTCTGAAATGCGGAAATCCAGAACGTATCAAGTATCTTGCGGCGGGGATGCGGAATCTGTGCAGTTTTGCTCAGGTGGCTGAGTTAGCCTAACTCCCGCCACGCAGGCGGCGATACCGCCCGATCAAGGTGTTGGTCGAGCTGTCGTGTTTGAGCTTAGGTTCGGCGGAACTCCGTAATTCAGGAATGATGCGCGTGGCGAGGACTTTGCCCAGCTCCACACCCCACTGATCGAAGGAATCGATGTCCCAAATCGCACCCTGGGTGAAAACACTGTGTTCGTAGAGAGCCACCAACGAGCCCACTGCTCGTGGAGTCAGCTTTTCAGCCAGGATCACATTGGTCGGTCGGTTGCCTTCGCAAACGCGGAATGGGGTTTGAAAGTCGGGAGAGTCTTCGGCCTTCAACTCCTCCGCCGTTTTGCCGAACGCCAGCGCCTCAGCTTGCGCAAACAGATTTGCCATCAGCAAGTCATGATGGTCAGTAAATTCGCTGAGTGGTTTGCAAAATCCGATCAGATCGCACGGGATCAACTTCGTTCCTTGATGAATGAGCTGGTAAAACGAGTGCTGTCCGTCGGTGCCCGGCTCGCCCCAGATAATCGGCCCGGTCTGATAGGTCACGGGCTCGCGGTCGAGGGCCACGTGCTTGCCATTGCTTTCCATCTGGAGTTGTTGCAGATAAGCCGGAAAGCGCTTCAGATTGTCCGCATACGGCATGATGCCGATCGTCTGCGCGCCGAAAAAGTTGTTGTACCAGACCGTAAGCAAGCCCATCAGGACCGGAAGATTCTTCTCCAGCGGTGCGGTCTGGAAGTGTTCGTCCATGTCGTGAAATCCGGCGAGCAATTCTTCGAATCCCTTCGGACCGATTGCGATCATGGTCGAGAGTCCGATCGCCGAATCCATCGAATATCGGCCTCCGACCCAGTCCCAGAATTCGAACATGTTGGCCGTATCGATTCCGAACTTGGCAACTCCTTTCGCGTTGGTCGAGACTGCCACGAAGTGCTTGGCGACAGCCGCATCACTCTTGAGCGCATTCACGATCCACCGGCGGGCAGTCGTCGCGTTCGTCATGGTCTCTAGCGTCGTGAACGTCTTCGAGGAGAGAACGAATAACGTTTCGGCGGGATCGAGGTCATGGGTGGCCTCGGCAAAGGCGGCGCCGTCGACGTTCGCCACAAAACGGAACTTCATCGCACGGTCGGTAAAGGTGCGGAGCGCGTCGTAAGCCATCTCGGGTCCGAGGTAGGAGCCGCCGATACCGACGTTGATAATGTTCTTGATGCTTTTGCCGGTGTGCCCCTTCCATTCTCCGCTGCGTACGCGGTTCGAGAACGCGGCCATCTTATCCAACACCGCGTGTACCCCGGGGACAACATCCACACCGTCCATCTTGATCTGCGTGCCGCGTGGAGCGCGCAATGCAACGTGCAGCACCGCGCGGTCTTCCGTGATGTTGATCTTCTCGCCGCGAAACATTGCGTCGCGACGGTCAGCAACGCCTCGCTCCTTGGCCAACTGGATCAGCAGGCGAATGGTTTCATCGGTAATTCGGTTCTTTGAATAGTCGAGGTAAAGGCCCGCGACCTCGGCAGCCAATCGATCACCGCGACTGGGATCATCGGCAAACAACTGCCGCAGTTGAATGTCTTTGATCGTCTCGTAATGTGCTCCTAGCGCATTCCACGATGGCGCTTCCGTCAATCGCTGGGTCATTTTCCTGTGTCTTTCTTATTCTCTTCTTGCACCGTGGGATTAATCCAGAGACCGTCGCCGGCTATGAAATGGCGAGCCTCGTCAGTTCTACATGGCTCATCTCGCCGCGCCCGCGTAATGTTACCCAGGGTCGCGACGTTTATTCGCAAGATCGCCGGTGCCGCCGAAAAACACAACGGCATCAGACGAGGAATCCGCTATTAGGCCGCCTCCGGCTTATCGGCAGCTTTCTCCTTGTGGCCGCCGAATTCGTAGCGCATCGCGGAAAGCAGTTTGGCGGCATATTCTTCGTTGCCACGTGACGCAAAGCGCGTGGAGAGCGCGGCGCTGATCACCGGCGCCGGAATCCCCTCATCCACCGCTGCCTGCACCGTCCACCGTCCCTCTCCGGAATCCGACACGCGGCCCGCAAAATTCGAGAGATCAGGATTTTCCCGCAAAGCCGCAGCGGTCAGATCGAGTAGCCACGAGCCGATTACACTGCCTCGCCGCCAGACCTCCGCGACCTCGGGCATGTCCATGTCGTATTGATAGAGTTCCGGATGGCGCAGCGGTGTCGTCTCTGCGTCCACTTCGCGCTTCACCTTGCCGACATTGGCATTCTTAATGATGTTCAATCCCTCGGCCAACGCAGCCATCATGCCGTACTCGATACCATTGTGGACCATCTTTACGAAGTGACCGGCGCCGTTCGGGCCGCAGCGCAAGTAGCCGTTTTCTGATGTCGAAGGCTCGCCAGTCCGCCCCGGCGTCCGCGCCGCTGAGCCCACACCTGGCGCCAACGACTTGAAGATCGGATCAAGATGACTCACAATCGCTTCCTCCCCGCCGATCATCAGACAGTATCCCCGCTCCGATCCCCATACGCCGCCGCTGGTTCCGCAATCCACGTAGTGGATGCCTTTGCTCTTCAATTCACCCGCACGGCCAATATCGTCGTGATAGTAGGAATTGCCGCCATCGATTACGATGTCGCCCGGCTCCAGCACAGGCATAAGTGAACTCAATACCGAATCGACCACCGCCGCCGGAACCATCATCCACACGGCGCGCGGTTTGGCGAGTTTTTTCGCAAAATCCGCGATGCTGTCGGACGACTTGGCGCCTTTCGCCACCACATCTTTCACGGCTTGCGGATGCGTGTCAGACACTACGCACTCGTGACCGGCTTTCATCAGCCGTAGCACCATGTTCGAACCCATTCGTCCCAGGCCTATCATTCCGAGTTGCATTTGTTTCCTCCTCAAACAGCGGCTTGTTGGTGTGGAAAATATTCCCGCATGCCATTCTGACTGCAATCGGCGACGGGAAAACTCTTCTGCGGTTCAGCCCTGTGAACTTGGTGATATATGGTCCCGCTCTCAATCACCGTGCGGTTCTTGTCGACAGAGACCCCCGTCGCCTGTCCGAGGTCAGAGATATGTATGTTTTTCAGCTGGATGTCGAAGCCTTCCATTATGGCCTTGCCGCAAGTCAGGCGGGCGATGTCCTGGAACCAACGCTTGCGCTGATCCCCGAAACCGGGGGCGCGCACGGCCGCGACTTGCAGGACGCCACGTACCTTGTTCACGACGAGATTAGCCAGTGCTGCGCCTTCAACATCCTCTGCGATTATAAGCAGCGGCTTGCCAGTCTTTGCGACCTGCTCAACTATGGGGAGCAGATCTTTCCGGGAACTGATTTTCCCTTGGTGGATGAGAATGTAGGCATTCTCGAAGGCAACTTCCATGCGTTCAGGGTCAGTGATAAAAAACGGTGAGAGATATCCGCAGTCGAATTGAATCCCGCCTACCTGCGGCTTTTCGTCGGCCCTCGATGAGTGAATGCTCCCATCCGGAAATGGATCCGATCCTTCCCCATAAGCCGAAATACAATCGTCTACCCTAGCGATTTTCGCGGCCATGATGGCAAACCTCCGTCTTCGTGGGAATTGGCAGGCACACCTGCAGAATTTGTTCGACCATGCGGCGACTTCCGGCGGGTCTCTTCTCTAGGAAAAGAGCTACCACACGAACATTCGGGCACCAGAGCCGGGAGAGCGGACTCGCCCAATCTGGACAGAGGGTACGTGGATGGGAGTCGCCGCACCTTGGTCCGAGATTGGGAGTTCCGGCCGCAGGGCGCTGATCTCTTCTAACTCGACAGCACCGTGACGGTTCATAATCTCTGTGGCAGCGTTCGCCCTTTCGCCCGAAGTTGTCGCAAAAACTATGACTCCTCCGCGCCGTACTCCTTGAACATAAGCCTCCGCGTCCCCCTCGAGGACCCCGAATGCCGTGAGATCACGAGTCAACTCCACTTCAAAATCAGTGTGTGGCGTACTCATGAGTCCGCTCCCTGCCATCTCCAGCGGCTCTTTCAAAATGCGGACATCGGTTCGAAGGAAGCCTATGGCCTCGAGATCGCGAATAACCTGGTCGGCCAAACGATCATCCCCCTGGAACCGTTATTCGGCTTTGGCTATGTGAGCGTATCCGTCAAGTTCTTCTACCAGCCTTCGGGCCGATTCAGGCACGGCGACTTTGCCATCAAGAATTTCGTGGCGGTTTACGTCGTCGCCATACATGGCTTTGTCCCCACTTTTGTCGGCTTGCATTACGGCACCGTTCAGACTCACTCCAATAAAAACGCCTTTGGACCGCGAGTAAGACAGAATCTCCGCATTCAATTTAAGGTCAGTCGCAGCAGTGGCATTCCGGCCCACCGGTCCAGCCGCTATGGAGGCGTCGGCCCCGAGTTTGAATTTGTCGCTGAGCAGGCTGTGCAAGGCGTGATCGTTCATGAACAGCATCACCAGATCGGTGGACGAACCCCCGATCTGATAACCCACACTTCCTCCATCAATCGCGACAAACATGGGAGCGCTCCAGCCATGCTCGGTGCGACAGGTTGCCAGTCCCCGGCCGTAGCTGCCGCCGAATATGAAAGCGAACTTTGTATCCCCTGGAATGATGGCTATACACTTCGCCGATTCCAGTAGACCCGAAGGAATGCCCTGATCCGGAGTATTCATGATCTCTTTGAAGACCTGGGCAGCTTTCTGGGTACGATTTACATCATCCTCGCGGTCCGAGGCGACGGCGGTTAGACTTGCAATCATTATCAGAGTTGTTACGGCCAAAATACGTTTCAACATTGTTATCTCCATTCAAGTTTGAACTCGTTAAAAGCTTAGGACTCGCTCAGAGCAATGCGGAACCGTGCGTGTCCAAAGTGCAAGTGACTCCAATGCACGCCAGTTGAGCCGCATTTATCGTTGTCATCCCTAATTCCGTTGGCAACAGCGGAGCGTTAGACAAAATGTTAGGCGTTACTGACGGGCCATTACTGGTCAATAGTGATCAAGGCAAGTTTTTGTGCCCTTAGGAGAGAGACGAATCGGTCGGGATGTCTCGCGCGGAGTTTCTTATAAGCGGCTTTTGAAGAGCTGGCAGGTGTTTCTTGATACCGCAGGTCAGGAACTGAATAATCTACTGTAGGTTTGGCAACAGCACCTTTGCAGTATCTCTTTCTTTCTGCGCTGGGAAACTCTGTCCGTTCCGGAGACATAGGTGACAGAATGTACCGGACACATGGGGGTGACTGACCCTCCCACATTTTCGCGCCATGCGATCATACGACATTTTCCAGTTGTAATATCACTACTGTGGCATCTGTCTCGTAGGGCACAATCGATCAGTCCTGGAGCGGATGGCGCGGGATCGAGTGCGGGTGTGCCATAGGTGTGCCCTACGCTTCGATCCCATGTAAGCTAAAGCGCTTCTTTTCAATACCAGAGCAGATTGCTTCCGTGCGGGCTTGGTTGTCGGTAAGTGATTGACTCTTACAGGTGCTAACGCATGGAAGAACCGATCAGACTCGCCTACTCTTAATCAGTAGGTTGTAGGTTCGATTCCTACCGCGCTCACCATCTTTAGAATCGAGATTGCCAACGGTTCTGCAAAACTCGTCGGCCAGCTCAATGTCGGTGGCGGCGGAGCGGTCGCGGTCGACGCCGACCCTAATCCACGACTGAGCTGACGATTTCCAAGGCGATCATAGTGCACCCATCGCAACGATTTGCTTTTGGCAAACGACAGGACATGCGGACTCCGTTAGTGTTTACACTGCTTCGCCGGAGGAGGCATTTTCGGTGAGACTATGCCCACGTTCCAGCCCCACGGGACGTCTCCGCTTGCCCGCCGCCTGCAAACGACTTCTTCATTGAGTTCGTACATCCCGGGCATAAGATGTTTCCCGGGGTGCGGAGCATCCGTAAATGCCATGTAGTCGCCGGTAGAGTCGAACGCCGGCCAGTCAGGTTCATGCGCGGCCTGTGGCCGGCCGGTACGAGCAAACGAACTCCAATAGCCAGTCATCGCGTCGGAAAGTTTTCTCTCCTCGGGTGTTGCTGGAATTTTCGGCCAAAGTGGCGGAGTGCTTTCGAGCGTGCCAAACACGTACGGCAATTCGCTGGCGTGGAAGGCATGAAGGCCAGCGGTCTCTTCGGCTGGGTACCCATGATCCCAAAGATAGAGGAAGGCCGGTTGGCCCAGTGCGGTCTGTTTTCTAACCAGCCGCTCCGAGGTCCAACCATAGAGAGCGTCTCGGGTCGTGGCCCATACGCTTTCTTGCAGGTTGGCACTGGGATAGAGCCGCAGGAACTCATCGGCCAGATCGAGATACCGTTCACGAATCGTGGTTTCGTACTCGGAGGCCGTCGCCGGAGGAGGCGGGGCCAGGATTCTTAACGAGCGGATCTCACCGCTGTTGAAACCAGTGAGAATCGGCACGGGCGCTTGTTCGCCGCGGTCGAAAACATCGACCAGTTGCCGCGGCAAGACGTGGCCGTCAATCGTCGGCCATGGAAAGTACATAGCTGCCGGCGCGGCTTCAGCCAGCTTGGCCGCATCCATCGCCCGCAAAGCCGCGATGTTCGGCGCGTGAAAGGCGGCTGCGAGTTTCGTTCCACTTTCCTCCGCCGACGGTATGCCAAACTTGCGTTCCTTCAGCTCGGGCATGGAGATCATGTAGGCGCTTTCGGCGATGGCCTTCGCGAACAAGCCTCGTGCAGAGGGCGCCGCCATCAGGTACATCACGCTGAGTGCCCCGGCGGATTCGCCGGCGATGGTGACGTTGGAAGGATCGCCGCCGAACGAACCGATGTTGTGCCGAACCCAGCGCAGTGCCTCGATCTGATCCAGCAGGCCGTAATTGCCAGATACACCGAGCGGCGACTCGGCGCTGAGTTCGGGATGCGCGAGCCATCCAAGTACACCTAAGCGATAGTTAATCGACACGACGACGATGCCTTGATCCGCGAGCCGCGTGCCGTCATAGAATGGCTCCCGGCTCGCCCCTCCGACCAGCGCGCCGCCGTATATCCAGAAGAAGACTGGCGCGTTGTGCGCGTTGATGGGAGCCCAGATATTCAACGTCAGGCAATCCTCGCTCATCGGCATCGGATCGCGAGTGTAGACAGTCGAGAGTTGAGGTTTGGGTTGCAAGCATGCGGGCCCGAATTCGACAGCTTTTCGGACGCCTTTCCAACGAGGCATCGGACTGGACGGTTTCCATCGTGCCGGGCCAACCGGCGGCAACACATAAGGGATGCCCTTGAAGATATGCAGCTTGCCTTCGGCGAGCCCCTCTATCTTGCCGGCAGGAGCGTCAACAATTGAGCTATGTTTGGCATGGGATGGGGATGACATAGTTGTGTTCGCCTGAGCGCAATATGAGGGAGTCACAGCTAGAGAGGTGACTACGATGCTCCACTTGATCAAATAACGATGCAGGGTCATACGGTAACTCCTAGCGCCGTAACTTCTGGCGTGTTGTTCTCGCGTGAAAGCACGCGCGCGAGTCTCAAAAACAACAAAATAGCCACCAGATAAAACGGCACGAGTGTGTAAAGGGCAATTTGTAACGAGCTATGGGGGTGGGCTGCGTGAAAAAAGTCGCTGGCTGCGCCAACGTAAGTAGGTCCGAGGCCGAGGCCGATGAAATTCATCACCAGCAAGAGCAATGCGCCCGACATGACGCGCTGGTCCGGCCGCACCTCTTCCTGCACAAGCGTGACCATCGATGAGAGATAGAAATAATTCAG
>JBAQJF010000178.1:0-1538 GCA_049300195.1 Terriglobales bacterium | reverse complement strand
CCCAGTGGGTAGTGCATCAGTTTCGATTTGAGCGTCTGAACTGACTTCGGACGGTTTACGCTGGCGGGCATCCATAAACCAGCGACCCCGACGCAGAGGATCAGTCCGCGCCGGGGCCTTGAGCACAGGAGCGTGAACTCCATATGCCCGTACAAGAGCCTAACCCAGCGGTCGAGGCGGACAACATGAACGATTGGGGCGTGATGTTTCGCCTTCTCGATCCAAATGACCAGCGGCCGTGGTCGGTCGATGAGCTTGTCCGCGACCGGACGGACAGCAACACGAGCCGTGGAGACACGACCGACGCGCTTATCCGGCTCAAGGGAGCCGGATTGATCCACCGTACAGCCGACGATCTGGTCTTCCCCACACGGGCCGCCCTGCACTTCGACCAGATCGCGGCGTGAGCACGCGCTGGCGGTGGCGGACCTTCTGCGCGGCCTTCCCTGTCGTGGAGGACGTCGCCATTGGGTTCGCCGCTAGGCGTCCTGTAATGCCGATGATTGGCTTCTGTCTCATCCTTTCGGCGATCCGGCTCCGGCTGGAAGCGTTGCTGCCATAGGAGTGTGCGTCAGAGCGCCACGTCACCGGGAAACGGACGTGGCGCCGCATGCTAAACTCAATGCGTGACCGGTCAAGCAGCGCGGCTGGTGTGCAGCCACTTCGACAACGGTAAGATAGCCGCGCACCCAGGAGATCCTGAATGGACCCGCGCTTCCGATCACTAGTCGTGGCCCTCGCGCCACAGCCAACGCAGATGCCTCCCCCGGCCTTCGACCGGGAGGCTCTGCAAGTTGTCTTCGCGGAGATCACGAGGGAGTATCCCTATCAGCAGTTCGGTTTTCTTCCGAGCGGCCGAGGAGCGCAATTCCACAACGGCGAGGAGGACGCCGTAGAACTGCGGCCAGCCCTACTCCAGATCCAAGCAAAGATGATCGGTCCAGATTTGTTTATGGCTCCGATGGCTGCCGCCGACAAGGTGACACGGATCTTCGAAATAGCGGCGAAGCATTTGGGCCTCGTAGCTTTCATTCAGTCGGCCATTCAGATCGTGGCCTCCGTTGACGCACCCGAAGGTGATGCCAAGAGATTCGCTGAGGCGCATCTGCTGCATGATGCTGAGCAGTCCACGGTGCTAGGAGATGGCTACTTCGGCGCCGGCGTCAGGTTCCGCCGCTTGATAGGACCACCGCCCCAAGGCGAAGATAACCTGAGCATAGAGCCGGATGTAAACGACAACGCGCTGCTATTCGTTGACTTTCAGAGCACGCGCGTTGCTGTAAGCGAGACAATCTCGCTAGAACAAATGTCTGACCGTGTCACTGAGGCTTTTGAGTTTATGTCGCAGCCTACGATGCGACTGTTGGAGCGCCAAGGCTAGGAGATCGTCATGCCAACACCTAATACCTCGTTGCTCTCTATTGACCCTGGGATAGCCCCGCACGCTTTCTATCTCCAAGGACCCACGGCAGACGCCCACGTTCGGGGACGTCCCGAGGCGTACAAGGAACTACCCCAAGTGGACGAAATCCTAGTCC
>JBAQJF010000177.1:0-1891 GCA_049300195.1 Terriglobales bacterium | reverse complement strand
GACCAGATGATCGATTGATCGTCCTCCCAAAAAGAGAAAACCCACGCCGGTTTTCCGGCGCGGGTAGGGAGTAGGAAAGTCTCGAAGGAGAGTCAGGCCCGTTTACGCCTACCGATGAGAGCGAGGCCCACCAGGCCGGCGCCCATCATCGCCATGGTTTCGGGTTCGGGTGTTCCCGGGGTGGTTTGATCCGCGACGTACAACAGGGTGCCGGTTAATGTGGAATTACCGGTGGTCTGCGGAGTAATCGGTGTCGTGTCCAGTGTATAGGTCGCCGTGCCCGGCACGACGGTATCGGTGACGATTCCCATATCCGGCGAGAAGCTCACATTCACAGCGCTCGAAGATTGGCTTACCGGTCCTGCGCTGAGCGTGCCGGTGAGGGTTAGTGGACTTGAGTTGTTTCCCGGCGTCGTCTGATTGATGGTCAGACTGAACATGGTCGCCGGAATGGTGATGGAGACTCCAGGATTGTTCACAGACAGCGTAAACACTCCGAAATTAGCGTTGGTATCAAAGCCGTCAGACGTGGCTGAATCGTCGAGGTCGAAGACAAAGGTAATAGTTGCTATGTCGCCTGAGCCGTCGCTGAACGTGATGGAATCGTCAGTTGATGTGGCAGTTCCTCCCGTGAACGCGCCAGTGGTATTGTAAGATACCGTGGTCGCGTGTAGGGAAATGCTCAACGCGGCTGTGAGAATGCAAATTGAGAGGGACTTCATTGTATCCTCCGTTGCTGTAGTTCTAGTACGTACAGAAGTTTAGTTTAGCCTCGGTATGGTACTGTGTCAATATGCAAAAAAGTACTAGGTACAGATTGCGTCGTCGTAAATAAGCTGCTTAATTTCAGTCGTATGACAGACTAGTACCATGGAGCTTCTTCAGTCCGCTGCGCTCTCCCATTTGGAGTGGATCGAGCACGGTTTCGGCACCCGGCGCTCGGAAATCTCGCAGGCGGGATTGGCCAGCCTCAAGCAAATCCATTCGGGCATTTGTCTTCCCGCTAGCGGACCGGGATGCGCCGGAGAGGGCGACGCTCTGGTTTCAGCGACGTCTGGAATCGGACTTTCTGTCCGGACCGCGGATTGTTATCCGATTCTGCTGGCCGATACGAGAACGCACGTGATCGCGGCGATCCATGCCGGATGGCGCGGAACGGCGGCGGGGATTGTCAGGGAAGTTCTGTCGCGGATGCGCGATTTGTATGGAACCCGTCCGGGCGATATCGTGGCCGCGATCGGCCCCGGCATCGGCGGATGCTGCTATGAAGTGGGTGAGGAAGTGGGACGGCGCTTCGGGCTTGATCGCGCCGGACGTGTCAATCTGGCGTCAGTCAATCGACAGTGGCTGCTCAATTCCGGCGTGCCCGATTCGCAGATTGAAGTGATGGGACTTTGCACATACTGCGATCCGCGATTTTACTCATTCCGCCGGGAAAAGGAAAAAGCCGGGCGGATGATCTCTTATCTGCGCCTGCTCTGAGAGTAGACACCAAGGGCGCGGCGCCGCAAAAAATTCTCGGCCCGCGCCCGAGATAGAGTCGCTTCCGCGCGCGATATTACGCGGCGCTGACGAGCAGTTCGTCCAGGCTCTCCGACCCGTCGCCATTCTGGCTGCGGTCGGCGATTTCCTGGCACTGGATGCAGAACGCGGTCCACGGCACTGCTGCCAGCCGTTTCGGGCTGATGTCCTCTTCGCAGTGCAGGCACACACCGAAGGTGCCCTCGTCGATGCGCCGCAGTGCCGCGCGCACGTTGCGCAGCAGGTTCGATTCCCGATCCAGGTTGCGGATTGCCAATTCGCGCTCGGCCGCGTGTTGCACTTCATCCAGCGCATCCGGGCTCTTCTCGATGGCAATTCCCTCGCGGTTACGAACAAACTGGGCCAACTC
>JBAQJF010000176.1:0-2397 GCA_049300195.1 Terriglobales bacterium | reverse complement strand
GCGCAAGGCCGCCTGGTGTCGCCCGCGGGAACGCCGGCCATGCTCGGCGTCGCGCCCGCGGATCTGGATCTCAGTGACGAAGAAGAGGATGAGGAAGAGCCGGCGGACGAGGAAGTGAGCCCGAGCGCGGAGTAATCAGATGAGACACAACGTATCCGGTTATAAACTCAAACGCAATCTCGCCTCGCGCAAGGCCTTATTTAAGGGCATGGTCACCAGTGTGATCGAAAACGAGCGCATCGTCACGACCGTCCCCAAAGCCAAGGCGGTGCAGCCGCTGGTGGAAAAGATGATTACGCTGGCCAAACGCGATACTTTGCACACTCGTCGTCAGGCGGCCGCGTTTCTCGAAACGCCGGGCGCAGTGAAGAAGCTGTTCGACAAGCTGGGCACTCGATTCGGCCAGCGCGATGGTGGGTACACTCGCGTCGTTCGGCTCGGCAATCGCAAGGGCGACGGAGCGGAACAGGCGATGCTCGAATTGGTGGGCAGCGAACTGGTCAAGCGCGCCGCGGAGAGAGCCAAGCGCAAGGAAGAACGCCTGAACGCGATTCGTCAGGGCACGGACGAGGGCGAAGCTCCGGAAGAGTAACGCTAATTAGGTTAGGAGAAATCGGCCACGAGTGGACACGAGTTGTGTTCGTTTCGTGGCCGATTCGTTTTACAGGAGTGCGGCTTGTTTCAGGATTTAAGCAGGGAATTCGATCGCCTGCCTTGGCTTGAGAACCGGAAGCTCCGCCAGGAGCCGCGACCAAAGGGAGCGGTGGATCCTAGCGCTCCGAAATATAAAAGGCCATGGGATCACCCTGCTTTTCGATGACGTATTGAATCGCCGCGTCTATGTTTTCGCGGCTCCGCAGCCAGCGCGTACTTCCGTGGCGCGCCCATCGTTTGCGATCCGGCGTGTCAAAACCGGACTGATTCAATCGTCGACTGGCGCAGGTTTCATGTCGGTCATTACGCTTTCCGGAGCTGCGTCGGCGTCGATGACGATTGTGGACGTGAGTTGAGCGCACGTGCGCGGCGATGAGCGGCCATCCGCGTTCGATTGCCCGGTCCAACAAGGCTGCCAGAACGGCTTTCCGACGGGGCGCGTCTAAGATGTATGGCGGCTGATTCATGAGGCGGCGTTCAAGCGCGGAGCGGCCGGGATCAGCGTCGACGGCTCGGCTGCCGGGCTGATTGTGTTGACGAATCGACGGAACCGGATTCATCGCCATGCAGATGCGCGCCGGTAGCAGGCGAAGGTGATCAGGTAAGTCACGGCCGTACTGATTTATCGCGGGTGGCTGCTTCCCTTGGGCGCGGCTCAGGGGCGATCCATTCGATCAGTCGCCAATGGATTTTGCGAGGTTACCATATCGATTTGCAAGGCGATGGCCTACTTCGGGTCTTTCGTATACTCAATCGCGGAGAGGCCTATGGATAGGTAGATAACGGCTGCAGCTCCCTCCGCCCGGCAGGCCGCTCTCGCGGCCGAATGATCGAGATGTACAATTGCGACATGCCTGCAAAGCTGATGTCGCTCGCTTTCTTATGCGCTGCCCTTGCGTTTCCGCAGGAGCGTGGTGACGAGTACACCCTAAATATGTCCAATGGCCGGAGCTGGCGGGAGACGCCCGAGATAGCCAAAATTGGGTATATCGTAGCTGTGTGGGATATGGCCACCTGGATAGAGATTCGTGACGGGAGGGGCGGACATGAGTTGGAGAAAGATACCGCGAGGCTGAGTCACCTCGCTGCTACGGAGGTTGTGCAGGAAGTTGACAAATTCTATTCAGACCCGAGCAATGCGCTCGTGCCAATCCTTGAGACTCTTAGCTGGGTAGACGCTAAAGCAAGCGGCGCATCACCGGCCGAACTGGATTCCCTGGAGGCGACCCTTCGAAGGCGGGCGATTCGATTCAAAGAAATCGAGGGGCACAAGAATTAGAGCCATTTCCCGGGCGGTAGAATTTGGATCCATGGCGATCTCCTATCTCGCCTTAAGGTCAGGCTAACGAGGTGCCGCCGAAGCTGGGCGCTCTTGTCTAAATTCAGATCCAGGCCGCTCTCCGGAACGTCGACCGATGGCTGGCACCTCGACAGTAGACCAAGCAGATCGACCCTCAGCGAGTCGATGTCGCCGTCGCTCGGCGGGTCTTCGTAATTCGGATAAACGACCAGGCTTCCCGCTCCTCCGATCGGCTCGATTAAATTGCCGCACACCGTCTCCCAAAGTAATTCGGTCTTCATGTGCGTGCGATGGATTAGCTGCAGCCGCTGGTGCCGCCGCAATTTTCGCATTTGTAGCAACTGCCGTTGCGGGTCATCAGGCCGCCGCATTCAGAGCATGTGGGAGCGTCCGCGGCTATCGTCGGGAACGGGAGCGCCTGTTGCGGATTTGGCTCCGTTACG
>JBAQJF010000175.1:0-4105 GCA_049300195.1 Terriglobales bacterium | reverse complement strand
GAGCCGAGCGCGTGGCCCTCGCAGTAGCCGCGCCTATGGATTTCTTCCTGACCGTCACCGGCCCGCTCACGGTTCTAATGAGCCGAGCCGCGGGCTTCGTGCTGCGGTCCTTCGGCACCAACGAAATCCGCCATGGCTCAGTCCACTCGCCCGACGAACTCCGCCTGATCGTCAGCGCCGCCCGCACCTCCGGCCAACTCTCCTCCGCGCAGGAGGAGATGCTCCTCAATGCCCTCGAACTCGACAACATCGCGGCGCGCCAAGTGATGGTTCCGCGCACCAGAATTTTTTCCGTGGCCTCCGACCTGACGCTGGAAGACGCGCTCTCCCGCGTAGTCGACGAGCAGCACTCTCGAATCCCCGTCTACGATCCGCAGCGCGGCCCCGAACACATCATCGGAGTTCTCTACGCCAAAGATCTAATGCGCTGGATGCGCCTGCGCATCACGCAAACCACAGTCCCCGGCGCAGCCGCCCGCATCTCGCAGATGAAGGTCCACCAGATCATGCACGACGTGCTGGTAGTCCCCGAAACCAAGTCGCTCTTCGAGTTGCTGGTCGAATTCCAATCGCGCAAGCGCCACCTGGCCATGGTGGTCGACGAATTCGGCTCCACGGCCGGAGTAATCAGCGTAGAAGATGTGTTAGAGCAACTGGTAGGAGAACTGGAAGACGAATTCGACGTAGCTTCGTCGGAACCGATTGTCGACGCGAACGCACCGCTAGCGCTGGACGGTGCAGTCAACATCCGCGACCTGGAAAGCCAGTACGATCTGGTTCTTCCCCAGGATGAAGGTTTTGAAACGCTCGCCGGCTTCGTCCTCTCGCACCTGCAAAAAATGCCTATCGGAGGGGAGTCATTCGAATACCAAGGCCGTCGCTTCGTAGTAGAAAAAATGGACGGGCACCGCGTAGCGTTAGTGCTGATAGAACCCGTGAAGACTGAAGCAACCGTTGCCGCGAGTCTCGAGCCGCGAGTAGCGAGTCAGGAACTGGGAGCAAATGGTAAATAAAGAATTGAGAGGGAGTACGTCGAAGCATGACGGTGCCCGGTGACCCGTGACCCGTGACTGGTGACCGGAACCCGACGACTGACAACTGACAACTGACAACGAATGCTCCGCCAACTCCTCCACCGCGTCCTCTACACCCTCCCAGTAATCTGGCTGGTAGTCTCGACCGTCTTCCTCTTAATCCACTTCGTCCCCGGAGACCCCATCCAACAAATGTTAGGCGAAGGCGCCGCCGCCGGAGACATCCAGGCCATGCGCCACGCCTACGGACTCGACGTCCCCATAGCCCAGCAATATCTAAACTACTGGCGCGGCGTACTCCACGGAGACCTAGGCAAATCCCTCCGCTTCAACCAATCCGTCACCGGACTGATCGTCCAGCGTTACCCCTTCACGCTGCAACTAACTCTGGCATCGTTATTCGTAGCCATCGTGCTAGCCTTCCCTGCCGGAGTCCGCTCCGCCCAGCACCGCAACCAATGGGACGACCGCGCCCTAAGCGTAGTAAGCCTCTTCGGCCTGTCATTCCCAAACTTCGCCTTAGGCCCAATCCTCATCTTATTTTTCGCCGTCAAGTTAGGATGGCTCCCTGTCTCCGGCGCGGGAAGCTTCGCGCATCTAATTCTTCCCGCCATCACCATGGGCAGCGCGCTAGCCGCGATCCTGACCCGCATGGTCCGCACCTCCATGCTGGAAGAGCTAGGCCAGGACTACATCCGCACCGCGCGCGCCAAAGGCCTGCCCGAGCGCACCGTAGTCTACCGCCACGCCCTGCGCAACGCCATGATTCCCATCATCACCGTACTCGGCCTGCAATTTGGAGCGTTGCTGGCTGGCGCCATCGTAACCGAAACCATCTTCTCCTGGCCCGGCATAGGACGACTTACCATCCAAGCCATCGCAAATCGCGATTACTATCTCGTGCAGGGATGCATTCTGGCGATTGGATTGACGTATGTCGCGGTGAATTTTCTGACGGACTTGCTTTATTCGGCCCTGAACCCGAGGATTCGGCAGTGAGTCAGGACGGACAATTCTCAATTGTTTGCGCGGCCGCGAACGGCATAGGCGGCCTACCGCGGTACTGGATGGGTGTCACGATATACTTTGCAAGCACGCGCGAATTCTAAGCGCGTATTTTCCAGCCTGCCTGCATCCGCTTCGCTCAAGAATTTAACTTGGCGGACTTCGATTCCGGTAGCGTGCTCTCGCATGAAGCAGCGGTTGTCTGCTGTCTGCTTTGCCGTTCGGTAGTTGTTGGCCAAATCAAACAAAGCCATAAAATCGGGCGGCAGCTCACCGACGTTGCCCGTGATAACACTGGCTCCCCAACGGTCTACTACACTTTGCGTCCACATGTCTGCGTTATCGATGTACTCTTGAAGTGGCGGCATAGCTTCGTTCTGTTCTTGTGTCGGCTTTCTGAAAACCATTTGCCGTCGTCCGTATAGCCAAACGGTTTCTGCGTACAGCCATCCATCGCGTTCTAGGTCTTGAATAACAACACGTGTTTGCTGGTCAGTTGTCGTGTCGTGGTCAATATCAAGCAAGCAAGTGTTGGCGCTCATTTAATCACCAGTCCATGAATCATGCCCTTGCCATGACACTTTGAACATTTGTCATTGCCGCCCTTACCTTTGCAATCGGGGCACCAATTAACCTGTGGCCGTACCTGCGGCGCTCGTCTGCCGCCATAGGGTCTTCGTCTTGGCATACAAAATCCTCCCTTGGCGGAAGGGTATCGCGAAGCGAGTCGCAAGGAAAGTTACGGAGGTCATGAGCAGCGGCCAGTTTCACAAACTAGCGGCGCCGGGTAGGCGTTGCTTCTCTACTGCGTCGTATTTGTGGTAGAGGAAGGCCGCACGCACGGCATTGAGCAAGGTTAAAACGACCAGTGCAGGAAGAACCGCTCCGGGCAGGCTGGTGAACTTGTCCCGGTAGAAATAAACGGTGACCAGCAGGCCAAGCACGGCGAATAATCTAGAGTTCTTCGTTAACCGCCAGGCGACAATCACATAGAACACTGCGAGTTCCAGCACGACCCCACGCAGGGACATGTTGAAGTCCCGCCATGAAGACTTTTCAAGGAAGGATGCGATTGTGAGGCCAACAAACGCGAGCACACCATAGACGAAGCCACCGAACTTGATTGCCCTCTTTGCAGATTCCTTGTTGGGTATCACCCATATCCAGTCGAGGCTCACGATGGTTTTCCCCGTTCCGCGCCGCATCAACTTGTCCGTACTTGGCACGTAAATAGAACCTCGTTCGGGCGCTAAAAAGCGCCCGAACGAAAGTAAACGGTCAGCTAGTAGCCGGCATCCGGACATGGCTGACCGTTGTGACCGGTTCGATCATGCTCCTTGATCGCATCCACGCACATAACATATTCATGCGAGAATCCATCAGCACAGGCCGAAGAATGGCCTATCTGAATAAGAGTACGGTATAAATCATCTTTCGATTGGCAATACATGGTCTTCTTTTCCTTTCTGTAGACCCTCAAAGCGCCTACTGAGGGCAAAGCGTATCAGCGCTTCTCGGGTATGTCAAAGACGGAGCGTAGCAGCGGTTGGACTTCGGCCAGCCATGCACCAAACTGGTGCATGATGCCATACCCGCCACAAAGCACATCCGCCGCGGCGTATCGCTCCCCGCTCTGATTGCCAAACAGGTAGACCGCATAGCCAAGACTCAGCGTCTGAGCGACAACCGCGTCCTGGTAGAGCTCATCGAGCTGGGTATCGAAGCGAGGAAACAGAAAGAAAAGGCGTTCTTTGAACTGGCCGAACGTTTTCGAAGCGCCCGCGATCCCGACGAAGCGAAGCAGTTAGGCGACGAACTCGGCCGTCTGGTTTTCGGTGAATAATGCCCAAAATTGAACGATGGGTGCCCCATTTTTGCGCGTTCTGTGCGCAAAAGTGGGATTCCACTGCCGTGTCCGCCATGGGATTTTTTCCGAAGTCTCGACCAGACTATTGGGTGAGCCATCTGCCAAAGCGACTCTCGACTTCCTCCTGCGACAGAGTCCCGTTCACGCGCGCATCCTCCAGCCCCCGCCGCACCTTATCAAGAACGTAGAGGTGGTACTG
>JBAQJF010000174.1:0-82895 GCA_049300195.1 Terriglobales bacterium | reverse complement strand
ACCGGCCAGTTCCGCCCCGGCTGACAAGCCCGCAGCGCCTCCATCGGCAACTCCCCCGACCGCAGAAAAGCCCGCCGCCGCTCCGGCAGTCCCAAAGCCAGCAGCACCAGCTGCCGCAACTCCGGCGGCCGCAGCTCCACCCAAGCCCGCAGCCCCAGCCAAGCCCGCCGGCCCAGTGCCCATGCCCTGGACATCGCCACTGGTCGAAAAATACAAGAGCCAATACGGCTCGGCGGTCGAAGCCCAAAGCTATCTCGGCCAAAACTACTTCACTGTCGACCGCTCGCTAATCCCCAACTTCTTGCGGCTCCTGCGCGACGAAGAGCATTTTGACTACTGCGTTGACATCACCGCCGTGCACTATCCCACGCGCGAAAAGCAATTCGAAGTCTTCTGGATTCTCTACTCCTTCGAGCGCAACGAGCGCATCCGCGTAAAAACGCAAATTGCCGACGGCGCGTCCATCCCCTCAGCCGTTCCCATCTGGGCGACCGCGAACTGGCTGGAGCGCGAAGTCTACGACATGTTCGGCATCAAGTTCGACGGCCATCCGGACATGAAGCGCATCCTCCTTCCCGAAGACTGGAAGGGCCACCCGCTGCGCAAAGACTACGGCATCCTGCAGCAAGATAAAGAATGGGTGCAGATCAACCTCGGAATCGAGAGCGGCCAATGACGGAAGTACGCATGGACGCCCGCATGGACGCAAAAGACAAAGCGCTCCCGAACGCGGTTCCGCAGGTCTCCACGTCCCATCTCGACCTCGACACGCCCGATAAACCCTACCTCGATTCGAACGAGCTAATCATCAACATGGGCCCGCAGCATCCCGCGACGCACGGCGTGTTGCGCGTAATCCTGAAGCTCGACGGAGAAAGAGTTCTAGGCACGGAGTGCGTAATCGGCTACCTCCATCGCGGAGTAGAAAAGATCGCCGAGAACCGCACCTATACGATGTTCAACCCCTACGTCGATCGCATGGACTATGTGGCCGCCGTCTCGAACGGCCTCGGCTACTGCCAGGCGGTAGAAAAGCTGTTGAACGTAGAAGCGCCGCCGCGCGCCAATTACATCCGCGTCATTCTCACCGAGCTGAATCGCATCGCCAGCCACCAACTGTGGCTGGGCACGCACGCGCTCGACATCGGAGCGATGACGCCGCTCTTTTACACCTTCCGCGACCGGGAAGAGATTCTCAAAATCTTCGAAAAGTATTGCGGCGCGCGTCTGACCACGCACGCCTTCCGCATTGGCGGGTGCCTCTACGAAACTTATGCGGGCTTCGAAAAAGAGGTCAAGAATTTCCTGAAGTTTGTCGCGCCCAAGATCGACGAATACGAAGCGCTGCTGACCACTAACCGCATCTGGTTGGAGCGCACCAAGAACGTGGGCATGATTTCCGCCAAAGATGCCATCGCATTGGGCGTAACCGGCCCGGTGCTGCGCGCCAGCGGCGTGAAGTGGGATATCCGCAAAGCCCAGCCCTACGCCAACTACGCCGACTTCGACTTCGAAGTCCCCATCGGCCAGAACGGCGACACCTACGACCGATATCTAGTGCGCATGGTCGAGATGCGCCAGTCGCTCCGCATCATCGAGCAGGCGGTCAATGGAATTCCTGAAGGCCCGATCATGGCCAAGGTTCCCAAGGTGATCAAACCCGCAGTTGGCGAAATTTATCATTCCATCGAATCGCCCAAAGGCGAGCTGGGATATTTCATCGTAAGCGATGGCTCGACGCAGCCCTATCGCCTCCGAGTCCGGCCGCCGTCCTTCGTAAATCTGCAAGCGCTTGACGTGATGGTGCGCGGCCAGTTGGTGGCAGATGTGGTGGCAGTAATCGGCACAATCGACATCGTGCTCGGAGAGGTGGACAGATAATGTTGAACGAATTCATGTCCTATCTCCACAGCACCGTCACCCCCGGCGAGGCCGGCAACCAGCTTTGGGCGCTGATCTACGTGATGATCATCTTCACCGGCGTGTCAGTAGCGGTCATGGCCATGAACTGGCTGGAGCGCAAAGCGCTCGCCCACTTTCAGATTCGCCTCGGCCCCATGCGGGTGGGCCCGCACGGCCTGCTTCAGCCGATCGCCGACGCCATCAAGCTGATGCTGAAAGAAGACATCATCCCGTCCGAAGCCGACCAGTTCGTCTTCTGGATCGCGCCGCTGATCGGTCTGATCGCATCCTTTACCGTCTACATCGTGATCCCATTCGGCCCGTCGCAAGCGGTCAGCGACATGAACATCGGCATCCTCTTTATGCTCGGCGTGTCGTCGCTGGGAGTACTGGGCGTCGTCATGGCAGGCTGGGCCTCAAATTCGCACTATCCGCTGATCGGCGCTCTGCGCTCGAGCGCGCAGATGGTCTCCTACGAAGTCGCCATGGGCCTCGCAGTCGTCTCGGCCATCATGATGACCAGCATGAACGCGGCGGGCACCGGCACGCTGAGCATGATTGGGATCGTCGAAGCGCAGCAGCAGCAGGGAGTCTGGTTCCTCTTCAAGTTCTTTCCGCTCGGCCTGATCGCTTTCGTAATCTTTGCGATCGCCATGGTCGCCGAAACGAACCGCGCCCCCTTCGACATGGCCGAAGCCGAATCTGAACTCACCGCCGGCTTCCACACCGAGTACAGCGGCCTGCGCTGGTCGCTCTTCATGCTGGCCGAATACGCAGCCATGATCGCCGTGTCAGCAATCGCAGTCACGCTCTGGGTCGGCGGATGGATGCGCCCTTTCCCGAACTTGCTAAGCGCGCCCATCTGGGAATTCATCTTCTCGCTCTTCCCCGGCCTCACCTTCGCAGCGTTAGCGGCCTTCGCCTTCATCGGCACAGTGCGCATGCCGTCGCATTCATTCTTCAAGATCCAACGGATCGGCCTCGCCGGATTCGCCCTGGTGCTTGGCTTTATCGCGCTGGTACTGTTCGCTATCGCGATTGCCGGCCGCACCTCGGACACAAGCGTTGCCGGCAGCTTCCGCGAAGGCATCGACTACGTATACTGGTTCGTCCTGAAAGTCGCCATCTTCATGTACCTGTTCATCTGGTACCGCGCAACCTGGCCGCGCTATCGCTTCGACCAGCTGATGAGAATTGGATGGAAGGTAATGCTGCCGATATCGCTAGGCGTGCTGATCGTGACGGCTTTTGTAGGAGTGCTGGTCAAATGAATCCGGCCCTTGCAAATCCGGCGATGAACGTAAGCGCGGCTCCGGTAGGGACGCCCTATTTCTTTTACGGACTGGCAGCCGCCGCCATCATCAGCGGCCTGCTGGTAATTACGCGCCGCAACGCGGTCCATTCCGCGCTGTCGCTGATCGTGACATTGCTTTCAGTCGCAGGACTCTACCTGATGCTCTACGCGCCCTTCGTAGCTGGCGTGCAGATCATCGTCTACGCCGGCGGAATCATGGTGCTGTTCCTGTTCGTAATCATGCTGGTCAACGTCGAGCGCGCCTCGAAAGAGCGCCAGTTCAACCGCATGTGGCCGGTCGGGCTGGTGGCGTCGTGCGCCTTGTTGGCCCTGTTCATGTCGGCATTTACAAAGGGGAAAGCGCTGTTTCCAGAACACCCGGTGCAGTTGGCGGAAGGTTCGAATACGCAACAAATCGCATCGTTCCTCTATGGAGAGGTTGTTAAAACGGTCCAGCATCCAACGGGCCAATACACGATTGGCGCATACACTTTCGCCTTCGAAATCGCGTCCTTGTTATTGCTGGTCGCGATTCTGGGCGCGGTAATTATGACGAAGAAAAGGATCTAGCTAGCTGTTCGCTATTCGTCGTTCGCTGTTCGCAGGGGCGATGTAGCGCTAACAGCGAATAGCGAACGACGAACGACGGTTTTATGGTTCCCATCACCACATTGCACTATCTAGTCGTAGCGGCCGCACTCTTCGTGCTCGGCACCATCGGAGTGCTCACGCGCCGCAACGTAGTCATTGTGCTGATGTCGATCGAACTGATCCTGAATGCCGTGAACCTGAACCTGGTAGCGTTCTCCCGCATGTGGGGAAACCTGCACGGCCAGGTGTTCGCGATTTTCATAGTAGTCGACGCCGCCGCAGAAGCTGCGGTGGGCCTGGGAATCCTGATCGCCTTCTTCCGCAATAAAGAGACGATCAACGTGGACGAAATCGATTTGCTGAAGTGGTAGAAAGGCAGCTGGTGGCTGATCGCTGTTCGCGTTTCGCCTACCCTGTTGCCCTCAGCACCAGGAGCGAATAGCGAGCGACGAACAGCGATTAGCGAACGACGAACGACCGACGACATGTTCCTAAACCACATCTACCTGATCCCGCTCTTCCCGGCCGTCGGCGCCGCGATCATGTTCTTTTTCGGCCGAAAGCTCCGGAAGGCCACGGTCAACGCGGTCTGTGTAGGTGCCGTCGTCATTGCATTTCTATTCGCCTGCTTTACCGTTCTTGACTACACGCACTTCGCTCACGGCACCGGTCACCCGTTCGAAAAGATTGTCTACACCTGGCTAGGCTCGGGCGACGGCGGCATTACCTTCCTGAAAAAAGACGGTACGCCCTCCACCTTCAACGCCGACGCCGGTTTCCTCCTCGACCCGCTCTCCGTCATCTGGCTGCTTTTCGTCACCGGCGTGGGCATGCTGATCCACATCTATTCCACCGGATACATGGCGCACGAAGGCGGCTATTACCGCTTCTTCGGATACCTGAACCTTTTTATGTTCGCCATGCTAACGCTCATCCTGGCAAATAATTACATTCTCATGTTTGTCGGCTGGGAAGGCGTGGGCCTGTGCTCGTACCTGCTGATCGGTTTCTATTTCCACCGCAAGTCGGCAAGCACCGCCGCGAACAAAGCTTTCATCGTAAATCGCATCGGCGACGCCGGATTCATCCTGGGCGCGCTCACACTGGTGTGGTATCTGGGCTCGTTCCGCTTCATCGACATCAACCACCTGCTGCGCAGCGGCAGCTTCCAGATCGGCGATCCAATTCTCACCGCTGCAGCTCTTCTCTTATTTGTCGGCGCCTGCGGCAAGTCGGCGCAGCTTCCTTTGTATGTCTGGCTGCCCGACGCGATGGAAGGCCCAACACCAGTCTCCGCTCTCATTCACGCGGCCACCATGGTGACGGCAGGCGTCTACATGATTGCGCGCTCGAACGCCGTTTTCGTGCTAGCTCCAACCGCAATGAAGACAGTAGCAATTGTCGGCGCGCTCACGGCCATTTTCGCCGCGTCCATTGCCCTCGTTCAAAACGACATCAAGCGCGTCCTCGCCTACTCCACGGTCTCGCAACTCGGCTACATGTTCCTCGCCCTCGGGGTCGGAGCCTTCGCTGCCGGCGTCTTTCACGTCTTCACGCATGCCTTCTTCAAAGCCCTGCTCTTCCTCGGTTCCGGCTCGGTAATCCACGCCATGTCTGGCGAGCAGGACATGAAATTCATGGGCGATCTGCGCGAGCGCACTCCAACCACTTTCTGGACCATGCTCGTCGCCACCTTCGCGATCGCGGGCGTTCCGCCGCTTGCAGGCTTCTTCTCGAAAGACGAAATCCTGTGGCAGGCCTACACCAAAGAAGGCAGCGCCTATCACTTCTTGTGGTTCATCGGCTTCGTAACCGCGCTGATGACCGCCTTCTACATGGGCCGCCTCATCTTCCTCACGTTCTTCGGCAAGCCGCGCATGAGTCACGAAGTCGAGCATCACATTCACGAATCGCCTAAGTCGATGACCGTGCCGCTCGTCATCCTGGCGATTTGCTCAGTGGGCGCAGGGTGGCTCGGGATCCCACACAGCCTCGGCGGCGAGGATCCATTCGGAAAATTCCTGGAGCCAGTGTTCGCCAAAGAAGTTCACGTCCTGCAAGCGGAAGAACCACACAAGCTCGCAGCCGAGGAAAGGGTAGAAGAGAAGACCGACCCGCTGGAGTACGCGCTGATGGGCCTGTCGATCGGCGCGGCCATAGTTGGTCTAGGCCTGGCCTGGCGCGCCTACGCGCACGCCGGAAAAGATTACAAAGAACCAATCCGTGAAAAAGCTCCGCCGCTCTACACCGTGCTCTACAACAAATGGTTCGTAGACGAAGCCTACGACTACGCCTTCACGGGACGTCGAAAAGTGGGAGACGTGCGTCTCGGCGTTTTGGGCCTAGGCGAAGCGTCGTCGTGGGTCGATACAAAAATCATCGACGGCGTAGTAAACGACGCCGGCTGGGTAACGCGCGCCGTAGGAACGCTTTCGTCCTGGTGGGATAAGTGGATTATCGACGGCGTCGGCGTAAACGGTCCAGCAATTCTGGCGCGAATGTTGTCGTATCCTGCGCGGCTTTTCGAATGGGGCCTGGTGCAATGGTACGCGCTCGTAATGACCGCGGGCTTGGTGGGATTCGCAGTGTATTACGTTTGGAAGTGAACTGCGAGTTACGAGTTGACGGTGACCGGTGACCGGTGACCGGTGACCGAAGACCGATCTTGCTCTAAGCTCGCGGCTCGAAACTCGTAGCTGAGATTCACTATGCAGAATCACATTCTCTCGATCATCCTCTTCACGCCGTTGATCGGCGCGTTCGTGCTCCTGTTCGTTCCCAAGGAGAACAAAAACGCCGTCCGCTGGATAGCGAACATCTTCTCGCTCGGCGGCTTCCTGATTTCGTTGCCGCTTGTGCCCATGTTCTGGGCAACGCTAGCCGACAAATCGGCGCCGCAATTCCGCTTCCTCGAAGGCACAGCCAACAACTGGATCCCCTCCATCGGCGCGGGTTACAACCTAGGCATCGACGGCATCTCCTTCCTGCTGATCATGCTGACCACGCTCCTCGGCTGGATTTCCATCCTCTCTTCGTGGACCGCCATCGAGAACCGCGTCAAGGAATACTACATCTGGTTTCTCGTTCTCCAGACCGGCATGTTAGGCGTCTTCATGGCGCTCGATTTCTTCCTCTTCTTCGTTTTCTGGGAAGCGATGCTGGTCCCGATGTACCTGCTGATCGGCATCTGGGGCGGCCCGCGCAAACTCTACGCCGCCATCAAATTCTTCCTCTACACGCTGCTCGGCTCCGTGCTGATGCTGCTCGGCATTCTGTTCCTCTATTTCCATCACCACTCGCTCACGAACGTTTTCACATTCAGCATTCCGGAGTTGTATAAAACCGCCCCGCAGATTCCCTTCGCCACCGCCGTCTGGCTGTTCCTCGCGTTCTTCCTGGGATTCGCCATCAAAGTCCCGATGTTCCCCTTCCACACTTGGCTGCCTGACGCGCACGTCGAAGCGCCCACCGCCGGCTCCGTCATCCTGGCGGGCGTTCTGCTGAAGATGGGAACGTACGGCTTCATCCGCTTTTCGCTCCCATTCTTTCCGCAAGTCATCACCAACACAACTTCCACCTTCATGGGCGCGACCGTGCGCGGATGGATGATCGGCCTTTCCATAGTCGCCATTATTTACGGCGCGCTGGTTTCGCTGATGCAGAAAGACATGAAAAAGCTGGTGGCCTATTCATCCGTCAGCCATCTTGGCTTCTGCACCTTGGGAATCTTCGCGCTGAACCAGGCGGGCCTGAGCGGATCGGTGCTCCAGCAGATCAATCACGGCATCTCAACCGGCGCGCTCTTCCTGATCGTCGGCATCCTCTACGAACGCCGCCACACGCGCGAAATCGCCGAGTACGGCGGTATTTCAAACGTGATGCCGGTCTACGCGACCATCACCATGATCATGTTCCTGTCGTCGATGGGCCTGCCGTTGCTGAACGGTTTCGTCGGCGAATTCACCATCCTGCAAGGCGCGTTCACCGCCAACTGGAGATGGGCTGCCTGGGCCGCTCCCGGCGTAATTCTTGCCGCGGCGTATTTGCTGTGGCTCTACCAGCGCGTGTTCTTCGGCACGGTCACGAATCCGAAAAATGAAAAGCTGCACGACCTCACGCCGCGCGAGATCCTCACCTTTGCGCCGCTCGTGATCTGCGCATTCTGGATCGGACTCTATCCGAAGCCGTTCTTCCGGATCCTCGAACAACCGGTCAATCAGATCGTTGCGGCCGCGCACGGCGGTGTTTACAACCCGACTATGGAAGGAGCAATTAACTCAAGCGCCGCACCCTCACCTAACTCTGCGGCAACGGAGACTTTTGGGAAGGGCACGGCTTCAGCCGTGCCGTTAAGCGCCCCTGCAAAAGCGGCTTCAGCCGCTGAGGGCAAGCTAGCCCTGATCTCCAAATCGGACGCGCCAGCAAAAGCCGCGACCACTCCAACGAAAGCGAGCAACTGAGTGAGAGGGATCAGCGCCATCTCCGCAACCGAATACATGCTCATGTTGCCGATGGTGGAGCTCACCATTTTTGCGCTCGGTATTCTGCTCATCGACCTCCTGCTTCCCCGGAATCTGAAGTGGCTGAACGCTGTCGGCGCGTTCGCCGGAGTGACCTTCGCGACGTTTTGCGTGTGGCGAATTCAATCCGCCATGCCACGCGGAAACATCGGTTTCTCCAATTCCCTGTACGTCGACCGTTTCGCGATGTACTTCTGGTATCTCTTCCTGGCGTCGGCGGCGATCACCATTCTGATTTCGTACCGCTATCTCGAACTCGAAGACGAACAGCACGGCGAATACTACGCGCTGATTCTGATGTCCGTCGTCGGCATGATGTGCATGGCCGCCGGCGTCGATATCGTCCTGCTCTTCATCGGCCTCGAGTTGATGGCGATTTCGATTTACATTCTCGTCGGCTTCCTGCGCCGCGACCGCCGCTCCAACGAAGCGGCGCTGAAGTATCTGCTGCTGGGCGCGTTTTCATCCGGCATCTTCGCTTACGGCCTCTCGCTGCTCTACGGAATTTCCGGAAGCACGAACCTGATAGTGATTCGCCAGGCAGTGACGGCCCTGGCCGGCCGCGAGCCCCACAATCCAATTCTCATCATCGCGCTGCTGACCACGACGGTCGGCTTGCTCTTCAAAATCGCAGCTGTTCCATTTCACCAGTGGGCGCCCGACGCCTACGAGGGCGCGCCGACCAGCATCACCGGCTTCATGTCCGTTGCCGTAAAAGCCGCCGCCTGGGCCTTGTTGCTGCGCATTTTGATTTACGCGTTGCTTCCTTTGCGATCCATCTACACGCCGCTTTTCGTCTTTGTCGCCATCGCCACCATGACCGGCGGTAACCTCGCCGCCATGACGCAGACCAACACGAAACGCCTGCTCGCCTATTCATCGATCGCGCATGTCGGCTACATGCTGCTGGCATTCGTCGCCATGGGCTCGTCGCCCTTCACGAGCCCCGCCTTTGCCGACGGCTTCAAGGGAATCCTGATCTACCTGATGGTTTACACCTTCATGAACCTGGGCGTGTTCGCCGTCATCACGTCCCTGCGCCAGCGCAACGTGATCGGCGACGAACTCGACGACCTCGCCGGCCTTTACTCGCGCGCGCCCGTTGAAGCGGTGCTGATGTTGATCTTTTTGCTCGCGCTCGCGGGAATTCCACCCACCGCCGGATTTCTCGGCAAGTACTACATCTTCCTCAGCCTGATCGAGAGCCAGCACTACTGGCTCGCGTCAGCGGCTGTGCTGTATGCGCTCTTCGGCCTCTACTACTACCTGCGCATGGCGAATGCCATGTTCATGCGCGAGGCTCCCGCAGGAGAGAGTGCCCGCCTGCCCATCAGCTTCGCCATGCGAACCGCGGTTGGAGTCGCCGCGCTGGCGACAGTCGTGATCGGCGTCTTCCCCGAGCCGTTCATCCGGACGGTGAACTGGTCGCTGGGACTCCACTAGAATCTGCGAAAAGAGTGAGATTTGGGTAGCGCCGCGCTTCACCGTTGCGATAAGCGCTTTTTCATGCGACGCGGGTGCCACTCGACAGGAGCGAAGGCGTTGTCGAGTGCAAAGCTATCCTGCGTAGCGCCGAGGGTAGCGGTGGTATGGGCGCACAAACCGGGCGCATGCCTGACAAATCAAACCCAAGCTAACCCGAACTAGCCCGCAGCAACCTGCTCTTGAGAACGAAGCGCGCCAACGCGGGCCCGCGCCTCCCGGATCGCCTGCTGCACCCGATGCGGCGCGGTGGCGCCCGGCACATCGTGAATCGCGAGCACTTCGCTTAACTCGAGCCGTGCCGGCAAATCCGCATCGAACGCCGGATGAATTGCCTGCAAATCTTTAATTGAAAGGTCCTGTAAATTGCATTTCAATTCGCAGCAAAGCCGCACCGCCTTTCCGACTGCTTCATGCGCTTGCCGGGAGGCCACGCCGCGCTCCACCAGATACGCCGCCGCCGCCCACGCGTTCATAAATCCGGATCGCGCCTCGGCATCCATCTTCGCGAAGTTGAATTCGACGGCACGCATCCATCCGGTAACCAGCGGCAGCATCGTCAACATTGTGTCGGCCGCGTCGAACAGAGGCTCCTGCGTCTCCTGCAAATCTTTGTTGTAAGCCAGCGGCAGGCCTTTGACGGCAGTTTGCAGCGCAATCTCACAACCCGTGACCCGCGCGGCTTTTCCGCGGACGAGTTCCAGCAAATCGGGATTCTTTTTCTGCGGCATCGCACTCGATCCGGTGGAATAAGCTTCCGGCAGCACGACAAAATCGTAAGCGGAAGTCGAAAACAAAATCATCTCTTCCGCCCAGCGGCTCAAATGCAGAGACAAAAGCGCAAGCGCCTGCACGAACTCGATGGCAAAATCGCGGTCGCTGGTCGCATCCATGCTGTTCGCGGTGATGTCGTCGAAGCCGAGTTCAGCCGCTATCGCACGCCGGTCAAGAGCCAGCGTAGCTCCAGCAATTGCGCCCGATCCAAGCGGACAAAGATTGACGCGCTTGCGGCAAGAAGCCAGTCGCTCGGAATCACGCAAAAACATCTCGACATAAGCGAGCAGCCAATGCGCAACGAGAACAGGTTCAGCAGGCTGAAGATGAGTAAATCCAGGCATAGCCGCAGTGCCGGCAGTTTCAGCGCGAGCAACCATCGCCTCGATCCAATCGGCCAGAAGGTCCTGCAGATCGTCAATTGCAGCGCGCACAAAAAGCCGCAGGTCGGTGGCGATCTGCTCATTGCGGCTGCGTCCGGCGTGCAGCTTGTAGCCGCTGGCACCGATCAGCGCGGCCAGTTTCTTCTCGACGAAATGATGAACGTCTTCCGCCTCAGGATCGTCCAGAAATTCCGGAGAAGATTCGGCGAGCCGCGCAACCTTGCTCAAGCCGTCGAGAATCTCAGCCAGGTCCTCGGAGCTGAGCACTCCGGAATGTTCCAGCGCGCGCGCATGGGCGCGACTGGCCGCGAGTTCAAAAAGCAGCAGCCGCTGGTCATAGCCAAACGACCGCTGCCATTTTTCAAACTCCGGGTCAAGACCCTGCCGAAAGCGCCCGGACCACATCTTCATCAGCCAACCTCAATCTTCGCCGCCGTCTTCGTGTCCGATTTTGCATCGAGAGCAGCCCGGCAACGCGAAGGCAATCCCAAGATGCGGATGAACCCCTCCGCATCTTTTTGATCGTAACCCGAGCCCATCGTGAAAGAGGAAAGATCGGTGCGATAGAGCGAATGCGGTGACTTGCGGCTCACGACGCTCACATTGCCCTTGTAGAGCGAGAGCGCAACCGAGCCAGTAACATTCTGCTGCGTAGTATCGACAAACGCGTCCAACGCCTCGCGCAGCGGAGTGAACCACAACCCAAAATAAACCAGCTCGGCATACTTCAGTGCAACATGCTGTTTGAAGTGCAGCAGATCGCGATCGAGACACAGCGCTTCAAGCTCACCATGCGCAGCCAGCAGCAAAGTTCCGCCCGGAGTTTCATAGCAACCGCGCGATTTAATGCCGACGAAACGGTTCTCCACCAGATCGATGCGGCCGACAGCATTTCGTCCGCCAATCTCGTTGAGCAACTCGAGCAACGAAACCGGATCAAGTATCTGCCCGCCAACCGAAACCGGAACGCCCTTCTCGAATCCAATCTCCACCTGCTCTTCTTTGTTCGGAGCTTCCTGCGGAGAGCGCGTCATCTGCCAGGTCGAAGCAAACGGCGCGTTGGCTGCGTCTTCGAGCTCTCCACCTTCATGGCTCAAGTGCCAGAGATTGCGGTCGCGGCTGTGAATTTTCTCGCGGCTGGCTGTTACCGAAATGCCTCTCTTCTCCGCGTAGTCCAGACAATCCTCACGCGACTTCAAATCCCATTCGCGCCAGGGTGCAATCACCTTCAGCTCCGGAGCGAGCGCCTGGTACGCCATTTCAAAGCGCACCTGATCGTTGCCCTTGCCGGTGCATCCGTGGCTCACAGCAGATGCGCCTTCGCGTAGCGCGACTTCAACCTGGTGCTTCGCAATCACCGGACGCGCCAGGGAAGTTCCGAGCAGATATTTGTTCTCGTAAACCGCGCCGGCCTTCAATGCAGGCCAGACGTAGCCAGTCAAGAACTCATCGCGCAGGTCCTCGACGACGACTTTGCTTGCGCCGGTCTTGTACGCTTTGTTGACGACGGCCTCGACATCGTCTCCCTGGCCCACGTCTGCGACCATGGCGATCACGTCGAACGCGTAATTCTCTTTGAGCCACGGAATAATAATTGACGTGTCGAGTCCGCCCGAATAGGCGAGGACAATCTTTTCTTTATCTTTATTAAGCGTGAGATTAGGCATGAGCGCTCCTGGTCGAAAATCCCGGATGGAAGAATGATCCCATGCCTCCGCCTAACAGCCAAACCAAAATCGCTTTCTGGATATGCAGACGATTTTCGGCCTGGTCAAACACCACCGAATTCACCGAATCGATCACCTGGTCCGTCACTTCGCATCCGCGATGCGCGGGCAGACAGTGCATGAACCGCGCATGCGGCGCAGCCAGCGCCATGAGCGCCGAGTTCACCTGATAGGGCGCGAAAATCGCCTGCCGCTCGGCCGCCTCTTCTTCCTGTCCCATGCTCGCCCAAGTGTCAGTGTAAACCGCGTCGGCGCCCTTGACCGCCTTGCGCGCATCGTTCCCGATTCGCAGCGTTGCGCCCGTGGTTTCGGCAATTGCCTGGGCCATGGTCAGAATCACGGGATTCAGGCCGTATTTCTCGGGCGTGGCGATCGAGACTTTCGCGCCGGCTGAAGCGCCTGCCAGCAGCAGCGAATGCGCCATATTGTTGCCGTCGCCAACATACGCGAAATGAATCTTGCGAAGATCGCCGAAGTGCTCGTGCAGAGTGAAGAAATCCGCAAGAGCCTGGCAAGGGTGCTCCAGCTCGCTCAGCGCATTGATCACCGGCACGCCCGCGTACGTCGCCATTTCTTCGACCGTCGCGTGCTTGAACGTCCGGAGCACGATGATGTCGATCCAGCGCTCGAGGTTATGCGCGATGTCATAGAGCGACTCACGCGCCGTCAACCGATTTGCCGTCTGGTCGACAAAAAATGTACTGCCGCCCAGGCTATCCATGCCCGCCTCAAACGTGAGGCGCGTGCGCAGCGACGGTTTTTCAAAAAACATCACCATCTGCTTGCCGGCGAGCACGCCGCGAAAATCCGCCGGCCGCGCCTTGAGCATCGCCGTCAAATTAAAAAGCTGTTGAATCTCCGCCGGCGCCAGATCGTGGACGGAAATCAGATCGCGGGGCGCAACCGGCTCGGCCAGCACGTGGGCTGACGCCGAAGAAACGGGGTTGGTGGATGTCATGGTTTCGGTTCTCATTTGTGTTTTGTGCATTGTCGCTTCGTAAACTCCATTTCAAAAGTCCGAGGGTGCCCCGCTCATCGTGATCTGCGCGACTTGCGGGTTCGCCTTAAGCCAATTCGCGAATCCGCTCCGACAGCGCCAGCGCCTTTTTCTTGTTGGTCGCAATGACTAGTACGGTATCGTCGCCCGCAATCGTACCCACGACTTCAGGCCAGTGTGAGGCGTCCAGTGCGGCAGCTACCGGCTGCGCGCTTCCTACTGTGGTCTTGACCACCAGCAAATTCTCAGCTTGCCGAATTTCGATCACGAACTGCCGGGCCAACTGCATCACTGAAGGCAGCACGCCGTCCTGGGCCGCATTCTCCCCGGCGCGGCGGTAACCGTCTGGCCCTTTCACCAGCTTCAGTTCGCGAATGTCGCGCGAAAGCGTCGCCTGTCCCACCTCGATGCCCCTGCGCTCGAGAATGTGCTGCAAAGCTTCCTGGCTTTCGACCGGGCCGTCGTCGAGCAGGTCAAGAATCGCTTTGTGACGGGCCGTTTTGGATATCGATACCAGCATGAATAAAAATCCAATCCTATGAATAAGTATCCATGGGGAGGAAAAGCCTGTCAAGCGGGAAATGACCCGGGGACGAGAAGGAGCGGAGGAAGCCCGGCCTGTCGCGTGAAACTGATCGCTGGAGAATCCTACGAGGTCAGCGGATTTCACTCCGACGGCCCGCAGTGTTTGTGTCGATCCTAATTGGCGCTGCTTCCTAGCGTGCTGGCAGCCTCACCCGGGGGCAGTTTGAACTCCACGCCCGAAGCCTCATTCGCCTTCTGCGTAGCCCCAATGTCGAGGTCTGAAATCAGAATCTTGTGGGTGCGGTCGGCAGAGAAATCGAACAACGTCTCGCCCACGATCGCATAGTTGACAACCTCCAGGCGATGTCCATCCTTAAAAACCAGCACGGTAGCCGGCTGCGCCACCACGGGTTCTGGAGGGTCAGGGGGCGCCTCCGCAGAGGTCTCGGTTGCCGAATCCGCGCGTCTGTCATAGGCGAAGTTACTGTCGCTTCTTTGCTCAGGTTCCTCGGCAGTTCCGTTCGCATTAAATTGGCGTCTTTCCGCTCTACCCGCGGGAGACGAAGAAGGTCTTCCAACCTCCTCGTTACCCGCAAGAGATGTCACAGCGCCGACTTCGTCTTGATCGTCCGCGGTGTCGTCGGCTGCGTAGGGCACTGCATAGGGAACGTAAACCGGTCCAGACGCGCCGGAAAACTCATCGCGATCGCGATGGTGACGGCGATGTTCGCGATGCGGCGTCGCCCGCGATGGATAAGGAACTAGAGGCGTAAAGCTGGAAGGAAAGAAGAAGCCGGCACAGCAGCCAAATGCCGCAGCACCACCCGATGCGTTCGAATTGGACCGGAACACCGAGTGCGCGGAGCTTGCTGCCCCGATGCCCGAAGGCGGCACGCCATGAAACTCCATCGCAGGAACGCCTTGAACCTGAGCTAGGAGCAGCTGAGATGGAAACGAGGACAGGGCGAGCGCAAAAAGTGCCAGAAGCGCGAGCCGGAAAGAAAATCGTAACTCGGCCGGCATCGGTAATCTCCCCGAGGCATGTGTCCACATAGCAGATGCCGAGATTCGTAATTCAAACATTCCGAAGCGACAGCCCTAAATACCCAAAACGGATGAGGTTCGAGACGAATGCCGGACCTCATCTATTAGAACTTGCCAGCACCACCAAAGTTGCGCAGAAATTTGTCAGTTCGGAAGTTGTACCCGCAAAGAATTGCACTCACGCTGCATTCATTGGTACGCGTGAGGTAATCCGCCGCAATTCAAGAATGCGGTGCCGCACGTACCCATCCTCCGTCAAATGCGCGGAAGCCGTCGCCTTGCGGCTGGTCGCGACCATCTGATCGAGCGGCCGACGTTGAATGAATTGCGGATCAAGCTCCTGGCAAAATTCACAGCGCCGGCTGGAGCGCGTATCGAATCGTTTTAGTACTTCTGCGTCAATATGTTCCACGAAGCTTCTCCCGGGAGATGAGAATGGCTGGTCGACAAGAGATTATGACTGGTACGGCAAGGTCATAGTTCCACAAATTACCTAAGATTAAGCAGGGTCTTTTTACTACAGACCCGGAATCTAGGCAAGCGGCTTAAAAACCGCCCGTTTTATGCGCTCAAATGCCATCGAAGTTTGCAAAGTCCGCGAAATCGGGGCAAATGCCGCAACAAATAATGATTCGTGGCTAGTTTCTCAATGATTGTCGGTTGACCATCTTCAGTTAATCTATCATCGCCCTTAAGGAGATCTCGTGAATCCCGCCGACGCAACCTCGCGCACCGTATTCCTCTTCGATGTCGACAACACACTGGTCGACAACGATCACGTCGCCGCGGACCTCCAGCGCCGTCTCCAAAAGAAAGTCGGCGCAGTCGCCGCCGAGCGATACTGGCAAATCTTCGAGCAGCTTCGCACCGAACTCGGCTACGCGGACTATCTGGGAGCCCTCCAGCGCTATCGCATCGAGATGCCGCGCGATCCAAAACTCCTGGAAGTTTCCTATTTCATGATCAACTATCCCTTCGCGAACCGACTCTTCCCCGAGTCGCTCGACGCCGTCGACCATGCCCGCCGTCTTGGCAAAGCCGTCATCCTCAGCGACGGTGACGTCGTCTTCCAGCCGCGCAAGATAGATCGCTCTGGCCTGTATGAGGCTTTCGAAGGCCACATCCTTATCTATGTCCACAAAGAGCAGGAACTGGACGATGTGGAATCGAAGTACCCGGCGAAGCACTATGTGATGATTGACGACAAAGTCCGACTGCTGGCGGCGATCAAGCAGCATTGGGGCGCGCGCGTAACTACGATCTTTCCGCGCCAAGGCCACTACGCGCACGATGCCGCGCAGGTGGCGAAATATCCCAAACCGGATATCACGATCGAGCGCATCGGAGAGTTGCAGAATTATTCGCTGGAGCAAATGCTGGCAGCCGCATCAAGGTGAAGTTCTCTGCGTCCTCTGCGACCGTTTCTGCGAACTCGGTGATTTAGGATTTTGGTCCGTGCAAAGTCGGCACGTTAAAGCGGCGCATCCGGGACAGTCGAATTTCGGCTACAGGTAAGCCTTCCAGAAAAAATATGCTGTCATCCCCGTTCCGACAAAAATCACGAACGTCCGAACCCATGCCTGCGGCAATTTCTGTGCATAATGAGCTCCCAGATATCCGCCCAGAATCGCACCCGCGATCATGACCGTTCCCTGCTTCCAAACCACGGCGCCTTTGACGATGAAGGTAATCACCGCGACGCCGTTAATGATCCCGCCCAACACCACCTTCAGCGCGTTCATCGCATGAATGTCCGTCATTCCGATCGCCGCGAGCATGGCCAAATTTAAAATTCCGACGCCGCCGCCAAAGTAGCCGCCGTAGACCGAGACGATCAACTCGAACACCGAAGCAAAAACCAGCGCAGAGGTAGAAATGTTGTGGGCGACTCCGCCGCCAGAGCGCCCCAGCCGCGCGCCAAAAACAAACAGCAGCGTCGCTCCCAGCATGAGCCAGGGCAGCACCTGCAAAAAAGTCTGCGCCGGAGTGTGGAGCAGAAGATAGGCTCCGGCAATGCCACCGATCACGCTGGTGACGGCCAGAGGAACCATCACACGCCGCGAAATGTCGAGATGCTTGCGATATGCGCCCGTGCTGGCGGTAACTCCCACCCATAGTGCGACGGTGTTAGTGGCGTTCGCAGGGATGGGCGCAACTCCGGTAAAGAGCAGGGCCGGAAAGGCGATAAAACTGCCGCCCCCGGCAACGGCGTTGAGAGCGCCGCCGAGCGCTCCGGCAATAAACAGGAAGATGATTGTCTGTAATGTCAAAGATATGGTGTATCACAATGCCTGTGATTGCCTGCGCGCCGGGGTTCCTGTTCGGGATTTCTCTCGCGCATGTCAAGGATGATACCGCGCGTTACGCGTACAGAGGAGTTCCGCCGCATGCATCGCCAATCGACAGGGGACGCCTCCGATTGTCAGTTGGCGCAACATCGGCATATCGCTCATTGCCCACCCGCGCGTCTTAGCCCGGCATCGAACATCGCCCCATAATCCAAATACTGCCCCACTACATCCCACTGTCCGATCTCCACTTTCTCAACCTCGCCGGTCTTCCCAAATCGCGCGGTCAGCCGCGCATTAACCCCCGCGAAATAAGTCGGCAAGTTCAGCTTTTGATAGCGCGCCATCACCTCATCGCGCAGCGCCGGATCGAAGTGCACTCCATATTTCTCCACCAGCGCCTTGATCCCGTCGTAATCGCCCTCCGCCTTGATGCGCATTAGCTCGGCCAGCAGCATGCCCACGCCTTTGCGCATCTTTTCGTAATCCGCGACGCGTACATACGTCTTTCCGTCGCGCTGAAACTGCTCAATCGACCCCGGAACCTCGGCGGCAATGTAGTGCGCAATCAACTGCCGGTCGCGCTCATGATCTTCCTCGATCGTGTCGCCCTTCGGAATCCTACTCAACTGCGTCAGCGCCACCGACGCCGCGCGATCGTACATGGCCTTCGCAACTTCCTCCTGATTCGTAATCAGGCCCAGCTCCTTCAGCTTCGGATCCCAAATATTCCACAGCGCCATCAAATCGGCGCGGGCTTCTTCGAGCGTCGAAAAATATTCTTTTAGAAACGGCTGCGCGCCTCCACTCACTCGCTCGCTCAGCTTCCCCGACCCATGGCCGATCACCTCATGCAGGTCGACCAGAAGATCTGTCGCCTGGTCGCCATATTTTTCGTCCCGCTCGGCGGTGGCCGCGTCCGGAGCGAACTCGGCGATCAGCGATTTGCCAGTCGCGGCATTGAGCGCCCGCATGCTCGCGGTGAAAATAAAATTCTTCGACCCGTATTTATCATGAATTTCATTTTCGTTGGGCAGATTATCGCCGATCGTGCTTACGCCGAAGTCGCCGGTCTCGATCAGAGTTTCCACGGCCTTCACCGACACCGCTTTGAATGATGTGCGGCGGTACCGATCGAGCCATGGCGCCTTCGACTCGAAATAAGCGGCGTTTTCCGCTAGTTTCGTAATCGCCGCGGTCGTGGGCTTATCGGTGATGGTTACAAAACTCTGCGAGCTGCCCTTGGCCCCGCGCGCGTCGCGATAAACCTCGATGAACCCGTTATCGAAATCGACTGTTGGATTGTTTTGCACCCAGGCAATTCCAAACGCGACCCACTCGGAATATTCGCCCGTCTCGTAATAGCGAATCAGATGGCCGATCGCCTCCGCCTGCTGCGGATCGGCATAGGCGCGCGCTTCTGCCAAGCACTCGTTTGCCTTCTTCAAAAACGTCGCATAGAGTCCCGGAGCAACCTTGCCGTCCGGCGTTCCTGCGCGATAGACGAGTTCCGTCAGTTTGCCGTCCGCGCCGCGCACCACGCGTGAGTTCAGAGGATACCTCTCCTCGAAGCCTTTCAAGTCCTCGAGGCTCAGCCCGGGATAAAACGTATTGGAGCTTGCCTGAATCACATCTTTTCCGCCCGACGGACTCTTCGCTACCTCCATCGGCTCAAACGTCGGATCGAAGAATGCCTGGCGCAGCTCGTCCACCTCGCGCTTCACCTCGGGGGCCGCCTTCAGCGGAGGCAGATCGGCATACGAGCTTTTGAACCCGCCATTGGCCTGCGCCGACGCTGCCGCAAAACGCAGGTCCGCAAAAGTAAAGCCCGGCAGGAACTTCTGTGAAGTAATGTCGTTGTGATTGCCGCGGTTCGCCCAGAAAAGTTTCGCGTACTCCGCAATCTTCAGGCGCACCACGGGGTTGATTCCCTGGGGATGCGCCATGATTTCTTCGAGCAGCCGCTTCTGCCGTAACCCATAGGCCGAAAACTGATCGTAGATAATCGGATCAATCGCGATCGAAGCCTGCGTCAGCCAGTAGGCGAGCGCCCGCTGCCGCGGCGTGAGTGACTGAAAGCTGGGCGCACCCGGCCGAATGAACGCGGTATCCCCAACCCGCTCCACCACCACTGACTTCCCAGCTTTCGCGGCAGTCTGCTGGCAAATCGCGGCTGGCACAAACACAACCAGGAGAAGCGAAGCGAAGGCACCAGATCTTAAAAATGCAACTCTGTTCAAGACAACCTCCACAAGCCTGTCATCGAGTTAGACCCAAACCCCGGAGCCTACCACAATAGGACTGTGCCGCAGCGGGATTGTCACCCCGGGTAGTGGGCTACCCGAAACATGTTTCGACTTCATTTGTTGAGCGCCAGAACTGGACGGTTCGCACGAATATGAGGCGCTACACTCGCCTTTCGAATGGATTCAGCCGCAAGCTAGAGAATCACGCGGCTGCAACGGCGCTTAATTATTTCGCCTACAACTTCATCAAAATCCATCGTACACTTCGCATGTCTCCGGCTATGGCCGCTGGCGTCGAAACGCGGCTGTGGAGCGTGGAGGATTTAGTTGCTCTCTGGGAAGCCTATGAGCAGCGGAGGGCGGAAAGACAGGTAGCATGAGTATATGGGCTGCGGTTCCGATAGCGGTACTGGGGTTGCTTCTGCTTGTGTGGACTCCGAAAACCGGGAAAGGCATCGCTGTCTATGGATCGCTTTTTGGGGTGTACGTTCTAGTTTTGCTTATTTTGAGACATTATTCAAAGTAGCCCACTACCTCACCCCGAACGCGCGCATTTGGCGCACTCCCAATAAACCCGCCATGGCAGCCGTTTCCCGCATGTTAAAATCAATCGTGCCCCTAACCGATGCTTCCTGACATCGAAAAATTGCTTGAACTCCAGATTGCGGATCAGGAGATTCGCAAACTACAGGAGGAGATCGCCGAACTTCCCAAGCGCATCGCCGCGATTGAATTAAAACTGGCCGGCACCCGGGCCCACCTCGAAAAGGCGCGCGCCGCGGCCAAGGCCGACGAGGCCAATAAGAAGAAGTTCGAATCGACCATTCAGGACCTGCAAGGCAAAATTTCCAAATATCGAGACCAGTCGCTCGACGTAAAAACCAACGACCAGTACAAGGCCCTGCTCCACGAAATCCAGTTCTCCGAGCAGGAAATCCGCATGAACGAGGATCGCATCCTCGAAGTCATGGTCAACGTCGAAGCGCGTGAAAAAGACGTGAAGGCCGCCGAGGCGAAACTCAAGGCCGAGACTGCCGAGATCGAAAAAGAAAAAGAAGATGCGCACCGCGTTACCGCCGAAGATCAAAAGAAGCTGGCCGAGTGGAGCGCCAAGCGCGACGGCCTGCGCCGCGATGTAAACGAAGATCTTCTCCGCCATTACGAACGCGTCATGAAGTTCCGCCGTACCGGTCTGGCAGAAGTGATCGAGCAAAAGTGCATGGGCTGCCAGGTCCGGCTCCGCCCGCAGACCTTCAACGAAGTTTTCAACGGCCAGCAGATCGTGTACTGCGACTCTTGTCAGCGCGTGCTGTACTACAATCCCGCCAACGAACCAAAGCCTGAGCTGGCCGTGGAAGCGGCGCACGCCCGGCGTCGGGCCCGTCCGAAGGCTGACGCGCCGCAAGCCTGGTTTTATCGACCCGATTACGGAGAAGCAGGCGAAGTTCTCCTCGTATTTACCAATCGCAATGGCACCGCTTCGCGAGCCGTTTATGAGATGCTCTCCGGGCGCCAGCTTGGAGATGTGCTTACGCGGGAAGGCAATTACCGCCAGGCCTTTCCAGAAGATCTGACCGATAGCGCCATTCGGCTGAATGGCCATTGGGACGACGAAGAAATGGAATCGTGGGGTTCTGAGATTCCGAGCAGCGCGCTTGATCTTCTCCACGTCGACTTGCGCTCCGCGCAACGCGACCACGCCAAAACTCACAAAGAGCACAAACCACATTCCGCAGCCTCGGCCGAACATTCGGCTGCCAGCTAAGGCTGGTTACAGCGATGGGATCGCCCGAGTATCCAAATCAACCGCCCGAATATCGAGTTTCAAAGAAACAAAAACTCATTCTCTGCGTCCTGCTGGCGATCACCACGATTGCGGTCTATAGCCCCATTATTCGTGCTCCATTTCTCAACTATGACGACGCGCTGCACGTCACCGACAATCCGCATGTGCGTGCCGGGCTGACCTGGAGCACCGTGCAATGGGCTTTTCGCAGCGCGGAAACTTCCGATTGGCATCCCATCACCTGGCTCTCGCACGCGCTCGATTGCCAGGTCTTTGGCTTCGGCCCGGCGGGTCCACATGCGGTCAACCTGCTGCTGCATGCGATTAACGCAGTCTTGCTGTTTTTGATTTTGGAAGCAGCGACTGGTTTTCTATGGCAGAGCTTTGGCGTGGCCGCTCTTTTTGCATTGCATCCGATTAATGTCGAGTCGGTGGCGTGGATTTCCGAAAGAAAAGATGTGCTCAGCATGTTTTTCTTTCTTCTGGCGCTCGCGGCGTATGGCTGGTATGTGCGGCGTCCGGGCGTGGGGCGATATCTGGCCGTGACGGTTGCGTATGCGTTGGCGCTGATGAGCAAGGCGCAGGTCATCACGTTCCCGTGCGCCCTGCTGCTGCTTGACTACTGGCCGTTGCGCCGGTTGGCGCCGCTTGAACCGACGGAAGGCGGGCGGTCCGAAGAGACCCCGAACCCGCCGGGTTCAAAATCATTTATTGGCCTGGTAGTGGAGAAAATCCCGTGGTTCGCGCTTTCCGCCGCGAGCGCAGTCATCACCATGAGGGTCGAAGCCGATGCGATGCAGGCGAAGTATCCGGTCTGGGTTCGCCTGGCAAATGCCGCTTTGGCATACGCGGAATATATCGGGAAGGCGGTTTGGCCTGTACGGCTTGCTCCGCTCTATCCGCACCCGGGCTTGTCGGTCAATGTCGGCGCGGCGATCGCTTCGGCGGTCGCGATCCTGGGTGTGTCGGTTCTTGCGCTCGTCTTTCGGCGTCGTCGTCCATTTTTTGTGGGATGGTTCTGGTTCCTGGGAACTTTGGTGCCGATGATCGGATTTGTCCAAATCAGCATTCACTCGATGGCCGATCGCTATGCTTACATCCCGATGATTGGAATCTTCGTAATCGTCGCCTGGGGCGCGGGTGACCTGGTGGAGAAATGGCATCTTCCCCAAAGCGTTCCCATTGCCGCCTCTGCCGCGGCGCTGATTGCGCTTGGAATTATGCTCTCGTTGCAAGTCGGTTATTGGCGAGACAACGTTACGCTCTGGACGCACACACTGGCGATTACGCAGCGGAACTACACCGCCGAAGATATGCTGGCATCCGCATTGCTGGCGGAAGGCAAAATTGAAGAGGGCATTCCGCACCTGCGCCAGGCGCTCCATTACTATCCAACTGATGCCATGGCGACGTTAAATCTCGCAACCTACGATCAAATGCGGGGAGACTATGCCTCCGCTCTCGATGGCTATTCTAGAGTTCTGCTCTACACGAAGAACGCCGGCTTTGTTGCGCAGGCGCTTATCAACAGCGGCTATGCTCACATGTCGCTGAAAGAATACGAAAACGCAACGCGGGATTTCATAACGGTTTTGGAGGCACAGCCCACAAGTGCAGCGGCCTGGCGCGGTCTCGGATTGGCTGAACAACGAGGCGGCCATGTCGAACAGGCGATTCAACCCTACCAGCATGCGGCGCAACTGGAGCCGAGCGGCGCCAATTACCTTTTATTGGCCCAGGGCTACCGCCAAGCAGGACAGGTCGCTGCTGCCCAAGTCGCGCAATCAAAAGCCGCCGGGGCAAGCACCAATCTGAACGACGACAACGAAACTGTTCAACGCCTTCTAAACCAATAATTCGGGGAACGGGCAATAGAGCCGACCGATAAACGGAAGCCGGGATGCGGTGAAATTATTGAAACGCGGCGTAGCTGCTGGTACCCTCGCTGGTAGTTGCGGGGACAGTCGCGAAAGGAAAGAAGAGTGATGAGGATGAAGAGAAAGATACAATCAGCGGCGGCCCGGCCAATATTGAGATGGAAATCGGCGAGGCTCGCCGCTGCAACTTCAAGACGCCGTGACTTTACTTGCGCTTCTTCGACGCATACGGGTTCGGATACCGCAATATTCCATCCAAATCCGCGCCGCGAATAATTCCCACCGAATGGTAGGTCAGTCCCCACGAGTCGATGGACGACATATCCGGAAAGATGCAGGCTTCGAGTACCGTATCGACGGGGTCCGATTTCTGCACCCAACCACCACCGGCCGCATTGATTCCTCCAAACGAGTCGCTGCCCCCGAGCAACGTGCAATAACACGAAGCTGGATTGCCATTGCAGGTTCCGATCGGAACCTCGGCGTAATAGGCGAGCGCCGCCAGGCTGGGTTTCGTCGTATAGAGCGTAGAAAGCTCCACGTGAATCCGCGATCCATCATCGGGTGAAGTGAATTTGCAGAAGTTCCGCGAACCGGACAGCCGCAGCCAGTCCTGTTCCGGACCGTTGGTATTGTAGTAAGGTTGGCGGTTGTCAACTTCCCCGCCGTTGCTCACGCAATAGTCCTTCGACGCCGCATTGGCATTTACGTCCTCCTGCGCCGCCGGTTGCGAACTGACGCCGCTGGCTTCGACTGGTTTCACGACTGGCAATAGGGCGGCAATCGCGAAGGCAATAAGGAAAGTTGCTACAACGAATAGGCGCTTCATCATGGGTCTCCTGGGAAAGACTAAAATTCGGCTCTTCGCGCGGCAAAAGCCGGCCCGGCCCGGCATGCGATCTCTTGCCTGCCGGAGCAGGAGGCCGAAGCTTAACACAATCGACGGCCTCCGCCCGCAATTTTGTGGCGAAATTCTTCGGTGTCGAGGAGCCAGGAACTCCCAAGCCTCCAGCCGAAACCCCTCGTCCAGAGCCGGAACCCAACTCGCCCCAATTTGCGATAAGATGACGGCGTGAGGTGAGCCGTGCCGAACGCTCCCGTGTCCAACGACCAGTCCAACATTAACCAGACCAGGATTAAAATGATGCCCGCGTCCCGCCGTTCCTTCTTAACGCTCTCCGTAGCCGCATCCGCCGCCACCGCGTTTCGCATCCTGACCGAGCCCATGCTGGCCCGTGCCGCCGCTCCGATCGAGATATCGCGCGACGGGGTCATGATCAACGCCAACGAAAATCCTCTCGGCCCCTCCGCAGCCGCCCGCGAAGCTGTAATCAAAATGGCCCCGCACGGTGGCCGCTACTCGTTCTGGATGACCGAAGACATCGTCAACCAATACGCGCAGATGGAGGGCCTGAAGCCAGACTACATCCGCTTTTATCCCGGCTCCAGCGATCCGCTTCATTATGCTGTCTCTGTCTTCACCTCGCCGCAGCGCAGCTATGTAACAGCCGATCCGGGCTACGAAGCCGGGATGTTCGCCGCGCAGTTCGTCAACGCCCGCGTGGTAAAAGTTCCGCTGGCCAAAGACAAAGAGTACGCGCACGATGTTCGCGCCATGTTGGCTGCCGGGCCCGACGCCGGCCTCTTCTACATTGCGAACCCAAACAATCCCACCGGTACCGTTACCAGCCATGCCGATATCGAATACCTGGTCGCGAACAAACCGAAAGACTCCGTCGTGCTGATCGACGAAGCCTACATCCATTTTTCCGACACCGAATCCGCGCTCGACCTGGTCAAAGCCGACAAAGACGTTCTAGTGCTGCGCACCTTCTCCAAAATCTACGGCATGGCGGGCTTGCGCTGCGGCGTAGTCATGGGCAAGCCGAGTCTGGTGGAAAAGGTTGAGCACTACGGCGGATGGGCTTTCAATCCCATTACCGCTCTGGCAGCCGCCTCCGCGAGCCTGAAAGACACGCAGCTGGTCCCCGAGCGCAAGCGCATTAACTCGGAAGTCCGCGCCAGCGTCTTCGCCTGGCTGGACCGCAACGGCTACAGCTACGTCCCGTCGCAATCCAACTGCTTCATGCTGGAAACGAAACGTCCCGGCAAAGAAGTGATCGAAGCCATGGCCAAACAAAACGTCCACATCGGACGCATCTGGCCAGTCTGGCCCACCCATGTTCGCATTACCGTAGGCACCGCGCCCGAGATGGACCAGTTCCAATCGGCGTTAAAGAAGGTGATGACCGGTGCAGTGACGGCAAGCCTTTCGCGGGCGAATCCATGGCGCGCGCGCGGACGAGCCAGCGGCGAACTTCCGATCCGGGGCTGACGGCCTATCGCTCTAGGACCTAGCGATCATGCAAACGCGATTTGCTTCCCTTCGTGGTCCTTTGTGTCCCTAGTGGTCGAAGCTCTTGCCTTTGACCTGCCCGCAAAGCAAAAGCGAGACCATGTAACATCGCAGGATGCCGAAGTCTCCAGCCGTCTCTAGGGCATCCGCGAACAAGTTACCCACGGTCGCCCTCTCCACACGCGGCGCAGCGCGTCTGAAGTCCGGACACCCGTGGGTTTATCGCTCCGACATCACAGCATCGCCAGACGTCCAGCCCGGAGCCACAGTCCAAGTCCTCGACCCGCGCGGAAAATTTCAAGGCACAGCCCTCTACAGCTCCTCTTCACAAATCGCCATCCGCATGATCGCGGGCACCAAAGAAGAAGTAACGGACCTGCCAAAGCTAATCACCGAACGCATTCGCGCCGCCATCGTCTACCGAAAAAAGTATGTCGAGAACACCGACGCCTACCGCGTAGTCTTCAGCGAAGCCGACTTCCTCCCCGGCCTGATCATCGACCGCTATAACGATGTACTTTCTCTCCAAATCCTCACCCAAGCCATGGACGCCGAGCCCGTCCGCGGAGCGATTATAGAAACACTGGTGGAAGAACTGAAGCCGGAAGGAATCGTCGAGCGCGTCGATCCCCGAATCCGCGATCTTGAACAACTTCCGGCGCGGGACTCGGGCCTACTCTGGGGAGAGAAAAGCTCGACCATCTTTGCCATGAATAGCGAGGAAGGCAAAGGCATCCGCTTCCATTACGAGGGCCTGCAAGGCCAAAAGACGGGAGCCTTCCTCGACCAGCGCGAAAACTACGCCGCCGCCGGACAGTACGCGCACGGCGATGCGCTAGACGTCTTCTGCTACCAAGGAGGCTTCGCCCTCCACCTCGCCGCCAAATGCAAAACTGTCACCGGAGTCGACAGCTCCCGTCCGGCCCTGGAAACGGCCGATAAAAATGCCGCCCTGAATAACCGCGAAATCGACTGGATCGAAGCCAACGCCTTCGACCTGCTCCGCGACTATGCGGCCGCCGGGAAGAAATACGACCTTGTAGTTCTGGATCCGCCCGCCTTCGCCAAAACGAAACGCGATCTCGACAAAGCCCTTAGCGGCTACAAAGAACTTAACCTCCGCGCCCTGAAGATGCTAAGACCCGGCGGAATTCTGGTCAGCTGTTCTTGCTCATTCCACGTTAGCGCAGCCGCCTTCGAGGAAACGGTCCGTGCGGCAGCCCAGGATGCCCATAAATCGCTTCGATTGCTGGAAAACCGGGGCGCGGCCAAGGACCATCCAAGTATCCTCAACATCCCTGAAACCAGCTACTTGAAATGCTTGGTTCTCAATGTAACAAATTGAAAACAAACAAAATACTATAGTTGACAATAATACACTCATATTTTATTATCATGGTGTGCTAATCAGGAAGCACGGGAAGCAATGCAGTGTAGCGTCTGGCTCCCCGCCCTCGGGGTCGCGAGCATCGCTCCAAACAATGGGTGGCCCAACCCGGCGGCTGAGCAGCCGAGGCGCACCGAAGCTCCCAAACAAAATTCCAAGTAGGAGGAAGTAAAGCCATGACAGTCATCACCCGTTGGGATCCATTCCGAGAATTCGTAACCTTGCAAGACCGCATGAACCGTTTATTCCGCGACCAGCAGAGCGGGCCGGAAGAGTCGCTCACCACCACCAGCTTCGCGCCGCCGGTCGACGTCTACGAAGACGAGCACAACATCACGCTCAAAATCGAGGTCCCGGGCATTGACGAGAAGGACATCGACGTCCGTATCGAGAACAACACACTCACCGTTCACGGCGAGCGGAAGTTCGAACAGGAAGAGAAAGAGGAGAACTATCGCCGAGTGGAGCGCCAGTACGGCAGCTTCACCCGCACCTTCACCCTTCCGACGACGGTCGACAGCGAAAACATCCAAGCCAACTACGACAAGGGTGTGCTGAAGGTAACGCTGGCCAAGAAAGCCGAAGCGAAACCGAAGCAGATCAAGGTAAACGTAAGTTCGTCGAACACCGGCAGCCAGAAGACGCCCGAAGGCAAAGAGCCGAAAGGCGTTGGCAAGGCCGCCTAACGATTTGGATCTTTAACCCTGGAGGTTGGCGGGAGGCGGCGAATTGTCTGCCTCCCGTTTGATTTTGCAATTTCGCAATCGGGAAAATTCTGAAATTCGCGGGTGCGCGCTCGTCAAAGTACAAATTTACCCGATTACAAAATTACAAAATCCCGCTACGCTTTAAGTAGCGCAAGGAGTCAATCCCATGCCCATCCGTTGGGACAAATTCACAGTCAAAGCGCAAGAAGCCGTCCAGCGAGCGAACGAACTCGCCTCCGAGCACGGCAATCCGGAGCTTCTTCCAGTTCACCTGCTGGCCGCGTTAGTCGAGGACCGCGAAGGCATCGTCGTGCCGGTGCTGGAAAAAATCGGCATCGGCCCGCAGGCTGTGCTGGCCGAGATATATCAGGAGATCGAAAAGCTCCCCAAAGTTTCCGGCAGCGGCGCCAACCAGGCGACCATGTCGTCGCAGGTCAATCAGCTTCTCGAAAAGTCATTCAAGGAAGCCGACGGGTTCAAAGACGAATACGTCTCCACCGAACACCTGCTGCTGGCAATCACCGACCTGAAACGTGATCCGGCGCAGCAACTGTTAGCGCGCCACGGGGCAACGCACGAAGCCATACTCAAAGCGTTGACCTCGGTCCGCGGATCGCAGCGCATTACGGACCAGAATCCCGAAGGCAAATATCAGGCGCTCGAGCGCTACGCCCGCGACCTGACCGAGCAGGCCCGCCGCGGCAAACTCGACCCGGTCATTGGACGCGACGAAGAGATCCGCCGGGTGGTCCAGGTTCTCTCGCGCCGCACAAAAAATAATCCCGTGCTGATCGGAGAACCGGGAGTCGGCAAGACCGCCATCGTCGAGGGCCTTGCCCAGCGCATCATTTCAGGTGACGTGCCCGAGGTGCTGAAGAACAAGCGCGTAGTCTCGCTCGACCTTGGGTCAATGCTCGCTGGCGCAAAATATCGTGGCGAATTCGAAGACCGCCTCAAGGCCGTACTCAAAGAAATCGAAGACGCGCAGGGCAAGATCATCCTCTTCATCGACGAGCTGCATACGCTTGTCGGCGCCGGCGCATCGGAAGGCGCAATCGACGCTTCCAATATGCTCAAGCCTGCACTGGCGCGGGGCGAACTGCGCGCCATCGGCGCCACCACGCTCAACGAATATCGCAAGTACATCGAAAAAGATGCGGCGCTCGAACGCCGCTTCCAGATCGTCTTCGTAGGCGAGCCCAACGTGGAAGACACGATTGCCATACTGCGCGGCCTGAAAGAAAAATACGAAGTCCATCACGGCGTTCGTATTAAAGATTCCGCGATCGTAGCAGCTGCAACCTTGTCACATCGCTACATCTCCGACCGTTTCCTGCCCGATAAAGCGATTGATCTGATCGACGAGGCCGCCGCTTCGTTGCGCATCCAGATCGATTCGATGCCGACCGAGATCGATCAACTGGAGCGCCGTGCCACGCAACTCGAAATCGAAAAGCAGGCGCTGAAAAAAGAAGACGACCGCAGCTCGCGCGAGCGCCTGGCGCTGGTGGAAAAAGAGCTGGCTGGGATTCGCGAGCAGTCGAATGCGCTCAAAGCGAAATGGAAGCTGGAGAAAGACGTCATCGCCAAAGCGCGCGCGCTTAAAGAAAAACTCGAACAACTCAAGCTCGAAGAGCAGGCCGAAGAACGCAAAGGCAATCTCGAACGCGTGGCGCAGATCCGCTACGGTCTGATTCGGCAGACCGAGGAAGACCTGAAGAAGATCACCGAGCAGATCGATGGCAAAGTGGGCCATCGCATGTTGAAAGAGGAGGTTGACGAGGAGGATGTTGCCCGAATCGTGTCGAAGTGGACCGGCATTCCGGTTTCGAAGATGCTGGAAGGTGAAGTAAAGAAGCTAATCAGCATGGAAGAGCGGTTGCGGTTGCGCGTAGTGGGACAGGACGAGGCATTGGAGCGGGTTTCTAATGCTATTCGGCGGTCGCGGGCTGGGCTTAGCGACCCGAAACGGCCTATTGGTTCCTTCATCTTCCTGGGGCCGACCGGTGTTGGAAAGACTGAACTGGCGCGGGCTTTGGCGGAGTTTCTGTTTGATGACGAGCGTTCCATGATTCGCATCGATATGTCGGAATACATGGAGAAACATGCTGTGTCCCGGCTGATTGGGGCGCCTCCTGGGTATGTGGGGTATGAGGAGGGGGGGCAGCTTACTGAGCAGGTTCGGCGGCGTCCATATGCGGTGGTGCTGTTCGATGAGATTGAGAAGGCGCATCCCGATGTATTTAATGTACTTCTGCAAATCATGGATGATGGGCGACTTACCGACGGGAAGGGCCGGACGGTCGACTTCAAGAACACCGTTATTATCATGACTTCGAACCTTGGGTCTTCTTACTTGCAGGGTGAGAGCCTTAAGAATGAAGGGTTTGAGGCAGCTTCCCGGCAGGTTATGGAGGTGCTGCACGCTCACTTTAAACCGGAGTTTTTGAACCGGGTTGATGACATTATCATCTTCCGGCCGCTGGGGAAGGAGCAACTGGTTAAGATTGTTGAGCTTAGGCTGGAGGATTTGCGGCGGCTGCTGGCGGATCGAAAGATTTCTCTGGAGTTGACGGACTCGGCTAAAGAGCTTTTGTTTACCGAGGGTTACGATCCTAATTTTGGGGCCCGGCCGCTGAAACGGGCGATCCAGAAGCTGGTGCAGGACCCGCTGGCTTTGAAGATACTGGATGGGCAAGTGCTTCATGGTGATCACGTTATCGTCGATGCCGACCGGAAGGCGGGGAAGATGACCTTTAAAGTCAGCGAGCGAGTGGGGGAGCCGGCTCCGGCCAAGAGGTAGGTTGGGTCCCACGTGGAACGCATCGTCAGCTGTGTTCCACGTGGAACATTCGTTGACTTTATTGTACGTACAATATTGTTGTTATCTCAGCGAAGAAACTACGAACAAAATAAAGTTGGGTTCCGGACTTCGTGAAAGCCACGATATGGCGGGTTTTTCGTTGGATTGATGTTTACCATCCGGTTATAGCGTCTCCTCCTTGACTTTGCTTCCAGCCTATAAGAATGCTGGAGTTGCCTCGGATTTGCGGCGGGCGGTTCCAGAATGAAGCACTTACAGCGAAGTGTCTGGGAGCAAATGACTTACTCGCCTTAGTTTGGTTTACTTTCCGTGTTTTATGGGGTTTCCGCGGCTCGATTTTGTCAAGTTGACAGGCCATGCATTGGACCCGAAATTTGATGGGAACAGTATGGGCCGCAGGCGGCTCCGGCGGGAGCAACGTCTTCGACGATCAAACATCTGGGGTGACGGGGAGCGCAAGCAGCTCACCGTAGAAGCGATGAGCACCGAGGCGCTGACCACTTCGGAAAGCGAAGGCGAAATCCTGGACCGGGCCAGCGTTCAGTCTTCAATTCAGCGACCGCGGGGTCTGGCGGCAAACGGTCTCAGGGCAGAAGATCAACGCCCGAGGCTTGACAGACTTACGAGACAGCCTCGCTTTATGGGGTCGCCGATGCGTCCGCGGAATTTTAGAGCCGTTTGATGGTCGCGAGCCACGCCGGTGCGCCATGGTCATCGTGGAATGTAGTTTGAATCCGGTCCGGCTGGAGGGCGGCTACATTCCATCCATGGCGGGGGTTGAAGGCCGCTCTCAGATCTTGCTCACTGACGGGATGCGGGCCGGTATCGGGGACACCGTCGCTGAAGCACAACACATACAGAATTCCATCGTGCCTGGTGACCGACGCCAGACTGGACACGTATTGGGTTCTCTCGGCTTGTGTTCGATCGTCTTCTGTCCGCTTATTGAGGCCGTCGAAGGTGTGAAACAGTCCGCAGTCGAGGACCGTATCAAACGTGCGCTCTAAACGCTGCAACTGTAAGGCGTCGGCCGCGGCAAACTCCGCTTCGATTCTCCGGGCGGCCGCTTTTTGGCGGGCGATCGCCAGGGCTGTTTCCGCCACGTCAACACCCAGAACCGAAAATCCAGGCGACGACAATTCACGCGACGACAATTCACGCGACGACAATTCAAGAGACGCGGTGTGAAGGGCGGGGTGCAGGGCGATGTGGAGAGCGTTTTCGCCGGTGCCACAGCCCGCATCGAGTACCGCTCCGGCGAATCTGCCTTCGGATGCCAAACGCACCACTACGGGCTGCGGATGGCCAATATCCCAGGGCGGAGGGCCGTCGTGGTACGAGGCATCCCAGGGGCGTCCTGAGAGGCGTTCGTGACTGGTCGGGAGACGGCCGCGAAGCGGGTCGGCGGCGAGCGATTTTGATCGATCCGACATGGTCAACTCCTCGTAACCGATTTTACCGCTCATCGTATTTCGCTTCCTACCCACGGCTCGCGCCCTTCGGCAAGCTCAAAGCGGGCTGCATTCTTCCGCCGCTCCGCGGCTAATAGGCGAGCGCCGTACGAGACAAGGACGGCGATGGCAGGGGCGGCACGTGCGATGGAAGGGAGTTCGATCGCAAATCGAAGATGAGATTGGTCGCTCCGGGGCGCGCCTTGAGGCGTAGCCAAATGAAGTGCCCGAGGCGGCTGAGACGCAGTTCTTGCGGGCTTATGCGGCTGACGTAACTCGAGGTGATGCGCGCCATTTCAGCCAGGTCGCGGGTGACGAACTCGACGTCGGCGGGGCGGCTCGACTGGCGCAAGGACTCGAGCTGGCGAGAGATTCTTTTGCGGCCGGCAACGCAGGGCTGGGTGCGGCAGCCGAGAGTTTTTTCGATGGCGTAGAGGGCGGCGTGGTCAACGCGCTCTCCAAAGGCGAGATAGAGCGTGTTGGTGGCGGCCACGTAGTTGGCCGGCAGCATCTGGAAGGCTTCCAGGATGGAAAGTGGAATGGTGCCCGGCGAATCGACCGCTGTTAGGGCGAACGAGGAAGCGACCGGGCAACCCCACTGAAGGGCGAGCGCGGCGGTGACATCCTGTTCGGTGGCAAAACCGAGTTTCTCAAACCAGTCGCCAATCTTGCAGTCGCCGCCGCCGCGCTGCGCTTCGAGCGCAGCGCGTACTTCAAGGTGAGTCAACTTGCCGCGTGCGACCATGAGAAGCCCGAGGGGAAGGCGGTTGGGCGGAGGCACCGGGTGAGCCGCGGCCAGGAGGCGCGAAAGATGCCCAATCAGCGCCGTTTCAAGGCATGGCAACTGGCAGTAGAACTTGCCATCGAGAAGAATTCCAGTGCGATTGCGCAATCGCTTCCAATTTTTTTCCAACCCGGTACACAAAGGCGAAGCACAGTGCGCAGTGTTCGAAGTGGATGAGACAGCGAGTCGGCGCTTGATCCAATCGACGGACGATGCGAGCGGATGACGGAAAGTGGACATGTCAAGAATCCTCTAAGACCAATCTAAGAACTTGGCGCGCAAAAATATTACGTTCAGGCGGGCCGTGCTGCACCGGCCGGCGCGGGATCGACGACGCCGGTCACGCGCAATCCGTATTTGCCGTCGATGACCACGACCTCACCACGCGCGATGATCCGTCCGTCCAGTAAGAGGTCTACTGGAGAGTTCAACGCATTGTCGAGTTCGACCACTAAACCAGAACTGAGAGCGAGCACATCGCGAAGCAGCATCCGGCGAGTTCCGAAGCGGAGCTTTACGCCAAGGCCCACCTCGAACAGCCGTTGATATCCGGTGGCATGGGTGGGAGGGGCAACGGGTTCAGAAACAGCCGCGGGCACGGAAGCGGCAACGGGCGTGGAGACGGAAACCGGCGCAGACGCGGACGCAGCGGCAGCCGCGTTGCGGGCAGCGATCGCGACCGCGAGCGCGGGGCTGATACCAAGTTCTATGGCAATCTCCCGGCCCGGTTCGTCAGCCGTGCGGAGCGAAGCGACCGCCTCGGCGGACCAGGACCAGGGAACCTGCGCGCGCGCGAGTTGAAGCTTGACCTCTCCGCCTACGGCGGCGCCGATGGCAGTCGCCGCCAGCCCGGAGATTTGACGCAGGAGTTCTTCGAGCGCCTCTGCGTCGTCGTTCGAGATCGGTTCGGATGGGGCCGCTCCGGCGGCGGTCGGCGCTCCGATTTCTCCAAGAAACTTGCGCGCCAGCCAGACGCCTGACGCCTGGTGAAGGCGGAGAGACATCTCTCCCAGGAGGGCGCCGGCGACGACGACGGTGTAGCGCGAATCGGAATCTGCGGGGGCGAAGGGCTCTGAGGTCAATTCAAAGGGCTGCGGTTGACCCGAGGTTTGCGAGATTACATTCTGCGCGCAGGTCTTCCAGGCGTCGAGCCAGGGTAAGAGGTCGGCCCGCAGCTCGGGCTTGGAATTCTGTGTGGCATCGTCGGTCATTTTTCACCTGTCATCGTTTTTCACCTGTCATCGTTTTTCACCTGTCATCGTCGACCTGAAATTGTCGCCCGTCATCGAACGCGCGTCATTGTTCACCCGGAGGGGCGAGCCGCGGTTCGAGCGCAAGGATCCGCGCCGCGCGCCGCGTGTGCACGCGCACCGGCGTCGCCGAGCACAGTGGAACCTCGTCGACTTCGAGCATGGCTGGAGCCGAGGCGCTCCGTTGAAACGACAACACGCCGCCTGGAACGAGTTGGGAGAGACTTTCCAGGGGAACATCGAGATTGGACATCGTGAGCTCAACCGAGAAAGGACAGTCGAGCAGGCGCTTGCGAATCTGCTGGCGGGACTCCTGGCCAATTCGGGGGCGCTGGTAGATGTTTTCCGCGGAAATCTTACGGAGAAGCGCGTTTGAAACCAGCGCCGGAATCGCGACGTTGAGCGTGCCACTCGATTCCGATAATTTGAGTTCGAAGCTCAGGCAGAGATTTTTCTCGTCCGGCGGCATCAGGCGCTGCACGTGCGACATCTGCAGGCTGGCTCCGAAGTTGAACTCTAGTTTGATGGCTTGCCAGCTGGTCTGGAGCTCCCGGCAGATGATGCGAACGATCCCTTCGAGAATCTGGTCCTCGATCTCGGTGAGCTCGCGATTGACGTCTCCCGACTTGCCTTCACCGCCCAGCATTATGTCGATGACCGGGTAGGCTATACCGAGGTCGAATTGCAACACGCCGACGCAATCGAAAGGGGCCAGATCGCAGGATGCGAGGTAGGGTTTTTCGGGCACGCGCTGCAGAAACTCGCGATAGGTGAGGTGCTCGGCGGAAACCAGCTGGCAGTCGAAAACGACGCGAAGAAATCCGCCGAGCGAGGTGGTCAGGTTGCGCGCGAAGAGTTCATGGAGCTGATTGATCGCTTGCAGCTGCTCGCGCCCGATTTGCCCGGCTTGCCGTATGTCCCAGGGCTGGACGACCGGCCCGGAAGTGCGCACGGCAGCGCCTCCGGAGGCAGCCCGCACCATCGCATCGATTTCGCCTTGATTGAGAACCTTTTCCATATTCCCCGCCGATTTCCGCGCTGTGATTCCCGGCGGTGCAGTTCAGGTTAGCCGTCTCTGCACCGTTTCCTTCTCTGCCCTGTTTTCTCCTCAACCGGCTCCGACACTCTTTCCGCGTGGCTGTTCGGCGCTGACATCCAGGAAGCTAAGCCGCGAGCGCAGCCGCACCATGGCAAGCGAGTGAATCTGCGAAACGCGCGATTCTCCAATGCCCAGGAGCGCGCCCACTTCCTTCATGGTGAGTTCTTCGAAGTAATAAAGCGAAAGCACGCGCTGCTCCTTTTCCGGCAGTTCGGCGATGGCGCCGGCGAGCAACTGCTTCATCTCGGAACGAAGGCACTGAAAAAACGGCGTCTCCTCCGGCTTGGCGGCGATCGAATCGGACAGGTCTTCTTCTTTTCCGCTGTGCGCCGATTCGATGCGCAGACTGCCGATTTCGAGCGAGTCGAGTTCGGCCAGCAGGCTTTGCAGTTCTTCGAGACGGAGCCCGAGAGCCCGCGCCAGATCGCTTTCGGTCGGCGTGCGTCCGAGCTTGACCGAGATCTGGTTGTAGGCCTCCTCGACCTGGCGTCCCTTGCGGCGCAGCTCGCGCGGGCTCCAGTCAAGTTCGCGCAGACTGTCGAGGATCGCGCCGCGAATACGGAACTTGGCGTAGGAGCTGAACTGCACGTGCTTGGACTGATCGAATTTGCTGAGCGCGTCGATCAGGCCGACGACGCCGGCGTGAACGAGATCCTCGAAGGGAACGTGACGCGGCAAGCGCTCGTGAACGCGCCGCGCAATATAGCGAACCTGCGGCAACTGCTCCATGAGGATGCGCTCGCGCTCGGCTTCATTAGGGGCGCCGTGGTAGGCGTCAGCGGGATATTTCGGCATGTCGTACTCCTTCGTGTGCGGAGGCGCTCTCAGCACAAATCGTGTTTGCGCAAATCGTCGCGTCAACCGTCATCAAACTTTTCTCCAACGCTCCAACGTTCATCGCACTACTCCCAGGGACTGCACGTGCACCATGGAGGGAATTTCGGGCGGCGAAAGCACCACCACCTTGGGTAGAAACGGTTCGAGCAAACGCCGCAGGTGAAAGCGCGCCGGCGTGGGACAAAGCAGGATGGGCGCGGTTTGGGCGACCTGATCTCCGGCAAGATGCTTGAGACTGTCGAGCACGCGCCGCACGAAGGACGGCTGGAGTCCGGTGCTGGTGGCGGGCGCGGCCTGCGGAGCGAACGCGCGATTCAGTTCCTCTTCGATGGTGTGGTCGAGGGTGAGCACGCGCAGGCCGCCGTCGTCAGAAAGCAGGGGGCGCACCAGAGCGCGGCCGAGCGCCTGGCGCGCCGCTTCGACCAGCAGCACCGGATGCTTGGTAGAAACCGAGGCGTCGAGCAGCGCTTCTAGGATGGTCCCAAGGTCGCGGATCGAGACCTGCTCGCGCAGCAACTGCGCGAGGACTTTCTGGACCTCGCCGAGCGAAAGTATTTTGGGAACGAGCTCTTCGACGAGCTTCGGATGGCCGTCGCCGAGCCGGTCGAGCAGACGCTTGGTTTCCTGGCGGGTGAGCAGTTCATAGGCGTGCTGGCGAATGACTTCCGAGAGGTGGGTGGAAAGCACGGAAGTCTGATCGACCACGGCATAACCGCTGGTCAAAGCCTGCGACTCGAGAGCGCGCGCAATCCAAAGCGCCGCGACTCCGAATGCAGGCTCGCGGGTGGGCGTCCCGGCAAGCGGCGGTGGCGACAACTCGGAGCTGATGGCGAGCACCCGGTCTTCCAGCATTTCCCAGCGGGCGATCTCGACGCCGCGCATCGAGATGACGTACTCGCGCGCTTTCAGGCGCACGTTGTCGGTGATGTGAATGGGCGGGACGATGAAACCAAGCTGCACCGCAAGATTGCTGCGCAGCGATTTCACACGGGCGAGAAGCTGGCCACCCTGGAGTGCGTCGACCAGCGGGACGAGCGCGTAACCGACCTCGAGGGAAAGCTCGTCGAGTTTGAGCAGGTCTTCGAGCGATTCGGCCTTGGCACCGCCTTTTTTGTCTTTTTCGCCGGCGGCAGCGGGAGAGCCGGGAACGGCGGATTCTTTTTCCGCGTCTTTTGAGGCGGCAGGCAAACGCATGGCGATGAATGCGGCGAGGCTACCCACCGCGAAGAATGAGACTTTCGGCAAGCCCGGAATCAGGGCGAGGGCGAACATTACTCCGGCGGCAATCTGCAAGGGGCGGCGGCGCGAGAAAAGCTGCGTTCCCAAATCGACGGAGAGGGTGGACCCGGAGGAGGCGCGCGTCACCACCATGCCGCCGGCCATGGAAACGAGGAGCGAGGGGATCATGGTGACCAGGCCATCGCCGACTGTGAGCACGGTGTAGGTCTTGAGCGCCTCGCGAAATGGAATGTCGAGCTGGAAGACTCCGATGAGGAAGCCCGCGAGGATGTTGATGCCGGTGATGAGGATGGTGGCAATGGAATCGCGCTGGTTGAAGCGCGCGGCGCCGTCCATCGCGCCATAGAACTCGGCTTCGCGCGCGACCTGCTCGCGGCGGGCGCGGGCTTGCGATTCGTCGATGAGGCCGGCATTCAGGTCGGCGTCGATCGCCATTTGCTTGCCGGGCAAAGCATCGAGGGTGAAGCGGGCAGTGACTTCCGCGGTGCGTACGGCGCCGTGGCTGACGACGATGTACTGGATCGCAATCAACGCGAGGAAGAGAACGAAGCCGACGACATAATTGCCGCCGACCACGAATTGTCCAAAGGCTTCGATGACGCGTCCGGCGGCCGACGCGCCTTCGTTGCCGTGGAGCAGAATGCGGCGGCTGGAGGCGAGGTTCAGAGAAAGACGAAAAAGCGTAAGCAGCAGCAGCAGGCTGGGAAAGACGGAAAACTGCGCCGGGCGCAGGATCTGGAGCGCACTGAGCAGAACCAGCACCGACGAGGCGATACTCATCGCCAGCAGAAAGTCGAGCACCAGAGCCGGGAGCGGCACGAGCATCACGAAAACGAGGCTGACGGCCGCAATGGGAACGATCCAGTCGCTGAGCGGATTGCGCGTGGGGGCGGTAGCGGCAGCGGCGGCCATCAGCGGCGAACCTCGGAGGGAGAGCCGCTCGCAGCGGCGCGCGCGCTAAGGGCACGGTTCTGCGCGCGGTAAACGGCGGCAAGCACTTCAGCAATCACGGTGTAGAGTTTCGGAGGAACGCTGCCGCCGATCTCCACCGTGCGATAGAGCAAATGGGCGAGCGGTTTGTTCTCGACGATCGGGACGTTGCTCCAGAGCGCGATCTCCCGGATTTCGGCGGCCAGGCGGTTGCGGCCCTTGGCGACGCAAATAGGCGCCGGCATCAGAGGGTTGTATTCGAGCGCAATCGCGTAAGAGGTGGGGTTGGTAATGACGACGGCGGCGCGCTTGGTGTCGTCGAGCATGCGCCGGCGGCGCACCTGGCGCTGCAAGCGGCGAATCCGCCGCTTGATGATGGGATTGCCTTCGGTCTCTTTGTATTCGTCGACCAGTTCCTGGCGGCTCATCTTCAATTCATTCGAAAGATGGCGGCGCTCGAACATGTAATCGAGAAACGACCAGAGCAGCAGAACAAGCGCGGACTTCCAGGCAATCTCAAAGACCCGGCTGCCCATGAAGCCGGCCACGCCGCGCGCGTTGCGCGCCGAAAGCACCATCAGCGAAGGCCAGTCGCGTCGCAGGCAAACAGCGCCGATGTAGAAAACCGCGCCCGCCGGCAGCAGCGACTTGAGCAAAGAGCGCAGCGCAGTGATCGAAAACAACTGCTTCATCCGGGCCGCGGGACTGATGCGCGAAAGCGTGGGCAGCAGCGAAGTGGGAGCGAAGACCAGCCCTCCCTGCGCAACGGCAGCGGAGAGCGCGGCAATCCAGCTAAGACCGAGCGCAGTGGCGGTGGCGGAAAAAAGACCGGTGTGGGTGACGAGCGGAGGCACAATCTCGATGCGCAGGTTGCCGGAGATGGCGCCGTTCAGACAGTCACGAAGATAACCGCGCCAGGCGTGGAGAAAGGACGGCAACTGGGTGAGCAGAACGGCCGAGGCCGCAACCATTGCCACCGTACCGATGAGATCGCGGCTGCGCGAGACCTGACCCCGTTCGCGCGCCTTCTGCCGCCGCCGCGGGGTTGCCTGTTCGGTCTGGTTGGATTCGGGCATAAAGAGATTTCGGTCGCGCCGATTCGCGGAACTAGTGCGCGAGTTTCAGAACCCTTTCCGAGGCTTCGAGGGCACGCGTGAAACGGGCATCAAAAAAGCGCGGCCAGTAGGAGATAGCACCAGCAAGCAGCGCCAGGCCGATCAGATTCTTGAGCGAGATGCCGATGAACAGAACCGGCAATTGCGGCGAAGCCTTGCTGAGAAAGCCGAGGGCCACATCGGTAAAAAGGCTGGCGACGACTACGGGCGCGGCGATCTGGAGTCCGGTCAGCCACATCGCTGAAACCAACTCCAGCAGCGTGGAGAGAGCAGGCAAAGTAAGAGCGAACCGCCCCGGTGGAAGATAGTCAAAGCTGCGGGCGAGTCCGCGCAGCAGCCAGTGCGGCACGCTCAACTGGATAAACAGCAGGATGACGATGAGTTGAAAGAGAGTGGAGAGCACGGTTGAGTCGGCCTGGCTGTTGGGATCGAGGAGGCTCGCCAGCGAGTAACCCATCTGCACGCCGCAAACCTGTCCGGCGAGCAGGGCGCCGTCGAAAAAAAGCTGAAGGGTAAACCCGAGAATGAACCCGATGCCGAATTCGCCCGCGAGAATCAATGCGATATCGGCTGCTCCGGGAGCGCCCGGCGGCGGGGACACCATGGGCGCCACAAATACCGTGAGCAGGAGCGCGAGTCCGCCCTTGACGCGCGGCGGGATGGAGACGCTGCCGAAAAAGGGCGCAACCAGGATCAGTCCGCTGACGCGGGCAAGCGCAATCGTCCACGTAAGCAGCAACTGGTCGATGGGGACGCCGAAAAGCGCGGAGTTAGTCATTTTCTTTTTTTCTTTTTCTTTTTCTTTTTCTTTCTTTTTCTTTTTCTTTCGTCCGACCTTCTATCGACCGAATCGGCCGACGCTTCCCTCCGCCGTCTCCCTGGCCATCGCAACTCTTGGGGCCGCGGCGGTCACGAGCCCTGCCACCTCACCGCACCAGCGAATGAAAATCGCTCCACATGCCGACGGTGAAAATCACGAGCCGGCGGAGCATCCAGGGCATCAGCAGCACCGATGCAACGGCCATGGCCGCCAGCCGCGGCACCTGCGAAATGGTCTGGTCTTGCAGTGAGGTGAGCACCTGCGCCAGGTTCACAACCAGGCTGATGGCGGTCGCAATCAGGAGCAGCGGCGCCGCCAGAAAGAACGCGATTTCGAGCGTGTCGCGAAGAAGCGTGATGGTCTGGGCAGTTTCCATATCGTTTTCGGGCGATCTTTTCGGGCAACCTATTCCGATAGAGTTTTCAGGTAAAGCTCCGCATCAGCGAACCGACCAGCAGGTTCCATCCATCGACCACCACGAATAGAAGAATCTTGAGCGGGGTCGAGATCACGACCGGAGGCAACTGCATCATTCCGACCGAAGTGGTGATGGCGGCCGTAACCAGATCGATCACGAGGAACGGGAGAAAGAGCGCGGCGCCGATTCGAAACCCGGCCTGGAGTTCCGAGAGCAGATAAGCGGGAACGACAATCCGCATGTCCAAGTCGTCAGGCCGTGCCGGACGCGGGGCATGCGCGAGTTCCACAAACAGGGCAAGATCTTTTTCCCGCGCATACTTGAGCATGAAATGGCGCATGGGGACGGCCGCCCGCGTCAGCGCGTCCATGGCGGTGATGTGTCCGCCCTCGAGCGGAACCATCGCATCCGTGTAGATGGTGGCGCCCACCGGCTGCATCAGAAAGAACGTGAGAATGAGGGACAGTCCGATGAGGGTCTGATTCGAGGGCGCGGTCTGCGTGCCGAGCGCCTGGCGCAGGAAGTGAAAGACGACGATCAGGCGCACAAAGGGCGTCATCGAAAGAACGATCGTCGGCACGATCGTGAGGAGCGTGAGCAGGACGACAATGTTCCAAGGAACGGAATTGATCGGAAGACCATTCAGCGGCAGTCCATTGATCGGCAAGCCGGGAACCACCGGAGCCTGGGCGCGCGCCCAAAGATCGGACGTGCAGGCTGCGAAGAACAGCACATAGGCGATGCGGGATTTTCGAACCAGCCGCAGCAAGGTCATTGACTTTGACTTTCTTCGTGAGCGGCGGAAGCGCCGCCATCGCATGGCATGTCGCCAGCATTCGGCAAGCGCGCCAGCAGCGTGACAGCGGATGGACTCGATCCGATCAGAAAGCGCTGCCGCTCGAACTGAACGACGCTTACAAATCGCCGATCGCCGAGGGCCGAGCTTTCGACCAGCACCAGCGACTTCGGGCGGCGGCGCGCGCGCGCGACGAGAGCGCGCCAGAAAACTTCGATACCTCGACGCACCACCGCCATCGAGCGCGAGAAGCCACCGCGGAAGGGTTTTCCAGGGGCGCCTATAGGAAACGGGATGGGCCGAATTCCCATCTCAGGCAAGCTCCGTCAAGCGCACCGCCACGTGGTTGTTCACGATTTCAAATTCACTCCAGGCAATCAGTTCTCCGTTGATGAGCAGCGGCACATCGGCGCCGACCGTCCAGCGCGTATCGATCAGACCGCCGGCCTGGAGCGAAACCAGATCGCCGACGGTGAAGCCCGGCACGCCAATTTCGATCGACAGCAGGCATGGCAGAGGCTCCACGCGCGTCCAAGGGTCGACCACGCTGGCTTCCGGTTTTGCTTGCGCGGCGGCGGCCATTACATCTGCACCAGAAATTCCGTGAAATAGACGTTTTCGACTCCGAGTTGCGGCGCATGCTCCGTTACGGAACGGAGAATATCGGCCTTCAACTGTTCCTTGCCTTGGGCGGTGAGTAGTCGGTCGGCTTGGGCGGTGGCGAGCACGGAAAGAATGGCATCCCGCACCATGGGGACGTCGACCTCAGTCTTGTTGCGGGGCATCGGATGCGACAGGCCGAGCGTGATGCCCACCCGAAGATAGGCACGCTGGCCCGCGCCTTCAAGATTCACGATAAAGGTGTCAAGCGGGAGGGTGGATTTCTCCACTGTTTCCTCAAGGCCCTTGCCGCCCGCACTGGGCGGATGCTGCCAGAAAAAAATGCCGCCGCCGATCGCCACCACCACCACGACGTAAATCCAGACGGACGATTTCGCGGCCGCATGGGCGGTGGGCACAGGACTGGATTGCAGATCGGCCATGTGACCGAGGATGCAAGCATGGTGCCGAGTGCCGTGCACCGATTCACCAAATGGACAGGGCAATGAACGCGTGGAATCAGAGGATTGAGCAAAGATCTGCCGGCGCGGCGAGTCGTGCGCGGAAAAATCAGCAAGCGCGGCCCTTTTTATGAGAGCGCTCTCATTGGGAATTTCTCAGAACGGCCCCGGACTAACCGGCGGCCCTTCCGATCGAGGCAGGTTCTCCCCAGAAATCAAATCGGCCAACGGATCTATTGCTTGAGGTTGATGGTGTCCTGGGCCACCTGGTCGAAGGTTGTTACCACGCGTGCATTCGCCTCATAGCTGCGTTGCGCGACGATGAGGTTGGCAAACTCAGTGGCAATGTCCACGTTCGACTGTTCCAGAGCGCCTCCGGAAAGGGAGCCAAGTCCGCCTGTTATGGGGGCGCCAATGGTGGGCTGGCCGGAGGCGAGAGTCGGCTCGAAATCGTTGCCGCCGGTGCGGGTGAGACCTTGCTCGTCGGCGAAGCTGGCGAGGGCGATCTGTCCGAGGATCGCGGTTGTCCCGTTGCTGAAAGCGCCCGTAATGGTTCCATCGGAACCGATGTTGAAATTCTCGAGCGTGCCGCTGGAGGCGCCATCCTGTTGAATGGATGCGGTGCTGCTGGTGGCAGCCTCCTGCGTGATCAGTCCGGTGCCGCCGGGGTTGACAAGGTGCCAGGTAAAGCTCAGTTGATTGGCGCCGTCGCTGAAAGTCGATCCGCCGGGCGGGACGGTGATGGTCGGGTTGGTGAGAGAAGCGGCGCCACCGGTTGGAGTGACGCTTTTCAGGGAGCCATCGCCATTGAAGATCAGCGTGCCGCTGGCGAGACTGACGGGCGGATCGGTGGCGGCGCCACCGAGATCGGCAGCGGGAATGCTAACCGAATAACCCCAGGTATTGACGACAGCCGGGACACCGGCGACGGCGTCGGCGCCGTTCGTTCCGGCACCCGTGCTCCAGGCAAGCCCGGCGCTGGCGCTCGTAGCGGTGAAATCGCTGGCCGCGCCCGCGGTGTCCGCGGTGACGTTGATCACGCCGTTCCCGGCATCGGTCGCGGTGACATCGGGATTAACGACCGTGCCCGTACCATAGCCGCCCACGCCATCTCCGGCGGCGTCTGCCGTATTGGCGTTGATGGCGTCGACTAGGTTACCCATAGTTTCAGCGATTGTCGAGCCGATCAAAACGTTGTTGGTTCCAGCAGCCGGAGCGGCGGAGGTGAACGTGTATGTCTGCGTACCGATGGTCACGGATTCGCCATCCGCCGGTATGGAACCCATGGTCAGTGTCCCGGTCGCGGCCTCGGCGGGTGCGGCGGCTACGGCGGGCGAGTTCTCGTTGGTGTAGGAGAAAGTGAGATTGTGGCTGCCGCCCAGCGAGTCGTAGACGGTGACTTGGGTCGTATAGGAAGACCCCAACGCCGACTGCGCATTCAAGTTCGAGGTCATGGATATATTCCTGGTGACGGTAGCCGGGCTGACGGTGCCGGCGCCGAGTGCGAGCGTGCTCAGTCCGCCACTGGTGTTGATTACGCCGTTGGTGGCCGGGTAACCGAGAACCTGCTGGCCGTCAGCGGTTTCGAGCAGGTTGTCCGTGCCAACCTCGAAATCGCCGGCGCGCGTGTAACTTTGAACGCCTTGTTGCTGGACCACGAAAAAGCCGTTGCCATTGATGGCCACGTCGGTTGCGATCCCGTTCGAGGTCACATCTCCCTGCGTAAAGTTCGAGGGCTGCGAGTTAACCCTGACGCCCGCACCTTGCTGGATGGGGTCTCCTGCGCCATCGGAGCCGAGATTTTGGTAGAACAAGTCGGCGAACTGCACTTGCTGATCCTTGTATCCGATGGTGTTGAGGTTGGCCAGGTTGTTGGCAATCGTGGAAAGCGCGGTCGAACTGGCATCCAATCCGGAAAGTGGCACTGAGAACGATGGCATACGGGCTCCTTAGTGAGTTAGAAAATTGAGATTTGCGAGCGAAGGGGAATTTGCGGCGGCGGCGGGGCCACTCGCGTTCGAAGCAGATTGGGGCGCGACGTCCGAGACCAGGGTCTGCATGGACTCGTCGATTTGCGTCAATTCGCTGAGCGACTGGAATTGTGCGAGTTGCGCCACGAATTGATTGGGGTCGAGCGGATCCAGCGGACTTTGTGACTGCAATTGCGCAGAGAGCAACTGCAGGAACTCCGTGTCCAAACCGGCGGTCGTATCGCTATCTGAAGATGACGATGACGAAGACGAAGCGGGGCTTGCCGACGACGCCACCGAAGGCGCGGGGGTTGGAGAGTTGAGCGATCGAAGCAACGGGATATACATAAACGCCTCCTACGCGAGAATGCTGACGCGCGTTTCCATTCCTTGCACGGGAAGCGCTGCGCCTAAATCTGATTCATTGACGGGCTCAGCCTGGGCTGCGCCATCCGGCCGGGCGGAGGCGTAAGACCCAGGGTTCTGATTTTGGGAGGAATTCTGCCGGGGTTGTCCCTGCTGAAAGCTGGTGGCCGTCTGCACGCCGGAACGATTGCTCGAGAAATCGACGCCGGTGAGATTCAAGTGGTGTCCCTGGAGTCCGATCTCGAGTCCACCAATTTCAGAGTTGAACCAGCGCGCGATATCGCGGTCGCCATGAATGGCCACTCCAACCTGACTCTGCTCGACGACTGTATGAATTTCTACATTCCCGAACGCGTTGGTGTGAACTTCAAGACGCATCTGGAGCGCCGCGGGATCGGAGGGCAAACGCGCGCCCGTTGATGCGAGCGCGGGATCGCTCGGGGAAGGAACCGGCCCGGAATCGAGCATCTGGTGCGCAGGCGGGAGATCGGAAGGCGCGCCGGATTTCTCGGAAGTTGCGGGCGCGGCGGCGCTTGGGGCGGACGATGGAACTACGAGAGGAGTATTGCTGCCGGCGTCGTGCGCTGGCGCGGAGCCAGCCGTGGATGCGGGAGAGGATTGGAGAGAAGCAACGGGGGCGGCGGCCGCCGCGGAAGATTTCGGGCCGTCGGGAAGGGACACGGAAGGCGGAACCGCGGTACTTGGGCCTGCCGCACCGGTGGCAGGACTTGCGGAGACTTTTGAGTCATTAGCCGAGGCAAGGGAACTGCTTGCACCTGTCGATGGACCCTGCGCGTCTGAAACAGATGTCGAGGTCGCGCCGCCTGACGATTCAACGCTCGCGCCAAGCGGTTCCGCCGAAGACTCATTCGCCGAAGCATCGGAGGGCCCCGGAGCAGCCGGGTCGGATGAGGCCGGTTTGGCCACAATCGAAGAAGACTTATCTGAGTCGCGAGCTGGGATAGTTCGTCCCATCTCGTCCGCACGGGAGCTTGCTACGAGCCCGGGTTTCGCAGGTACGAATGAACGAGGAATGATCGGTGAGACCTGCTTGCCGGCATCGAGAGACTCTCCTGCCTGGAGCGCGGCAATGAGGGATGCGAACGGAGTGGGCTTGGAGGCCGCTGGCCCATTGGTCGTCGGAGCAACCGGTGATGGCTCGGGGGAAACACTTGTAAGAATCCCAGCCGGAACTGAGGCGACTGCTATCGTTGCGGCGACAGATGCGGGAATCGGCTGCGCTGACGCGGGTGAGGTGGATCCAGTCTGAGTGCGAGGAGTGCCGTCCGGGAGTCCGCTCTCAGGCAGACCGGTGATGTTCGCCGCGCCTGGATTCGCGACCGTTGCGGCTTCCCCAATGATGGTCGCCGCGGCACCCGAATCGACGGGCGGGGGAGCAGCGGCTAGGTCGGTGCTCGATGGCCCGCCGGAAAGAAGAAGGCGGGAAGCACCAGCGTCGGTAGCAACGGTTACCGCTTGTTGTGATCCTCCGGCGCTGTTGTCTGTGACGGGGAGATTGAGCGCCAGCGAGGATTTGGCTTCCGTTTCACGGGCAAATATCTTTGGCGCGCCCGAATTTGGCGACGCGGGAGGGGTGGAAACTTGCACCAAGGAAACAGGAAGCACGGTGGAAAGAATCGCCGAAGACGTGCTCGGCGAAGTGATCCCCATCGACGAAATGTTCTGAGCTTGGCGAGCGATTTGGAGCGGGATCGTTTGGAGTGGCGAGGTCGCTTGCCGCGGTACGGCCGCCTCACTGGCAGGCGGCGTCAAGAAGGTTGCGGTAACGCCCGTTCCAGCGGCGGTCGTTGTTGCCGACGAGGCGGATTCCAACTCAGGCGTCGCTGGTGTGAGCGGAGAGAAAGAAGCGACCGCACCTATCGCGGCAGCACTTCGCTCCCGCCCGGGCGATACCGTCGAAATCGTTCGCTGAGTCAAGTCCGTTGCGATAGGACCCATGCTTTCGCTACCGGTGGTAGCGGCCGATTGAATTGCCCCTGCCTCATTCGCAGCTCCCGTGGAGAAAATGGAGGGAGCGGCCGCACCAATCGCTGCTGGAGCGGCGATTGGGGGCGGGGTGGGAGGGACGATATTCGTTCCGAGGCTCGCCAGGGTCAAGGCAAGTTGCGGCGCGGCTGCAACCTGTTGAGTGAGCCATAGACTCATGGCCGGAGGGCTGGACTGAGAGCTGGAGGGCGCCGTTCTGGCCTGGACATTTGTCTTCGCGGAATTGACGCCAGTTCTTGAGTCAAGCGTCTTCGCGGCCAGCTTTGAGATCAACCGGCCAGCAGAAACTGTCCCACCACTGAATATGGACCCGGGATTTATGCTTGATGACGAAGCGCCGGGCGCCGTTTGATCGTCAGTGTTCGAATCGTTGCCGACGCCCGAAACGCCTGACGATCTTCCGCCCGACGATCTTCCGGCGGGCGATCTCCCGGCGGGCGATGAAGAGCCCGGAGCAGGACCAGACGAAACCGGATCCGATGCCGGCGAGGGATCGGCAGCCGCGTCGGCCGGTTGTGAATTACCGGACGCCGCCAGTGCGTTCGCAAAACTGGCGGCAGCCGGAGCAGAACTCGCGGCACGCGCAGGCGCGATGGCGGCTCCCGTAGCATTCGGAATGGCAAGCATATCGACTGGCATTCGAGTACCGGGAATCCGAATGCAGGCCATATGCCAACGCAAAACCGCTTGAATCGCTGTAGAAATCAGGGACGCGTTCACTGCCGTTTCAGCAAGTTGCGCAGAGGCCGTACGGACGGCAGCAAATTTTGGCAGTTGCGCCTACACCGCGAGCGGCAAGAGCTGCCGGGTTGAACGCGGCAAAATTAGCCGTTTCGGCGGTGCCACCGCTGGAGCAGATAGGCGGAGTCGAGCCGCTGCTGCTCTCGTCGGGCTTGCTCGATCTGATAAGAACGGTGCTGGCGAGTCCGAAGACTTTCAAGAACTTCGCGCGCGCGGAAGGCCTGCTGATAGGCCGCCACCGCCTGTTGGCGCACACCTTCGAGGCGCTGAACATCTTCTTGCAGGCGAACCCGGAGTTGTTGCAGCTGCTTACGAAGCAGACCCGCGAACTGGAGTTCGGCAGCAGAGCATCCGCCCGCCAGCGAAGCGCAGTCGGCGCTCGCCGATCCGGAAAGAAATCCGTCCAGTCGCGCAACCGTTTCCTGGGCTCGGGCCACCTGCAAGGCTGCGTCCTGCAAAGCTAGTGAACGCTGACGCTCGATGCTCTGGCGAAGACGAAGCACAGACGCGAGTGAGAAACGAAAAGGCATAAGGTCAAGCGGGCAGCGCGAAGAGACGGTCAATCGAATCTTTGATGGCGGCCACATCGCCGGTGGACTGCACCAGGAACTCCCGCAGCGCAGGCATGAGCGCGATGGCGCGATCCAGATCGGGATCGCCGTTTTTCTGATAGGCTCCGATGCGGATGAGTTCCTCGGAAGCCTTGTAGGTCGCCAGCAGCCGCCGAATCGCACCCGCTTTCGCGAGGTGCTCAGGCGAGATAACCGCCGGCATGATTCGGCTGATGCTGTCGAGAATCGAAATCGGCGGATAGTGGCTCTGCGCCGCCAATTTGCGATCTAGCATGACGTGACCATCGAGGAGAGCGCGCGCTGCGTCGACGAGCGGGTCATTTTCGTCGTCGCCTTCCATCAGCACTGTGTAGAAGCCGGTGATGGTGCCCGATCCAAACGAGCCCGCGCGTTCGATCAGGCGCGCCAGCAGCGTGAAGACCGAAGGCGTGTAGCCTTTGGCGGTGGGCGGCTCGCCGGCGGCGAGGCCGATTTCGCGTTGCGCCATGGCGAGACGCGTAAGGGAATCGACTACCAGCAGCACATGCTTGCCGCGCGCGCAGAAATATTCCGCGATGGTGGTGGCGGCAAGACCGGCGCGGATGCGGAGCAGCGGGTCCTGGTCGGAAGTGGAGACGACGACTACCGAACGCGCGCGGCCTGCCTCGCCAAGCGAATTCAGCAGTTCTCCAACTTCGCGCCCGCGTTCGCCGATTAGTCCAAGAACGGTGAGGTCGGCGTTGGTATTGCGCGCCATCATGCCGATGAGCGTGCTCTTGCCCACGCCGCTGCCGCCAAAAATGCCGACCCGCTGGCCGCGCCCGCAAGTGAGGAAGCCGTCGATGGCGCGGATGCCGCAGCCCAGAGGCTCGCGAATCGGAGTGCGCGCGAGGGCGAGAGGCGCTTCGCGATCGAGCGGGAAGCGCTCGCGGCACGACGGAAATGCGCCTCCGTCAATAGGGTGCCCCGCGCCATCGAGCACGCGGCCGAGCAACTGTTCGCCCAGGCGCAGCGAAGGGCGACGCCCAAAAACGACGACCAGATCTCCATAACGGATACCTGTCGGCCGCCGCAGCGCCATCGAAAGCACGGTGTGTCCGCGGAAGCCGACGATCTCGCCCGCCCAGTGGCGTCCGCTCGAGTCGACAATCTCACACGCTTCGCCCACTGTCGAGAACGGGCCCTCGGATTCAATGACCTGTCCTACCACCTGGGTGACATGACCTTGCCAGCGCAAAGGCGAACAGGTTTCAAGTTGCGAGAAATATGCGGAGAGGAGCGGAGAGGTCATCGGCGTTTTAATCGGCGTTTTGATCAGCGTTTTGGAGACGCACTCGATCCGGACGAAGCGGGTATAGAGGTAGTGCCATCCTCCGGGCGCTCGGCGAGCAGATCGAGCAAGCCAGTTTCAATCTCTTTGATCTGCGATTCGAGTCCGACTTCGGTCGAACCCAGCGAAGTTTCGATGCGACATTCTCCGGGCGCCAGCGCGGCATCCTCGTGGACCTCCGGAACGGGCGTGCCCTCCACCTGGCACGCGAAGTAGTGACGCCATTCAGTTGTCTCGCGCGCGGGAACGTGCAGGTCGATTTTCGTTCCCGCGTCCAGTTTTTCCAGGGTCACGCGCACGATGCCGGCCAGCAGGTGCGGATCGAGCTGAGCTTCGCGATGCAAAATCTTGCGCGCGATAGCGAGCGCCAGTTGCACCACCTCGCCTTCGACGCGCCGGTAATAAGAGGCGCGCTCGGTGGCAAACACGGCGAGCGTTTGCCGGACCTGCTCACGGCTGCGCGCCAGGGCGTCGTCGACCGAAGAACGAAGTTCCTGCCGTCCCGCCTCGCGCCCGCGCTCGAGCGCTTCCGCTACCTGGCGGTGGTTGCGTTCCTCCGCCGCTTGTTCGGGAGTCAATCCGGAGACATCGCCGCCCGGCTGCGCCTCGACATAACAGAAAGGCGAAGCTTTGATCGTCTTTTCATCGGCCCTTTCTTCATGCAGTTCCGCAGCCGGCAGCACCGCCGCCCGTTCCCGTTGAAGTTTGGGCGCGCTAGACGACATATTCATCCTGCCCCTCGGCGCTTAACACGAGCTTCCCTTCGGCTTCGAGTTTGCGCGCCGCTTCTACGATCTCGCGCTGGGCCTGGCTCACATCCTTGGAGCGCACCGGCCCGAGCACTTCCATGTCCTCTTTCAGCATTTCGACCGCGCGCGACGACATCGACTTGAAAATCAGGTTCTTCATTTCTTCGGTGGCCCCGCGCAGGGAAAGAGCCAGCGTTTTCTTGTCGAGCTGCCCGAGCAGTTCGCGAATCCCCGCCTCGGGTACGCCCAGCAAATCCTCGAAGGTGAACATCAGGTTGCGGATGGCCAGGGCCATCTTGGGATCGTCTTTTTCGATGCTTTCCAGGATGCCTTTGCCCGTGTTCGGCTCGAGTTGATTGAGCATGTCGGCGGCGCCTTTGAACCCCGCGTAAGCGCGCCGGCTCTGTTCGCCGAGCGACTCCAGCCGCTTATGCAGCGCGACTGAAACCTTTTGCGCGACGTCGGGAGAGAACTGCCGGAGTTGCGCCAGCCGCTTCACGGTTTCCCCGCGCGCTTCCTCGGGCAGCTTCATCAACAGCGCCGAAGCCTGGCGGGCATTGAGGTGGGCGAGAATGAGCGCGATGGTCTGCGGATGCTCGCCCTCCAGAAATTTGGCGAGCTGCTGCGGATCCGCCTTTTGCAGGCTTTCCAGCTGCGCCACACTCATCTCGGCGGCCAGGGTGACCTGTTCGAGCAAGTGCTGGGCGCCGGCGTCGCCAAACGCCTTCACGAGCAGCTTCTTTGCGTAATCGGGGCCGCCTTCGGCGAGATAACTCTGGGTAAGCGTGAGCTGGTGATACTCCTCGAGCACCGAGATCGCGGTCTCCGGCTTGATATGGTCAAGCTCCGCGATGCATTCGGTGAGCCGTTGCACATCGGTCTCAGGAAGATTCCGGTAGATATGGCTGGCCGATTCCTCGCCCAGCAACACCATCAACACGGCGGCCTTACGCAATCCCGGGTTGGCAGTTAGCGGCATGGTGGCTTGAGGCAGTTTTTATTACCAACGTTACTTACTAAGTTGCTGGCTGCTCTTTTCTCTTACGTTGTTTTGTCGTCTTCTCTTCGGCACAATTTTCCCATCGCTTCAGCCTGCCGTTGGGTTGGCTACTTGGCTTTCGGTTGATCGCGAATCCAGGTTTGCACCAGCCGGCTGGCGGCGGCCGGCTCGGTCTTGATCTTTTCGCCCAAATCTTTTTTCAGCGCTTGGGCCCGCTTGGACTCATCGCTATCGGCGGGCAGCTCGATGGCTCCGAGCGCTCCGGCAGAGCCGGCGGGGAGGGCGCCGCGCGCCTGCGCGAGCTGCTGCGGAATCTGGCGGAAGGCGGCCAGAGCCTGTTTTTTTACCGGCCGCAAAACCATGGCGTAAACGAGGACAAACAGCAGCGTGATACCCAGGTAGCGAAGCGCGCCTCCCCAGGGCGCAACCAGCAGCCGGAATTTTTCGATTCTTCCGGGAGGATTCAGGGGCTCGATCGGCGGTCCGGCCTGAAATGAAAGGTTTTCGAGCGCCAGCAAGTCGCCGCGCTGGTCGTCGATTCCGATGGCGGCGCGCGCCAGCTTTTCAATGGCCGCCATTTCTTCGGGCGTCCGCTTGCGCCGGACAGTCGCCGTCTTGCCGTCTTTTTCCTGCTGCGTATCGAGGGCATCGTCGATGAGCACAGCCGCGGTGATCCGGCGGACGCGTCCGGCGGGTTCCGAAACCCGCCGCACACTGCGGCTGACGGCATAGGTTTCCGCCTCCGATTTTGACGACTGGCTGTCAAGCGCGGACGTAAGGCTGGAAATCGCGCCGGGGATGGAGGCGGAATTCCCTGCGGCAGGAGTTGACGGTTTTGCGCCCGGAATTGCGGCGGCGCTTCCAGGAATATTCGAGGTTGTACCGGGCACACCCGCTGGATTCGCGCCCCCGGCCAGCTCTTCGGCGTGCTGCTGCGAGAGGGGCGTCGAGGACTTGGGGTCAAACGTCTCCGAGGTATCTTCGCTCGTGCTCAGGTCGTAATCGACGTGCACATTAGCCCGCACATGGTCGGCGCCCACCACCGGTTCGATGGCATGGACGGCGGCAGCGGCAAGCTCCTCGTCCGTATCGAACGATGCCCGGCCGCCGGGCCCGCGCCGCAGTACGAACGGCGTGGCCGTATCCGCATCGACGACGGTAACGTTTTCCGGCCGCAGGCCCTCGACCGCGCTGGCCACAAGTTCGGGGATCGCCTCCTGCGCCTCTTTTGAAAGCGTGCCGCCGCGCGTCTTCACAATGACCGCAGCTTTCGATTCGTGCTCCTGCTCGGTGAAGAGCGATTCGCGCGGCAGCACAAGGTGCACGCGCACCGCCTCGACTTCGCTCAAGGTCTCGAGCGTACGTTCCAGCTCGCCTTCGAGCGCGCGCTGGTAATTCACCTTTTCGCTGAAATCGGAGCCGGCCCAGTTCGGGGTATCGAAAAGTTCGAAACCGAGGCGCGCATTGCGCGGCAGGCCCTGCGAAGCGGTCTCGAGGCGAGCGGCGTCAAGCTTTTCGGAGGGCACGAGCAGGCTTCCGCCATCGGGAGAAATCTCATAAGGAATATTCTTGGCCGCCAGACGGCTGGCCATCGATTGCGCATCGGCCGGCCGGAGTCCCGAATAGAGGACGACGTACTTTCCGTTGTCGAGCAACGCGGCAAATCCCCAGAGCGCAAGCCCAACCACCAGCAGGCCGACGGCCAGCATCGCTTTCTGCGCCAGGCTCAAACCGCGCAGGAAGCCCTGGACCTGCTTTAGCCACTCATTCAAATGTGCCCATCCCGGATACGGCCAAAGGTGTTCTTAAATCGCAAAGGCCGGGGAGAGCGCCGAGACTCTGGGAGCCTTGACCGAACGCGATCTCTTTGGGTCATTCCGCCATTCCTCTTCGTCTTAAGTTTGTTCTTCCCAAAACGCTCTGTGATCTCTACGAACTCCGCTCCTACTGACCGCCCGAGGCGCCGGCGTCAGAACTGCATGTTCGAGATCTGCTGGTAGGCCTGCACGATTTTGTTGCGCACCTGCATCATGAGCTGAAAGGAGAGGTCCGCCTTTTCGACCGCGATCATGGCGGTGTGCAGGTCGGCGCCCCGTCCGTCGAGCAGTTGCGCGACCTGCGTCTGCGCGTCGCCCTGCGCGCCCTCAACCGCATCCATGGACTGCTGGAGGGTTGACATAAAACTATCCTCGCCCTCGCCGGGGGAAGCCACGCTCGCGGGAGCAGTCGGGTTCGTAATATCGGCGGGCAAAATGCGAATCGGCGAAATCGTATTGTTCACAAGCGGCGCTCCTCGTCGAACTTTGCCTCGAACTTTGCCTCGAACTCTGCCTCGAACTCTGCCTCTAACGCAGCAGGTCGAGCGACTGTTGGATCATGTTCTTGGTGGCCTGCACGGCCGACGCATTCAGTTCATAGGCCCGCACGGCGCTAAGGAGGTCGGTCATCTCCTCGATCGGATCGACCTGCGGATAGGCGACATAGCCTTGGGCATTGGCGTCGGGATGCCCCGGTTCAAAGCGCATAATGGGCGGCCGCGCATCGCCGATAATGGCCGCCACGCGCACGGCCGCCGGATTGTCGCGGAGCAGCCCGCCCAGGGCGAGCGAAAACCGGGGCTGCGAGCGCGCTTGAAAAACCACCATCTGCCGCCGGTACGGGCCGCCCCGCGGAGTGCGCGTGGTCTGGGCATTGGCCATGTTGGCGGCGACAACTTCCGCGCGCATCCGCTCGGCGCCCAGCGCCGAGCCGCTCAGTTCAAGCATGGAAAAAAGATTCATGACGTGGTCGCGCCTCCATTAATCGCAGTCGACATACGATGAAATTCGGCTTTGAGAAAGGCCACTGCCACCTCAAAGCGCAACTGGTTTTGCGCCAGCAGGAGCGACTCGCGCTCGACGCTGACATTGTTGCCGTCGGGACGCTCGACGAGGCCACGCACCTCGCGCGCGCCCGGCATCATCGGAGAAAACGCGGCCAGCTCACCGTCCGACCCGCCCGCGAATACTCCATCTCCCATCGCCTGCTCGATTTCGCCGGCAAAGGTCGTCTGATCCCGCGTGTGGTAGCCGGGCGTGTCTACGTTGGCGATGTTGGTCGCCAAGACCTGATGCCGTTGCGCGCTCAGATCGAGCACCCGCTCCAGGCCGCGCATCAACGGAGTCTCGATCATTCCTGTATCACTCATTGCTCGTCGCCCCTGTTTCCTTCATGGCTGTACGCAGTCTCTGCGGTAGTCGTGGCGCGCGGGCAGCCCGAACTCACGCACCTTATTGCGCACCGTGCGCAGGCTTACGCCCAGGAGTTCGGCGGCGCGGGCTCGATTGCCGCCGGTGGCGTCGAGCGTCATGGAAAAAAGCTGGCGCTCCATCTCTCCGAGCGAGAGCCCAGCCTTCCATTCGGGCGCGGGCGGCGGCAGGGCGGGAGCGGGAACAGACGGTGAGATTTTCCCGTGCTCGAAGGCTTCCACGCCGATTTCACCGCCCGCGGATAAAGCGACCGCGCGGCGGACAAAATTCGCGAGTTCGCGCACATTGCCCGGCCAGCGCTGCTCTTCCAGCCGCGCCAGCAGCGATTCCGACAGCCGGACGGCGGCCCCGCGCGCGGAATAGAGGAGCGCGAAATGGCAGGCCAGTTCGCGCACATCGCCCACCCGCTCGGCGAGCGGCGGCAGGGCAATCGGAATCACATTGAGCCGGTAGTAAAGATCGGCCCGGAAGCGCCCTTCGACGATGGCCGTGGCGAGCGGCCGGTTGGTGGTTGAAAGCACGCGGATATCGACCCGCACGGTCTGATTCGAGCCGAGCCGGTCGAATTCGCGCTCCTGCAATACGCGCAGCAACTTCGGCTGGAGCGCGAGCGGCATCTCTCCGACCTCATCGAGCAGAAGCGTGCCGCCGTTCGCCAGCTCGAATTTTCCCGGGCGCGCGGCAATGGCGCCGGTAAAGGCGCCGCGGGCGTGGCCAAAGAGTTCGCTTTCGAGCAGGGTCTCCGGAAAGGCGGCGCAGTTGACGGCCACGAACGGCTTGCCGCTGCGCGCACTCAGGCGATGAATCAGACGGGCGATAAGTTCCTTGCCCGTTCCACTTTCCGCCTCAATCAAAACGTCGGCGTCGGTCGAAGCCGCCTGCCGGGCTCTCGCCAGCGCCTGCTGCCAGGCGGGAGACTTTCCGATCAGCGACTCGATATCTTTGCTCTCTTCCCCCGACTTCAACTCGGCGCGGCGCAGCAATTGTTCGACGGTCGCTTCCAGCTTCTCGAACGAGACCGGTTTGACCAGATAATCGCAGGCCCCGTCGCGCATGGCTTTGACCGCGTCCGGCACGCAGGCATAGGCGGTCAAGAGAATCACGGCGGTGCCGGAGGAAGAAGCCTGCACCTCGCGCATCAGCTCGAATCCGTCGCGGCCCGGCATGCGCACGTCGGTAATGACCAGGGTGTGCAGCCCGGGCCGAAATTTCGCCAGCGCTTCGCTGCCGTTGACCGCCACATCGACCTGCCAGCCCCGTTTCGCGAAACGCGTTTCCAGGGCGGCGCGCATTCCGGCATCGTCATCGGCGATTAAAAGACGCTTCATGCGCTCGCTCCCGTGCCGGCTTCCAGTGAAAGGGCGGCGTGCCCAGGCAACATTGGCGGAAGCGGCAAGGGCTGCCGCGTGTCCGCCGCGGGCAGAGTCAATCGGAAGGCGGCGCCATGGCCGTACCGGCTTTCGGCCGTAATCCGCCCGCCGTGTTGCCTGAGTATGCGCTGACAGACCGCCAATCCAAGTCCGCAACTGCCGGGCCGGGTCGTAAAGCCAGCTTCGAAAACGCGCGGCAGATCCTCTTCGGCAATGCCCGGGCCGGTGTCGCGCACTTCAATTTCGACTCCCGCAGGCCCGCGATCGGCGCCGCGAATCGAAAGCCATCCTCCACCCGGCATAAAACGGAAGGCGTTCAGCGCGAGGTTGAGCAGCACCTGCTCAAGCAGATGGCGATCGGCCTGAATCCGAACCCCGCCAAGGCCGTTCACGACCTGAATTTCGACGCGCGCCTGATGCGCCAGCGGCATGAGAAAGTCGTAGGCCCAGCCCAGAAGTTGTCCGGCGTCGATGCGCGCCCGCTCCGGCGGAGGCTCGTTGTGCAGGTCAAGCACGTTGTTGACGGTCGAAGAAAGTGCGCGCAAGCCCGCCTGCACGTGCTCGATCCAGCGGCGGCTCTCCCCTTCGAGTCCGGACTCGGCCAGCAGCCCGGCAAACAGTTCCAGGCTGCCGAGCGGATTGCGAATCTCGTGCGCCAGCAGCGCCGACATCTCCACCAGGGCGCGCTGGCGGCGCAGGTTTTCCGAGTCCCGCTCCAGCCGCTTGGCCGCGCTCACGTCACGCAGAATGAAAACCGAACTCGCGTTCTCCGCCTTGCGCTCGAGCCAGGCATGACGAATCGCCACCCAGACGGGCTTCGCGTTCTCGCCGGCTTTCTTTTCGCAGTTGTCTGCGGACGCCGGGTAAAGCTCCAATTCATACTCATTGCCGGTCTTACGCGCGCCTTCGAGCGCCTCCGTGAGCGCGGATGGCAGGGCGTTCACAGTTTCAAAGCTCCCACCGGCGAGGCGTGCCGCTTCGGGGTTCAGCGCCGAGATGCGCCCGCCTTCTTCTCCGCACGTTTCTCCGTTTCCTTCGATGTTTCCTTCAATGACCAGCACCCCGCACGGCAAGCCCTCAAGAATGCCGTGCAAGCGCTCCCGCATGCGGCTGTTCTCTTGGAGGCTCACGGTCAGGTTGCGATTCGTAACTTCGAGTTCTTGCCGAAGCTGGGCCACCTGCCCATGCAGTTGCCCGTAGGTGCGCTCAAGCGAACCGGCAGCTTCGGTAAAGGAGCGAAACGCCCGCGCCAGGGGATGATCGGCTGCGCGCGCTGGGTCGGGGGAAGGCGGCGGTGAGGTGGACATGCCGTTCTCAATTGCAAAGTCCATGCCAGCCCGGCATTAATTGCCTTAGAAAGCTCTCATGGCCTGCACAGAGGAAGGTGTCCTATCGCCGGTTCTATCGCAAAGCGTCCGGCCGCTCAGCTTTGCGGCTTCGATTGAGTCCAGAAAGAATCAAGTGGTCAGGCCGGACCACCGACTCCCCGGAGGAGAGAATCAGCGCGCGTTCAATCACATTCTGCAATTCGCGAATGTTGCCCCGCCAGTTCTCCGTTTCAAGCATAGCCCGAGCCTCGTCCGACAGGACGGGGACGGGCAAGCCCAGAGAAAATTTCCGCAAGAAATGCTCGGCCAGCAACAGAACATCTTCGGGCCGATCGCGTAACGGCGGAATCATCAGCGGAAAAGCTGAGAGCCGATAGTAAAGGTCTTCGCGAAATTTTCCCTCCCGCACGAGCGTGAGCAAGTCCGCATTAGTGGCGGAAATCAGCCGCACGTCTACGCGCGCCGTCTGGGAACTTCCGAGGCGCTGGAGTTCTTTCTGATCCAGGAAGCGCAGAATCTTGGGCTGGAGGCTGAGGGGCATGTCTCCGATTTCGTCCAGAAAAAGCGTCCCCATGTGCGCGGCCTGGATCCTGCCCGCATAGGACTGCTGGGCGCCCGTAAAGGCGCCCCGCGAGTATCCAAAAAGCTCCGCCTCGAGCAACGTCTCAGGAATGGCGGCGCAGTTAACGACCACAAAACTCCGGGCCGCGCGCGGGCTAAGGTCGTGTAAGGCGCGTGCGACCAGTTCTTTGCCACTGCCGGTCGGTCCGTTGATCAGGACGGTCGTGTCGCGGGGCGCAACCAGCTGCACCTTGCGGTAAAGGGCCCGCATGAGTGGCGAGTGCCCAATCATGCCGGGCAGCGCCTCGGCGCCGATATCATCGAGAGCCGTCACTCCGGCCTTTTTTTCATAGAGAAATGCGTCGTCATGAAAATTGTCCCCATCGCTATCACAACTTTCGTCCGACACTCTCGGAACAGACGACCGCTGTGGCCACCGTGCCGGCGGGGCGGCAGTTGCTGGCAAGTCGCTTTCGTTATCCACAATCACAACTTCGACCGAGGGATAGCGCTGCCGCACCGTTTGACTCAGCTCTTCGGCATCGAGATCGGGCAGACGCCGGTCAAGGAACAACTTCTGCCACGGGCCCTTCTCAAGGTGAAGCAGAGCTTCGGCGCCGCCGGCTGCCTGTTCCACTCTCCCCGCCCGCGGACTCAGGCTTTCAAGAACCCGCTGACGAACCACGCTGCTCGCACTGGCCACCAGGACGTGGTCCCCATAATTGGGAGGCATAGGAAAAGTTGTCATATTTACGATTCAAGTCGAAGCAGGTTAGAACGCGATTAGCTGGAGGTTAGAAGAATCTTAGAAAGGGCAAACCATCGTGTGCCGCATGCGGCAAATTTTGCTTTACAGGAGTCCACGAGGTGTGTGTCCCGGCATCTTCTGCCGCGAGGAAGAATTGCTTCCTAGCGAGTCTTTTGCCGGAATCGCCTGCCGGCGCAATTATTTTTCGACAAAGACCAGCTCGCCATTCTCAATCTTGAGGTCCTTGACGTTGTCGGGCAGCTTGAGCTGATCGTGCTGTTCGGCCAATTTCTTCTTCAGCGCATCGTTGACGAGCGCTACCGGAATAGAGAGATCCCCCAGCTTGACTTCGGTTGCATCGAAAGTGGCGTAGCCGTCTTTGGCTCCCAGATGTCCGGCCAGCGTCAGATAGACGTCTTTCCCCGCGATCTGCGTCAGAAACTGCCCCCGAACGAGGTCGCCATCCATGGAGACCTGGGAATCCTTGATACTGGGCACAGGACCAGGGAATTGCATCGAACCGCTGGGCGCGGGCGTGGAGGAGCCGCTCGTGTTCGACTGGGTCGTCGCTGAGCCGGTCGCGCCGGCGGTCAATAACCCGGCGGCTTGTGCCAAAGCGGCATTCACTTCGCCGGAATTCATGCGAACTTCACTCTCGCCTTCACCAGCGGGCTTGGGCTGTTCGAGGCGGTCCAGCTTTTCTTGAAACGACTGCGCGCTGGCGGCGGCGGCGGCGGGCGCGACGGGCGCCGCAACCGGGGCTGGCCTTCGCAGGACGAGAACAAGGGTCAGGATTGAGATCGCCAAGGTTACGTAACTGATGATGCGTTGCAGCTTCAGAGGGCACCTCCGCCATCGCTTTCGCCATCATCATGCTATGCCCACGCAAGCGATGACTTTAGATGACGGAGGTGAGGGAACTTGCGGGCCAATCGGCGACTTTAGCCAAGTAACTCGGCGGCCCAAGGACGTACCGGAGGCCTATTCCACGATAGCCAGCACATCGCCAGCGTTGACGGCGGCGCCAGCGGCGGCCGTAATTTTCCTGACAATTCCCTTTTTTGGTGACTTGATCTCGTTTTGCATCTTCATCGCTTCGACGACCAGGATTCCCTGCCCCGCCTCGACTTCCGCCTGTTCGGCAACAAGCAATCGCACTACGCGTCCAAGCATAGCCGCGACAATTTTTTGTGGTCCTTTTTCGTCCTGCGTGGCACCTTTATGCGCGCGCAAAGATCGCGGATCGCGAATCTCAACCGCAAAGCGCGCGCTGCCCATCCACATATAAATATCGGTGGCAGTATGCTCGCGCTTGATTTCATAGGCGCGGCCATCCACCAGCAGCGAGAGCACATCTCGTCGAGGCAGCACCGCATCCACGTGAACCTCTTTGCCGTCGAGTTGGCACTTCCACCCGGCATCAACTTTCTTCAGTTCGAGTCGATGCGTTTTGCCGTCGACGATCACGTCATAGACCATAACGTTCAGCGCAGCGCTTCCACGCGTCCTTTCTGCTTCCAGTTCGAAGAAACCGACGGCGGCGCGGGAGCGCCCCCATTCTTGGCACCGGAAGAAAAGGGATCCAGCGCCGCGAATATGCCCGCGGCGATGGCGGCAATGCCAGCCTCAGACGCGCTGGTCGGCGGACCGGCGTCGGGTTTCGCAAGCATCCGATCGAGGAATCCTGTATCCAGCTTCCCCGCCCGAAAATCGTCATCCCGCAGAATTCTTCGAAACAGCGAAATGTTGGTCTTGATTCCGGCCACAAAATATTCGTGCAACGCGCGCTCTAGCCGCATGATGGCCTGCTCCCGGTCCGTGCCGAAGCCGATCAGCTTCGCCAGCAGGGGATCGTAATCCAGGGGCACACTCCAGCCTTCGTACATTCCGCTGTCCTGGCGAATGCCCGGCCCGGATGGTTGCAACAGCACGTCAATTTTTCCGGGACTCGGAAAATAATTGTTGTCCGGATCTTCGGCGTAGATGCGGCACTCGATGGCATGTCCGCGGATGCCAATGTCGGACTGCGTGAAGGGGAGCTTTTCGCCATTGGCAATGCGGATCTGAAGGTGTACGAGGTCAAGGCCGGTGGTCAACTCGGTGACGGGATGTTCGACCTGCAAGCGCGTATTCATTTCAAGGAAGTAGAAATTCTTTCGCTCGTCGACTAGAAATTCGACTGTGCCGGCGTTTGTGTAGTCAGCGGCTTGCGCGACTTTGACGGCCACATCGCCCATCCGGCGGCGCATGTCGGGATCGACGATCGGCGAAGGCGATTCTTCGAGAACTTTCTGATGGCGCCGCTGAATCGAGCACTCACGCTCTCCCAGCCAGACCGTGTTGCCGTGCTCGTCGGCCAGGATCTGCATCTCGATGTGGCGCGGATTGACGATCGCTTTTTCGATGTAGACTTCGCTGTCGCCGAATGAACGCTGCGCCTCACTCCGCGCCGACTCGAGGGCGGAACGAATTTCCTCGCGCGTCTGCACGAGCCGCATGCCCTTGCCTCCGCCGCCCGCCGCGGCTTTCAGCATGATCGGGTAGCCGACTCGTTCTGCAACTGCCTCAGCTTCTTCGGGAGACGTGAGGCCGCGCGCGGTTCCGGGGACAAACGGGATGCCGGCTTTTTCCATGTGCTGACGGGCGCGCGTTTTCGAGCCCATCATTTCCATCGCTTGCGGCGTCGGCCCGATAAACTTGATGCCGGCATCGGCACACGCTTGCGCAAACTTCGCGTTTTCCGATAAGAAGCCGTAGCCGGGATGGATCGCCTCGGCGCCAGAACGGCGAGCAACATCCAGAATCTTGTCGGCGCGCAGATAGGATTCCGACGCCGGGGCTGGACCGATGGCATACGCTTCGTCCGCCTTGCGCACATGAAGCGAGGCGCGGTCGACTTCGGAATAAACAGCGACAGTAGAGATGCCCAGTTCGCGGCAGGCGCGAATCGCTCGTACCGCAATTTCTCCGCGATTCGCGATCAGGACTTTTTTAAACATTTTTTCTCGAAAACTCTTTCGCCGCACATATCTGGCCGCCCATGATTCTACCTGCGCGCGAGGCAGGACTGCATCGGCCGCTCAGCTGGTGTTGTCATGTTTTTAGAACGAGGAGGATTTGGCAACCCAGAAAATCTGTCCGGAAGAGAAATAGCCAGTACGGAGCAACTCGTACTGGCCATTGAGAACTCTAGAACCGGGAACTCCTTACTATTTGTTCATTACGATACCGGTCGCGCCCGGCTGCTTTTCGGCCTTGGCCTTCTTGGTGGCCATGGTTTTGTCCACCCAGTCGTCGGCAGTCTTAAGGTCCGCCGCCCGTGCCGCTGGATCGTCGCACTGAATATCGGCGCGCTCGCGGTACATCAGGTTCATGTAGGCCATGGCGTCGTCATAGTCGGGACGAAGCTGGAGCGCTTTGTTCAGATTGTCGATGCCTTCCTCAACGTTGGCGCTGTTTTTCTCTTTGACCCTCAGGCAGGCCTTCTTGTCCTTGGATGCCAATGAATCTTCCGGCTTAATGCCGGCGATTTTGACTCGCTCTTCCTGCCGCGGAATATAGGTTTGCGTCCAGTCAATCACGGCGACAGAGTAGTAAGGCTCGGGGTCGTTCGGATCGACTTCGGAAGCTTTCTTGTAGTATTCCTTGGCCAGGTCGAACTTCTTCATCTGGAGGTACAGGTAAGCGATGCCCTTTATGCTGTTGATATTTTTGGGGTCCGCCTTCAATACGATTTTGTATTGATCAATGGCCTGCTCGGCAAACTTATTGTTGTCGGGAGTATCGGCGCCCGGAATATATTGCTGCGCAAAGGCGGTCGCGAGGTACAGCCGCGCATTGATGAGAGAGGGATCGTCGGCCACCGCCGCCTGGAAGTGATCGATCGCATCCTCATACTTCGCGTTCTTGTAAGCCTGCACGCCTTTGTTGAGCTGGTCGCGCGCTTTGAGCTTCTGGCAACTCGTGCTGCTCAAAACGACCACCAGAGCGGCAGAAAGAACCAGCAACCTGTGAGATGTTGTCATTGCCTTGTGAATCTCCTTACACCCGAGTGAGTATTAACGAGAGGTACGAAAGGGCGCCGGTTGCGCGCCCTCGCAGAAGCGGTTGAAGCGGCATTCTAGCCTCCCGCCTCAATCTTGGCGGTGATTAAGCCGACTTTGTCGACGCCCGCCGAATGCGCGATATCGATAACATTGGCAACGTCGGCGAAGGGCACATTGTCATCGCCCTTAACGAACATGACCTTCTCGGCGCGCGTCTTGAAAATATCTTCCAGCCGTCCCTGCAAAGTCTCCCAGGTCGCATCGTCCTGATTGATCTTCAGTGCCGGAGGATTTCCCGCGCCCCTGTCAATCAATTGCACAACGATCGTGCGGTCCGAGGGCGGCGGCTGCTTTTGATTGGGTGGCGGCGGCTGCGGAACGAGCGCGTCCAAACCCTTGGGCGTGAGTGGTGTAATCACCATGAAGATGATCAATAGCACCAACAACACGTCAATCAGCGGCGTAACATTCATGTTCGCGCTTTGGCCCCCTTTGGGGCCCACGGCCATTCCCATATGAAATCTCCTCGCGTCTAAATCTTGCTATTGCCCGCCCGTGGGTGCTGCCGGCATGTTGGCTCCACTGGGAGGAGGCAGAGCTCCGGCCTTCTTCTGGTCCGTCAATAGGCCGAGCTGATCCACGCCGGCGGCGCGAACGTCATCGACCACTTCCACGACCGAACCAAACTTCGCTCGCGCGTCCGCTTTCAGAAAGACGCGCTTGTCCGTCCGGCTGGCCAGCCGGTCTTTGATCTTCTGCGTCAGATCGGCCGGGGCAATCCTGTCGGTGCCGAAGAAAACCGCGCCGTCGCGCATCACCGCAACCAGAAGCGCATCTTCTTTGTCAGCGTCCGGCATTGCTTCCGGGTTGTTCACCTTCGCCATGTCCACCGTAACGCCATGTTGCAACATGGGCGTGACCACCATGAAGATGATCAATAACACCAACATCACGTCGACCATCGGGGTCACATTGATGTCGGAGCTAACGTTCGCCGCTTCGTTTCGTTTCGCTAATGCCATGAATTCCATCTCCCGATACTTCCGTTACCGCACCGCAGCCGTGAGGAGGAGGGGGCGCCAGCCAAAACCGGCGCCCTGCCAGCAACTCGTCGTGCGGTCCGCGCGAGTCCCTATTAAGACCGGCGCAGACTGCGGCGCTTCAGGAAGTAGTCAATCAGTTCGCTCGAAGAGTTATCCATCTCTACGTCGAACGCCTCCACGCGGCCGGTCAGATAGTTGAACATCATGACGGCCGGAATCGCTACGAACAATCCGACTGCGGTGGTTACGAGCGCTTCCGAAATGCCGCCCGCCACTGCCGCCAGACCGGTAGCCTTTTCCTTGGCGATGCCGTTGAACGCGTTCAGAATGCCGACCACCGTTCCGAACAGTCCCACGAAGGGGGCGGTCGATCCGATCGTCGCGAGGCCGCCGAGTCCGCGCTTCAGTTCGGCGTGAACGATGGCTTCCGTGCGCTCCAGGGCGCGCTTCGACGCTTCAATTGTCTCGCCCGGAATTTCGCCCGGGCTGTCCTGGTGCGCCTTGAACTCCATCAGACCCGCGGTCACGACCTTGGCGAGGTGGCTCTTCTTATTGCGCTCGGCAACCTTAATGGCCTCGTCGATCTTGCCTTCGCGCAACGCGCCGGCGACTGCCGGAGCGAACGAGCGGGACTGATTGCGGGCGGCGTTGAACGCCATCCAACGGTCGATCATTACGCCAATGGACCAGCCTGACATAATGAAGAGAATGACAACCACGATTTTCGCCAGAATGCCCATCTGCTTCCAAAGCGAAATCGGGTCCCAGCTCGGTTGGCCACTATCTTGCAAGAGCCAAGCGGCAATGAGATGTAGATTGCTGAATGCGATTGCTGCCAGATTCACGACCATGAGTTGCTTTCCTCCTCGGAACTTGTTTGACGCGCTTGCTCTTTCTTACTAAAAACTCTGCATTACTAAAAACTCTGCCCCAACCGATCAGACTCTATCGCTCTGATCAGAAACCACGCGGCACCTATTCATACTGAACCGGCCAAATCGCTGCGCCAGACTCGATACAGGCGCAACCACCAAAACTGCCAATAGCGTCCGTGCCCGGTTAGAAGCCCGGTATGGCGCGACTGTTGTATCCCTAACGAATGTATCCCTAACGAAATCGCTGGGCAGAGTGGCCCTCGGGCGCAGAAAACAACCCCATTCCCGCGTCTGGACAAGGTAAGACCGGGGAGGACTTAAACCGCCACAAAGAACCTGAACAGCCGGGCCGAGCCGAATCAGACTCAACCCAGTCAGCCGTCTCGCCCGAAGTCTAGTCTCCGGACAGACTGAAATTCACTTCCACCTGGGTCTCCACCGCCACCGGCTCACCATTGAGCAGATATGGCTTGTAGCGCCATTGTCTGACGGCTTCGATTGCGGCCGGCGCGAGCATGGCATGCCCACTGATCAACTGCAAATTCTGAATCGTGCCTTCCTTGCTGATCTCCGCCTGCAAGATCACTTTGCCCTGAATGCGCGCCTGGCGCGCCAGCGGGGGATAGTTAGGAAGAACCTTTTTGATCAGCAGGCCTGTCGACACGCCTGACGAAACTCGCACCCGCTGCGGGGCCGCGACTTTCGGAACGGCGACCGGCTGCGAGCTGAGAATGCCTCCCATAACGCCGCCCGTCGAACCTCCCGGAATTCCACCCGGTACGCCGCCAACTACGCCGGCAGCGCCCATATCCGGGGGCGCTTCCTCTTCTTTAATCATCTCAACCTTTTTGGGAATCTTGGTCGGAGTTCGCAATTGCCCATTGACCACTTCGCTTTGAATCTTCACGACCTTCACGGGCGCGGCCGCAGGCGGGGGTGGCGGAGGCGGCGGAGGTGGAGGAGCTACCAGAAACGTCATCAGCTGCTGCTTGGGCAGTGCATCGGTATAGATCAAGGGGATCAAAATCAGCATGCCGATCAGCATGACCTGCAATACAAACGACAAAACCGTGGTGCTCAATCGCCGCTTGGCCTTGAACCTGTTCCCGGACTCGATAAGACTGTCTTCAAACATGGGCTTCTCCTACACCAGTCCTTACGACATCTTAGACACCAGCTGCGTCCTTCTTGCTCCCGCTCTTTGTTTTCCCTGCCTCTGCGGACAGGTTGATGATTTTACGCCATTTGCCCAAAATTGGTTGTCCGAAATCTGTTCCTCAGCCTTCTATTTAAACCTTGACTTTCTCCTTGGACTGGCCCGGCCCCTTGGGCTGGCCGGCTCCGCCCCGAACCGGCATGGAAATCGGCTTCTTGCCCCGTTTTGTCCGCCAATCCTGGTAGGCCACCAGAATGGGCGCGGCGATCGCGATCGAAGAATACGTACCAATCAGAATTCCGATCACCAGGGCCAGGCTGAACCCATGCAGCACCTCGCCCCCGAAAAGGAACAGAGCAAGCACGGTAAGGAAAGTCAGGCCCGCTGTCAAGATGGTTCGACTTAAAGTTTGATTAATGCTCTTGTTGACGATGTCGGCGAGGTTCTCGCGGCGCAGCAATTTGATGTTTTCGCGGATGCGGTCGAAGACGACGATGGTGTCGTTGTTGGAATATCCGATCAGGGTGAGAATGGCCGCAATGACCGTCAGCGAGATTTCCTTATCCAGCAGCGAGAAAATACCGATCGTGATCAGCGTGTCGTGGAACACGGTGAGCACGGCGGCGACACCGTAGATCCATTCGAAACGCAGCGCGAGATAGATAAGCATGCCGAGCAGCGAATAGAGAGTGGCGAGGATCGCCTGCTTGCGGAGCTGCTTCCCCACCTGCGGCCCGACGATCTCCACATTGCGGATGCCGAAATCGGAGATATAAAAATCGCTCTCAAGCGCGCCAATCACGGCCGGGTCGGCAACGCCCTTCAGTTCATCCATCGACGTGAGCACGCCGCCTTTGGTCTTGTCGCGATAATCCACGATCGCCTGCGCAATCGCCGCGTAGCGCGTGTTGGCGTCGGTGCCTAAGTGGAGCGGATCTTTATCGAGCAGATAATTCTGGATGGTAAGCGAACTGGAATTGTTGAGATCCTGCTTGCCGGGCGTGGCGTGGCTCTCGAGTGCCTGTTTGATTTCGTCCTTGCCCTTGCTCAGGTCCTGCTCGCTAGTCTCCTGAATATCGAGCGAGATCAACACTTCGTTGTTCCCGGCTTCGCCAAACCTTTGTACGCGCGCGTTTTTCAGGCCAAAGCGCTCAATATCGGCGTGAATGGCCTCCGGATTGGGTGTGTGTGAATATTTCACATACACCAGCGTTCCGCCGCGGAAGTCGACGCCCAGGGGAACGGGCGTTCCGGTAGTCGCCCAGCGATGCCCCATCGACACCAGGCCGGCAATAGTGAAGACAAGAGAAAAAGCGAGGAAATACCACTTCTTGCCGAGAAAATCGATGTTTGCGTTTTTAAAGAATTCCAAGTTGCTTCCTTCAATGATTCGCTGTTCGCTGTTTCGTCGTTCGCTATTCGCTGTCGCAGCAATCGGAGTTTGCGAACAGCGAACGACGAATAGCGTTCTTCTAAATGCTCAACGCCTCGCCGCGTTGCTTCCGGCTCAGCACCCAATCAAAAATCACCCGCGAAACAAATACGGCCGTAAACAGATTCGCCGCCAGACCAAAAACCAGGGTAGTGGCGAACCCCTTCACCGGGCCGGTTCCAAAGATAAAGAGAATAGCTGCCGAGACAATCGTCGTGACGTGGGTATCAACGATCGTGATCCACGCATGACTGAATCCTTGATCTACTGCGGAAGACGGTGTCTTGCCATTCCTCAATTCCTCCCGAATACGCTCAAAGATCAGCACGTTCGAGTCGACACCCATGCCGACGGTCAGAATCACACCGGCAATCCCAGGCAAGGTCAGCACGGCTCCGAAGAAGCCCATAAAACCAAGCAAGATAACCAGATTAAGAATGAGCGCAATATCGGCATTGACTCCCGCCCAGCGGTAATAAATCAACATGAAGGCGAGCACTGCGACCATGCCGACGACCGCCGCTCGCACGCCCTCGCGAATCGAGTCGGCGCCCAGCGACGGCCCAACCGTCCGCTCTTCCAGATACTTGATCCCGGCCGGCAAAGCGCCAGACCGCAGCGTCAAAGCGAGATCCTTCGCCGATTCCTCGGTAAATCCCCCGGAAATTTCCCCCTGGTCCCTGATCGGCTCACGAATGTTGGCGACTTCCACGACCTTGTTATCCAGAACAACGGCAAGGCCTTCGCCCACGTGGGCCGATGTAAAGTTGTAAAACTTGCGTCCGCCCTCATCGGTGAGGATGAAGTTGACGCGCGGCTGATTGGTATCCGCGCTGCGGCCGGGCTGAGCGTCGCGCAAATCGCGCCCGGTTACCGCAGCGGCCCGCGAAATGAAATACCAGGCTTCTCCGGAATCGCCCGAGGCCCCGCGAGGATTCCGTCCCGGCAACAACTCGGCGTCCGGCGGCATTACGCCACCTTTGTCCTGGAGCGCAGCCTGTTCGCTCGGATACGGCCCACCCAGCGACAGCTTGAGTTCCAGCATCGCCGTCGACTGAATGATCGACTTCACACGCGCTGGATCGTCTACGCCCGGGAGTTGTACCAGAATCTGATACTGTCCCAAGCCATGCTCCTGAATCACCGGTTCGCTCACGCCCAGCGCGTCAATGCGGTTGCGAATCGTCTCGATCGCCTGCGTTACGGCCTGGTTCTTCAAATCGGCCAGGTTTTGTGGCTTCATGGAGATGGTCCATGAATTCTCCGCGCCCGACGACGCCTCATATTCCGGCAGCCGGTCGGCGATAATGCTCCTGAAATCACTTGTCTGTTCGGGTGGAACCCCCTTCACGACGATGGTCTCAGGATGATTCACCGGATCGGGCTTCACAATGTCGGCATAGGCGATTTTGTGCGTCCGCATTTCTTCCTTCAGCCGCGCAATCGCGTTGTCGGAATCGACGTTGACCGCGTCATTCACCTTCACCTGCAAGATCAAGTGGGTGCCGCCTCGCAAGTCGAGACCCAGGTGAATCTGGTTTTTAATCGATGCCAGCAGCCCTTGGCCCGAGAACTCCTTGGGAATGCCGATAATCCCCGCCACGAAGAACAGCAGCACCCCAACGATAACGATCAACTTCCAACTAAGGTTCTTCATAAAAGCTATCTTTCACTGCAAAGTATGAGCACTGCAAAGTATGAGCACGGCAAAATATGAGCCGCGAACCGCGCGTTTCGAGCCACCATCAAACCGAAGTCTTGCAAGCAAGCCAACCTCGATTCAGATCGAGATCCGCGGCTCGAGACTCGTGGCTTTATTTCGTCTCTTCCGCCGTCGCCACCGACACAACCGATGCGCGGGTCACTTCCAGTTTCAGATTATCAGGTGGCACCCGCACTGTGACCGCGTCGTCTTTCAGGCCGATAATCGTCCCGCGTAACCCGCCGGAGGTCACAACCTTGTCGCCAGTTTTCAACTGGCTGAGCATCGCCTGCCACTTCTTCTGCTTGCGCTGCTGCGGCATGATCAGCAGGAAATAAAAGATCGCAAAGATGAACAACAGCGGCGCCAACCCGAGCAATCCCGAGCCGCCGCCGAGCTGCAATGCCATCGCGCTCACGCCCACAAAATTGAAAATTCCAGCCAAATCAATCACCTGGGAGAAACTGTTGAGTCAAGATTGTCCGGTCCAGAAGCCATAGACCATGCCATCGCAGGCTGGAATCCGAAATGCCGACCTTGAGTTTACAGGGATCGGCACAGCAAGAAGACAGACCTTATCCCCAAGTTTAATAGAATGCAGGACGCGCCGCCGGAGTGTCAAGGACGGTGTTAAGGATGGCGAGTGCAAAGCTCCCCACGCACCGCGCGCATAGTCTCCAGATAAAAATGCAGGTTGTGCACCGTGTTCAAAACCTGCGCCAGCAGCTCATTTGACGCATAAAGATGACGCAGATAAGCCCGCGAATACCGCCCGCAAACCATGCACGCGCACGCCGGGTCGAGCGGCCTGGAATCCTCCGTATAGCGAGCCTGTTTGATCGAAACCCGTCCTTCCGATGTAAAGAGCAACCCGTGCCGGGCCGCGCGCGTCGGCAAAACACAGTCCATCATGTCGACGCCCATGCGCGCATAAAGCGCAATCTCCTCCGGAGTCCCCACTCCCATCAGATACCGGGGCTTGTCTCTAGGAAGATACTCCAGCGTAGATTCGACAATCTCCCGCGTCATATCCCGAGGCTCACCCACGCTAAGGCCGCCAATCGCATAGCCCGGAAACCCAATCTCCACCGTCCGCAAAGCTGACTCCCGGCGCAACTCGCGATCCATCCCTCCTTGGACAATTCCAAACAAGGCCTGGGTCTCCCCGGTCGAGTCGTTTCGGGAACTGTCAACCTGGGGATTGTCATCCTCACCAGATTTAAGACCATCATGCTGAGCGAAACGAAGGACCTGCTTTTCCTGATGGCTGATGGCTGACGGCTGACGGCTCCCCCAAGGCAGCTCATCCTTATGCTCCTCGAAGTATCTTTTCGACCGCTCCGCCCAGCGCAACGTCATCTCCATCGACGCGCGGACCCGCCCCGCCTCCGCGGGATACTCCGTACACTCATCAAACGCCATGATGATGTCCGCGCCCAGCCCAATCTGAATCTCCATCGCCCGCTCGGGACTAAGAAAATGCGAAGAACCATCGAGGTGCGACCGAAATGTAACGCCCTCCTCCGTCACTTTCCGCAGCTCGTTCAGACTGAAAACCTGAAACCCGCCCGAGTCAGTAAGAATCGCGCGCGACCATGACATAAAGCGATGCAGCCCACCCATTCGCCGCACGATATCCACGCCCGGCCGCAAATAAAGGTGGTAAGTATTGCCGAGCAATATCTGGACGCCGAGGGTTTCCAGCAAATCCTGCGAAACGCCTTTGACGGAGCCGAGGGTTCCAACGGGCATGAACACGGGCGTCTCGATCTGCCCGTGAGGAGTGGTGAGTCTGCCTGCGCGCCCCGCAGCCGCGGTTGCTTCAATTTGAAACTGGATGGACACAGGCGAGAATTCTAAAGGATTGCAGAAAAGAAATTTCAGGGTCGAAGTTCGGATTGCCGAACTCTCCCTCACTTCACAGACTTGACGTGCCGCCGCACCCATTCCAATATCTGCCCAAAGCGAAACTCCCCGCGCTCCATCGAACCGACGATAAACGCATGCGCAGACGCGGCTTCTACCTCGATGTAAAATCCATTCCGCCGCAGAAACACGTCGGCGGCCGCAAAGGCGATGCGCTTATTGCCGTCGATAAATCCATGATTCATGCCGAGCGACTCCATCAACGCCGCAGCCTCTTCCTCGATCGAATTGTAGTAACCGATTTGCGGGCGAAAAACAGCGGCCTCCACAGCGCCCTGGTCGCGCACGCCATGCCGGCCGCCGAAAAGCTCAATGAGCCGATGCTGCATTCGATAGACTTCCGCTATCGTGAGGAATTCCGCCATTTGTTCAGGCTGCTGCTTTGAGATTTACTTCGAAAGCCGCTGCAATAAATCGCGGTTCTGAGCTACCGTTTGTTCGAAGGCGTCCATCACCTCGGAGCGCACGAGGTGCTGTGACGGAACCACATTGCGAAGATAAAACCGAAGAGCTTGCTCCAATACATGCCGCTTCGTCTGTCCGTTGCGCTCAGCCACGGCAACAAATTCCTCATAGAGCGCGATATCAATTTCAGGTGTGAACTTCTTGCTGGTCCCAGGCGACACAATTATCCCTCTCTCTGTTCAAACCATAGTATCGGCCTTCCTGTTTCGGATAATCAAGTTTAATCTTGATACACCCATATAATTGATATCAAGGCGATTGCAACCACGTGATTTTACGAAATAGACTTGGCACCCGTCGCGATCCTTGAAGCCGGAAGCGTGAGGTTGCGCCTGAAATGGTCGACGCCCACGTGATAAAGTGACAGACAATTTCTGCGGTCATCTACTGAGGGTTCATGAAGCGTATCAACAAAGTTGCCGTACTCGGCGCAGGCACGATGGGCGCCCGTATCGCCGCACACTTCGCCAATGCCGGAGTGCCGTCGCTGCTTTTCGATATTGTCCCTCCCGACGCGGACGGCCCGTCCCGCAACAAGATCGCCGCGGCTGGGCTCGACGCCACAAGGAAGTCGAAGCCCGCCGCCTTCTTCGAGCCATCGCTCGCGCGCTTGGTAACGATAGGCAATTTCGAAGACGATCTGAAACGTCTAGCCGATGTCGACTGGATCATCGAAGCGGTGGTTGAGAATCTCGAAATCAAACGGTCGTTACTAAGAAAGGTAGAGGCCATCCGCAAACCGGGCACGATCGTGACGACCAACACCAGCGGCCTCCCCGTCGCCAAGATCGCCGAAGGATTCAGCGAAGATTTCCGCCGATCGTGGTTCGGCACCCATTTTTTCAATCCGCCACGCTACATGAGGCTGCTAGAGCTGATTCCGACTCCGGAAGCCGATCGAGCCCTGATCGAAACGGTCGCGCACTTCTGCGATGTGCAAATGGGCAAAGGCGTCGTCTTCGCAAAAGACACGCCGAACTTCATTGCCAACCGCATTGGAACTTTTTCCGTGCTCAACGTCATGCGCCTGATGGAGGAGATGGACCTGACCGTAGAAGAGGTCGACGCCCTGACCGGGCAAGCGGTCGGTTGGCCGCGTTCGGCGACATTCCGCACAATCGACCTGGTAGGCCTCGACGTTCTCGGTCACGTAGTTTCGAACATGATGCGAAACGTGCGCGACGAGCGCAGCGAACTCCAGATTCCGGCGTTCTATCGCCAGATGCTGGAGCGTAAGCTGCTCGGCGACAAAACCAAGGGTGGCTTCTACAAGAAGGCCAAATCCGCTACCGGAGGCGACGACGAGCGCCTCACGCTGGACTGGAAGACTCTGGAATACCATCCACGTCAGACGCCGAAATTCGCGGCACTCGACATGGCAAAGAACGTCGAAGATACCGGCGCCCGTCTGCGGATGTTGCTAGGCCTTGAAGGTGGCGCGCAAAAGCCCGACAAAGCCGGCACTTTTCTGTGGAGCGCGCTCTCCGATCTCTGGACCTATTCTGCGAACCGCATTCCCGAGATTTCCGATTCCGTAGTAGAAATTGATCGCGCTATGCGGATGGGCTTCAACTGGGAGCTGGGACCGTTTGAATTGTGGGATGCCGCCGGCCTCGAAGCGACCATCGCGCGCATGAAAAAAGAAGGGCATCCGATCGCGGCCAATGTGGAAAAGTTGCTGAACTCGGGAAAGAATACCTGGTACGAAGACGACGCAAAAACACCTTCGGGACGCAAGTACGCCGATCTGGCAACCGGGAACTGGCAACCGGTGACCGTTGCCGAAGGAGTTTGGTCCGTCGAGGTCGCGAAAAAATCGAATGGCGTCGTAAAGAAAAATGCCGGAGCTTCGCTCATCGATCTGGGCGACGGCGTAGGCTGCATTCAATTCCATTCGAAGATGAACGCCCTCGGCGCGGACATCGTCTCGCTGATCCTGCAAACGCTGAAGGCGGGCGGCGCGGGCGATGCCTTCGACGCATTCGTAATCACCAACGACGCGCAGAATTTTTCTGTCGGCGCCAACCTGATGCTGCTCCTCATGTCGGTCCAGGAAGAAGAGTGGGACGAAGTTGACATGGCGATCCGGCAGTTTCAAGGCATGACGCAGGCGGTTAAGTTTTCGCCAAAGCCGGTGGTGATCGCGCCCTTCGGGCTGGCCTTGGGTGGAGGCTGCGAAATTTCGCTCCATGCCGCCGCCCGTCAGCCGCATGCCGAACTCTATATGGGCCTGGTCGAAGTGGGGGTAGGCCTGCTCCCAGGCGGAGGCGGCTGCAAGGAAATGTTGCTGCGCGCCGTTGACAGTGCAACTTCCATTCGTCCCGACGGCCGTGGCGAGTCAGTCGAAACGATGGAAGCGATGAAAAAAGCCTTCGAAACCATCGCGACCGCAAAAGTCGCCACCTCCGCTCACGAGGCCCGAAACTTTGGCTTTTTGTCGAATTCCGACCGAATCACCATGAACCGCGAGCGCGTGCTCTGCGACGCGAAGACCCGCGCGCTCGAACTATTCCGCGCCGGCTATGAGCCCCCGGTCATGCGAACCGACATCCCCGCACCGGGCGAAAATATTCTGGCTGCGCTCAAAATGGGCGTCTATCTGATGCGGCAGGGCGGCTTCATCAGCGACCACGAGCAGAAGCTAGGCACAAAAATTGCCGAGGTCCTGTGCGGCGGCAACGTGACACCCGGCACACCCGTCAGCGAGCAATACGTTCTCGACCTGGAGCGCGAGGCCTTCAAATCTCTGTGCGGCGAGAAAAAGACGCAGGAGAGAATCCAGTACACGCTGAAAACAGGTAAGACGTTGAGAAATTAGGATCGAGAATAGAGGCTCACATGGAGGGAATTGACGATCTCACGATGCGGGGCAGTGAACTATTGGAAGGATATTTGGCGATGGCGAGCGATACGACCAGCGAGTGCGACGCGGAGGCGTGGGCCGAGGGACTCATCGGCGACGCCTTCGCGGAAGGGTGAGCGAACTGCTGCTGCAATTTACTTCGACATTGCGTAATCCGCCGAGAACGGTCCCGCACCGCGTAAAAGCAACGTCGCCGCGATGGCGATCGCCAGCAGGTGATATTCGAAACCTTCGCCTTTCTGCGTACCGTACCAGTTCATAAAGAATCCATTCGGCAGATGCACTAGAAAAATCGCTCCAATCATTTCAACACCGATCCCGAGGGCGGCGATCCTCGTCAGCAATCCAACGATCAGCCCGAGTCCGCCAAAGAATTCGGTGATGATGATGAGAAACCCAACGAAGGGGGGCATTCCGAAATGCTCAAAGAAACCCATCGTGCCGTGAAATCCGTACCCGCCAAACCACCCCAGCAACTTTTGTGCGCCGTGCGCAAAGAACACCACTCCCAGAACCAGCCGCAGCATGGTCAGAGTCACATCCTTGGTCGTTCTCATCAGTCGCTTCATTTTTCATCTTCTCCAGGCAGAGCGTTCGGCTCCGCAATTGTCGTTATAACAACTATCAGCTTTCGATTCCCATCGTTCGTGGGCGGATTCACTTTTTCATGATCAGGGATTGTATATCCGTTGCCCCGCAAAAGCGCCCGCAAAATTCAGGAGGCAAAGTCCAGGAGAAACCTCGATTTTGACCGCTCGGAAGTCAGGCCGCCTTCGTGCGCAGCGTATAATTTCTTTCTAGATTCGCAAAGGATGGTGTCCGCAAAATGTCTGCCACCAATGGCAATTCGGCAAGCGGTACGAACGGCAACGGTTTTAGTCCCCCCAAGCCGCGAGCAGAGTGGCTCGCCAAGCGCAAAGCCGAAAACGCCGACGGCAACTTCTCGCAGATGCACTACGCCCGCCAGGGCACAATCACGGAAGAAATGCAGTATGTCGCCGACAAGGAGAAGATCACTTCCGAACTGGTTCGCGACGAAGTGGCCCGCGGCCGTATGATCATCCCCGCCAACATTAACCATCCCGAACTCGAGCCAATGGCCATCGGCGTAGCCTCGCTCTGCAAAATCAATTCCAACATTGGCAACTCCGCCGTGACCTCGAACGTCGACGAAGAACTAAAAAAGCTTCACACCTCGGTCCACTACGGCGCTGACACCGTAATGGATCTCTCCACCGGCGGCGGTATTCATGAGATTCGCGAAGCCATCCTGCGCCATTCGCCTGTGCCCATCGGCACCGTGCCCATCTACGAAGCCATCTCGCGCGTGAAGCGAGTCGAAGACCTGACCGCCAGCGTCATGCTGGAAGTAATCGAAGAGCAAGCGCAGCAGGGCGTCGACTATATGACCATCCACGCCGGCGTGCTCATTCAGTATCTGCCCATGGTTTCGAAACGCATCACCGGCATCGTCAGCCGCGGCGGCGCGATCCTCGGCCAATGGATGGCCTATCACCACAAGCAGAATTTCCTCTACGAGTGCTTCGACGACATCTGCAAGATCATGAAGAAGTACGACGTCAGTTTCTCGCTCGGAGACGGCCTGCGCCCCGGCTGCCTGGCTGACGCGAGCGATGAAGCTCAATTCGCGGAACTGAAAACGTTAGGCGAGCTGACGAAGATCGCATGGCAGCACGACGTACAGGTCATGATCGAAGGTCCCGGCCACATTCCGCTCGACAAGATCAAGGAGCAGGTAGAAAAAGAAAACGAACTCTGCTACGAGGCGCCGTTCTACACGCTGGGCCCGCTAGTCACCGACATCGCGCCGGGCTATGACCACATCACCTCCGCCATCGGAGCCGCAATGATCGGCTGGTACGGCGCGTCGATGCTCTGCTACGTAACTCCCAAAGAGCATCTCGGCCTGCCCAACGACAAAGACGTAAAGGACGGCATCATTGCCTACAAGATTGCAGCCCACGCTGCCGATATCGCTCGCCACCGTCCCGGCGCCCGCGACCGCGATGACGCGCTCAGCTATGCGCGCTACAAATTCGATTGGGAGAAGCAGTTCGAGCTGTCGCTCGATCCCGAGACCGCGCGATCGATGCACGACGAAACGCTGCCCGAAGAGGGCTACAAGACGGCGGCATTCTGCTCCATGTGTGGCCCGAAGTTCTGCTCCATGAACTACTCCAGCAAGGTGGACGAGTACAACAAAGAGGTGCATGGATTGGACAAAAAGGATTACTCGGAACTGGTAGAGAAACTCGTCACCATCAAATAGAAAGATCGGATGCGCGGGCGCTGGACCGTTCAATGCTCACGCGCTTGCGCTCCAGCGCCGTATCCCATCCGTTATCTGGCAGCGGTACGAAACCAGCATAGAATTACGGATAGTCTGGCAAACGCCTGAGGAGATTACAGCCAGCATGCCCAATCACGAATTTCTGCTGAATGAATTCGAGGCTCACGCCGCATCTTCCGATGGCGTCAAGCCGTTCATGCAGCACATCGCGCAGCGGCTCCATGAGGAACTTGCGCGCTACAACTGGGTCGGCTTCTACTTCATGGAAGCTCCCGCCTTCGATGCGCTGGTGGTCGGTCCTTATGTCGGCAGCTTTCTGCCGCTGGAACGGATTCCGCTCAACAAGGGATTATGCGGAGCCGCGGCGACCAGTCAGCAAACGGTGTGCGTCAACGACATCGCGGGCGATCCACGCTACATCGGTGGAGATATGGTGAAGTCTAATTTGGTGGTGCCGATCTTCGCCAAGAAACGAATGGTCGCCGAACTCTGTATCGAGAGCTACTTCACCGACACTTTTAAAGCTTCTGAACAGAAGTTTGCGGAAGCGTGCGCCGCGCTCGTCGGCCGCTATATGGAAAAAGAAGTGGGAAGCGCGGCGAAAAAGGCGGGCGCGTCGAGCTGAGACAGGACGACGAGTTTGCTCGTTCGCCCCCTCACCTTCTCTTATTTAAAGTCGGCGACGCCATCCCAGACTAGCTGGACCGCGATCGCCAGGATCAGGAAACCAAAAATGCGGCTGATTGCGCCGACCGCGCCCGGGCCCAGCCGTTTGACGAGTGGCCCACCCAGGCGCAGAAAAAGATAGACCGTCAGTCCGATGGCGATGATGCCAAGAATCATTCCGACATAGACGAGCAAATGATCGGCATTGGCGGCCAGGCCCATCACGACGCCGATCGAGCCCGGTCCGGAGAGCATCGGCATGGCCATGGGGGTGAGTGAAATGTCTTCTTTGGTAAGGGCTTCGTGATTTTCTTTCTCCGTGATGCGGCTCGATCCTGTCACCATGCCCCACGCCGTATTCGCGACAATCAAGCCGCCCGCTATTTTGAGCACGGGAAGCGAGATCCCGAAAAAATTCAGGACGAAGCGGCCGAAAAGCATGAATACGACCAGGATCGCGATCACATAGAGACCCGTTTTCAGCGCCGTGTGATTCCGCTCTTCGGGAGTGAAATCTGTGGTCAGGCTGAAAAATAGCGGTATACCTCCGAAGGGATTGACGATCGGGAAAAGCGCGAGAAAGGTCGTCAAGGTGGCCGACGGCAGATCGTGCAAGACCTGCTGAAGAGCCATTCCCGCGTTGGCGGAGATGAGTGCTAGCGCAGACACAGAAGGATCAGATTACTATGAAGCGCGTTTCGATTCTTACGTTCTCCCAAGCCCGAGTTGTAATAGTTCAAACTCGACCTTGCGGCCGGGGTTAGCAAGGCTCCAGGGATGGGATACATAGCGGTATCCGAATCGGAGGATTTTGGGCGTAATCGGGAATCTTAGGCCGATTGGCATTTCACGCGAATAGGAGGGGCCCAGAATTAGTATCGTTCGGCAAAAGCGTGGTGTGACCTCCCATTTGGCCGTACTGTCGACATTACTTAAGTCCGTACGGAAGACTGCAACATAAATCACGTCTGCTTTGCCGTGGAACAGGGGCGTCCGTCATCTTTTGCGAGGGCGGGCGGCAAGGCAATCTGGATTCATGAGGAGCCTCCCCCGGCTTTGCACGATCCTCGCGATCGCCCTTTCCGCCACCAGTTCCCTTTTGGGACAAGTAAAGATCACGACAACCTTCTTGCCCAACGGCACGGTCGAAACGCTCTATTCCGCGACCATCAACACAAGACTCGGAGTGGCACCGTTCATTTGGACGGCATCGGCCGGCAGTTTGCCGCCTGGTATTGGAATGACGCCCTCGGCAGACACGCGATCGGCGTTACTCTCGGGGACGCCAACCACGGCGGGCAGCTATACGTTCAGCATTACCGTGCAGGGCAAGGGCGGCCACCGGTCGACGGCAAAGTACACGGTTGCGATTTCCGGGCCTCCGCCGGGCACGCTTACCCCGAACCCGGCCAATCTTGCCTTTGGCAACGTGCAAGTAGGAACTACTGCCAGTTTGTGGGAAGCGTTGACGAATACCGACGGATCCGCAGTCACGATCTCACAGGCGAATGTGACGGGCGCCGGATTCTCGGTTACCGGGCTAACCTTGCCCATGACCTTGACTCCGGGCCAGAGCGTGACCTTCACGGCGACCTTCGCGCCGGGCGCCGCAGGCGCTGCCGGCGGCACCCTGGCGGTTATTTCCGATGGAGCAAATTCTCCGCTCAATGTCGCACTCTCGGGGACGGGCACGAGTCCGGGAGTCCTGTCAGTGTCTCCGTCGACATTGAGTTTTGGGAATGTGACGGTGGGTTCCAGTGTCTCCTTGGTTGGTAGCGTGGCCGCAACCGGGACATCGGTAACGGTGTCATCCGCGGGCCTCAATAACGTTCAGTTCGTGTTCTCCGGACTCACGCTGCCGATCACTATTCCTGCCGGCCAATCGGCGCCATTCACGGTGACCTTCACTCCCACTTCGGTTGGCGCGACAACTTCAACACTCACCTTTATAAGCAATGCATCGAACTCGCCCACCACACAATCGCTGACAGGCACCGGCCAGGCACCTGTCTCACCCTCCGTCGGCCTGAGCTGGAATGTGACATCTGGAGCGGTCAGCTATGACGTGTACCGCAAGCTTCTGACGGATTCAAACTACACGGAGATCGGCTCAGCAGATGCGAGCGCAACCTATACGGATAACACTGTTACGGCGGGGCAGACCTACGACTACGTTGTGACATCCGTGGATGCGGAGCAGGAGGAGAGTAGTTACTCAAACGTCGCCCAGATTACAGTACCAACCTCCTGATGCGCATCGCGGTACTGGAATGAATGGTCCGCAGTAGATGTCGCACTCAGGCGATCTACTGCGCGTGGGGCAGCTATTCGCCAAGTCGCGGGGTCAATGCGTGAAGTCGGGATTTATCGTCAACAACAGCCATGTGGGGCTAGAATTTTAGACGATGAGTCAACGAGATGAAAAAGAAGAATCGGGTGAAGCGCGTCCGCTCCCCACCGGGTTCTGCATTGTAGGCTGGCTTGCCTTTGTTCCGGCATTTGCGTTGGCACTCCGGCTCGTGTATGAGCAAACGGTTATGACGTGGAATGACGGCCCTCAAGCACTCGGATTCGCCTTGTGGCATGTTTACGTTCAGTGGGTTCTTATCGGCTTGCTTGGCGCTCTATTCGTCCACCTCTGGCTGGTTTCCTTTACTGTTCTGTCGATCCTTCGTCGGGTAACTCAGAGGGGACATGTCTCTATCACCGGATGGATGCAGTTTGCGATATTAGCCGCTACCGCAGGATTGTTCTATATTCCCTATGGCCCTTGGCAATTGATAAGTCTTGAAGTGGCCGGGCCGGGTCCGAGAGCTGTAGACCAGCTTGGTTTTGCAGTGGTTCAAAAGCAGCCGTACCTGGTAAAGGCGCTCTTGAGTAAAGGTGTTTCAATTGACGCGACCGGTTATCTGGAAAAGACAGCGTTGGAGAACGCGTGCAACGCTGATGAACTTGATATGTCCAGGTACTTCGTGTCCAAAGGGGCAAGCCTTGAAAAAGCACCTGGCTGCCGAAAGTTCCCCGAGTTTGCCGTTTTGATGAAGCCTATAATGCCACCCGTCAAACCCCGAACAGGTCGACTCCAGGTCCCGGGAACGACCATTGAAGTCACTGCTCCTGAACCCGCAGGAGCGTTTCCGATGCAAACGGGCAAACATTGAAACGCTCGGCGCGTGGCCAAAAGCCGGCCTGAATGCCGAGATCAGGCGAGCATAAGCATGCGCTGTCTGTCGACCTTCAGCCATCATGCTCAATTGCCATACGGCCTGACGGTAGCGACCCATGCGCCACTGTCGGACGCCAGGTCAGGTCTTGCCCGTCACGGCTGAGTAATAACCCGAAGCTCGATGCTTACTTGTACTGCTGAAGAACCTGAACGCTTCGGCTCAAAGCTGCGGCCAGCGCGGCGATTTGTTGTTCGGTGCGCTGGAGATCGCCGCGGTCGACTGCCTCGCTCACTCCGGGAATTACGACAGCTGCATAACCGGTATATTGGCCGGGCGCATAGATTGAGTGCCGAAACCACGGGCGGTTGGGCAGCCCTTCGGGAAGCAGCAATGCGCGCTCGGCCTGGCGCAGCGTCGCGTTCAGGCGGTCGGGCGCGGCTGGAAGTTTTCGTTGCTTCTGCAAAATCTTGGCGCCGGCTTCCTGCAGATGATGGGCGCCGTTTACTGCGGCGGAGAAATCGGGCGCCTTGTCGCCGAATTTGTCGCGCGCTTTGGTCTTGGCGGCATCGAGGTACGCGAGAATTTCTTTGCCGTAGTCTTCATAATCGTAGGGAAGGACATCGGCGTCGGCCATGCGGAGCGCTTCCAGACCATATACGCGGGCCATCTGCTGCTCGTAGAGGAAGTCGGGATCGCCGAACTTTTTGAACCAGGTAAAGTCATCGAACGTGGAATGATAGACGCCATACGGCCCGTTCGATCCGATATCGGTCGAAGGCACGCCCAGGTGCTGGAGGAACACGGAGTAATCGGAACCGCTGCCCAGATCGCCCACCGGAACATCGCCGTTAACTTCGGCCGCGGGCGCGCGAGCATTTTCTCCCGGGTGATAGTCATCCTTCGGATGCATCGACTTTTTCCACTCGTCATAGACGGTTCCGCCCTGCGGAGATGGAACGGCTTTTGTAATCTGGCGAATAAACTCTTTCAACGTCGGCTCTGCCGACGCTCCAAACTTTTTGCCTGACACGCCCACATCCATATTGAAGTACGCGGCCGCGTTCGAGAGTTCCTGCGCGTGATCTTCGCCCCACTCGGTGGAACCCATCAGGCCTTCTTCTTCGGCATCCCAGCTCCCGAATACGATGGTGCGCTTCGGCTTCCAGCCCGACTTCAGCAATTCGCCGATGCCATGCACGGTTTCAAGCATGGCGGCGGTGCCGCTGTTCGGATCGACCGCGCCGTAGACCCAGGCGTCGCGATGATTGCCGGCGACCACCCATTCGTTGGGCGAGGACGTTCCCGGGACTTTGCCGATCACGTCCCAAATCGTGCGGTACCGATAATCCTGCTTGAGGTGCATCTTCACTTTCGCCGGCCCGGGTCCAACGTGATAGGTGAACGGCAATCCGCCCTGCCATTCGCGCGGCGAATCTGGTCCGCTGAGATTCTCAAGAATTGGCCCGGCATCGGCGTAGGAGAGAGGAGTGACAGGAATCTTCGGCATCTGCGCGGACTCGGCTGGAGAAACGCGCTTCGAGTCGGGCAGATTTGGCGTTGCTGCGATTCCGGGGGTGGTGGGATCACCGGGAAATTCGAACATGTAGCCGATCGATCCACGCTGCACGCCGGTCGCAGGACGCCACGGACCTTTCGGGTAGGGGTCGCCGCGATAATAGCCGTCGTCTTTCGGGTCGGAATAAATAATTACGCCGGCGGCGCCATGCTCCTGCGCGACGAATGCTTTTACACCGCGAAAATTCTGGCCGTAACGGACGATTACGATTTTGCCGCGCACGTCGACATTCATCTGCTTCAGCTTGTCGAAGTCGTCGGGCGTGCCGTAGTTGGCGTAGACGACGTCGGCTTCGACGTCTCCCGAGGGAGACATAGCGTTGTAGGGAGTGATGACGCGCGGATCGTCCTGAAAAGGATCGCCGTCCACGTGTTCGCGATGGGGCCCGTGCATCTCCACGCCAGCGGGCGCGGTCATGTCGACGTTGATCTCCGAGGGGTAATTGAACCAGACTTTGTATTCGACGATTGCAGTGTCGAGGCCGGCGTCGCGGAATTTTCCGGCGACATAATCGGCGGTAGCTTTGTCCTCGGGCGAACCCGCGACGTGCGGGGCCTGCGTCAGAATGCGCAGATGTTCCTCGGCCAGCTTGGGGTCGGGAACGGCCATGAATTTCTTTTCGATTTCAAGTTCGCCGGCCACATCGCGGAATCCGCTGATGACCCAGCTTTCCGAGTTGGACGACGCGGAATCGGCTGGGGGATCGGATGCCTTATCGATTGCCAAGAGGCTGGCGCAGATGAGCAGGGAAAAAAGGGCGACGCTGGAGAAAACTTTCATGACACTCCTTGTAAACAGTCTGATGCAAATCAAGCGCTCGCGTATAGCAGGTCGAGCACGAAGCTAAAGATTGTATCGCGCCGACGCCGATGCAATCACACGGGGTAAACTTTAAGATATGAGCAAGGCTCCGGCTGCCCGTTTTTCCGATCGTGTCGAAAACTACGTCCGCTATCGGCCCGGATATCCGCCCGAGGTGCTTGATTTGCTGCGCGATGAGTGCGGGCTGCGGCCGGATCACATTATTGCCGACATCGCTTCCGGAACCGGACTGTTTACGCGATTGCTGCTGGAGAATGGGAATTCTGTTTTCGCGGTGGAACCGAACGCTGAAATGCGCGAGATGGGCGCGCAGGTGCTCGAAGGCTATGAGAGGCTTGTGTCGGTCGCCGGAACGGCGGAAGAGAC
>JBAQJF010000173.1:0-4138 GCA_049300195.1 Terriglobales bacterium | reverse complement strand
TGCCGATGTCGGAAGAAATGCGCGAACGGATATTTTGGGGGACGGCAGCTTCCATTTGGCCGCTGTGAGCGATGGCGCGGCAGAAGTCAAACGCAAAATCTTAAATCGCGGAGGACGCCGAGAAGGGCGCAGAAGGCGCGTGAGAGATCAGGCGCGACGCGGGCTTCTGTCGCTCCAAACGTCGCACGGGCGGCTTCGTTGGCGTATAAAAGAAGGTTGGGAAGTTCGAAGAATACAGATCCCTCGCTCGTTCTGGCCGCGCTGGGCGCGGCTCCGAACGGCTCGGAATGACAGGATGATTGGTGAAAATAGTGTGTGTGGTTTTTGACGACGAAATGACGGGTGAGGGTTATGTCCACGGTTTCTAGTATCGCGCCGAAGGGGCTCGAGGGCATCGTCGCGACCACCTCGGCAATTTGCTACATCGATGGCGAGGCGGGCGTACTCGCTTATCGCGGGTATGACATTCATGAACTCGCGGACCATTCGACGTTTGAGGAGGTTTGCTACCTGCTGTGGTTTGGCCGACTGCCGAAGGCGGATGAACTGACGCAGTTGAAGATGCGGATGGCGGCGGAACGGAAGCTCGATCCGGCGATTTTGCAGGCGATTCGGTTGGTGCCGAAGCATGTTCCGCCGATGGATGTGCTGCGGACCCTGGTTTCGACGCTCTCGTACTACGATCCTGAGAATACAAAGAACGATCATGACGCGAACGTCAATAAAGCGATCCGGCTGACTTCACAGATCCCAATGCTGGTGGCGAATTACGACCGCATTCGGAATGGCAAGCCGCTGGTCGAAGCCGACCGGTCGCTCTCGCACGCGGCGAATTTTCTTTTGATGCTGAATGGGACTGCGCCATCGGCTACAGCGGAGCGGGCGCTGGATATCGCTTTAATTCTTCATGCCGATCACGAGTTGAATGCTTCGACCTTTGCGGCGCGAGTGGTGGCGGCCACGCTCTCGGATATGCACTCGGCGATTACGGCGGCGATTGGCGCTCTGAAGGGGCCGCTGCATGGGGGCGCAAATGAGGCGGTGTTCAAGATTCTGATGGAGATCGACAAAGCGGGCGCCGATCCGGTGGAGTATGTGAAGGGGATGCTCGAACAGAAAAAGAAGGTTCCGGGATTTGGACATCGCGTGTATCACACGGAGGACCCGCGAGCTACGCACTTGCGGAAGATGTCGAATGATTTGGGGGCGGCAAGCGGGAACCCGAAGTGGTACGACTACTCGGACAAGATTGAGCGCTACGTCAGGGCCGAGAAGAAACTGAATGCGAATGTGGATTTTTATTCGGCATCGACCTATCACACGCTCGGGATCGCCGTGGATTTGTTTACGCCGATTTTTGCCGTGTCGCGCGTGAGCGGGTGGACGGCGCATGTGATCGAGCAGTTGGACGATAATCGCCTGATTCGGCCGCGGGCGGATTATATCGGCCCGGAATATCCGCAGAGGTATGTGGGAATCGAAGGGCGCTGAAGGCGCGGGATGAGGCGGTCACCGGTGACCGGTCACCGGTTTTTCTTGGACATCGCTGAATGGCAATCCTACAGAAAAGTGATGAAGCTGCGTCGCGGCGAAGTCGCGATCTCACGCTCCTGATCTGTATCGCGGCGGCCACCGTGCTGGTGCACGTGCTGACCGGCCATCAGTATGGTTTTCAGCGCGACGAACTGGCTACGCTGGAGGATGCGCGGCATCTGGCTTGGGGATTCGTCGCTTATCCGCCGGTTACGCCCTTTTTTGGACAGTTGTCGCTGATTCTGTTTGGAACTTCGCTGGCCGGATTTCGATTTTTTGCGGCGGTGGCGCAGGCCGTGGCGCTCGTTTTCATCGGGTTGATGGCGCGAGAACTGGGCGGGCGGCGCGGTGCGCAAGTGGTGGCCGTGGCCGCGGGCGTTCCGTTTTGCCTGGGCGGCGGGGCGCTCATGCAATATGTCTCATTCGATTATTTGTGCTGGGTGCTGGTGAGTTATTTTGTCGTTCGATTGCTGAAGAGTGATGACCCGCGATGGTGGGCGGCGATTGGGGCGGCGATTGGATTTGGGATGGAGTCGAAGTACACGATGGGCTTTTTTGTGCTCGCCATCGTGGCGGCGGTGGTTGCAACCCCGGCGCGCAAGTATCTTGCCAGCAAGTGGCTGTGGGTGGGAGTGGGGCTTTCCATTCTTGTCTTTCTGCCGAATTTGATTTGGCAGGCACAGCATCATTTTGTTTCTCTGGATTTTCTGAAGCACATTCACACGCGCGATGTGGGCGAGGGCCGGGCCAAGGATTTTTTTCCGGGACAGCTTCGGCTGACGTTGCTTGCAACTCCGCTGGTGGTGGCGGGGCTTTACTACTGTTTGATTGCGGCTGCGGGCCGCCGTTTTCGCATGTTGGGATGGATGTACGTATTCACGCTTGTTTTGTTCGCGGTGGCCAAGGGGCGCTGGTATTACATGGCGGGCGCCTATCCGATGCTCTATGCGGCAGGCGCAGTTTGGGGCGAGCAGTGGCTGGCGTCGATCGGGCGCGGGTGGGCTTGGACGGTGCGCGGGCTGGCATGGGTCGCGCTGATTTGCGATGCATTGTTGATTGCGGCGATAGCATTGCCGTCGGCGCCGGTAAATTCCGCCCGCTGGAAATTTGCGGCGAAAAATAACGGCGATCTGGTCGAAGAGCTGGGCTGGCCGGAGTTGACCGCCGAGGTGGCGAGGATTTGGGACTCGATGCCGGCGGCGGAGCGGGCGCACGCCGGAATTCTGGCGGCGAATTATGGCGAGGCGGGAGCGATCAATTTATACGGGCCGGTGCTGGGTTTGCCGCGGTCGCTTAGCGGCGTGAATTCATGGTGGGCAAAGGGCTACGGGGAGCATCCGCCGGATATTTTAATTGTGCTGGGGTACTCGCAACGATTTCGGGATGCAAACTTTTCGTCATGCGAACTGGCCGGGCACACCCCGAATCCGTATCACATCGAGAACGAGGAGACGAGCGAGCATCCAAATATTTATATTTGCCGCGGCATGAAGCAGACGTGGCCGGAGTTCTGGAGCGATTTTCAGTACTACGGGTGAGAGAAGGTCACCGGTTTCTGGTCACCGGTCACCGGTCACCGGCTTCACTTGCCGGTCGCGGCTTAGCTCCTGAGGCAGCGCTTTGGACCTCGTTTTGAAATCTTCTGATCAATCCGTTTAGGAGTTGCGTAACGCGTAGCAGAGTGGACGTGAGACTTCGCCTGCCGAGTTCATCAATGTAGCCGAGATCACTTGCGATTAGAATTTGTGTCTCAAGTTCCAACCGTGAGCCCCTCGATTTGTAGAGGAACTGGAGAAGTTCCTTCTGCGAATCCCGCCCTTTTCCTTCGGCGATGTTGCTCGGTACGGAGACGGCGGCCCTCCTCATTTGAGAGCTTAGGCCGAACAACTCATCTCGCGGAAACGAGCGGGTACAGGAGTAAATCTCCCTCACGAGCTGCATGGCGCTTTGCCATACAGCGAGTTCTTTGTAGTCGGTGCTCATGTCCAGATGCTGCCGGAAGTATGTTGTGCAGTCAGTGATCAGCGTCATGGTGATTTGGGTCGGTTTTTAAGATCGGTCACGGGTCACCGGTCATCGGTTTGGGCCACGACCTGTTACCGGTGACCGGTAGCCTGTGACCGCTGCGGCAGCGCGAAGCCAAGTACAATGGAGACAGGATGATGCGCCGCGTCTATCTAGACAATAACGCGACTACTCCGGTGCTGCCGGAGGTGCTGGAGGCGATGCGTCCTTATTTTGAGGAGCGCTTTGGGAACGCCTCGTCGATTCACTCGTATGGGCAGCAGACGCGGGCGGCGGTGGAGCGGGCTCGGGAGAGCGTGGCTGCGCTGCTTGGGGCGCGGGCTTCGGAGATTGTTTTTACGTCGGGCGGGACTGAGGCGGATAACCTGGCGATTTTTGGGGTCGTCGGAGGAATCGGTCACCGGTCACCGGTCACCGATGAGCGCGAATTTGTCGCGACGAGTGAGCGGCCACCGGTCACCGGTCACCGGGTGGATGGTGAGCGGTCACCGGTCACCGGTCACCAGTCTTGCCACATCATCACCTCGACCATCGAGCATCATGCCGTGCTGAACGCTTGCCGGCATCTGGAGTCGAATGG
>JBAQJF010000172.1:0-29016 GCA_049300195.1 Terriglobales bacterium | reverse complement strand
TAGCGGCGTGGCGAGTTCTCGAAGAGAAAGGTCTCAAGCCAGACGCCTCTGCGACCTACGTCGCAGGACACAGCCTGGGCGAGTATTCGGCACACGTCGCTGCCGGCACGCTGCAATTCGCCGACGCAGTGCGCACCGTTCGCAATCGCGGCAAATACATGCAGGAGGCGGTGCCGGTGGGCGTCGGCGCCATGGCCGCGATCCTCGGAATGCCGCTCGATCGCGTCAGCGAAATTGCCAGCGAAGCCGCACAGGGAGAAGTCTGCCAGGCGGCAAATATCAATTCGCCCGAGCAGATCGTAATCTCCGGGCACACAGGAGCAGTCGCCCGCGCCATTCAACTCGCGACCGAACGCGGCGCAAAAAAAGCCGTCAGTCTGCCGGTAAGCGCGCCCTTCCATTGCGCGCTCATGCAACCCGCTCAGGATCGGCTGGCGGCGGACCTGCGCGCGCTGGCATTTCACGACCCATCATTCCCACTAATTTGCAACGTAGACGCCACCGCGGTGAATTCGGCAGATGCCGCGCGCGACGCGCTCATTCGCCAAGTGACGGGCGCCGTGCGCTGGGATCAATCGGTACGATTGCTGATCGAGAAGGGCGCGAGTCTCTTTATCGAAGTTGGTCCGGGCAAAGTTCTTTGGGGACTGATGCGGCAGATCGACCGCTCGAAAACTTGTTTCACGGTGAGCGATGAAGCTTCGCTCGCCAGGACTTTGGCCCAAGTTTCAGCGCAGGTTGCATAGCGCCGGCGTCCCGCCGGGGTCGAAAGGCGGACACAGCCCGCCGATATTGGCAGCGGAAAAGCAGTCGAACGATGGAGGGCGACCGGCTGTCCGCATCAGTACGGATACACCGTAATCGTCTTATCCGACCGCTGCACAAACAGGCGCGCGTGCTCGGTACGTTCGTTGACGACAACTTCGACGATCACGCCTCCCCCAAGTCCTTTGGTAGTCGCCGAGCCGTAAATGCGGAAAGACTTGATCAGGCCCCACTCTCCACCCGGCCCCCAGTCGCGATAAAAATCGGCGAAGGGGTATTGCACGTATTTCTGTGGGTGCTGGCGCCAGGTCGGATCGTTGAAGTAGATCGCGTAAGCCGATTCGTAATCCTGCCGTTGAAGCGCCCCGAAGAAATGGCTGACGATGCGCTCTTCGGGCCAGTTGCGGTACGTCCACGCAACCGCGGCCAGCGCGATGATAACGACGATAACAACGGCGATCTTGATTTTGCGGCGTCGGGCGCGCGCGGCATCGAACGGCTGAGCATCGAGCAGGGTCATATTGCTACTCGTCATATTGCTACTCAAGGATACCGGATTTTGGGAGAGCAGCGGTAGGTGAGCTGCAGGAAGACGCGAGTAGCGATGGAGTTGAGCCGCTGCGCTCGCCTAATTCGAATCGAGATTGTCTTCTTGCCGTCTAGCACTGGTCTCAGCGAACGTCCAGGAAGATATTGGCAACACTTTCGGCATTGATAATCTCTGGCTACACTGGAGACGTCGACAGACACCTATGCTTCCTTGCCAGCGCCAACTCTTTGACATACCCGATGAAGTCGCTTATTTCAACTGCGCCTACATGTCGCCGCTAATGAAGTCTGCTCTTGAGGCCGCGACCGCCGGCTTGGAGCGCAAGGCGCATCCGTGGGAGCTCACTGCCGAGGAGTTCTTTACTGGCGCGGAGGAGTTCCGCAAAACTGCGGCGCAGCTTCTCAACTCTTCCGCAGATTGCATCGCCATCGTCTCATCGGCCGGCTACGGAATTCAGACGGCTGCGCGCAATCTCACCGTGCGAAAGGGACAAAGCATCATTGTCCTCTCCGAGCAGTTTCCATCGAACTATTATCCGTGGCAGCGCCTCGCCGAACAGAATGGCGCTGCGCTGAAAGTCGTTCCATGGCCCACCGACGACGATTGGACTTCCGCTGTGCTCAATGCTCTAACGGCTGACGTCGCCATCGCGGCGCTTCCGAATGTGCATTGGACGAGCGGCGGTCGACTGGACCTTGCCCGCATTGGCGCTGCCTGCCGCAGACTCGGCTCCGCGCTCGTTCTCGACCTCACGCAGTCGCTCGGCGCGATTGACTTCGATGTGAACGAAGTTCAGCCCGACTTTGCCATGGCGGCAAGCTACAAGTGGCTGCTGGGTCCTTATTCAACTGGCTTGATGTATGTCGCGCCCAAATGGCACGGCGGATCGCCGCTCGAAGAAGGATGGATTCAGCGTGCCAACTCGCGCGACTTCTCAAGTCTGATTTTGTACAGCGATGAATATGATTCCGGCGCTCGCCGCTTTGACATGGGAGAGCGCTCAAACTTCGCGCTGCTGCCGGCTGCGATGCGCGCCATGCGACAGATATTGGAATGGAAAGTTACGCAGATTTCGGAAACTTGTGAAGCGATGAATCGGCGGCTTGCTGCGGCGGCGGCAGAACTCGGTTTTAGCCTGCCAGCCGAGGCTTTTCGCGCACCGCACTATCTTTGTTTGCGACGAAAGGCTGCAATCCCAAAAGAACTTTCTGAGACGCTATCGCGCGAAAGGATTTTTGTCAGCGTGCGCGGAAGTTCCATTCGCGTCACGCCACATGTCTACAACACGGTAGAGGATTGCGAGCGGCTGATCGCCTGCCTGCGCCGGATTGCATGACGGCCGCTGCGAACGCCTATTGCCTCGACTCTCGGGATCAGCTACTTGAGATCGGTCATCCGGCGCTGCGCGATCGTGAAGGCATCCGACTTTGGATTTTCCTTTTGAATGTCCTGATAGATCTTTTTGGCTTCGTCGGGTTTCTGCTCGGATTCGTACATAGAAGCTAGTTCGAACTGGGCCTCAACTTTGCTGACGAGCTCGGTCGGTTTTGCCATCAACTGCTTGTAAAGGTCGATGGCCTGCGCATCTTTTTTTTCTGTGCGGTAGACGGAAGCGAGCGCGAATTTGGCAAGCGAGGCCAGATCAGAGTTCGAGGAGTGCGCGACCTCCTGCAAATCGCCTTCTGCGTTTGTATAGTCTCCCAGTTGCGCCGAGGTTACGCCTACAAAGTAGCGCGCCATTTTGCCGGATTTGGTCTGCGGATATTTATCCGCGATGGCCTGGAACTGTTTGCGGGCGGCGGTGGCGCGGTCCGTCACCGATTCGAAGCTTGGGAAGCCGGGTTGCGCGGGCGTTCCGGGCGGCCGAAGCTGCGCTCCCATGGTGCGCACGGCGTCCGACATTTCGAAGCTCGCCTTTAGGTCCTGCTGATTAATGTAATACCATCCGCCAAAGACGATGGCGGCGATAACGATGAGGCCGATTGCGCCGAAGATAAGTTTTGACTGGTGCTCCTGGCTCCAGTTAACGGTCGCTTCGGCCGCCTCGAAGGTAACTTTGCTAAAGCGGTCTTGTTTCAGTTGATGACGAGTTTCTGCGCGCACACGCTTCCTTTTGGCTTAGAGATAAGGATGGCAAAGCTTCAGTCTAACAGGCGGGTTTCGGGAGCGTCAAAGCGGCTTCCGATTTGGCCTTCATTTTTTGGAGCATATCCGTACGGACAGGAGCGCTCCGGGCATCGGCCTTTCCCAGCTGATGCCTGGACTGCAATCTGTCTCAGCTTCGCGGATCAATCTTCACGTCTTTGGATCGGTGCGGTAGCTCCAGAATGCACTCATCTTCTCCTCCAAGATGTGGAAAGGAGCTTCGCGGATTTCCGGGACTCCGTTCTTTTTGACGGCGTCCTCGTTCACGGCTTCTTCGATCAGCCGATGGAGCGGCGCGAGTTCGCATACAGGGTCAGTCGCCGCAGGGTCACCCGTGAGCAGGAAAGCCTGGCAGCGGCAGCCGCCGAAATCTTCTGTGCGGCGGTCGCAGGAGCGGCAGGGCTCGGGCATCCATTCTTCGCCGCGAAATTTCTGGAACGCGTCCGAACTCGTCCAGATCCAATCGAGAGAATATTCGCGCACATTATCAAAGCGCATTCCCGGAATTACTCCCGCGGCGTGGCATGGGAGCGCGCGGCCAGCCGGATCGATGAGCATTAACTGGCGTCCCCAGCCGCCCATGCAGGCTTTGGGAAAGCGCGCGTGATAGTCGGGAATGACCATGTCGATGCGCACGCGGCCGAGCAAGCGCTCTTCGGCGGCTGCAACGATGGTCAACGCGCGGTCGAGTTGGGCTCTGGTCGGCAGAAGCGCGGAACGATTCTTGAGCGCCCAGCCGTAGTATTGTGCGTGCGCGATTTCCATGCGATCGGGGCGCAGGGCTTCGAGTGCGGCGATCATTTTTTCAAGGTGATCGATGTTCTGGCGGTGAACCACCAGGTTTATGGTGAAGGCGATGCGATGCAGCCGAATCCATTCCGCCAGTTCGAGCTTGTGGGCGTGCGCGCGAGTCCCGGCGATCCAGTTCGCCGAACCTTCTTCCGAATCTTGGAAGCTGAGCTGAATATGGTCGAGGCCTGAAGCGACCAACTGCTGGAGGCGGTCGCGCGAAAGGCCGATGCCGGAGGTAATCAGGTTGGTGTAGAGATGTGCTTGGCGGGCGGCGGCGATCATCTCGGCTAGATCGGGGCGCGCCAGCGGCTCGCCTCCGGTGAGGTGAAGGTGGAGAACTCCCAGCTCAGCGGCTTCGCGGAAAACTCGCAGCCAGTCGGCGGTCTGTAACTCTTCAGAGCGCGACGTCAGCTCCAGCGGATTAGAGCAATACACGCAGTGCAAGGGGCAGCGATGCGTGATCTCGGCAATTAGAGCTAACGGATGAGAATATTTAGTCATTGAGTCATTGAATCATTGTGGCGTCGGGTTGGGTATTTCATTGATTCAATCACCAAATGATTCAATGCCTCAATAATCAATGATCCGCTTAGCGTGTAGTTGCTCCACAAAGCTGATCACATCGTCGCGGATTTTTCCCGGCGGCGCGAGGATGAATTGCTGCTCAAGCTTCTGCACGATTTGCGCTAATGTTAGTTGGCCGGCGCACAGTTCGAGGATCGCTCGGCCCGTCCCTTCGACTTTGATCGCGCCCTCCGGAAAAAGCACGACTGGCGCCTCGACCGTTCCGCCCCAGCGACAGCCAGCGGCCAGGCGGGGAGTGCTCTCGTCGGTCAATTCAGCCACGGGCGGCCCTTTGCTGCGCGTCTTTTTCTTGATCGCCACTGACGCGAAATGCACCCGGAGGCGGCCAGCCTGGTTCGACGTAGGCGAAATAAAGCGCGTCGAGTTGCGCCCACAAAATGTCGCACTTATCGCGCAGAGCCTGAATGGCGCTGTCCTGCTCGGCGCGCGTGCTGGCGTGTTTGAAGACGTATTCAATGGCGAACGCGGCGTCTTCCGGCGCTTCGGTCAGGCGCGCTTCAAAGTAGTCGAGTCCGCTGGCCAGCCAGGGATAATGCTGGCGCAGTTTTTCCATGCGGAGCGCGATCAGGTCGCGCGAAAAGAGTTCGGTTAGAGAACTGGCCACGCATTCGGTCAAGGTCCGGGTGCGTACCAGATTCAGGTACTCGTTGCCGATGAAGCGCGTCGCCGGAAGAATTCCGTCTGCTCGTTCCACTCTTTCGCGGTCGAGTCCGGTCGCTTCCGCCAGCTTGATCCAGCGCAGGATGCCGCCGTTGGACTGTTGGTCGCCAGCTTTATCAGAACCATCATGGTCGATAATGCGTTTGCGCCAGGCGCGGCGGAAAATGGGATCGGTTGAGCGGGAGAGGATGATCGCGTCCTTGATCGGAATAATCGACTGGTAGTAATAGCGATTCAGCGCCCAAGCCTGCAACTGGCCGCGGCTCAGCTTGCCCTCGTGCATCAGCAGATGGAAGGGATGTTTGTGGTGATAGCGTTCCTCGCCCACGCGCCGCATCGCTGCGCGCAGTTCGTCGAAGGTCAGCTTGGGACTCTGTTCGACTTTATTTTCGGTCACAGTTCCAGATGCCAATTGTCCTCCGCCACTTCCCAGCCGGCTGCGCGCACGGTGCGATGCTCCGGGCTCGATGCGTTGAGGATCGGATTCGTATTGTTGATGTGCATGTAGATTCGACGGCCGACCTTTACATTCTTCAGCAGACGCAGGCTTTCTTCAACTGGAATGTGCCCCATCTGGTGCGCGGTCTCGCCGCTCCCCTGTATTCGAATTAGTTCGTCATCGCTCCAGAAGGTGCCGTCGAGAAGAAGAACGTCGACGCCTTCGATCTTGGCCAGCACCTCATCGTCGAGTTTCTCGATTGCCGGGATGTATGCAACCCGCTTGCTGGTTGCCGATTTGGAAGGCTTCGCGGCGAAGAACAGCGCCGCCGATGCTTCGCGCGCCAACCCTTTACTCTTTACATATTTTGGATAGCGATCCGAGAGAAAAAATACCTCGCAGTTCACGCCTGCGTCGTCGCCTCCGGCGTCCAGCAAGGGGAATGGCGCGCCGGCGCTCATGGGACTCCAAACGACTTGCGGCTCGATGCGATTCAGCATCCCGAACATGCTGTTTTCTTCGCGCAGGATGCGCAGGATCGAGGGGGCGGCATACACACGCAAAGGCTGGAGTTCGCGAAGCAGCAGCAATCCCACGACGTGGTCGAGATCGGCGCTGGCCAGCAAGACTCCCGCTATGGGCGAGTCACGCAGTGCGCGCGGATGAATCTCTGGGGTCGCTTCGATTTGAAACGCCAAATCGGGGGAGGCCCCGGCCAGAAACCAGCGGGAGCCGTCGGAGCTTAGAGCGAGTTGCGCCTGCGTGCGGGGCTCGCCGTTGAATTTTCCGTCGCGGGCATTCTCACGCACCGCGGTGCAGTTTGCGCAGCCGCAATTCCATTGTGGGAACCTACCCCCGGCCGCTGAACCGAGGATGCGCAGATGCATCGATGAGGATTAAAGTTTTGCGCTTACGTAGGAGTTGATTTCGCAGCACAACACTACTTCAACGAATACGGGACTGGTCCACGTCATTGACTTCCACCTGGGTTAGATTTCTCCTTATCGCGCCTGGGGCGCGCCTGGGTAAAGGAGTTGAAAGATCATACCATGCTGGTGCCGCCACACCGGAAAAAATTGGCGCCGCTTCATGGCCCAGATGGGCCACCCGGCGGGCGTTTACCGCACTTCGTGCGGATTCGGAGAGGGGCCTTTTAAATCATAAAGATAGAACTTCCAGTCGCGTGCGCTGCCGACCGCCCCTCCCGGTTCTTGCCAAAGCAAAATCCACGACTGGCGCAAAAAACCCTCCGCCTGGCGGCGGAGGGCCCCAATGATCAACACATCAGGAGAGCAACTCGAACTCACGCCGCGGCGGGCGTCCTAGTCAGCGTTGATGACGCCGTAAAGCCCACCCGTATCGTTCTTCGGGCCGCCAACCCAGTAGAGGGAATTGGTGTTGCCGTTTTGGGGATCGCCGCCGCCGAATTCAATTCCCCAGACGCCGCCGAGATGGATTTTCTTGCCGGCCGAGGTCGAGAGCGTGCCGAGGAAAACCCCGGTATTCCGGTCGAAGGCAACGATAGTTCCGGCATTGACGTTGTTGCTGACCAGCAGAGCGTTGCTGAAGACGCCAAAGTTAGACGGCGCCATTGCGAATCCCCAGGGCTGGTTCAGGGTCTTGCCTTGAGCGAGAGTTTTCACGAGCGTTCCGCTCTCGGTAAAGATGTCGATGTATCCGCCTTTTTTCCCATTTTGCAGGGCGTAGGCTACATAGAGCTGCCCGCCGATATCCTGGACATTGAACGCTGCGTAGCCCGCCGGGATTGAGGGATCGGTAAACGATTTAACGAACTTGAAGTTGCCATCGTACATATCGATTTTGTTGTTCGCGAAATCGGAGGCATACACCATATTGTTGGCGGCATTGATGGCCAGGCCGGTGTAGACAGCGCCCGGGTTGCTGACGCCGATCAACGCGTTATTGGGCTCGAAGTGGGACCAGCCACAGATCAGGCCGTCGAGGGTCGCGAACATGAACGCCGAGGTCCAGTGCATGATCTGGAACTGCGAACCGCCGTTATAGACGATGCCGGTCGGCGAGCCGAGGCCCGTGCCTGAGGCGGGGGGAATCGTGACCACCAGGCTCTGTTTGACCCCATTGCCATCGTAGAGCGTGGAAAGGCCGGTGCCTTGGTCACTGAACCAGAAGTATTCGCTCGGACCATACGCCAGACCCCAGGGATTGATAAGCTGCTTATCGCCTTTTTTACCTGTGTTCTTAGCGAGTGTGGTCGATGTGTATTGCGCGAAGGCTGCGCCTACTAATATTGAAAGGATAAACGCCAGGATGGCGGCGGAGACGAGGGATCTGCGGAACGACTGAGACATAAATTCTCCTTTGGAGCGAATCTGAATGGCGGCCCGGATGGCGGAAGAATCCGAACCTCTACGACGCGAGAATAGTAACGAGGCGGTGCGGCGGACTTGTCAGGCGGAAGTCAGTGATTTGTAAATTTGTTGTCAACGTGGCGGGGCCGGCTACTGGGCCGCTTCGAGCAGACCCTGTTCTGCTTTTTCCTGGCAGTCAATGCAGTGGCGCGTCCACGGCACGGCTTCGAGGCGCTTGGCGTTGATCTCTTTGCCGCACGAGACGCATTCTCCGAAGCTGCCTTCGCGAATGCGCGCCAGCGCGCCTTCAACCATGTTGAGCAACTGCCGGTCGTTGTTGCTCTGGCTGAAAAGAAATTCCTTGGTGTAGGAACTGGCGGCCCGATCGGCGACGTCCTGCGTGGCCTCTTCGTCGGCAGTCCGGCCGTCTTTTTGATTGCGCGTCACCATGTGACGCAACTCCTGCTGTCTGGTTTCCAGCCGTTTTCTGAAGCTATCTAATTTCTTCTTATCCATGATTGCGCCTGCCTGCACGGCAGCTTCCTTCCACATGAAGCCAAACGAATATGGTAAGCGCCGATTGGAATGGGCGTCAACTGGAGGTCAGAGGTTAGAGGTTAGATTGCAGAGGTAAACCACTTCGGGTCTTGATTTCACCTCCGCAATCTGACCTCTGCACTCTGCAATTACGGCTCTCTTACTTTTGACTTCGCGGCAACGGCTCGGGCATCGCCGCGAGCGCATATCCCATGACCGCCATCGCGGCTGCGTTTTCTCTTAACTCTCGCGGATCAACTTTGTCGAGCGTGTCTGCGGCGCTGTGGTGGTAGTCAAAGTAGTGGCGGCCATCCTGAATGACGCCGATTCCAGGCACGCCTGCTTTCACGATCGGCTCAATGTCCGAGCCGGGACTGCTATCGGTTGAACGGAAGATGGTGGCGCCGACTGGCCGCAGCACGTCAGCCACGGGCCGCAGCTCCGCGAGCGCTTCCGGCGGCATCTTCATGTAAAAGCCGATTGGGTGCGCCGCCCCTGCATCGCTTTCAATGGCGGCGATATGGTTGGGCATCTCCGCGGCATAATCTTTCCCGTAGGCTTCGTTGCCGCCGCCACCGTTCTCCTCGTCCATCCATGCAATTACGCGCAGCGTGCGGCGCGGCCGAATGTGGAGGCGGTGCAAAATCTCCGCCGCTTCCATCGCCATGACCACGCCTGCGCCGTCATCGATCGCACCCTCGCCCAGGTCCCACGAATCGAGGTGGCCGCTGACGATCACAATCTGCTCGGGATGCTCACTTCCCTTCAGGTCGGCGATCACGTTGTAGCTGACGGCGCTGCCGAAATTCTGCGGCGTCAGCGTGAGGTACATGCGCACCGGACCTTCAGCGGAGAGATGATCGATGAGGTCGGCATCTTCAGCGGCAAGAGCAGCGGCGGGGATTCCAGCGGGCTCGCTGTGTCCTGTATGCGGCAGACGGAAGTTTGCTCCGCCGACAGAACGGACGAGCGATGCAACGGCGCCGAGCGCGGCGGCTTTGGTGGCTCCATCCGTGCGGTAGACGACGGCTTCGCCATAGGCCTCGAAGGCCGCGCCAGCGAGAGCTTTGCGCTCATCGTACGGAACGTTGTAGAGGACGATTTTGCCGGCGACTTTTTCGCGGCCAAGAGCGGCGAGTTCGTCAAAGCTGTGCACGACGATGACCTCAGCGATCAGACCGTCGGTGCCGGTCGATGAACTTCCGCTTAGTGCGGTCAGAACGATCCGCTGCCGCGTGTCGGGCGCCTGGCCGGGATATTCGATGAGTTCGGCTTTTTCCGCGCCGCGCACCCAGTGCGAAACCTGCGCCGGCTCGAGGTGGACTTCGAGGCCAAGGCTCTTCAGTTGGGCGGCGACGTAATCAACGGCCGCTTGCGCTTGCAGGGAACCGGCAGGCCGGGGTCCGATATTTTCCGTCAGGTGCGCGAGTTGCTTCCATGCATAGTCGCTTTTGAGGGCGGCATCGCGGATGGCCTGCAACTGCCCGCGCAGTTCGGGCGAAAAAGCGGACGGCGATTTGGGGACGGGGGCCTGCGCGAATGCGCCCAAGCTAAAAACAGTGCAGAAAAGGCAAAACACAACCGGTCGATTCAGATTGCTTATTTTCATTTGGGAAGACGTCACTTTCCACCCTCGGCGCTGCTTATCGAAGCTGTAAACGCCTCATAAATTGCGATGACCGCAAAATGATAGCAACCATGATCGCATGCCCGCGCACGTGGCGTGCACACGCGGATGGCGGGGATGCCCTCGTAACAGCGGGCAGGACGGCGGCGCTACTCTTTTGGTGCCGCGGGCACGTTGGCCTGGCCGAGCGGCGGAGGCCCGTATTCTGGCAGGCCCAACTTGCTCGCCTGTGTTCGCTTTAGTTGTAACTCGTCGAATAGGAGCGCTGGGCTGGCTACGCTGTAGGGCACCGATTCCAAATGATTCTCCACCATCGGCGCGGTTCCGGCCGCGATTAGATCGTTGCGCAGCGAGCGCACGTCGAGGTCCCCGAAGACAACGCCGCGTATCAATTCCTCGTGGCCGTCGCTGGCGTAGACGCGATAGATCAGGCGCGGCTCAAGCTGTGGGCCCAGAGTTTCCACGTAGATGCCATAGGGCAGATCGCGCTTTTTAGCGAGTTCGATCAACCTCTTCTTAAGCTCGACGTCGGGCCGCGGGTCGGTGGTTTCGAGAATCAGATTGCCGGGATATGGCCCGGGGCCGCCGGTTGGACCTGCGCGGCCATGGCCGTTCGAAACCGGAAAGTCTCGAATCGGCTCGCGCCCTATGAGATAGGAAACGAGCTGTCCATCTTCGATGAGTGAAACGCGTTCCGCCTTCACGCCCTCATCGTCGAGCGTGTAATTTCCGAATAAGGGCAAGTTCACGAACGAAGAGATAGTCGGATCATCAACTACATTGATGAAATCGGGCAGAACGCGCAGCTTGTAACTGCTGGACCAAGGTCCAGTGGTGCGCCCGTTCTCCCCGAGCTTAGGTTTTCTACCGAGGAGGCTGGGGACGATCATCTCGTTCACCACTGATGCTGCGGCATCGTTCGAGAAAAGAACTGGACCACGATATTCTTCCTCGACGACCGGGGCCTCGCGCAATTGGTTGAGCGTTTCCAGAATGCGGGCGGTAGTTTCCAGGAACTTTTCGCGCGACGGCAGGCCGTTCAGATCCTTGGCCTCGTCCTCGTGCGAGCGCTGGAGCAGCATTCCGTCAGGTGCCTGAGTTGAACCGGCGATGGTGATGGCGTACTGAGCGCTTCCCGAGCAGGCCTCTGTGCCTTCGGAATTCACGAAGTAACGGTTTATGACCTGAAAACGCAGGGCGGATTCAAAATACTCCAGCTTCGGGTCGGAACGATAAAGTCCCGACGCCTCTTCAATCAGGTGCAGCCACGGTGTAAAGTCGGGCGTCGAAAGATGCGCCAGCGGTTCCATCGATTTGACTGGCGTGGCGCGCGCGAAATCGTCCACCGGTTGATCGACCGTCATTTGCTTTAGAGCCGCCTGCTTCGCCGAAAGAGCTTCGCCGGCTGCCTTGTAGGCGCGATCGGTCGCCAGCCACACGCGATGGCGGATGGCATAGACATCGTCGTCGAGTGGAACCAGATCCACGGTCCCTTCGCCGGTGCCGTAGTAGCTGTCCTGTTTGTAGTCGCCGATGCGGACGACCACGCGCAGGAACCGTCCGCTGCCGCGCTGTTGACTGCGCAGTGCGCCGAAAACGGCGCTCGCGTCGAAGGCGTCGAGTTCAGTGACGCGGTATTCGATGTAGTAAGGCGCGGCGACACTGTCCATTTTTAATTTCGCTTTGGAGCGATCCATTTCTTCTTTTAGGGCGCGGAGAAGAACGTTGTCGGAGGCGTTGGCGGCAAACACCGGCAGGACGGACGCGCCGAACAGGAAGATCGAGAAGATTACGATTAACGCAGAACCAAAGCGCTGCGCCATCCAAAAGCGAGATCCTGAGATAGTCTTTTCGTATCTCATTGCGGCCCGCCTTCTTGTCCCCCAACTTTTCCATCTGCACCAGGAGGAGGAGGAAGGATCGGCGGGCGGGTGTCACCATACTTCCGCTTCTGCACCTCGATATCCGAGAATAGAATCATGGGCGACGCCGCTGACACAGGCACGCTGCCCGATTCAGCGCCGCAGATTCCATTGAAGACGCTGGTGGTATCGCCGGTCGCTTCGATCTGGTTCAACACGGTTAGTGGCGTGCCCACGATATCGACGCCGCGCACCAGTTCATCGGGGCGACCATCCGGATACACGCGCCACACCATTACCGGCAAGACTTGAAATGCCTGCGGAAGATCGCGGGTTGTCAGGGTGAATCCTCCCTGGATATCTTCGAAGTAAAGCCCGTATGGTTTCCCCTGCCTTTTAATCTCTTCGATGAAGCGCGCCCGCAATTGCGCGTCGGGGACTTTGTTCGTCGAGGTCACAATCAGATTCCCCTGCCGCCCGACGGGCATCTTCCCTTCCTGGGCGCGTCCGTGGCCGTTTGAATTGCCGAAGTTCTTGACCGGCATGCGGCCCATCAGAAAATTCTTCAGGATGCCATCCTTCACGACTTCGACGCGTTCGGCTGGCATACCCTCATCGTCGTAGCGGTAATAACCGGAAAGCTCCGTGCCCCCGAGCGTGCGCAGCGTCGGGTCGTCGGTCACGCTGAGAAAATCGGGCAGAATTTTTTCGTTTACTTTTTTGGTGAAGGTCTGGCCTTCGTCGCGGCCTTTTTGGCGTTGGCCCTCCACCCGATGCCCCAGCACTTCGTGAAAAAATACCGCCGCAGCGCGCCCCGAAAGCAGCGCTGGGCCGCTGTACGGTTCAGCCAGCGGAGCTACGCGCAGTGCATTCAAGTCTTCCGCTATTTTCTTTACCGCCGCGTCCACCTCCTCCTGCGAGGGCAACTTGGATGGATCGGTGGATTGGAAGGTCTCGACGCGCTCCAACCTCATGCCATCGTCGGCCAGCACTTCGCCTTCGATCACGGCCCGAAAAATCGCGTCAGAGGTGACCACCTTCGTGCCCTCGGTCGAGACCAGATAATTGCGTTCGTTGGCGCCGAACAGATAGACCAGTGACTCCTGAATCTGATACCGGCGGAAGGCGGCCGAGTAGCTTCGCGCCAAATCTTCCCAGGTTTTCTGGTCAGGCAACGCAGCCGGGGCAGTGTTGTCGATATAAGAAGATGGTTTCTCGATGGAGAAGTCGGGCGATTCGTCTTCATCCTTGGCGCGCACGGCGGTCTTTGTCTTGGCGTTCGCATAAGCCTTGCTGGCTTTGCGGTACTCCTCATAGGTTAGTCGCCAGAGGGTGCGGGCTACCGCGTCGGGATTGTCCTCGAGCGGAAGGGCTCCGCTGGTGATACCGGAATTCCGGTCACGTCCGTGCGTGTTGTCGAGATCGGGGTTGCCGATGCGCATGCTGACGTCGGCCACACGATCATGCTGGCGAGTCGAAGTCAGAATGCCTCCCTGCGCGCTCATCACCGACATGGCCTCGCTGTCTGCGATGGCGTAGCTGGTAAAGTACGGAGCGGGATCGAGTTTGGCCAGTTCCGTTTGACCGCGGTGCAGTTCGTTTTCGGCCGTCACGAGCAATCTTGTATCGGGACCAGCCTGGGCAGCCGCCGCGGCCCGGTTTTGGTCTTTTTTGGCTTTAGATTTGGCGACTTTGGCGCCGGTTGGCTTCGCGTACAGTGGAGCCAGCTCAGCTAAGAACACAAAGGGCAAAAGTATTGTCAGAAAAAAGAGGACGGAAGGGACGGCTTTTCGAGAATTCATTTTTGGGAGTAGCGGAAATTCGAGTGTACAGGACTTTCAGCCACAAAAAAAAGCGGCCCCGTTTGGGGCCACCCTTTTCAAAGAGGCGAGTTGGGCGGGAATCAGAGGAAACTCAATTGGGCGCCGTTTCCGGGGAAGAAACGACAGGTGAGAAGTCGAGAATTCGAAAGAAGTGTTCCAAAGGTTGCGGCCTCTTCATTGCACGAGTATTGAGCATTTGCGGAACCAAAATGGTAAAGCCGGACGCTGGATGAGGAGTGCAAGACTAACAGACTTAGAATCAATCGCTTACACGACATTTACATTCCTGAAAAAGACCGCGACCCGGGATAAGGACAGGTTCCTAAATGCAGAATGCTGCACAAAGATTGAAGAGCGTGAATGAAAAACAACCTCGCCAGAAATCCCGATCGATTAGCGACAGGTAACGTCGCAAAAGGCAGCAATAAATCCTTAACACTCGAGGCGTTCCAACTCTCCACATCGATTCGAAAGGCCGGGTGGTCAATGGCCACTTAGCCGCGAACCTCGGCGCACCGCGAAAGGCATGCTTTCTAAAGCGGGGGTCCAGGCTGCCGATAGAAACCAGTTAGAAGGCAATGCTACCTGCGGTTCCGCATTCCGAATGCGAACCCGCACATCGGTGAGGACAATGGACCAGATACGGGCCTTGATTGTCGACGACTCGTCAGTAATGCGCAAGATCGTGGAACGCTCGCTGCGCCAAGCAGGCCTTGAGTTAAGCAAAGTCACCGAGGCCGGAAACGGTGCCGAAGCGCTGGCGGCTCTCGCGAAGGAAACCGTCGATCTGATTCTTTGCGACATCAACATGCCAGTCATGGACGGCCTCGAGTTTGTCAAGCAACTCGCCACCATGGAAAGCTGCAAGGGAATTCCAGTTGTGATGATCACGACCGAGGGCAGCGAGAACCACGTGATCCAGGCGCTCTCCGCGGGCGCCAAGGGATATATCCGCAAACCATTTACGCCCGAGCAGGTTAAAGAGCACGTTCTGCCGGTGGTGGGGAAAAAATCATGAGCATGGATACCTCACTGATTGTGCGCTCGCAAGAGGAAAACTGGCTGCCGGTTCTCGAACTTGCCATCGAGGAAGTATTCGAGATCATGGTGGGAAGCCGCGTGAAACCGGTACCGAAAGGCGAGACTGCTCCGTCCGGAGGCTATACTGCGATGGTCGGTATTGCGGGCGGGCTGTGCGGAATTCTGTCCGTTACCTGCGACAAGAAAACTGCGCGCGAAATCGCCAAGGCCATGCTGGGGCCCGACATTGCGGATTCCGAAGAGCAGGTATCGGACGCGCTCGGCGAAATCTGCAATATGATCGCGGGAAACTTCAAGAACAAGTTGTCGACCGCGGACCGCTCCTGCATGTTGAGCGTGCCGACGGTCATTAAGGGCGAAGAATACAGTTTCCGCTCGTTGGCGGATGGCGAAGTGCTCGAAACCACGATGATTTTTGCCGATGCGCCGGTGGTGGTGTGTTTGCATCTGCACAGCTAGGGGGAAGATTGAAAGTCAGAAGTCAAATTGCAGAAAAACGCCTCGACTCTACTTCTTTAATTTGACTTCCGACGTTTGACATTGATTGAGCTGATTGGAGGCACACTTTGCCGGTCGCCGGCATTCTGCCCGGCAGAGTTTTCCTGCACCCCAGATTCTAAGATCGCTCTCACCTTTCCGCCCCTGCGTCTGACTCCAATCCGTTGACTCCAATTCACATGTGAAAACCCTAATGTTCAGCGCTTGGCGCTCCACTTGCACCTACCGCGGACAGAGGAGACCAAGTGGACAGTGGATTCTATGCAGCGGCTGCCGGGTTGAAAGCACAAAGCCAAGCGCTTGAAGTCGCGGCTCACAACCTGGCCAATATAAACACGGAGGGCTTTCGTGGCGAGGAGACAACTTTTCAGTCGCTTTTGGCTCTGGCGCGTCCGGCAGTATCGAACCCGCTGGCTCTGGCGACCAACGATTACGGCGTGCTCGAAGGCGCGCATCTCGACCTGACTCCCGGCAACCTTACGACGACCGGTAACCCGCTGGATGTGGCGATCGAAGGCTCCGGATTTTTCGTGATCGAGACGCCGCGCGGCACGCGCTACACGCGCAATGGCAGTTTCCAGATCTCAAGAACCGGAGAGCTGACTACGGCGGCGGGCGACTCCGTGCTGGGAACGACCGGCAGGATTCAGATTCCTCCGGGCCAGGTAGCAATCAGTCCGGACGGGACGGTTTCGGTGAATGGCACGGTTGCGGGGCAGATCCGGCTCGCTGATTTCCCAGCCGGCACGGCGCTTGAGTCGGAAGGCGGAACTTTGCTCTCGGCCCCTGCGGGCAGCGAACAACCGGCGCCGAAAGCCGCGCTCCGGCAGGCCATGCTCGAATCCTCGAATGTAAATGCGATGAGTTCGGTGACGGAGCTGATCGGGGTGCAACGCGAGTTCGAAATGCTGGGCCGCGCCCTGAGTTTGTTTGACACGGAATTCAACCATATCTCGGCCAGCGAGCTGGCCAAAGTGTGAGCAGAGAATTAGCAAGAGAGTGGACGACCAGGTTGACCGACAAGGTTGACCGAAACTTTTAGGAGGAAGTCATGCTTCGAGCGCTTTATACGGCTGCCAGCGGGATGCAGGCGCAGCAAACCAATCTCGACACCATTGCCAACAACCTGGCGAACTCGAGCACGTCGGGGTTCCGCAGCAGCCGCATGCAGTTTCAGGATCTGATCTACCAGAACATCATCATGCCGGGAGCGGCCGCGTCGCAGCAGACGACCGTCGAGGCCGGCCTCCAGGTGGGCCTCGGCACGCGCGCCTCGGCGTCGGAAGTTTTGCAGCTCCAGGGAGATTTGACGGCGACCGGCAACCAGCTCGATATCGCGATCGAAGGCCAGGGGTTTTTTCAGGTGCTCCTGCCCACGGGCGAAACAGCCTACACCCGTGGCGGCAGCTTCCACACCGATGCGCAGGGCAACGTCGTCACGGCGGATGGCAATCCTTTGCAGCCGGCGATCACCATCCCCCAGAGCGCCACTTCAGTCACGATTGCTGCCGATGGCACCGTGTCGGTGACTGTGCCTGGGCAGACGGCGGCGCAGCAGGTGGGCAGCTTGCAGCTTGCGCTCTTTCCGAACGCGGGAGGTCTGAGCAGTTCGGGCGGAAATCTGTTTCTCGCGACCACCGCCTCGGGCGACCCGGTCGTCGGTACGCCGGGCGGCTCGGACGGTTTGGGGCAGGTCGAACAAGGCTTTCTGGAACAATCGAACGTCAGCGTGGTCGACGAGTTTATCAACATGATTGTCGCCCAGCGCTCCTATGAAGCAAGTTCACGCGTGGTGCAGGCTGCGGACCAGATGCTGCAACTGATTAATAACCTCGGGCATTAGAACCTAGGGCATTAGAACCTCGGGGCATTAGAACCTCGGGGCATTAGAACCTCGGGCACGGGAGCATGGCACGACTCTGAGTCCGCGGCTCAGACATCAGGAGACTTGAGTGAAAAAACTTACTATCGCCGTCAGCATCTTCGCCTTGGCCGTTGCGGTCCTGCAGGTCGCGGCGGCCCAGGAATCTCCACAGCCGTACTCGCCAGTCAGCATGACCGAGGCCTGGCAGGCAGTGGCCAGCGACCTGCGCGCGCGCGGATTCGGGGAGGAGCAGCTGCCGCGCCTGGAAGATATCGAGTTGCCGCTAGCGGTGCCGGCGCGGGCCGGACGCAATCTGCACGTATCCTTGGAGTGCTGGGACCGGGATTCGGAACGGGCGCGCTTTCGCATCGAGTGCCGGGAGGCCGGAGCATGTCTGCCGTTCCTGGCGTATCTCCGTCAGGATTCTCGCGGCGCCGCGCTCGTCGAAGCTTTGTCTCCCTCCTGCCGGGCGGAATCTCGTGGAAGATCCCCTTCTTCTTCCTCTTCTTTCTCCTCTTCCTCTTCGGCGCCGCGTGCGCAGCCGTCGATCCGAGCGGGCGAGCACGCCATCGCGGTCTTGCGGGAGACCGGCTTTCGCATGAGCGCAAGCGTGACTTGCCTCGACCGGGGCGCGCAAGGCGATGTCATTCGCGTCCGGAGCGAAGAGGGGCACATTTTTCGCGCCCGGGTCGCCGGTCCGGCGCTCGTCGAAGCATTGCCGGAATGAGTCGAGCGCGGCAATATCCGGAGAATCGTGACGCTATGAATCTTCAGAAACGAGAAAGGCGATCCCCCACACGAAGCGACTGGCGCGCCCCGCGCCGGCTGCTGGCGGGTTTGCTGCTGGTGGGGAGCACAACGCATGTTTGCGCCTCGAAGAAAGACTCCAAGACGCAAACCACGCTTGCGCAATATGTCGCGCGCATGGAGGGGGCAGCGTCTGCACCCATGACCACGCTCGGCAGTTGCTGGATCGACTCGGGCCGCCTCGCGTCGCTCTCCACCGATTACAAGGCGGCGGTCGTTGGGGACATAATCACGATTGTGGTCTCGCACAGTTTGACCTCGTCGAATGGGGCAGACGTGTCGACCGCGCGCAGCTACAGCGCCAGTTCTGGAATCAATTCGTTGCCCGGCAGGATTAAGGTCGGCGGCATTTCGAGCCTCCTCGGGCTCCAGTCGGCGGAAACGCTGGCAGGCAAGGGGTTGGCCGATACTACTTCCAGCCTGACCACCACGCTGTCGGGCCGCGTGATGGCCGTGCTCGCGGGCGGAAGCCTGGTGGTCGAAGCCGAGCGGGTGATTGAGATGAACAACGAGAAGCAAACCGTGACGCTGCGCGGCCTGGTACGCCGGGGCGATATCGGTCCGGACAATACGGTCGCGTCGAATTCCATCGGCGATCTCGAACTTGAGATCAGGGGCAAGGGCGTGATCTCGAATGGCGTGCGGCCGCCGAACCTGCTGGTGCGCACGCTGATGAAGATTTTTAATTTCTGATTGCTTGAACGCGGATTTTCCGAATATCGGTTTTTGATTTCCGGGAGCACATGAAGATGCTGGCTGCAGCCTTTCTGCTTTTTCTGGCCTGTCACGGGCTGCTTCCCGCCGTGGCGGTTTCGGCGATAACGCCAGTGCCAGTCAAGATTGGAGACATTACCACCGTCGAGGGCGTGCGCGACAACCCCCTGATTGGCTACGGCATGGTGGTGGGGTTGACGCGCACCGGTGACAGCCAGCAGACCATCTTCACCACCCAAACTCTGGCCAACATCATGCAGCGCATGGGCGCGCAGATTCCTCCGGCGACGGCGCGCGTGAATAACATCGCAGCCGTGTTTGTGACCGCGAACCTGCCACCCTTCGCGCGGCCCGGAACGGTGGTCGATGTGACGGTCTCCTCGATCGGCGACGCCAAGAGCATCGAGGGCGGGCTGCTGCTGCTGACTCCGCTCTATGGCGCCGACGGACAGGTCTATGCGGCGGCCCAGGGGCCGGTGGCGGTGGGGGGGTTCGCGGCCGGCGGCGCGGGCGCGACCAAGCAGATGAATCATCCGACCATTGGAAGAATCCCATCCGGCGGACACGTGGAGCGCAGTATCGCGTTTGACTTCAATCATCTGACGCCGGTTGCGCTCCTGCTGCGGGAAGAAGATTTTACGACTGCCGAGGAAATCTCGAACGCCATCAACCGCGAGTTCGGCCGGGACGTCGCGAGCGCGCGCGACGGGGGACGCGTGGAAGTCAATCCAGCGGCCACCGGAGTCAAGAACCTGACCGCGATTCTGGCGGACATCGAGAACCTCGTCATCACCGTGCACCGGCGCGCGCGCGTGGTCGTCAACGAGCGCACCGGAACCATCGTCATGGGAAAAGATGTGCGCATCGGCGCCGTCTCGATCTTGCATGGCGGGTTCTCGGTCGAAATTTCGACCGCCTATGCGGTCTCGCAGCCGAATGCGCTGTCGCAAGGCAAGACCGAAGTCGTACCCCAGACCGAAGTGCAGGCCAACGACAGCCCGGCCAAGCGCCTTGAGATCACCGAAGGCGCAAGCATCGACGACGTGGTCAGTGGATTGCAACGCATGGGAGCAAGTGCGCGCGACGTAATCTCGATCTTGCAGGCCATCAAGGCGGCGGGCGCGCTCGACGCCGATCTTGAAGTGATTTGACGAGGTAATTTGACGAGGTAATTTGACGAGGAAACGCGACCGGATGCCAAGGGTGATGGAATGAATTCGCCGCTCGCGAATGCCGCTGGCTCGATCACGACGCCGGCCGCGATGGCGCTCGAAAATATGACGGCTCCGCCCCCGGGAGGCAAAGCCGAGAAGGCGGCGCGCGCGTTCGAATCGGTGCTGTTGACCTCGCTTTTCGACTCGCTGCAAAAGAGCTTTGCCTTCGACGCGCAGGACAATACGGCGGGAGCGAGCGACTACCGGCTGATGGGAACACGCGCCATGGCGGAGGCCATCTCGGAGCGCGGCGGTATCGGCATCGCGCGGCTTATTCTAGACCATCTGCAGTCGCCAAAAGGTCCCGGTAAGAACGGTACTGAAGTGCCACCGCAGGCTAAGGTTTTTGGAGGATTGAGCCGACCTGATGATTGAGGTTCACTGTACCCCGGCAGGCGGGAAAAATTAAGGTTTCCTAAGAATCTGCCGATCAACAGTGCAGGCAGGGATGGGGGTTGTTTATGAGAATTGATCTTACATCGAGCGGGCTGCAACCGGCGGAAAATGCCGGCTCTCAAAAGACTGGGCAGCGCGGGGCGGGCGCGACCGGAAAACAAGGCAGCACGCAAGCGCCGGCGGCGGGGGACAGCGCGCAGTTTTCCTTTGACCAGACGCACATTCAGTCGCTGGCGGTGCAGGCCTTGTCGGCGCCGGAAGTGCGCCAGGCTAAGGTCGCGTCGCTCGCGCATGCCATCAACACGGGCGAGTACCGCGTCGATCCCGCCCAAGTTGCGGGCGCGATTGTGTCCGCGTATAGCGGCGAACAGGCGAATTAGCGGTGACTTATGGACCCGCTCATCACGAACGGGATCGATCCCGGTCTTTCGCGGGTGATCGAAAAGCGCGGGCAGGAGCGCGACCGCGAAGCGCCGCGCAAACGGTCGCCTAGCCCGAAGCCGGCCGTCAAAGAGATCAAAAATGATGACGACACAGAGCCTGACCCGGATGCTCCGAAGCATGAATTCGACGATCTGGCGTGACATGACGAGCGGCGAGAGGTTCTTAAGTGAACTCTGATTAAGCATCGGCAAGAACCGCGAACCACGGGCTACCCAGTGGTGCATGGAAAACCCCGGAACGTATTCAGGGGCCGAGGCTACTTAATCAAGCAACGGACTGATTTACAACGAACTGACTTACAACGAACTCGCGTTGACGAAGAGCTTCAAAGAATCTGACACGGCAAATGGGCCCCGGCAATTTGATTCACAGCAACAAGCGGATGCGCTCATGAAGAACGCCGACAATTCGCTTCCCGAGCTTTCTGCTCTTCTTGATCAGCGCCTGGCGTTGGTTGGCGCGCTGGCAACAAGCCTGGAAGCGAGCCGCTTGGCTTTAATCCGCAACGATGCGGAAGCGATCGCGCGCGGCGCGGCGCATCAGGCTGAACTCTGCCATCAGTGGAGCCGGCTTGAATTTCAGTTGCGCAGCGAAGCCGGCCGCCGGCTCGCACCCGCGCGTCCCGCGCATGGTACGGGCCCCTACGACGTCGAACGCTCCACTCAACTCGAAGCCGAATGGCGGGCGCTTTGTAGTCGCATTCGGTATCTGACGCGCGTGCACTGGTCGCTGTTGCGGCACATGCAGCGCAGCCTTGGAATCCTGCAGCGGGTGGTTGACACTTGCGCGCCCACCTACACGCCCGCGCCTGGCCTCGTCGAGCCGGGTATGCAAGTGGGCGCGGGAGAATAGTCATGGCGGGTTTATTCGGAACTCTTTCGATTGCTCTGAGCGGCCTGGCCGCCAGCGAGCAGGAGCTTGAAACCAGCTCCAACAATGTGGCCAACGCGAACACGCCCGGCTACTCGCGGCAGGTTACGGACACGGCGGCGGGCGCGCCCATCGTCATCGGCTCGCTCAGCGTGGGCACGGGAGTGGTGCTGCAAAAAATCGAAAGCCTGCGCGATCCGATTCTTGAAATCCAGCTCAACCAGGCGACGCAACAGCAAAGTACTCTCGACACCCAGCTTCAGCAGTTGCAGCAACTGCAAACCCAGTTCGCAAGTTCGACCTCCGGCATCGGCGCCGACATCAGCGATTTTTTCAATAGTCTCCAGCAGCTGGCGCCCAATCCTTCGAGCGCCGAACTGCGACAGGCGGTGCTGACGGCGGCCGGCACGCTTGCGACTGACTTCAATACCGCCGCCAACAGTCTTGGAACACAACAGTCCAATCTCAACCTGAATGTGCAGCAGTCGGTCAGCGAGGTGAATAGTCTGACCTCGCAGATTGCCGGCATCAACCAGAACATTTCCCTGCTCGAAAATGCCAACCAGAACGCGTCGACCCTGGTCGACCAGAGAACCAGCCTCATCCGCCAGCTCTCCAGTCTGATCGATGTGCAGGTGGTTCAGACGGGTAACAAGAGCGGCATCGAACTGACCACTTCGAACGGGACGGCTTTGGTAACGGGCATACAGAGCTACACGCTTACCAGCCAGACGGGCCCAGACGGCAACGCGCACATTTTCGCCGGTGGCCAGGACATCACGTCATCGCTTACAGGCGGGAGTCTGGCGGGTACGATCCAGATTCGCGATCAGGAGATTCCCGGCGTTCTGAATCAGCTCGATCAGCTGGCCGCGGGATTCTCAAATGCGGTTAATGCGGCTAACGCGCAAGGCTTCGATCTGAACGGCAACGCGGGCGGCAAGATTTTCACGGTACCACCGGCGGGCACGACCGGTGCGGCCGGTGATATCCAGGTGGCTATCACCGACCCCTCGCTCATTGCCGCGAGTTCCGACGGCACGGCTGGCAGCAACGGTAACCTGGCCAACCTCTCAGGTGTCGCGACGCAAGCCGTAGCCAGCGGGCAGACGCCCATCAACTTTTACTCCAATCTGGTTTTTCAAGTGGGTAATACAACGTCTAACGCGTCCGCCGACTCCGATGCCGCCGGGGCGATTCTTCAGCAGCTGCAGGATCAGCGCGGCAGCATCTCGGGTGTCTCTCTCGACGAGGAAGCGGCCAATGTCGTGCAATTTCAAACCGCTTACCAGGCATCGTCGCGGGTGATCGCGACCATTAGCAGTCTTCTGGCTGACGCCGTCAACCTGGGCATTGACACAGCGGTGCAATAAACGGTTTCGAACAACAACTTGGAATTCGAGGTTAGCCGTCATGCGCGTCAATCCGTATCCCCTGCCCGATCTGCTCTCTTCGCTCAACCAGACTCAACTCGAAGCGACGGAGGCTGCCTTGCAAATTTCGACCGGCCGAAGCGTGAACGTGCCCTCCGACAATCCGGCCGCGGCTGCGCAGCTGGTCGTAAACAACGATGAGGCGACCTTCAACACCGGCTACCTTTCGGATCTGACCGCCGTCAGCAGCCAACTCTCGGCTGCCGATTCCACTTTGAGTTCGGTCCAAAGCGCGCTCCAGCAGGCCATCAGCCTGGGCGTCGAAGGCGGCAACGGGACATTGTCCGACGCCGATCGTGCAGCGATTGTCGTGCAGCTTCAGGGCATTCTCAGCCAGGTCGTTTCTCTCGCCAATACTTCGTATCAGGGCAACTATCTTTTCTCGGGCACGATTACCGGCACGGCTCCCTACACGCTGGGCGGGCCCGACCCGTCGGGCGTCACCTACAACGGCAACGACGGAGTCAACCAAGTCACGGTCGGCAGTGGATACCAGCTCGCCATCAACCAGCCTGGATCGCAACTATTTTCGTCGTCCGGCAACAGCATTTTTCTCGCGCTCAACAACCTGATTACCGCCGTGCAGTCGGATACCGGGGTCGATACCGCACTGCCAGCTTTGAACTCGGCCGCCAATTACCTGTCAGTGCAAACTGTGTTCTATGGCAACGCGCTTCAACAGGCGCAGTCTCAAACGACCTACCTGAACGCCGCCAAGCTCCAGATCGCGCAGCAGGAGAACTCGCTAGGAGGCGTGGACCTGGCAGCCGCCGCCAATAACCTCGCCCAATCGCAGACTGATACGCAGGCTGCGTTAGCGGCCATCAGCAAGTTCTCCGAGAACAATCTCTTCGATTACTTGCAGTAGAGGCGCATCTGGGTAGTTGACCGCTGAATTCTCCGATTGCATCCAATCGCTCAATCGGCCATAAGCGATCAAGTCGGTTCACAGCGTCTCTTTGCGCGCTCCGGCCCAGGCGGAGGCGGCGGACAGGTGAGCGCGTGCCGATTCGAGGCGCGCGCGTTCGGCCAGCAGGCGCACATGCAGGTCGGGCAGAAACTGCTTCAGATCTTCAAGATGGCGCCGGTATTCAAGGGTTTCATTCGCGAAGGCTTCTTTGTCGATTGCTCCTCTTTCGACCAGATCATCTGCCAGATCGGCTGGGTCCGCCGAGTGAAAGTGGACATTTCGCAAACACTCGGTTGCCTGAAGCACTTCACCGATCAAGTCGGAGAGATCCTTGGGCTGGAGGGTGGAGCAGTGTCTGCGTTCCGGACGCAGCCGAACGATTGCGGACCGAAGATTGCCGTTCACACGACGCAGGATTTCCAGAGTGTCGGGCGGCATTATCCGTTCCAGTTCCGGCGGCGACCTTCGGCATCTTGAACGCCGCCCGGATCGCCTTCACGAGGATCCGGCGCCGAGGCATAGGCAACTTCATACGCGCCCCCGGATTGAGGGAAGCCGTTGCGGGAAGGGATTATAGGTGGAACGCTCGGAAGCGTGGGGTACTCGGCACGTTCGACTTCGATCCAGGACTCGCGCAAGGCCAGCAAGTCGGTGATTAACTGGGTGGCGCCGCGTTTCGTCGGACGGAATTGCAACACGACTATGCTCTGGCGGAGAGAGTTGTAAAGATTGTCGAGATCATTGGCAACCTTGCCTCCTTGGGTGAAGTCCAGCGCCGATTGAAGATGCCCGACCACGAGAATCGCGTGCTTGATGCGATGGCTGCGGCGCTCGATGTCGTTCAGCTCAATGGCGATCGCCACCTGGCGCATATCTTCGATCAGCTGTTCGTAGAGCCGCACCACCAGTTGGACGGGGTTTGCGCCTTGCACCGAGGCTTCTCGATACGACTGCTGGATATTCATGAATGTGGGCCTTTCCATCAACTGCCGCTACTGCTGTTGCTATTGAAGAGCTGGCCGGAGGTCGGGGTCGTGTTGGTGTTGGTGGTCACGCCTGTGTTCGACGTCGTATTGCTGGAGTTGAGCAGACCAAGGGCCGCGTTCACCTCCTGAAGCGTAAAGGGATATTGCTCAAGCGTCGCATTGACTGCGCTGAAAACCTGTTCGAGTTGCGCCTGCTGGGCGGTCAGCTGGGTTTGAAAGTTATTGATTTCGGTCGTGAGGTCCTGCTGTTGCTGCTGATTTGCTGTGAGATCTTCGCTGAGAACACCAGTCGTCGGCGCGGCCAGATTGGTCAACTCGGTGGTGAGGTTGTTGGCGAAACCGGTCGAAATGGCGTTCTGGAAAAAATTCTGCACGCCGCTGGGATTGTTCGAGAGCACATCGGCAAAGGCGGGACCGGCATCGGTTGTGACCTGGTTGACGGTCAGAGTTCCATCGTTGTTCAGGCTGATTCCGATTCCCGCCAGATTGGTCAGGCCATTACTTATGGAGGCGGGGTCGGTGGTCGCATAGGTAATTGCGTTCAACAGGCTGGATTGCAACACGCGGAGAGAATTGTCCGAACCCAGAGTCCCCTGCGAATTGGTGGCTGGGTTAAAGGCGAACTGGCTGTTGATGTCGCTGACCACGGTGTTGTAGGCGTTCACGAAACTCGTGATTGCGCTCGTAATTCCGGCCGCGTTCGGACCGACCGTCACCTGCACGGGCAGTCCCGAATCGGCGGCCTGGAGGCTTAGGGTGAGGTCTGGAATGGCATCGTTCACCGTGTTGGTGGTGGTCGAGTACGGGATTCCGTTTACCGTGAACAGACTGTCGGTTCCACCTACCGGAGGTTCAAAGACCAGGTTCGTGGTGTTGTTGGTGACGGCCAGCGCACCCGGACTACCCGTCGCCTGGCTATAAAATGCTAGCCGCGAGCCATTCGCATCCGTTACCACGCTGGCAGTAATGCCCCAACTGTTCTTGGTGCTCAGGGTGTTGATGGACTGGGCTAGCGTGGTAAGGGTGTCATTGGTACCGGCGGTGATGGCGATGTCGGCGGTGGTGCCGCCCGTGCCCCCGATCTGTACTTGAAGGTCTCCGCTTTGCTGGCCGCTCGCCAATATGGACGTGTTCGCGTCCGCGACCGAGTCGGTATAGAGAGTGCCGGTAGATGCCAGGCTTGTCACCACGATGCTGTAGTTCGCAGGCGTGGCCCCGGCCTGCACCGTGGCAGTCAGGATGGCCGAGACGGATGAGGTGGCCGTCAGCCCCGTCAGGGCGCCAGTCGGGTCGGAGAGCGCTTGCGTAGCGGTCAACAGACTGGACAGATCGTTATTGATGTTGCCGATGGTGGTGGCCTGCGTTTGCAAGGTGGTTTGATCAGCCTTCCAAGCAGTCAATTGCCCGGACTGGAACCCCAGAATCTCGGACACCAGCGAAGACACGTCGATGCCGTTTCCATTTAGCAAGCTAGCGGCGTTAAAACTGATCCCCATGAGTCTTCTCCTTCGCTTCTCGTTTCGGGCGCCTTGGCCAACTCGGCACTTGCAGGACGAACGCTTTCGGACCTGGCCTCGAGGCCGAACAAGTACCCGACTCTAAGCTCAGGATTTGGTGCACTTCGATTGCATCCCAGGGCAATTTCTGGATGGAACGAGAATTCTTCTCGATAAAACTTTCTTGTTTCGGAGGCCTTCCCGAAACAGACAAAGGAGGCGGTTGGTTGACCGCCTCCCTTTTTGCGGAAACCTCTCACTACTGCAACAGCTTCAGAACAAGTTGCTGCTGCTGGTTAGCCTGGGCCAGAGCGGAAATCCCCGTCTGTTCCAGAATTGAGTATTGGGAAAGCTTGGCCACTGCCGTCGGAATATCCGCAGCCGTGACATCGTTTTCCGCCGAAGTCAGGTTTTGCGTCTGGTTGTTGATGACGTTGGAAGCACTCTGCAATCGGTTGACGGTCGATCCGATGTTGCCGCGAAGGGCGGCGACCGTGGCCACCGCATCGTTGATGAGCGTCAAGGCAGCTTGAGCGTCGTCACTCGTCAACAGGTCATTGACAGATCCAGTCTGGCCGCCGGCCAGGAACGTAGCCGTGCCAAAGCTGTTTGCCCCCGATCCGGTTGTCGCCAGAGCGACGCTGTTGCCGGTAGTGCCCTTGGTGATCGCGGTAAGTGCGATTGAACTTGCCCCAGCTGTGGCGGTGGCGGAGGTATTGGCAGTCGCCCCCATTCCATAGGCGTAGGTAACGCCTAATCCGCTTCCGCCGTTAATGGCGTTCGTAAGATTCTGCAGGCTGGCAGTGTCTGTGGCGCCCAACAGAACCTGAATCGCATTTGCAGCCGGCGTGCCGAGGGCTCCCACGAAGCTGTAGACCTGGTTGCCCACCGTCACTGTGTCGCCAGCGACCGCGACCGGAGCAGTTCCGGCAGCGGCACCGGCGACATTGCCCGTGCCACCGAAATCAATGCTCGTAAAAGTGCCGTGCGCTGCGCCCGTTGTAGCCGTAGTGATGAAGTTGCCGCTGGTGCCAGCCGTGCTCGCCGTGAACAGAAGCGTGGTTAGAGTCGGTGTTCCCGCCGTGACTTGCGTGTTGGCGGTAGTGTTAGCGCTATACCCGGTGCCGCCGGCGCCGTTGACTGCAGCGGCCAGGTTCGTAAGACCGGTGGCTTCGCTGCTGGCTACCACCTCATTTGCCGTCTCTTGCGCGGCGAGCGAGGCTACGAACGTGTAGGTTTGGCTACCGATCGATACGGTCGCGCCGGTGACTGCGCCGGCCAGAGTGGCGCCCCCGAAACTTTCGGCCGTCCCAGTAGTCACGGTCGTGACGGCGGAGTTCCCGGTGGCGCTTCCGTCGCCCGCTCCGTTGATGTTTGCGTTGAGGGCGAGAGTGGTTGCGGTAGCCGCGCCAGCCACGACGTTAGCATTGGCAACGGTGCCTGCGCCATAGGCAATACCCGCGCCGCCCCCTGCCCCGTTGATCGCAGCCTTCAGGTTCAAGAGCGCTTGCGTGTCGGTCGCTCCAATGAGGACTTCGTTGGCGGCTCCCGAGAGGGTAGTCACGAAGGTATAGCTTGTGCCACCGATATTTACGGCGTCGTTGTTCGCGATATCGTTACCTCCGCCCGTGATCGTCAACGTCCCGGCGGCCGCAGTGGCTTCCGTAAAGTTTGCTCCGGTCAGAGTATTAGTGGCCGCAACCGCAGCTGGAGCTGGCCCTTGAGTCAGCGTTCCGGTGGCGGCGACCGCTCCACCCAAGCTGAGGCCGTCCGCCGACAATGTGCTGGTGGTTACTCCGATGTTGCTGCTTCCACTGGTGCTGCCATCGCTCAGGAAGACGTTAAGAGTGTTGTTGGTGAAAACTTGCCCGCCATTGTAGTTGGTAGTCGAGCCGATACTGTCAATTTCCGCCTTGATGGATTGAAATTCGGCATCCAGTGCGGTGCGCTGAGAATTGGATACCGTGCCGGTGGCGGATTCGGTGGCCAGCGTAACCGCTCGATCAAGCAGCGTGGTGACTTGGGAGAGAGCGCCGTCTGCCACCTGTAGTTCGCCAACGCCGTCCGTGGCGTTGCTCGAGGATTGCGTCAGCGCGGCTATGTTTGCCGCCAGGCCGTTGGCGATGGCCAGACCTGCCGGATCGTCAGCGCCGCTGTTGATTCGCGATCCTGAAGATAACTGCTGCAAGGTTGAACTCAGATTACCGCTGGTGATATTCAGCTGGTTT
>JBAQJF010000171.1:0-2482 GCA_049300195.1 Terriglobales bacterium | reverse complement strand
GCGCAGCGTTCGCCCCCCGAGAGCAGAACCTCGGCGATCTTGAAGTGCCTGTAGGCGCGAATGCCACAAAGCTCCGGATCTCCGGGCGCGTCCTTCCAAAAGAGGTCCTCGAAGATGTGCAGCATGTCCTGGTGGAACTGCAGCGCCGTCTTGCCGGTAACCAGGTGTCCTTCGGCGAGCCGTTTCTTGCCGGCTGCATACTCGTGCTTGATGGTCCCCGGCGCGTTCACCATGTTCGCGGTGAAGGCGTGGCAGAGCAGCGCGAGCCACGCGTAGTCGGACGCGACCTTGTACGTCGCGTCCGGCATGCCCACGCGCTCCAGCGCGGCCCGCGTGAGCACGGTTGACTGCATCGACATAAGAAACTCCCAACGCCAGCCGCGGAAGATGTCCCCGCGGTAGTGCAGGGCGCCGGCGTAGGGAGTTTTCTCGAGTATCGGGCCGCTCCACGCCTCGACGGGGGTGCACGATTCATAGAAGCGAAGGTACGGGTCGCCCTGCGGGGCGAGGCCGTCGAACGCCGTGGAGCCGATGAGTTTGGCTGTGCGTGGCGCATATTCGCCCACCGAGGGGCGGTGGTGCTTCGCGTAGTCGCCGCTGCCGAAATCTTCCCAGAACTCGCTCGTGAAGAGGTGCTCACCCGGGTGCGCCGCAAAGAACGCTGCTGCGAGCGCGAGGTGGTGCGGCAGCCACTCGTCGTCGGAGTCGAGGAACGCGACCAGCTCGCCCTTGGCGTTGCCCAGACCCGTGTTGCGGGCCGCGGTGACACCGTGGTTCTCCTGCCACAGGAGGCGGATGCGCGGGTCGAGCCCCGTTAGCCGCGACGTCGTGTCGTCGGTGGATCCGTCGTCGACGACGATGAGCTCCCAGTCGGACCAAGACTGCCCGCGGACGCTCGCGATGGCGCGCTGGATGGTGTCCGCGCGGTTGTAGGTGGGCATCACGATCGAGATGAGGGGCATGGCTGGATCCCCGAACTAGTCTACGCGCGAAAGTTCGAAGACGGGCACAGTCATTCGTGCATGAAGTGTGTGCTTCATGAGGCTTAATCGAAGCTAGATCGAAAAGGCCGGCCGCAATGCAGAATCGTTTTCACACTTTGCACCATGTTGTAAAATGTCCGGCCACCTGTAATGACTTGCCGCATCCTGGGCGCGCCCCCGAACCCGCTCAAGAAACGTGCGGTTCCCGCGGTCGTGACGCCGTCCAGGTCGAACGTAAGCCCGAGGTCGTGAGCGCGCTGCATTGCAGACCAGATCAAGAGACTGACCGAACCATTATCCTTCTCGTTGGGTGCGCGCGTTGTCAGCAGGTAGTACATCGTATTGCTGTCCCAAACTATAAATGTCATGGCGACTGGGACGCCGCTGGGCTGCATCGCGGCCAAAGCGAGACCGCAGTTCCGAGCCCGGCATTCCGAAAACAGGACAAAAAACTGATTAAATGGCACGTAGCTTCTACGATTGGCTTTCCTCAGATTTTCCAGATAAAATGCGACAAATCGGTCGGGATCGTCGATAGTTTTGACTGTAAGTCGCTCTTCCGCGCGGCGAATATTCTGCCTAACCCGAGATTCCATGCCAGCTTGGAGGATTTTGAGATCAACCCGGCAGTCGAGATGAAACGTGCATTGGTGACCAACCTGAAAACCATGGGTCTGGAACGCAACGCCGTCAATGGCCGTCAATCCGTCGTCAGCCAACGGATCTGTCACGAGTCTGAAAAAATCAAAGGGAGGCAATCGTTTGATCAGAGATTCGACCGTTGAAAGCCTGTTCATCATTCGAGTTTGCGGCTTCCCATCGCCGGAGTTCACGAGGGGCCCCAGCACATGCGTGAAGTCCGGCATGCAAAGATGCCGGAGGCCGTTTCTCTTGACCTCAGAGAATGGGAGCCGTCCCACCAGATGATCGCCATGCCTCACTTCCACTTCTGAAAAACGCCCTGCGGTAGCGGCTTCGAGCCACCAATATTCGTGAAACAACGAAGCTTTGGGCAGGGCCTGACACGGGTTGCTCATTTCTAGCCTAGAATTGTTCCTATCTCAGACTAATGCAGCCCGCAACCCCACCAGTCAACGGACCAGTGAAATCCCGGATGCACAATTCGCACTGCTCGCTGACTGTCAAGCTGCCGATTGCAGCAGCATTTATCTGATGGATTTTCACTTTCTTCCTTCGCAGGTCTCTGGCAATATTTAATCAACAGTCTTGCGGGAAAGATCGGCAGTCTTAGCCGATCCATATATTCAAAAGGAGATCTGGGCTGGTAATCATAAGAAGGCGTTAATTAATCGCTGCGGGAACACCTTTGACCAATGGTAGACAAAGAATACCTGCATTCGGTCGCTTCACCCCTTCGCGATCGACAATCATCGATATATTAAATATCGCAGTAACTTCCAGGAACTTGCCTGAGGGTTTTCAACTTCATAGGGCGGCCCGATGAGATAAATGGCAATTTGAGACGACAGCTTCGGGGC
>JBAQJF010000170.1:0-8128 GCA_049300195.1 Terriglobales bacterium | reverse complement strand
CGCACCTGCTCCCAGTCCATCATGAGCCCGTGTTTGGCCTTCGCCGCTTGCGGGTCAATGTCCAACGCCCTTTCGACGCTCTCGACGAACTCCTCCTGTGCCCGTCCCGCCAGCGCGGCCCCGCGATCCCAGGCGGCCGGCATCGCCGCTCGGCGCTCGTCTGGCGTCCCAAGCGGGTAGGTTCGTTTCGTTTCCGCGTATGTCCATGAAGACTTCTTCGTCGTGTTGAATGCGAAGCGAATCCGGCAGTACCAAGGTAATGTTCCGTTTTCTACGGCCTCGACCATAATGTAAAAGGTTGCGGGAACGCCGTAACGGCTGAGAATCGGCAGCGCAACCTCGTAGTTGTCGGCGAAACCGTCGTCAAAGGTGACAGCGACGGCCCGGGGCGGAAGCCGTTTGCCGGACTTGGCGAATTCAGCAACGTCGTCAATCGTCACCGGCGAGAATTTGCGGGCCAGGGTTTCGATGTGCCGTTCAAAATGTATGCGGGCGCGCGAGGAGCCGAGGATGTAGTCGGTAAGTTGCGGATCTTCAACGACGGAATGGTAGGCCAGGATGGCGGCGGCAGGGGCGAAAAAACGGCTGGCGGCCGGAAGAATGGAACTGCGGACAAGCGCTTTTTTCAGCCAGCGCTTGGATTTTGAAACCAGCACTCTTTAGTTCTCCCGCTTGTTCTCCCGCTGTCACCGGGAAGCATGAGGCGCAGAGACGCTATGATAGCATACGGTTTAAGAGGTTCCAGCCGGGCCTTTCTGGAGCGATCAGATTGCAAGCTAGATGTGGAATTGCGGCCACGGACGCGCCGTTTGCGCGCCCCGCGACCCAACGAATAACTACTAATACGGGGGCGATGTGAGCACGAAAGAGCAAGTAACCGATCTGTTTACACAGACTGTCGATGATTGGGCGCGGTTTTACGACGATCCCAAGCCGCGCACGCTGACCGCGCAGAATTTCGTTTCGCGGCGCCGTTTTGCGATCCAGATGATCGAAGCGCGCCTGCCAAAAGGCTCCAAGATTCTGGATGTGGGCTGCGGAACCGGCCACCTGGCCGCCGAGCTTGCCCGCCGCGGCTATGAGACCTGTGGCACGGACCTGTCGGAAGGCATGATCCAGTACGCTCGCACGCACTACAACCCGGACTCCTTCCAGGTTGCCGACATCGAAAAGATTCCCTACCCCGACAATACCTTCGACGGCATCGTGTGCCTCGGCGTGGTTGAGTATCTGGCCAGCGACGGCCCGGCTCTTACCGAAATGCATCGTGTGCTCAAGCCCGGGGGCTTTGCCGTCATCACAACCCCCAGCAGCATCTGCCCTTTTTTCTACATGGATCGCGCGCTGATTCGCTTTCGGTTCACCGTCCGTCCGGCGCTCGGCGTAATCCGCAAGATGTTTGGAGGCGAGAATCGCGAGGCTCAGCCGTATCCAAAGGTGCAGCACCGCCGCTATCGCAAAGGCAGTTGGGAGAAACTCCTACGTTCGCATGGTTTGCAGCTCGATGATTGGGTTTGCCACGCCTGGGGAATGTATGGAATCCAGCGCTTCTGGGCGCAAGGTGGATTCTGCCGCGCCAGCGACCGCTTCGCACGGAATAGCGCCATCAACTGGCTCGCGTCAGATCAGTTGGTATGCGTGAAAGCGGTGAAGTAATCCGCTAAGGGCGCTCAGTGTTGCTTGCCCTGGCCCTTTTGCTTCAACCGCCCTTTTAGGGAACCTGGGTTGCGGTTACCGGTGTTTCCGTGGCCGCCCTTGCCATTAAAATTAATCGACGGATTGTTGTTGCTTCTCTCGGATCTCGGGACGGCGGCGACCCGCGTCCTCTGGCCTTGTCCGCTGCGGCCACCCTTCACCTGCTCGTTCTCCACCCTTTGCAAGTCTTTGCTCGACGATCCCGCACCGGCCGCCTTGGGTGGCGGCGCCGTGCTTTTCGGCTCGTTCTTCGCCCCCGAAGATTTCGCGTTGTAAGGCCTCGTCTTCTGTGCGGCGACACCCACGCTCAGCACCACCGATACCGCCATGACCGCCAACAAAAATCGCATTTCACTCCCCTATGCCGAACTTCGCTGAATCGTGTCCACCATGATCGGCAGCACGCCGTCTTCCCTTGCTATCTACACTATGTTAACCCGGCGCGAGGGAAAAGTACTCTCCAAAAGGGCTACACCGGAGGCACTGTCACAGAATCTCGAACCCCTGGTCGAAACCGGGAATTCGAGAATCCTACAAACCACTACAAATCATATAGTTAGACGAGTTTCCTCGTTCGAAGGGTAATGGCTCCGCCAGCGCTAATGCATTCACAACTGTAATAAGTTCGCCTGCAATTTTGCATACCCGCGCGTTTGCGCCCATAGGTCCAGCGCAACCGACGCCATCTCATCTACCACCGGTTCGCCGAGCGCGCTCTTTGTCAGATCCACGGTCTTGATGTAGCACTTGCAACTGTCGCACGCTTCGACGCGGACGTGCTGCAACTCCTCCGCCGTGTAAACGGGCAGCTTCACTGGATCTTCCTCGCCGCAGGCGGCGCAGACGATCCGGCGAAACTCCCATTCCGCGAGGCAGAAGGAACAGATCAGCGAGCGTTGGCTGCCTTCTCCAAGTGGCCGCAGCACACCGAGGCCCGGCTTCCGTTTGCAAAATGGACAAACAAACGCCGTCGGCCCAGTCCATCGCAGATTCGCGCGCGTTCGAATGCCGACCGCATAGGGCTGAAGATAAGCGCGCGCAAAGAAATTATCCGTCTCCGAAGCCGGCGCGTTTCCGTCGCCCTCCCAAAAGGCAGAAAGCAACTGAAGATGCGATGACTCGTCCCGCGCGGCGAGTTCCCGCGCCGCTTCCTGCAACTTCCCGGGCCCGCTTCGTTCGACCAACGGCAAAAATCTTCGCAGACTGTTCGCTACTTCCCGGTCCAGCCATAACGCAAACGGATCTGAACTGGACGCCGCCTTTCCCGTCCACTCGGATCTTTCAATCTGCGGGTAAAGCTCGGCTTGAAAGCGCGCCACCGCCGCATAGAAGCGAAGAATCTCCGCTGCCGATGCGTGCCGCGAGGCCATCTCCTCGGCACGGTCAACTCGCCGCTGCCATTCGTTATTTGCCACGGCGATTGGCCATCGGCAGGCGATCAGACATGGCCTGATTATCGGCCCACACCCCCATCCGCGCAATGCCCGGGATGATGGGGCCAAACAGAATAGTCTCCGCCAGGGGCTTTCATCAGTCCGGCGGCTAGCGTCTGAAATCATTTCAGACATAACCGTTTCAGACGTCCCCAGGCAAATTTTCATCGTGCTGTAACAATTCGCGAAATTACCTGATTGACGTTCCCTCCGCGACGGGATTATAGTGTCCCGCATCTGATCGAAATTGGGCGTGTGAGCGCCTGCAAAAGTTCACCTCCGTACTTTCGGCAAGTGCAGTACTGAGGACAACACAATGGAACTCTCTCGGCGGACCTTTCTCAAGGGAACCGTCCTCGGCGGTGCGGGGCTCTCCGCGCTGGGATTCGATCTCACCCCGCTGCATGCCCAGACGCAGGGTCTCAAAATTTCCCGCGCCAGTGAAACGCGCAGCACCTGCCCTTACTGCGCCGTGAGTTGCGGCGTCATTATTTATACCCTTGGCGATAAGGCCAAGAATGCCATCCCGCAAGTTGTCCACGTCGAGGGCGATCCCGATCATCCCATCAATCGCGGCACGCTCTGCCCCAAAGGCTCTTCGCTCGAGCAGGACATTCTGAACGAGCGGCGCATTTTAAAGCCGCAGGTTCGACGGCCGGGCGCCACGGAGTGGGAAGATATTTCATGGGATCAGGCCTATGAAGAACTTGCGCACTGGGTGAAGAAGACGCGCGACGACACCTTCGTCGAACAGGACGCGAACGGCCGCACTGTCAACCGCTGCGAAGGCATTGCCTTCACTGGCGGCTGCACGGACACCAACGAATTTAATTATCTCGCCGTCAAAAGTATGCGCAGCCTGGGGGTCTGCTACCTGGAAAACCAGGCCCGGGTTTGACACGGCCCAACGGTCTCCAGTTTGGGGCCCACCTTTGGACGCGGCGCAATGACGAACGGCTGGATCGACATCAAGAACACCGACATGATGTTGATCATGGGCGGCAATCCAGCCGAAAACCATCCCTGCGGTTTCAAATGGGCGGTTGAAGCCAAGATTCACCGCAACGCCAAGACCATCGTGGTCGATCCGCGCCTGACGCGCACGGCGGCCAATGCCGACATGTACGTACAAATTCGTGCGGGGTCGGACATCGCATTCCTGGGCGGCGTGATTCGATATGCCATTGAGAACAATCGGATCGCCAAGGATTACCTCGTCAACTACACCAACGCCGCCTTCATAATTAAAGACGGATTCAAGCTGCCCGAGGACGGCCTGTACTCAGGGTTCGATCCCGAGAAGAAAATCTACGACAAGAAGACCTGGAACTATGAAGAAGGCGGCGACCTCGCCGGCAAAGCGGTCGCGGCATCGCCGGCCGAAAAGGCTGCGCCAGCGGCAAAGCCCGGCGCTCCTCCGCCGGCGGCGTCCCTTCCTGGCAAAGTGGCCTTCGATCTTACGTTGCAGCATCCACGCTGCGTCTTCCAGTTGATGAAACAGCAGTATTCGCGCTACACGCCGGAGATCGTGGAGCGCATCACCGGCATTCCCAAGGATAAATTCCTCAAAGCTGCCGACCTATTTACGTCCATCCGCAAAGACGGCGACATGAAGAAAGTCGCAACCATTATTTACGCCGTCGGTTGGACCCAGCACAGTTTTGGAACCCAGATCATCCGCGCCGCCGCCATGCTTCAGTTGCTGATGGGCAATGTCGGCCGCGCGGGCGGTGGAGTGAATGCTCTCCGCGGCCACTCCAATATTCAGGGCGCAACCGACATGGCGGGCATCTTCGACATTCTGCCCGGCTATCTGAAAATGCCGAACCCGGCCGATACCAACCTGGCGGCGTTCGTCAAGCGTACGACCCCAACGCCGGCCAAGCCCGATCCGTGGGAGTCATTTAATTACTGGTCGAACACTTCCAAGTTCGCCGTCTCCCTGTTGAAGGCGTTTTACGGTGCTGCGGCCACCAAAGAAAATGACTTTGCCTTCAACTATCTGCCGAAAATCGACCGCAACTATTCCTGGGTGAATATCTGGAACGACATGTACGAAGGCAAAGTCAAAGGCCTTTTCGCCTTCGGCATGAATGGCGTGATGATCGGCCCCGATTCGAACAAGAATATCGACGCTCTGAAAAAGGCAGACTGGCTTGCGGTTTGCGAGATCTATCCCGATGAAACCAGCGAATTCTGGCGCGCTCCCGGCATCACCGCCGACGACCAAAAGAAGATCAACACAACGGTCTATCGCCTGCCCGGCGCGGGCTTTGCCGAGAAAGATGGAACGTTCGTCAACTCCGCCCGCTGGCTGCAATGGAAGAACGTGGCAGTTCCGCCTCCGGGGCAAGCCAAACTGGATCAGGAAATTCTGGCAACCATCTTTTTGAAAGTTCGCGAGCTTTACAAAAAAGAGGGCGGCAAGTTTCCCGACCCGATCGTCAACGCCGCGTGGGCTTACACGATGCCGTACAACCCGTCGCTCTCCGAGGTAGCAAAAGAGATCAACGGTAAAGCGCTCGCCGATATCACCGACCCGAAGACCAACGTCACCATCAAGGCCGGGCAGCAACTCCCCGGCTTCGCCTGGCTGAAAGACGACGGCACAACCCTCAGCGGCAACTGGCTCTATTGCGGATCATGGACCGAAGCGGGAGCCATGACGCAGCGCCGCGGCACTGAAGATCCTTCCGGCCTCGGGATCTATCCCAACTGGGGATGGTCGTGGCCTGCCAATCGCCGCGTGCTTTATAACCGTGCCTCGTGCGATCTCGAGGGGAAACCATGGGATCCTTCGCGCCGTCAGGTCTGGTGGGATGAAGCCAAACAGTTGTGGGCCGGCAACGACGTTCCCGACTTCAAACCCGATTCCGCACCCAAGGATCATATGGGGCCGTTCATTATGAATCCCGAGGGCATCGGCCGCTTGTTCGTTCCTCTTGGGCCGATGAACGACGGCCCGTTCCCCGAATTCTACGAGCCGATAGAAAGTCCGGTCGCGAACATTCTGCATCCCAACCAGTCCAACAATCCGGTCGTCAAGCGATACAAGACTGACATGGACAAGTATGCGCAAACGGGCGGTGAGTACAACGTCATCTGCACGACCTATCGCCTGACCGAGCACTATCACTACTGGACCAAGAACAATCCCATGAACGTGGAACTCGTGCCCGAGCCGTTCGTGGAGGTCCCGGCCGAACTCGCCGACCGCATGAGCATTCGCGGCGGCGAAAAAATAAAGGTCACCAGCGCGCGCGCCACCTACATCGCGAAAGCGATGGTCACGAAGCGCATCAAGCCGATGCAGATCGATGGCAAGGAAACCTTCCAGATCGGCATTCCGATTCATTGGGGCTTCCGCGGAATTGCCGAAGATGAAGGCAAAACTGCGAAGACGCTGGCGAATCAGCTGACGCCAACGGTGATTGATCCGAATGCGTTCACGCCTGAGTTCAAAGGGTTCCTGGTGAAGATCGAAAAAGTGTAATTGCGTCGTTCTGATCGCTGTTCGCTATTTGTCGTTCGCTGTTTGCTCGTAACTCGAGGCTCGCGGCTCGAAGCCGCTAGGGAATAAAATGGCCGACCGAAAAACGCTGCAAGCCAATGAAATCTCCGGCCACACCGGCGCTGGGCCCGGTTATGGCGTGCAGCGCAATTACGAAGTCTGCAAGCTCATCGACACCACCACCTGCATCGGCTGCAAGGCCTGCGAGGTCGCCTGCGTCGAGTGGAACGACATGCCGTTCCAGCCCACCACCTTCGACAACACCTACCAGACGATGCCGAAGACCAACTGGAATTTCTGGAACCTCATCAAGTTCAATGAGCACCAGAATCCCGACGGCACGATTCAGTGGCTGATGCGCAAGGATCAGTGCATGCACTGCGCCGATCCGGGCTGTCTGGCCGCCTGCCCGGCCGATGGCGCGATCGTTAAATACTCGAACGGCATTGTCGACTTTAACCAGGAAAACTGCATCGGCTGCGAGTACTGCGTCTCGGGCTGCCCCTTCGACATTCCGCGCTTCAACCCGATGACGAAGAAAGTTTATAAGTGCACGCTCTGCTCCGACCGCGTCGGCCAGGGACTCGAACCTGCATGCATCAAAGCGTGTCCGACCGGCTGCTTGAAATTCGGCAGCAAGGAAGACATGAAATACATCGCCAACCAGCGCGCCAAGCAACTGAAAGACAACTTCGGCTTTGAGAATGCCGGCGTCTACGATCCGCAATCGGTTGGCGGCACGCATGTTATCTATGTTTTGCATGATGCGACCGATCCTGAACGCTATGGCGGCTTGCCGAAGAATCCAACTATCCCTTGGAGCTATACGGTTTGGAAGTGGCTCTTCAAGCCGGTGCTTGGGACGTTTGCGGTGTTCGGCTTCCTGGGGGTGCTTGCGCATTATGTGACCGTCGGGCCGCGCGCGGCGCAACCGGAGCCGCCCCAAGTTGTTCCACCGCCTAAGGATAGCCTCGGAGGTCCAAACGCTGGAGGTCCGAAACATGGCTAGCGGAGCGATCGACCGCTTCGATGACGAAGCGCGCCAAACCTTTGAATCGATGGGGCGTACGACGGTTTATCGGGGAGAACTCTTTCGCCATCCTGTTTACACGCGCGTGCTGCATTGGGCGGTCGCGCTCTTCTTCTTTCTCGCGCTTTTTAGCGGCTTCGCGCTTTACTTACCGGCGTTGTTTCATTGGCTTACGCCTATATTCGGGGGCGGACCGCTTACCCGCACGCTGCATCCATATTTCGGCATTGGGTTTGTTATCTTCTTCAGTTTGCAGGTACTTAACTGGCTGCACCTGATGCTCTGGACGCCGTCCGATTCGCACTGGATGCGCAACATAGGAAAGCTATTTAGCGGCAAGGAGAAAGTTGATCCGCCGGACACTGGCTTTTTCAATGCCGGGCAGAAATTGGAGTTCTGGGTGATCGTTCTCACCGGCATCCTCTTTGTTATCACTGGGATAATCATGTGGGCGGGAGC
>JBAQJF010000169.1:0-3207 GCA_049300195.1 Terriglobales bacterium | reverse complement strand
TCTGAACTCATTTCGACCTTCCTGCCGTCCTTCTCCGCGATACTGCCTCCTCTGGACGGCGCTGATCGAGGATTGCTCCGGCGCGCGCAAATTCAGGATCGGCGATATGGCGGGTGTAAAACCATGTTTGCTCGACGGCCTCGAGAACGGCGCCAGCAACGTAGACCTCGCGCGTCGCGTGGAAAAGTGATGACATGCCGGATTTCGAGCATAGCAGTTAATCGGTTCGGATGAATGAACGCTAACAGGGTTCTCAAAGGATCGGCCGTCGCTCAGCTTTCATGCCGTTCGCCGGGAACAACAGCCTGGGCAGAGCGGGTACCCGCAGACAGGATGGTGGTGACCATATATGGAGAAATGATCGTTGATCTTGCGAAACGCGAGACAAAAATTGCAAAAAAATAGTCACCGTGGTCACCAGCTTGGGTCAAGTCTTTTCACATCATCAGGATGCGATGGTGACCACTCAAAATGCGGTGGTCACCGTGGTCACCATTCCGAACTCAGAAGGGCTTTGGACTCCATTTGGACTCCACGGCGGCACACAGAGGGCACAAAAAGCGGTGTAAGTGTTTGAAAAATAGAGGTGGCCAGGGACGGAATCGAACCGCCGACGCCAGCCTTTTCAGGGCTGCCGGATCAACAACTTACAGACCGTTCGTTATGAAAACACAAGACTTACGCGAGAACGATTTGGACTCCATTTGGACGCCAAAGGCGTTTTGGACTCCGTTCGGACTCCAGACTGGACTCCACGGATCACGCCCCGCAGCCCCTCTGGCACCGAACTTGCTCCTACGCGCGCGGTCGATCCTGCCTTCGGATGTTCGCTCACGAATGTGGAGACAACATTTGATACCTCGTATATGCGGATACCGGCCCCACACGCCGAGCAGTGAGCGCGATGGTAAGACCTGTGAGTCTCCATTAGCACTCAGGAGCGGCCTAATTAGGCGGCCAGATCTTCTTCCCGTGATTGTAATCGCGATGCTCTTTGTACAGAATCATGTGGCCAGGGAACACCGTCGCTTGCCAACCGGGGAGCTTCTTCGCAACGAGCTTAAGCAGCTCCTTCGCGGGCATTCCGTCCGTCACAACCTTCACCTTCGCGGACAAATGATCCGGGTGAGCCTTTTGCGATTTCGGCGCCGCCGTCTCGAAACGAAGGAGGTACGGAAGGCTGCCCTTAAGAGACTTCAATAGATCGTATGCCGCGTACTCACCGGCTTTGATCCAAGAGCAAGGCCAATCGTCACGGATCGGATATAGAGCATCGAAACCCTCAGTCGGTTTGTTGGTGGTTTCGCGCTCACGACCTGGATCATGGGGACCAAAACCGTTTCCGTTCCAGGGGCAGGTGCCTTTACCGAGCTTACGATGGTACTTTATGAGAGCGTCCTCCAGCGCCAGCGCCGTCCAGTTCGGATGCACATATAGGCACTTGCAGCCCATGTCGGCAACGTCGATGTTTTTGCGACCAGAGATCTTTTCGTGGTGTTCTCCCAGACGCTTCTTGAGCGATTGGGCCTGCCCGACGTAGACAAGGGCTCCTTTGTGAAAGAGCTGGTATACGCCTTGCCCTGGCTCTAGGGACTTGAGCAGCGCTTCCGTCAACGGGCCTACGTCAAGCTTCTCGAAGGCTGTTACTAGCTGCGATGAAAGCGCGGAGATGATGTCGATCTCAAACCGGTCGAAGCAAGGCACGCGATAAAACCTAAGCTATCACAGGCCGAACAATCGAATCTAGAGGTGGGCGAGTTTATCCCTGATTCCCGTCGCGATCGTTTCGCCGAGCAACACTGGCACGGCGTTTCCAAGCTGACGCATCGCCTCCGTCCAAGCGCAGTCGAAGATGTACTCATCCGGGAAGGTCTGGAGCCGCGCCGATTCGCGCACTGTCAAATACCGTAGCGACCCGTCAGGCATCAGTAGGGTATTCTCGCCACCAGGTACTCCGTGGTCGCCGGCCTTTAGCGTCTTGGCGGGCTCGTCGAGTTGGCTGCCAGTGTGGCCGGTGTAGCTTCGGGCACCGGGGTTGTGTTGGTGGTTGTGGAACCCGGAGCAGTCGTCGCGCTCGGGGTCGGGCAGATCGGCGATGGCGTCGCGGACTGTTCGCCAGGGTTTTTCCTCCGGCTCGAAGAGAGTCTGTTCGGCCTTCAAACGATCAACGCGATCCTTGTTGCGGTCGTGAACCCCAGGCCGCTTCCTCTTCGGAATCTTGTGCCGCTCCCAGTAGTCACCGGTGACCCACTGGTCACGCAGCAATGCATCGAAAGAGTGCGTGGCGTTGGGGAACGACCACTCGACGCCGAGATCGGATCTGAACCCGACGATGATGACGCGTTCGCGTTTTTGCGGCACGCCGTAATTGGCGGCATTGATCGGGCGGAATACGATGTTGTAGTACAGACCTTTGTCCCGCCCTCTAGTGTATTGGCGCTCCAGTCTGGACAGATGCGCAGTCCAATCCTCATCCGGCTTCAAGACGATTTCCGGGTACCGCATTTGAAGGGTGACGTACTCGAAGTATTTAGCGAACGACTCTCGCAGCAGGCCGCGCACGTTCTCGACGAGGACCGCTCGCGGCTTGAGCTCGCGCATGGCACGGACCACCTCCGGAAACATGTCTCGCGAGTCGAGCGGGCCTTTGTGTTTTCCCCCGATCGAGAAAGGTTGGCACGGAGGACCACCCGCCAAGAGATCTACCGCACTCGTGATCTCGGAGTAGTCGAAGGCGCGCACGTCGCCGGAGAAAAGGTGCCATCCTTCCAATGGCTTAAACCCGCGAGCTTGGTTCTGGCGGATCGTATAACAGCAGTACTTGTTCCGTTCGACTACCGTATCGTGGTGGAAGCCAGCCGCTTCGATACCGAGAGCTAAGCCGCCCGCACCCGTAAATAGCTCGACCGAATTCAATCCTCGTCCTCCAGGAACTTCTGTATCTTCATGACAAGCCGTTCCAAGTCCCCGATTTGGCATTCCCATACGACCATGATTTGCCAGCCCATTCGACGCAGGGCCTTTTGGTTCGCCTTGTCGCGGCGATGGTTTTCTTCGAGCTTTGGTTTCCAAAACTCCATCTTTGATTTCGGCCATCTCGTGTATTTGCAGGTCCCGTGTCTGTGCCAAAAACATCCGTGTACGAAAATGATCTTACCTCGCTTCGGGAACACGAGGTCGGGCGTTCCGGGAAGTTCCCGCCTATGC
>JBAQJF010000168.1:0-2197 GCA_049300195.1 Terriglobales bacterium | reverse complement strand
GGCCGCGTCCGTGATGTGCTGGACGTCCTTGGTGAGTTGCTGCGCGTCCAGGAAGCGCGGAACGGGTGCCCATTCCTTGGTTTCCTTGTTGATCATGAGCGCGGTGCCAACGCCGCAGTTCGGGTGGCAACCGCAGGAAAGCGAGCCCCACTGCGAATCCGGACCGTGAACCAGGTCCGAGAAACCGGCGAATGTGCTGATGAATGAAATCGGGAACCAGTCGCGCGTCGGTTCCACCTTGCCGACCTGTGCGCTAACGTCTTGCGCGAGGTGAGACAACGTGTAGCGCTGGCGAATACGGCGCTCTGGAGTGATTTCCTCGTCGCGGCCCGTGAAGGACACTGGCTGGAACGAAACGAAGGAGATTTTCTTCGGGTTTTCCATCGCGAATTTCACGATCGGACCGACTTGATCGTTGTTCACGTTGTTGACGATGGTGGTGACGAGCACGATTTCGATGCCTGCTTCGTGCATGTTTTCGATGGCGCGGAGCTTCACGTCAAAAAGGTTGCCAACCTGGCGGTGACTGTTCGCGTCGTTGCCGATACCGTCAAACTGCAAGTACGCGTAACGGAGTCCGGCTTCGAATGCCTGCTTCGAGAATTCCTTGCTCTTGGCGAACTCGATGCCATTGGTCGCAGCCTGCACGCTGTTGTAACCAACTTTGCGGGCGTAGCGGACGGCGTCCAGAAAACGCGGGTGCATCGTGGGCTCACCGCCCGAGAACTGCACGGACATCTGGCGGCGCGGCTTGATCTTGGTGGCGTTCTCGAGAATTTCCTGAATTTCTTCCCAGCTGAGCTCGTGGACGTAACCAACCTGATTGGCGTCCATGAAGCAGGGGTCGCACATCATGTTGCAGCGGTTGGTGAGGTCGATGGTGAGCACCGAGCCGCGGCCGTGGGTAACGGTCGATGTGCCGTGGTTGTGCAGCTTCTCGTCCCCTTTGCCGTGGGCGCGCATGTCGCGGCCGGGGAAGCTCTCTTCAAGGTGCTTGAAGAATGCCGGATCGATCGACATCACGTCTTCAAAGTGACCATGCTTGGGGCAATCCTTGACCATGAGGATTTTGCCGTCGCGCTCGATGATCTGGGCCTTGATTTCGCCCACTTTCTCGTTCAGGAGGACTTCGTGGGGCAGCTTGCCGTCGAGGATCTGCTTGCGAATCTCGGGAACGCACTTGGGACAGAGCGAGTCAGTGGTGCGCGGCCAGCCGAGGGGCGGCTTCTCTTTCTGCCAGCTCTTCTGCAAGGGCTTGTCGCTCCACTTGGGAGTAAAGGACGGGTTGGGGCTGATGCGGTTGAAGCGCTCGAAGACAACCCAGGCTCCCTTAGCAGCGTAAACAGCGGCCTTCTCAACGTACTTGACGGCTTTGGACATGCTTGACTCCTCTATGGATTGAAGGCGCCGGGAATAAAGTTGTTGCCCGGCTCGGAGCCTTTGGTTTCCACCGGATAAACCGAAGGCTAAAAGGTCATTACAAGAGTAATTTAGGAGCTTTGCCAGCCCAACAAAGGAGCAGCGAATGGCGGAAATGAGGGCTGAACGGGGATTTGAAGGTAGCGAACGGAGGGGGAGTAAGAAGGGTGGCAAGTGGTTGGCGAAACTGGAGTTATGCCGGAGAAGCCAAGCCGGGCCGGTCTTGATGTGCGAGGCTGGGATTATTGTGTCTCACTGCCAGTGCGGGCGACCTGGTTGATGATGCGCTGGACGATGACGATCTGGACGTGGATGTGGCGAGCGACGTCTGGAAGGAACTCGATTACCAGGTTGCTAATGGGCGCCGTTGCGAGGCCGATGCCGTAGCGCTCGGCGCTGGCGCTGAACCGTGTTTGCTGACCGGGCACGTAAAGATTCCCGATGGCGTCGTCGATGGCAAAGCCTGCGAGGTTGGCGTAGTTCACCATGGCTTTGCCGTTGTCATGCTGCGTCCAGAAGACCTGAGCGACTGTATGCAGAACGCGGCGGGGAACCGTGGCGTTGGGCATGCGACGGTACCGCGGGTCCTGGTGGACGAGGGACGGAATGAGGAAGGTGCCGAAGAATTCGCCGGTCAGGTCCTGCGTGAAACTGACACCGACGTAGCGCCCAAAACCGGGCATGCCGGGACCGTAACCGGAGTGGGAGTTGGCAGCGACGGAGATTCCGGCTTCTCCGGCGATGGTGATGAGGTTGAAGGGGTCAAGCAGGTTATGGA
>JBAQJF010000167.1:0-7931 GCA_049300195.1 Terriglobales bacterium | reverse complement strand
GATGCGTATTAATCACGATGTCGATATCTTCGGGCGCCACGCCCACGGCATGCAGGTTGTCGAGCAACCGCGCCGGCTGCTTGTAGATCTGGACCAGCTTCTCGGGCAATTTATTGCCGATCCCAGTCTCAACCAAGATATTCTTCGAGCCGGTCCGAATCAGAAGTGAATTCAGCCCGGCATCGAGCCGATTCAACTCATCCGGCGCAGCCTTCCGCGACCACATCGGCTTAGGCACAACGCCAAAAAAAGCGCCGCCATCCAGGAAATAAGTCCCGTCGGAAACAACCGTAAGTTCGAAATCGCCAATCGCAGTCCGATGCATAGAAGAACCAGCCTTCAGCCGTCAGCTATCAGCTATCAGTTAAAACCAAAACGTCGACGCCAGAAGCCTTTACTGAAAGCTGATAGCTGAGAGCTGAAAGCCTACTTCAACTCCCCTTCCCAAAATTCCTGCATCATTCGAAACAGCTGCCGTTGCGTTTCCGTCCCCGAAATCCCATGCGTCTTGTTCGGATACACCATCATGCGAAACTGTTTCCCCGTCTTAATCAGCGCCTCGGTCATCTGAATCGTGTTCTGAAAATGCACGTTGTCATCGCTAGTTCCATGCACCAGCAGCAGCCGCCCATGCAGATTCCCCGCCGCGCTCACTGTCGAGTCGTCATACCCGCTGGCATTGTCCTTGGGCAGGCCCATGTAGCGTTCCGTATAAGTCGAATCATAATTGCGCTGATTCGAGATCGGTGCCACCGCAATCCCCGCCTTGAACCGATCCGAGTGGGTCAAAGAATAGAGCGTCATCGACCCGCCATTCGACCATCCCCAAATCCCCGTCCGCGCCCGATCCAGCTGCGGATACTGCGCATACAGCTGGTCCAGCGCAGTCAGCTGGTCCTTCAACTCAACGCCGCCAAACTGAAGCCGCAGCGCGGTCGAAAACTTCTTCCCCCGATTCGGCGTCCCGCGATTATCGACCGAAAAAACAGCAAACGCTTCCTTCGCCAGCATCTCGTGGAAAAGCAGCCGCGATCCGCCCCACGCATCTGTTACTGTCTGTCCCGCCGGGCCGCCGTAAATAAAATCGATCACCGGAATCTTCGCGCCCGCCTCCGCATTCGGCGGCAAAATCAAATAGCCATAAAGCAAAGTCCCATCATCCGCCTTAAACTCCAGCTCTTTCGGCTTGATTAACTCGAAATCCGCAACGCTCCGTCCCTCCCAAATCTTGGTGCACTCCCCCGAAGCCGCACACACCGAAGTCTTCGGCGGAGACAGCGTAGCCGAATGCGTCTGCACATAATGCTTGGCGTCCTTGGCAAAATTCGCCGCGTTGCTCCCCGCGTCGCGAGAAATCGCCTGCATCCCGGTTCCATCCAGCTTCACGGAAAAAAGCTTCTCCTGCCGCGGGTCATCTTTGTTCGCCGTAAAGAATACCGTCCCCGAATCCTCATCCACCCCGTTCACGGACAACACTTCATAGTTGCCGCTCTCCAGTTGCCGCTCCATCTTGGCGTCGCCAGCCAGCGGATCCAGGCGGTCAAAACTGTACAGGTAAATATGTGTGTGCCCATCCTGCCAGCTGGTCCACAAAAACCGGTCGCCCGATTTCAGCACGTGGAAATCGTCATTCACGTTCACCCACGCGCCTGTCTCTTCCTCCCGCAGTACCCGGCGCGATTTCCCAGACTTCGTATTGATGAAGTAAAGCTCCATCACATCCTGCCGGCGATTCAACACCTCCGCCCAGGCCCACTCCTCGCGAATCCACCCAAACCGGGGAATATAAATGTTGTCGTCATCGGATAACTTGATCCAAAGCGGCTTGCCGCCATCGTGAGAAACCACGCCCAGCCGCACCGCTGGATTCGGATCTCCGGGCTGCGGATATTTCTCCTGGTCGACATGCGCATGGGTCGGCAGCCAGTCGGTAATCGGATACGATGGCACGCGCGATTCGTCCATTTGCAAAAACAGAATTTGCCCGCCCTCCGGCGACCAGAAATAATTGCTGCGCACCGCCAGCTCTTCGGCGTATAGCCAGTCGACTTCCCCGTTCAGAATGTCTCCGCTGCTGTTCTCCGCCGTCTCGCAGGCATCTTTATCCTTTTTCTTATGTTTGTCGTTCTCCTCTTTCACCAGCGGTCGTTCGCCGCTGTCGCCGTACACCGGACGTACATACAAATTATGTTTTCGAACATAAGCCAGCTGGTTCCCATCCGGAGAAAACTTCGGGTCCTCGCTCGCCTCCGGAGACGAAGTCACCTGCACCGCCGTCCCGGTATCCAGGCTGTAATACCAGAGCTGCCCCCGCGCATCAAAAAGCAAATGCTTTGAATCCGGCGACCACGAGTAAGCCGCCACGTGGTATCGGTTCACCCGTTCCTTCTCCCGTTCATCCCGAATTTTCGAAGTCGGGGGCGCCAGTTGTGCGAGCTTCACATCGCTGACGAGAACCTTCTTCTCGCCCGTAGCCACATCGACATACCAAAGCTGTCCCTGCTCGCCCGAATCATCGCGCTGCACAAACGAAACCTTGGACCCATCCGGACTCCACTGGATCGTCTCCGGCGCGCGTCCCGTGACCCCACCCTCAACAAAAATAGTGTCGATCGTCAGCTGCCTGGCTGCTGTGGCTGTCTGAGAGTACAGCGACCGGACTAATACAAAAAGGACACAAACGGAGAAAAGAACCGTACCGACCCTGAGCGAGAATTTATTCACAACCCAACTCCAACCAAAGTGATCGCCTGCGAAACCGCGGCGCCGAAACTAGCAATGGGTGAAACTCAAAAGTGTACAAGATAGCGAGAGTCAGCGTCGGACCGCCGTCCTCACTTTCCGAGGGGCAATAGAATCGCGCGTGGGTCCAAAAGGATTCCACCCACCAATCAAAAAGCCCCGCGTGTCGCGAGGCTCCCTTAACACATCCGCGAGCGGCAATCAGTTCTATCCCAATCCCCGCATTTCCTCTTGTAGCGGATGCCGTGCCTCATAAGCCGCAATGTCGCCCTCATGCTGCAACGTCAAGCCGATATCATCCAATCCATTCACCAAGCAATGCCGCGCAAACTCGTCCATCGTAAACGGGACCGAGAACCCGCGCCCATCCTCAACCCGCAAACTCTCCAGATCAACCGTGACCTGATAGCCATCAATCTCTCGAGCCCGGAGCATGAGCTCCGCGACCTGCTCGTCGGACAAGCAAACCGTCAGCAACCCATTCTTCAAACTGTTGTTAGCAAAAATATCGGCGAACGAAGAACCAATCACCACCCGAAACCCAAAATCCGCCAGCGCCCAGACTGCATGTTCCCGCGATGATCCGCATCCAAAATTCTTCGCTGCCACCAGAATCGAAGCCCCCCGATACCGCGGCGCATCGAGCACAAACTCGCCACTAGACTTCCCATCGGCAGAAAACCGCCAATCGTAAAACAAAAACTGTCCAAATCCAGTGCGCTCAATCCGCTTCAAAAACTGCTTCGGAATAATCTGATCGGTATCCACGTTCACCCGATCCAGCGGCGCCACGACTCCAGTATGTCTTCGAAATGCCTGCATCACCACTCCCATTTTCTAATGTCGGTAAAATGTCCAGCAATTGCGGCGGCGGCTGCCATGGCCGGGCTCACCAGATGCGTTCTGCCTCCGCGCCCCTGCCGTCCCTCAAAATTCCGATTGCTGGTCGAAGCGCATCGCTCCCCCGGCGCTAAAATATCCGGATTCATCCCCAGACACATCGAGCATCCCGACTCCCGCCACTCAAATCCCGCGTCGACAAACACGCGATCGAGTCCCTCAGCTTCCGCCGCCCGTTTAATCGTTTGCGACCCCGGCACAACCATAGCCCGCACCTTCGAACTCACATGATGCCCACGAGCCACCCGAGCCGCCGCCCGCAAATCTTCAATCCGCGAATTCGTGCACGACCCTATAAACACGCGATCCACAGCAATCGATTCAATCGGCGTCCCCGGTTTCAAATCCATATAGGCAAGCGCCTGCTCCACCGCCCGTCGATCCCCGCCAGCCGCAAAACTCTCGACCGAAGGCACGCTTCCAGTAACCGCCGCGACCATCCCCGGATTCGTACCCCAAGTAACAAACGGAGCGAGCTCCCCAGCCTCAATCTCGACTACGCGATCAAACCGCGCCCCGTCATCGGTCGCTAAGCCGCGCCACGCTGCCACGGCCGCATCCCACTCCGCGCCCCGAGGCGCAAACCGCCGCCCCCGCACATACTCAAACGTAGTCTCATCCGGAGCAATCATCCCCGCGCGCGCCCCAGCCTCGATGCTCATATTGCAAAGCGTCATCCGGCCTTCCATCGAAAGCCCGCGCACCGCCTGGCCCGCATACTCAATCACGTGCCCGGTAGCGCCATCGGTCCCAATCTTGCCGATGATCCCCAGCGCCAAGTCTTTAGCCGTCACGCCCGCCGGCAACTCGCCGCGCACCAGAATCTGCATCGACTTCGCCTTATTCTGCGGCAAGCACTGGGTAGCCAGCACATGCTCCACCTCCGAAGTCCCAATCCCAAACGCCAATGAGCCGAAAGCGCCATGCGTAGAAGTATGACTATCCCCGCAAACAATCGTCATGCCGGGCAAAGTGATCCCCAACTCCGGCCCGATCACATGCACGATCCCCTGCTCATCCGAATCCATATCAAACAGAGGGACGCCAAACTCGCGGCAATTTTTCTGGAGCGCCTGAATCTGCCGCGCCGCAATCGTATCTAGAATCGGCAACCCGCGCGGCGTAGTCGGAATGTTGTGATCGACAGTAGCCACAGTCCGCAGCGGTTGCCGCACCCGCCGCCCATTTGCCCGCAGCCCGTCAAAAGCCTGCGGAGAAGTCACCTCATGCACCAGGTGCAAATCAATGTAGAGCAGCGCAGCTTGCCCGGCCGGAGCCGCAACCACGTGCGCATCCCAAACTTTGTCAAATAAAGTACGAGCAGACATATCTCCTACATCTTATCTAAATTGTCATCCTGAGCGGAGCGAAGTGAGCGCAGCGAGCAAGGCGGAGTCGAAGGACCCCTTGTAATCAAGTAGCGCAAAGAGGCCACGCAAGGCATTCTCTAAAACAGCGCCGGCCGTGAAACCTGTCCACAATAATTAAAACCGAATAGTACCAACGTACCCAACCACCCAATCCGCCCGCCAACCGCAATCATTTATCATCAATCCACGCCATGATCAACGGCAAGCGCATAGCCGTAGTCCTGCCCGCCTACAATGCGGAGAAAACTCTGGAAGCGACCGTCCGCGAGCTTCCCGAGACGGTCGACAACTGCATCCTGGTCGACGACCACAGCAAAGATCGCACTGTAGAAATCGCGCAAAAACTAGGCCTGCAATACTTCGTCCACGACCGCAACTACGGCTACGGACGCAATCAGCAAACCTGCTATCGCGAAGCCCTCGCCGCCGGCGCCGACGTAGTTATCATGGTCCATCCCGACTACCAATACACGCCTCTCTTAGTCACCGCCATCGCGAGCATGATCGCCTACGGAGTCTACGACGTAGTCCTCGGCTCCCGCATCATCGGAGGCACAGCTCTCCGCGGTGGCATGCCCTTCTATAAATATGTCGCCAACCGCCTGCTGACCGCCTTCGAGAACATGTTCCTAGGCGTAAAGCTCTCCGAGTACCACACCGGCTATCGCGCCTTCAGCCGCGAAGTCCTGACCCGCCTCCCGCTAGGCGAAAACAGTGACGACTTCGTCTTCGACAACCAGATGCTAGCCCAATGCGTCCACTTCGGCTTCCGTATCGGAGAAGTCTCCTGCCCGACCAAATACTTCGAAGAAGCCTCCAGCATCAACTTCCGCAGAAGCGTAACGTACGGTTTAGGAGTCTTAAAGACGACCTTGCAATTCGCCCTGCAAAGAACGGGCGTGGCAAGCTTCGCAATGTTTAGCGACAAAGGCCGCCATCTGGAAGCCAAGTATTACGAACCCGGCACTGCCAAAACCACCAGCTCCGGCCTCTGACCTAGTTCCTTATCCGATCCAAAACTAAGATTGTCATTCTGAGCGGAACGATGTAAGCGAAGTGAGCATCGCGAAGTCGAAGAATCCCAGGTCCGCATACTCTCTTCACAGGCCGCGCAAGGCGTTCTCCGTCGCATTGTCAATCCAAACTCTTTCGTAAGCTCGCCATGCAACATCGCATGTAAGATAAAAAAGCCAACTTGAGCCGCCGACGCACCATCGCCGTCCTGCTACTCCTCACAGCCGCAGCCGCCATCGCCATCCAGGGCTACCACCCCGGCCTCGAAGACGATGCTTTCTACCTCGCCGCCATCAAGCGAAACCTTAATCCTGCTCTCTTTCCCCACGATGCCGACTTCTTCCGCCTCCAATTCCAGGCCACCATCTTCGACAAGCTGATCGCGGGATCGATCCGCCTGACTCACCTCTCGCTCGACCTGACAATCTTCCTTTGGCAATTAGCCGCCACGTTCCTGATCCTCGCCGCCTGCCTGCAAATCGCCCGCCGCTGCTTTGCCGAACCCCATGCCCAATGGGCCGCCGTTCTAACCGTGGTCGCGCTGTTGACAATTCCTGTCTCAGGCACAGGCATCAGCCTGACCGATCAATATCTCCATCCGAGAGCCCTGGCCACAGCCGCGATCCTGGCCGCGATCGTCGCAATCCTCGATGGTCGCCGCGTTCGTGCCGCGATTCTATTGTTCGTAGCCGCCACCATTCACATCATCATGGCCGCGTTCGGCGTCTCTCTCTGCATTTTCCTGGCGTGGAACTGGAAGAAGACCGTCGCGCGCCCATCCGCGAATGAGGAAAAGAGAAAACAACAACCAGCTCGATCCTCGAAGCTCATGCTAGCCGCGCTCCCACTTCCATGGCTCTTCGAACCCGCATCCGCAGCCTGGCGCCAAGCCGCGGGCACTCGCCATTTCTATTTCCTAAGCCAATGGGCGTGGTATGAATGGTTGGGAGTAATAGCCCCACTATTTCTGCTTTATCTTTTCGCTCGCATAGCGCGCCGCGAGCAGTCACCAACTCTCGCCCACATCAGTACCCGTCTTCTTTATTATGCGATCTTCCAACTAGCGATCGCGCTGGCGATCATGCTTCCACCGCAACTGGAGCGCCTCCGCCCGTTCGAGCCTATGCGCTTTCTCCAGCTCGTTTATTTTCTAATGTTCCTCATCGCGGGAGGCCTGATCGGCCAACACGTCTTGGGCAAACACATCTATCGCTGGCTGCTCCTCTTCATCCCGCTCAGCGCGGGAATGTTTTACGCGCAGCGCCAAATGTATCCCTCGACCTCGCACCTGGAGCTCCCCGGCCGCGCGCCAAGCAATGATTGGCTGCGAGCCTTCGCCTGGATTCGACAGAAGACGCCTCGCCAAAACACGCCCACCGACGCACTCTTCGCTCTCGACCCCTACTACATGCAACAACCCGGCGAAGATTTCCATGGATTCCGCGCCCTCGCCGAACGCAGCGCCCTGGCCGACATGGTCAAAGATCCCGGCATGGTCGCAAGGATTCCAAGCCTGGCCCAAAGATGGCAACGCGAAACAACCGCAACCAAAAACTGGCAAAACTTCGAGCCGGCCGATTTTCAATCCTTGAAAAAGACTTTCGGCGTAACGTGGGTGGTCTTGGCCAAATCGAATGCAGCAAATCAATCGAGCGCAGCTATGATCTGCCCTTACCAAAATCAGACTGTCAAAGTTTGCCGCATCGAATAGCAGCGCGTTGACGGAATCTACTCAATGAGCAACGAACTCAAAACGCCGCCCACTCGACGCCCACCGTATCTAGCGATGTTCTTGGTTGCCCTCGTCATCCGCGCCACCGTCACCCACTTCCTCTACCACGAATGGCTGGACCCGTTTGTCCTGGCCCACTGGGCCTTCGGACGCATCGGCCGTTCCCTGGCCCT
>JBAQJF010000166.1:0-1579 GCA_049300195.1 Terriglobales bacterium | reverse complement strand
GAGGAAACCCGATGACCGTGATCGGGCCGGAATTGAAGACCGGAGATGCGGCGCCCGATTTTCAAACCGTGGACGATTCGCTCAAGCCGATCGATCTCGCGGCGACAGGACACGGAGTCCGGATTTTCAGCATCGTGCCGTCTCTGGACACGCCGGTGTGCGACGCCCAGACGAAGCGTTTCAATGAAGAAGCCGGCAAACTTCCGGACGTCAAGATTTACACCGTCAGTATGGATTTGCCGTTCGCCCAAAAGCGCTGGTGCGGCGCGTTCGGCGTGGATCACGTCAAGATGCTTTCCGATCATCGCAGCGCATCGTTCGGCGAACACTATGGAACGCTGATTAAGGAATTGCGCATATTGAGCCGGGCGATTTTCGTGGTGGACCAGAAGAACACCATCCGGCACGTCGAATATGTAAAAGAAGTCGGCGATCACCCGAATTACGAGTCGGCGCTTGCGGTCGCGAAATCGCTTTCAGGCGGCGCCGCAGCGGCTTAAGTCCAAGGAACGCGGCGGTTTTTAGCGGAAATCCGCCGCGTCACCGTTTCTTTTATCCTGTCAAGAAATCGGACCGCATCCTCCTCCACAGAAAAATTCAATCGTATCTGCTACTTGCAGGCGGGATGTCTAGTTCTGGTGCCTATGTACTACAGTCCCCATGGTACTTAGAGTACGTTTAGGTACGAGAAATGGGCCTCTCCCAGGTGATCCCCTTATGCTATTCTTGCTTTGGCGATAAGGATTCGCTGCCGCTCTTGGCGGCTCCGGACCGAATCGGAGGCTTTCGTGATTAATAGAGTTCTCATTTTTTGCGCAGTGACGGTAGCGTTAGCTTCGGTGGGGCTGGCAAACACTGTTGTGACACTAGGCACGTATGATGTGAGCGCGAATTCTTCGTTTTTCGAGTTGTCCACCAACGACAGTTGCTCGTCTCCCATGGCGGTGAAAGGATGCGAGGCTAGTTACTACCTCCCGACCATTATCGCCGTGACGCCGGGCGAAACGCTGCAGTTGATCGAGAGCGGATCTGCTTGCTATATCGGCGGCACGACGGCGGGTTGTGTCAACGAGCCGTTAGGCGCTGTCTTCGACACTTCCAATACGGATTTGCTCAGTTCGACAACTCAGAACCGACTTCCGAATCAGGTTGCGTCAGGATTGCCGAACATTCAGGATACGAGCTTTAACGCGTACTACGGGAATATAAACACGCAGATCAAAGATGATTTCTACGTCTGCGGAACGGTCAGCATGCCGGACTGCACCAGCCTGACGGGAACCACCGTGGTTGTTCCGGCGGGCGCGAAATACCTCTACGTAGCCGCGCTCGACAGCTTCTACGCGGACAATTCCGGCGACCTTACCATCACCGTGAACGAGATTCTCTCCGATCCTCCCTCGGTGCCCGAGCCCGCAACGGCAACTCTGATGCTGGTAGGTCTGGCCGGAATGGTCGCATACCAGCGGCGGCGCAAAGCATAGCGCTTTGAGCGATTCCAACTCGCCCAGGCGGAAGTCGGGGCCGAGTGCTTCCAAAACAGCTTTTGTGGTACAAGAAGGATCGCGCTGTGTATGGA
>JBAQJF010000165.1:0-14051 GCA_049300195.1 Terriglobales bacterium | reverse complement strand
GCTGATGCCATCTTTGGATTATACTCGAACCAATCTTGCGGGAATCCACCGATCAGAATGACGGCAGGCCCTTTCTCTGCCCACGCTGTTTCGGTCTTCACGGTCTCGCCGACTTTTCATCTTCCTATCGTGGACGAAGTTGGGAAGTCTTTTTGCAAACAGGTTTTGAGGTTACGTGGTCTTTGGGCTAGGGGCGTTGACCCAATCGGCTATCAGCTGCTTGAACTGGTCAGGTTGGTCGGCCCGAGGCGAAAAAGGCTTGCATCCTAATTGTGCTGTTCAACATCACATATTGTGGAGGGTTCTGATGCCCGCGACGAGCGTTCAATTCACGGTTGCAGCGCACATTATGGCAGCGCTTGATTTTTTTCACGGCAGGGAGATCTCTTCGGCAACCCTCGCAGAAAGTGTGAATGCAGACCGCACTTTCGTGAGGAAATCGCTCTCGAAACTCTCCAAGGCTGGCCTGATCGCCACAACTCGCGGTAAGAACGCCGCGAGCACCCTTACGCGCTCCGCTAAACAAATAACGCTTCTGGACATTTATCGAGCGAGCGCGGCGCCACCGACATTCGCGATTCATCACTATCCTGTAGAGAAGAGATGCCCGATTAGCTGCAACATTAAGGGGTGTATGTCGTCGGTGCTAAAAAAAGCGCAGAACAGCTTCGAGAACAGTCTCGATCGAATAACCCTCGCCGATGTAGTTCGTGAAATCCGAGCGAGCCAGTGATTTTTTGTGCACTTATATGTGCTTCTTAACATCACATATCACGGCATGGGCACCCGCGTTGCGAATGGAGCGGATCGGTGAACTTAAAAAAGGGGGAAACGACTATGAACAGCCTTAAAGACGCGGTGGCCGTCGCAACGGATGCCATGCATGTGATTTTGGGGGCGAGCGGGAACACCGGCTCGATCATTGCCAGGTCTCTGCTATCGAAGGGCAAGAAGGTGCGCGTCGTGGGTCGCGACGCGGGGCGACTGGAGCGCTTTGTGCGCCTAGGGGCGGAAGCATTCACGGCCAACATGAGCGACGCGGCGGCGCTCACCAAAGCCTTCCGCGGCGCGCGCGCGGCATATTTGATGTTGCCACCAGCGAAATCCCCGGAGGACCAGGAGCGAGATAGCGATGGGATCGCGAAGGCTGTGAGGGAATCCGGCCTCCGCTATGCGGTGCATTTGAGCAGCTACGGCGCGCAGGTTCCGGAAGGCACCGGGCCAGTGGCGGGGCTGCATTCTTCGGAACAAAAACTGAACGCGATAAGTGATTTGAACGTTCTGCACCTGCGCGCCGCGTATTTCATGGAGAACAACCTGGCGGGGATCGACATGATTCGTGGGATGGGAATCTTCGGAAATGCGCTACTACCCGACCTGAAGCTGCCCATGGCAGCAACGGGCGACGTTGGTGACTACGCCGCACAGCGCCTCCTGGACCTGGATTTTTCCGGCAAACAAACCCGAGAGCTGCTTGGCGAACGCGACCTTTCGATGACGGAAGTTACCGCGGTGATTGCGCGCGGCATTGGCAAACCGGATCTGCGTTACCAGCAGTTTCCTTATGACCAGGTGCAGCGGGTATTGACGCAAATGGCTGTTCCGCCGAAGGGAGCCGCGTTGTACATCGAGATGTATAAGGCCATCAACGCAGGAGTCCTCATTCCGCAGGAGCCGCGTTCGCGGGAGAACAGCACCCCGACTTCGTTTGAAAAATTTGTGCAGGACGTCTTTGCACCTGCATATCACGGGAAGGCTTCCGCCGCTTAAGCTCGGAGGAACTCGTTGCGCCTGTTTGCTGGCGAGAAATCCCAGAAACAGCTTCTGAAATTGCCCGATGCGGAGATCGAGTCATGAATGGAACGGCCTCTAAGAAAAGCGAGTTGTCTACGCACGGCAAGAAACAGAGGACTTACCGTCGCATCGTCACGGGAGACGTAAACGGGAAGGCCGTCGTTCAAAGCGACGAATCGTTGCGGGCCTATCAGTTCAAGACCGTTCCCGGTTACGAGCACACGCTCATCTGGGTCAATCCGACGACCCCAGATCTCAGCCAGGAGCAGAGGTTTGACAGCTATCCCGACTCCGTCGTTCCAGGGCCCGGGGGTACCAGTCTGCACTTCGTGACCTTTCCGCCCGGTTCGGTGCTTGCGGATCCGTCCTTCGATGGCCAGGCCGCACAAAAAGAAGCGTTGGTTCGTTTGCCAGGATTAGCCGATCAATTCGAAAAAGAAGATCCGGGGATGCACAAAACGAACACAGTCGACTATTCAGTCGTCTACGACGGAGAGATTTGGCTCGAGCTGGACGACGGCGAGACTCTGCATTTGAAGCGTGGCGATGTGGTCGTGCAAAACGGCACGCGCCATGCGTGGCGAAATAAAGCCACCAAGCCCGTCACGATCCTCTTTTTCCTGAACGGCGCGAGAGAACGACAATGACCAACAAGCTCGAAGGCAAGACCGCCGTCATTACCGGCGGGACTGAAGGGATTGGGTTGGCTACGGCGAAGCTTTTCGCCAAAGAGGGCGCCTATGTCTTCATCACGGGCCGTCGCCGGAAGGAACTCGACGAGGCCGTGAAGGCAATCGGCGCAAACGTTTCTGGAGTTCAGGGTGACATTGCCCAAATGGCTGATCTTGATCGTCTTTACGAGACAGTCGCTAAGGTGAAGCGGCGAATCGACATTGTATTCGCCAACGCGGGTATTGGCGAATTTGTTCCCTTTGGGGCCGGCACCGAAGAGCATTTCGACAAACTATTCAACATCAATGTGAGGGGAACGCTGTTCACCGTGCAAAAGGCCTTACCGCTACTGAATGATGGTGGCTCGATCATTCTCAACGGCTCGGTCGCGAGTGTTAAGGGCACTGCCGCCTTCGGCGTCTACGCCGCGAGCAAGGCCGCGATCCGCTCTTTCGTGCGGACCTGGACGACAGATCTTAAGGACCGTCGTATCCGCTCCAATGTTGTGAGTCCGGGTCCGATCAATACGCTGCTAACAAGCCGGCAATCTGCAGATGTGATTGCGCGGATTGTGTCCACCGTCCCGATGGGACGCATGGGGGAACCCGGGGAAGTTGCCAAGGTCGCGTTGTTTCTGGCGTCAGACGACTCCAGTTTCGTCACCGGTATCGAGCTGTTCGTTGACGGCGGCAGGGCCCAGATCTAACCATCAGGACGGGGAAAGCGGCCGAAGACATCCGATTCGTGCAAATGGAAGGAAGGTAAAGATGACTACAGAGAAGTCGCTGATCGACTCCGCACTCCGCGGGTGGAAGTTCAACGTGGAACGAGCGGACAAACTGTTTGGGGACTTGTCGCCGGGACAACTTGAGCAAGAGGTTGCTCCAGGGAAAAACCGTCTCATCTATCTCTGGGGCCACCTTGCGGCGGTGAACGATAGGCTTTTGCCATTGCTCGGGATTGGAGAAAGACTTCATCCCGAGTTCGACGGAATGTTCGTCTCGAACCCAGACAAGTCCGTTCAGCTGACTGTCTCCGGACAATCGCTCAAAGCCGCATGGCAGGAAATCAACGAGAAGCTCTGGGAGGGCTTCTCGAAGTTCTCGAACTCGGATTGGACCCGGCGGCATACCGCCGTGTCGGAAGAGGATTTCGAGCGGGAACCGCATCGGAATCGATTCGGAGTGTTGCTCGGAAGAACCGCGCACCTTGCCTATCACTTGGGGCAAGCGACCTTGGCGCGGCCAAAAGCGTAGTTGACCGCTTCAAACACCGCAGCGGCCTAAAGCAATTGGATCCGAAGAAATCCACATCGCAATATCCGTCAGTTCTCAAGGGGAAAGGCAACGAGTCCGAAGGAGTCTCAGAAAGCAAATTTGGCTATCGAACTGAGAGCGGGAAAGAGGCGGCTCGAAAACGCGCTTCACGGCTTGAGTGAAGAACAGTGCGAGAGCGCTGGATCCACGCGGTCCGGTTCGGTAGTCGATCTTCTTTCCGAAATTGTGACTAAGGAGTTTTCGGCGCTGACAGAAGTTTCCGACCGCTTGACGAGCTTGCCGATGAATCTCTTGGCCAACGCGGACGGCCAAACGCCGACTGTTTCTGCAACGGACGAAGCCACTCCAGTTAAGTCCGTCAAAGACCTCCTGGCTGAATTCGAGGTGCTGCGTTCGGCGGTCATTCGCCGAGTCGAGGACGCCAGATCAGGTGGCCCGAAATTTGATGCAATATATGCCTGTGTCGATGATCTCTGCGTCACAAGGTTCAACGAGCAAATGGACGAGGTCGAGCGTTGGCGCAGTTCGCAAATCGTGGGATTCAGTGCCGCGCGTCTCCGCGCGGAAGCGCGCGAAGCGGAGCTCAATCAGGCCGTTGAGGACTTGAGTCGCGAGGACTTCCTGGCTGGGAATTTCGATTTGAGGTCCCTTTTCTCGGCGCTGTTTGAACGATTCTACAGCGAAGATTTCGCCTTGTGGGTAGGCACCCAAGAGGCGAACGGAAGAACTGCCGCGTTCCAGCGCATGGCAGATCTACTCGAACCGATCAATACGCTGCTTGAGATGGGGCTGGCCTACATCGCATTTGTTCGCCCAACTGCGAGCGCACAGGACGCCGAAGGGAACTTCACCACCGACTGGGAGACCGTTTTTGGAGGAACGTATTCGACAGGCATGGCGGTTCGTTGGCGCACGGTTCGAGCGTGGAAGAATCGCAAGGTCATCGCGGAACGCGTCGAGAATCTGCCATCACCGAAGCCATGAGTCAAGGGTGGACAAATATTTATGCGTGCAATGAGAGCAGAAGGATTCAGCGGTTACAAGGATTTGAAGCTGGCGGACATTCCAAAACCGGCAGTCTCGGATGGACGAGTACTGGTAAGGATCACGGCGGCCGGGGTCACGCCACTCGACCACACCATTCTGTCGGGCGGATATCCGCGCGCGAAAGCACTACTGGTCTTGGGAAACGAGGGGGCTGGCGTCGTCGAGGAGGGAGGGGGAACTGCGTGTCCTAATGGTTCACGCGTGATCTTTACCGGGCCGTATGGCGTTTCAGAGAACGGAAGCTACAGCGAGTGGGTTGCTGTCCGAAAAGAGAACCTTTGCTTGATTCCCGACAACATTGGGGATGTTTCGGCGGCTGGCCTTCCCGTGGCCTATCTCACTGCTCAAATGACGCTGAGCCTCTCCGAATTTGCGAAGGGCAAGACGGTGTTGTCACCCGCGATTGGAGGGTCGGTCGGAAACGCCGTCACTCAGCTCGCGCGGGCGCAAGGAGCAAAACATGCGATATCAACAACGACCAGTCACGCGAAGGCGCAACAAGCGCGATCTCTGGGTTTCGACGAGGTGATCGACGTTTCTGCAGAGAAGCTCAGCGACGGCGTTCGTCGGATCACAGAAGGTTATGGCGCCGACATCGTGATCGACGCAATCGGCGGAGAAGTACTGGCAGAGGCGCTCGGCACTCTCGCGATGGGCGGAAGTCTGACTACATTGGGCTACGCCGCAGGTCGCAAGGCAACTATCGACGTCACGGATCTGATCTGGAAGCGTGCGAGCATGAAGAGCTTCTCCCTGTTCGCACAACCTGCGGCGGCGTGGAGCGCCGCATGGAGCGTCATTATTCCATTGCTTCAATCCGGCGCGGTCAAGCCCATCGTGGCAAAGACGTTCCCGCTGGCCGAAGCGGCGGATGCTCTTCGTTACCTGGTTGAGGGCCGCCCCTTCGGCAGGGTCGTCCTCACAATCTGAAAGCTTCTAAGGAGACCAACCATGAAAGAGACATTGGGCAATCTGGCTGAGATCTCTAAGGCCTCACGCCGAAAGTGTGATTCGCCTGCATGTCCATCTCACTGGGTCACACGAAGGAGGAATACATGGCCAAGCTTGAAGGAAAAATCGCACTCGTTACGGGCGGCAATAGCGCCATCGGCCTTGCGACCGCGAAGCGCTTTGTCCGCGAAGGCGCCTACGTTTTCATCACCGGACGTCGGAAGGCGGAGCTGGACGCTGCCGCAAAGGAGATCGGAAGAAATGTCACCGGCGTGCAGGGAGACGTGGTCGAAGCTCGCCGACCTCGATCGCCTCTTCGACCAAATCAAGCGGGAGAAGGGCAAGCTCGACATCGTGTTTGCGAATGCCGGTGTCGCCCGCTATGCCGCCTTGGGCGCTATCAGCGAGGAGTTTTTTGATTCGATTTTCGACACCAACGTCAAAGGCCTGCTTTTTACGGTTCAGAAGGCGCTTCCGCTCTTGCCGAACGGCGCCTCGATCATCCTGAATGCATCTATGGTTGGGAGCAAAGGGCTTGCTACGTATAGCGTCTATAGCGCCACGAAAGCCGCCGTGCGCTCGTTCGCGCGGACCTGGACGACCGACTTAAAGGAACGTCGCATCCGAGTAAACGCAGTGAGCCCAGGCTCCATCGACACGCCCGCGGCGCGTAGCTTACTGGCTTCTTCAGACGTAGGCGAGGAACGCAAGAAGATGATCGCCGACAGCGTCCCGCTCGGAAGATTCGGAACGCCCGATGAGACTGCCAAAGCCGTGGTGTTCCTGGCATCGGACGACAGCAGCTACGTTACGGGAACGGAATTGTTTGTAGACGGGGGCTTTGCACAAGTTTAGGCCTCGGCTAGTCGGAGAGGATTCGGGGTCAGGCCGCTGTCCTTTCGAAGGTCACACCCACAAGCGAAGCTGGGGATTATGAATCGCCCGCAGTTCGGTCAACCTGACGCGCTGATCTTCGATATGGACGGCGCCGGGAAAGCCGTTCGGCATCCTCATGCGAGTCATGGCGATCTGAATATTTGGGTCAGGTCGGAGCAACAGCGACGAGGATCTCGGTAGAGAGAAATGCCGCGCCAATCTTTGCCCAAAGATACCCTGGAGCATGCGATTCAACCCGGGCCGAATTGTACTTCAACACGGTCTTGATTCCACGCCCTGCCGCGAGGTGCTAGATAAGACTATAATTCCGACGAACGGAGACAAATGTTCGCAATTACTGGAATTACCGGCAATGTAGGCGGCGAGGTCGCTCGCAACCTGCTGGCTGCGGGGCAGCCTGTGCGGGCCGTGGTTCGAGATCTGACCAAAGGGGAAACGTGGAGCAAGAGCGGCTGCAGCCTCGCCGCCGCCGACATCGACGACGCTGTAGCGATGACCGCCGCGTTCAAAGGGTCCGAAGGCGTGTTCGTCGTCGTGCCGCCTACCTTCGACCCGTTACCTGACTTTACCGAAGCACGAAAAAGGGCCGAAACTTTGAGTTCCGCGCTTAACGCGGCCCGCCCCGGAAAAGTCGTCTATCTGTCGACGATCGGTGCGCAAGCAAGCCGCTCGAACCTGCTGACCCAACACACGATCATCGAGCAAGCGCTCAGAACGGTGCCATGGCCGATCACTTTCCTTAGGCCGGGATGGTTTATGGAGAACTCTTCGTGGGACCTCGCTCCGGCGACGAGCAAGGGCGTTATTCCAAGCTTCCTGCAGCCTCTCGACAAACCAGTGCCGATGGTTGCCATAGCCGACATCGGGCGTCTCGCCGCCCAGTTGCTCCAGGAAACGTGGAGTGGTCAGAGGATTGTCGAGTTGGAGGGACCCCATCGAGTCACTCCCAACGAGATCGCAGCTACTTTTACAAGACTGCTCGGCCGCCCAGTAAAAGTTGAAGCCGTGCCGCGCGAGACCTGGGAATCGTTATTCAAATCACAAGGCATGAAGAACCCGGCGCCCCGCATTCAGATGCTCGATGGCTTCAACGAAGGGTGGATCGAGTTCGAGGCTGGTCAAGCCGGCTCCCGCAAAGGAAATGTGGCAATGGAAACTGTGTTGCGAATGCTCATCGAACGCGGACGTAACTTGTGAGGGTTCTCCCGATTGAGAGTGCCGCCCGTACGGCTTGAAGTAGCTGGGACTCAGCAGGCTCCAACCCCTCTCGAAACCAGTTGGAAACAGGAGGAAGAATGTCGCAAGTGTGGTTAGTTACGGGTAGTTCTCGCGGTCTGGGTCGCGCCATTGTCGAGGCCAGCCTTGCAGCCGGTAATAAGGTCATGGCGACAGCCCGAAACACCGAATCACTTAACGATCTGTCGGACCGCCACGGTAATCAGGTGAAGCTATTTGCCTTGGATGTGACCGACGAGTCCGCCGCGACAGCTGCCGTGAAGACAGCTATCGATACGTTTGGGTCGCTGGACGTTGTTGTCAACAACGCGGGATACGGCAATCTCTCGTCTGTCGAAGACACACCCATGTCGGATTTTCGCGCGCAAATCGAAACGAACCTCTTCGGGACGATCATTGTGACAAAGGCAGCCCTTCCGTATTTCCGCGAAAGGAAGGGCGGTCATTTTGTTCAATTTTCATCGATGGGAGGAAGGATCGGACCTCCGGGTCGCGGACCCTACTCGGCTGCGAAATGGGGCGTTGAAGGTTTCTCCGAAGTGTTGTCGCGCGAAGCATCTCCGCTGGGCGTTAAGGTCACCATTGTCGAACCAGGTGGCTTCCGCACCGACTTTGCGGGAAGTTCTACAATGCTAAGCGAAGGGCGTCTCGAATACGATTCGACAGTTGGCGCGACCGCCAGGTTTCAGCGTGACTACAATGGAAAGCAGCCGGGCGATCCGAAAAAGGCTGCTAAAGCAATCGTTCGTCTGACTCAGGAGCAAAATCCACCGTTGCGGCTTTTACTCGGCAGTGACGCGTACAATGGCGCAGAAAAGAACGACCTTGCGCGGTTGGAAGAAGCCAGAAGATGGAAAGAGCTCAGCTTGTCGACTGATTTCTAGTTTCGTCTGCATCTTCGGAGAGATCAAATGGGACTGCTCGAAATCCTCGACCATCGTAGCGAAGTCCTATAAGGCTGTCTCGTCAGAATCTTTTTGCTTGCGATGTTGTTTTTCGTCTCAAAGGAGGGCCTCGTGTCACAAAGCTGCTCCAAGGCGCCTTCCTGGAGGGACCGGGATGGGAAGCCGTCTACAACGCACTGAAGAAGAGCGAATAGAGCAGAGCCTGTGTTCACCAGACAGACGCTCATGGCTGTTACTTCGCTCCGTCGCTGGTAATCCCGATGGTTTAAGGGCGCTCGACTTCCACAGGCCCAAGTCATCACAACGGTATCCATACTCTCATCGCTCAGCGGTAACGGCTCTTCGGCTCCTTCTAAGAGAAACTCGACTGTGAACGGCCGCTCGTTTGCGTACGATGCGCTGCAATTCCAGCGACGGGTCCAAACCGTACGCGCCTGCCTTGGGCGCGTGACCGCCGATTCCAAGGCGACCATAGTCACTTTGCTTTCTCTGTGGTTTTCACTAACTTGGGGAATCTGCTCTTCGCTCGGAGCTAACCTCAATGCCTTGAAAACATCGCGGTTTGGCACACTTGCGACACAGCGGAACGTCTGCTTTTGCTTAGGCTGCGGTTCTCGCAGCTCTTTACGTGGATTTCGCTTTCTGAGACACGGCTTCACTCTTTGCTTGCATTGATTTCACGAGGTCGGCCGACGATGCTCCTTCGAGCGACAAACCATAGCCGACTTCCCGTACAATGCGCTCCTTCAGCGGTTGAATAAAGTGGATGCGCGTGTTGCGGCGCGTCACTTCGGGAGCTTTCAGGTACAACTCGGCGAGTTCGCGCGCCCGGCTGAGCGCCTTGCCGGTCGGCACAACTTCGGCAACTACTCCCCATTCGTACGCGGTGCGCGCCGGGAGCGGCTGTGGATTCAGCAGGAAGGCCTCTGCTCGGCCTGCGCCAGCGCGATAACTCCAGGTGGTAAAGATTCCGTCACCGGGCGCAACGCCAGCGGAGAAGTGCGCCACGTCCTGGAAGGTCGCGCCATCTCCCGCGACAATTACACTGGCAAGCAGCGCGTAGTCTGAATGCACGTGCGCGCGTCCCTCGATAGCCGCGATCACTGGCACGCGTATGTTGGCTATGTTCTCCAAAACCTGAACGCCTTCGTCGTGAACCTGGCTCCAAATGCCGGGATCCGAGGCGTCGCCGAAAGATGGCCAATCAACATTAGTAATGAACTCCCCGCCCGCGCCCGTCAGGATTACGATCTTGTTCGCGCGATCTTGCGCAATCCGGTGGAAGGCCTCGACGAATTCCGTGTGAGATTGCGCGGTCATGATGAACGGTCCGCCGTTGGTGTGAAATCCAGCAACCAGCACACCTTTGTCATCGCGTGTCAGTTTTAGGTTGTGATACGCAGAAAGGTAGTCATTTTGAAGCGGCATCCTATTCTCCTCTCCTCGGTCTAATTCCAACATGCGGGCAGAAGTGCTCCCTGCCGGAAGAGCCTAGGCTGGTTGTTGCATAGCTTTTGCAGGCACGCCCGCCAGCAGATAGACTAAGTCTTTGGAGATGGCTGAGGCAATCGTCTTTTTGGCGACCGATCGCTTCAGTTTTATTCAAGGCGCGAAGCTCGCCGTCGACGGAGGACGCAGCGCCATCTGAAATGTCGCAGAGATTCCGGGCGTGTGAGAGGACTCGCAATGCCCCTTCTCGTTACAAGCGCATCGGGTGCCAATGGGGACGGCTTTGGCGCGCTGCTCACCTTTGAATTGGACGGCACGCTGCGCGGAAAATTTAATGATGATGATCGCATTGTCGATCCGCGTGGTCTTGCCGTTGATCCAAAGGAAAACTTGCTGTTTCTAAACAGTGGGGCCGATCGCGTGTTGGCAATCTCCCCGGAGGGGCGCATCGTTCGCGATACTGGCCGCATTGAAGGCCTGAATCCGGGCGGTGGCAATTTTGGTCCGGATGGCCGTTATTTCGTCGGCTCGCGCCGCGCACGGACAATCGTTGCCTTGTCGAGCAGTCTTGACGCTACCGCCGAGGATCTGTTGCCGCCCGGGGTCGTACCGTTTCCTCGAGGATTCGCTTTCGGTCATGATGGCCGGCTGTTCCTCGCCTCAGGAATCGGCCCGAACGGGCAAGGCGATAACACGGTCATGGCCTTTACCCTGGGCACGCCTACGCAGCCCGCCCGGCTGGTCGCGGATCCCGAACTGAGTCCGCTCGATCTCGCAATCGCGCCCAACGGCAATATCGTCGTCGCTAGCGAGCGTCCGTTCGGCGCGGCAGACGCGGTGACGAGCGTTCGCGAATATGATGCGACGGACGGACACCTCGTCCGAGTTTTCTCTCCAAATGGGAAGGCTGAATTCCGCAAACCGCGCGGCTTGCGCTTTGGTCCCGGTGGACTGCTCTGCTGTGTCGCCCGCGATGAGGTTGTTGGCTTCGACTTCGCGAGTGGCGAATGCCTGGGGGCTATCGCTCGATTGCCGCGGCTAAATGGGCAAGCGTTGGCGTTTTTCCCGTAGAGAACCGACTACTATAATCTGAGCGTGTTGTAAGAGTTTTTGTCCCGTTGTGTCTGGATGACGGGCAACCCGGAAGTCATCTTCTCGTTTAGTCATCGGCGGTCTATTTTGCTCACCACCGTTCAAACTCGAAAATTGTCAATTCGGATGGTTGCGGGGTTCGCGGAAGTAGTTGAAGGAAAAGATTTATCGGTTGGAGGGGCCTGCAACCATCCGAATTGGTTAGCCCTGCCGTTCAGGATGGAGCTGGTTCGGCTTGCAGTGTAGTCCGCGTGGCGGTCCTTGAGATTCCCGGTTGCTTCCGGGTTGCTGACAATCCGCCCGGAATCGTCGCTGGCGGGCGCGATAGACAGAGACTGAATTGGCATGCGATCTACTCGGCTTTGGCCGGAATCAATAGCCAGGCGACCGCGCCACTTGCGAGGCATAAACCAGCGCAGATGATCATTTCGATTCGGAATCCAAAGACAAACGCACGGGAAATCGACGCGCGGATCGCCATTGTCGTGTCGGCGTTTATGCCGGAGGGTAAATCAAGGCCGGCGAGTTTGATGGCGTTTGATTGAAGATACTGGAAGATGCCGGGAGGAAGCGTCCGCCTGCCGAGACTGCGGTCCAAGCCAACTCTGAACATTCTGACCATCACGATACCCAGGATTGCGATAGCAAGCACACTCGCCACCCTGGCGACTGCGTTATTTATTCCGGAGGCGGCGCCGGCACGATCCTGGCCTACCGAGTTCATAACGACGGTGGTGAGCGGGGCTACGCTGATCGCCATTCCGAAACCGAGCACAACAAACGCAGCGAAAAATGACTTCCAGTAACCAGCTCCCACAGAAGGCACGGCGAAAAGAAGGAAGCCTGCCGCCGCGATCAGCGGTCCGATGACGAGTGGAGCCCGCGGGCCGTAGCGTCTGACGAGTCCGCCAGACCAACGGGAAAGAAAGAACATCAGCAGAATGAACGGGAGCGCGGCGGCGCCGGCCGCTGTTGTGGAGTACCCTTGCACCTGGATAAAGTTCAACGGAAACAAGAAAAAGAAAATTCCAACGGCGGCGTAGAGAAACAGAGTTAGAACATTCGCGCCGCTGAAACTGCGCGACACAAAAAGCGCACGTGGGACGATGGGCGAACTTACCTTGGCCTCGAGGAATACGAAAACAAGCAAGCACCCGAAGCCAGCAATCAGACTTCCGAAAACCAGGGGATCATTCCAACCGAGATTTGTGGACTCAATGAACCCGTAGACCACACCGCCTAATCCGACGGTGGCCACCAGAGCTCCCAGCCAATCGACGGGCCCGGCGCTGGCGTTACGGCTCTCAGGAATGTGGCGCAGCGAAATTACGATCACCGCGATGGCCACAGGAACATTGATGAAAAATGCCCAGCGCCAGGAGGCATGCTCAATGAGCCAGCCGCCCAGAACTGGTCCGACGGCTGCGGTGATGGCGGTAAATCCGGACCAAGTACCGATCGCTTGTCCGCGAGTTTCCTCGTCGAAACACGAGCTGATGATAGAAAGACTCCCGGGCACGAGAAAGGCGGCTCCGACACCTTGCACGCACCTGGCCATGACCAGCTGTCGAATCGTCGAGCTTAGTCCGCACGCGATGGAAGCTGCCGCGAAAATCGCCACGCCAACCAAGAACATCCGCCGGCGGCCAAGCAAATCGCCGAGAGAGCCACCCACCAGAATCAGAGCTGCCAAAAACAGCCCGTAAGACTCGATCACCCATTGCACACCTACGATGGTTGCGTGGAGGTTTGCCTGGAGCGCCGGTAAGGCTATGTTGACGACGGTGCTATCGATGAAGGCCATGCCAGAACCCAGAATTGTGGCAGCGAGGATCCAACGCCTCGCCTGTGCCGTGCATGGAACGTCAGCGTTCGTCGAACGGATTACAGCCTCGTCGCATGGCGGCCTCATGGCAGTTATCGATTCATTCGAGTGGATTCGGATTGGGCCTTGCGTCAAGAATACGTCAGTTCCTCAAAAAGCGGTTCCGAAGAGTCCCCGACGTGAGACGATTTGTCGTGGTTTTTTAAAAAATTGAGGAGACGAGCCATGTCCTACAGCATATCGGACTTAATGATCCGGAATCTACGCGACGTGTTCGGTGAAAACGATCCCGCGCGTCGGCGTGCGGCCATCGACGAGCTCTGGGCCGAAGATGGCGTGTTCTACGATCCGAACAAGGGCGCCATCCGTGGCCGCGACGCGATCGATCGCATCGCCGGCGCGGTCAAGGCGACTCATCCTGACTTCCGATATCAAATGACTGCCGCTCCTCAGGAATATTGCGATGCAGGGATGGTTCCATGGATATCGGGACGCCCTGGTGAAGTACCGGCTTACTCCGGGAGGGACTTCGTCATCGCGCGGGACGGCCGCATCGTAGCGCTTTATATGTTTTTCGACAAGGCGGCCCTGAGCTCCAGCCTACCGTCCGAGGGTCATCATCTGATGCTAATGCGCCGGCGTTATGGCGAGGATGTCGCGATATTCGAAAACCGGGACTCGGCGCTCTCCTCTTCCTCCCACGACGGCAATCGCAACGAAGCGGCAGCCTATCGGGGGTAGATGCTTGAGTATCTGCTCGCCAGGCAGGCGCTTCTACCTCTGACTCTCCGCTTGGGGTCGCACAATTCGGATGGTTGCGGGGTGCGCCGAAGTTCTTTAGGCGGAAGAAGTTTAGTTGCGGGGGCCTGCAACCATCCGAATTGTTTAGTACTGCCTTTTAGCGTG
>JBAQJF010000164.1:0-49319 GCA_049300195.1 Terriglobales bacterium | reverse complement strand
CCGGCGCTGAGCGACTCCGGTTCAATGCCGAGCGACAAGTTCGCCCCGGATCCCCTCCGCCGCGCCGCCAACGACTCCGCTGCCGCCACCGCCGGCGATTTGGTTCCGATCACGATGCGCGCATTCGCGACTTCTTCCTTCGCCTGGGCAATGTAGCGGCCATCGGTAAAGAGGGTGGCGTCATCCTTCGTTACAAGCAGCGCCGCCGCGCTCCCCGTGAATCCGGCTAGATAGCGAATGTTCGGCAGGTGCGTGACCAGCAGAAGATCAAGCTTGGCTTCGGAAAGGGCGCCTTGCAGCCGCCGGAGTCGCGCGACGTGATCCATCGGAAAAGTGTAGCAGCAGGCGGAATAGCCTAATGCGATGCCGCGGGCGCTCAATAAACTGTGACGAGAATTTCGCGTAGACAGGGCCGGCCCCGTCTCGGGGCCATCCGTGAACGCTGTTCGAGCAAGGATAATGAGGGGCAAAAGCGAAACCGCCGGATTCCTCGGCGGTTTCTCCGGGAACTCCAGCGGCTGGGCTTGCTTCAACTTAAGGTCTTACAAATTAAGGTCTTACAAACCGACTATATCTACTCGTTTTATGTCTGCACAATGCGCGGAGTGATGAAGAAAATCAGCTCCTGCGTAGAGGTCGAAACCGAGTGATGCTTGAACAGGTTGCCAAGATACGGGATGTCGCCCAGCAAGGGAACCTGCTGCAAGTTAATGGAGTTGTTGGTTTGGATAACGCCGCCGATCACGACCGTCCCGCCGTCGGTGACGAGAACCTGTGTCGTTGCCTGCTGCGTAATCAAGGCCGGGTTATGGAACTGATCCTCCTCGCTATAGTCGGGCAGCGTGTTTTCAACATCGACGTTCAGGAAGATCGTACCCTCCGAGGTTATCTGTGGCGTTACGGTGAGACGGAGGAATGCGTCCACATAAGTAGTGGTAGGCGGTCCGCCTAGCTGGCCGCTGGTCGTGATCGGAACTCGGACACCCTGCTTCACAATGGCCTGGATGTTGTTCTGCGTGACTACCCGCGGACGGGAGAGAACTTTGAGCAGGCCGCGCGATTCCGCCATGGTCAATGCAAAATCGAGCCGGAAGTTGTTGGAGCCAGTTGAGAATCCAAAGCCGCTGGTCGGTCCCGTACCTCCCAGGTTCGAAAACAGCGGAATCGTGCTGCCGCCGGCCGTATAGAGCGGATAGAGCGGGTTCGGAGCAGTTCCATTGTACGGAGAGGCTCCGGGGCCTGCGGTTCCGGGAACGCCGCCAACCTGCGTTGTTCCATTGCCCCAACCAAAGCCAAACTGGGTGCCGATATCGCGGGCGAAACTGCGCGTTGCCGCAACCACGCGCGCTTCAATTTCGACCTCCTGCGTCTTGCGGTCCATCTGCTGAATGATGCGATCGATGTTGGGCAGAGTAGCCGGAATGTCGGAGACGATCAACGAATTGGTGCGCTCGTCGGCGACCACATCGCCGCGCTGGCTGAGGAACTTCCTGATGGTCGGCAGAACATCTTTGGAGTGGGCGTAGCTGAGGAAACGGGTGATGGTCACCTTGTCGACCGCCAGGGCCTCGGCGTCGATCTGGGCGCGGCGGTTTTCGGCTTCATGCTTCAGGGTATCGACGGTCGCGATGCGCAGGACGTTGCCGTCCAACTGACGCGACAGATCGTTGTTCTTGAGCACGATGTCGAGCGCCTGGTCCCACGGCACATCGTCGAGGACGATGGTCAGGGTGCCATGCACCTGCGGGTCGAGCACAACGTTCAATCCGCTGATCTCGTGAATCAGGCGGAAGAAATCTTTCAGGTCCACGTCTTTGAGGTTGACCGAGATCGGCTCGCCCGTGTACTTGGGCCCGTTCGAAGCCGGCTTCTGTGCGAGCTGTTCTTTCTGCTCGGCAGCCAGATTGACGGCCGGTTGCACCTGGCCGCTTCCCTGCATGGCCGCGTTCGAAGTGGTGGCCACGAGTTCCGCAGCAGTCTTGTCGGCAAAGCGGCCGGCAGCCTCTTCGGCTTTGGCAGCGGGTTCAACCGAGTTCGATGCCACGGGTTTGGTGGTGTATTTAGGTTCGATGAAAGCGTAGTCCGCGGGCTTGCCATCGGTTGAGGCGGCGGTCGCGGCCGGAGCCGAGACGTTCGCAACTGCCGCTGGCAGGGTCGCCGAGGCCAGGACCAGCTTGGGTGCGGGAGTTTCCGCGACCGACTTTGGGGCGACGGTCTTTTGCGCGGCGGTCTTTTGCGCGGCGGTCTTTTGCGCGGCGGTCTTTTCCGCGACGGTCTTGATTATGGCCGGTGTCGATTTTCGGTTCGCGGAGGTCGCAGCAGAATTCATCGCAGATCTCATATCAACGACCGGAGCGGAGATCTTCAGCGTGTAAGCGCCATCCTCGCCCGCCACCAGCTCGTGCCGGCAGCTGCCGGTTACATCAAACACGACGCGCGTGGTGTGCTGAGCGTCCATGCCGATGCGAATATCCTTGACACCGTCCTGGCCGACCCGGAGCGAACTCTGGGCCGTCGCCATCACGGTGTTCGGAAAGTCGACCACGATGCGCGCCGGAGAATCGAGCGTGATCACCTTGGGCGCAAGTGGGCCGTTCGCTTTGAATTCGACGCGCAGTCCGTCGCGGTCGTGGGCCACCTCGAGCCGCTGCAATAGCGAACTCGGGCTTCCCTTGACCGTTACGTCAGCCGCGGTCGCGACGAGTGCCAACGCGAGCAGCGGAATTATGAGACCCAGCACTTGCTTTCGCATTTCCCTATCTCCCCATGTGAGGCCGTTCGCCCCCATGTGCTTCTTCGAAGTCGCTTCCCTCAAACCTGTTCGGCCAAAGTTAGACGGCGGGCACCGTGATCTTCTTGGTGACTTCCCGCGTAAACGTCTTGCCCAGCCGGTCCTGCAGCGTTTCCTGGAAGACGATCGAGTCGCCGGTGATCCGCACGACGTAGCCGTTGAACACCGGATCGTTCTCCCGCAGGAAGTACGCTTTATTCAAACTGTTGCTCACCACCGCGATGAAACCGTTTTCCGAGTGCACCACCCCGCGCAGGTTCACGGCGGCGATCTCCAGGCACTTCTTGCCCGTGCTGCAGCCCGAACCACCGCCGACCCCATGCGCAACCACTGGGCTGACGAAAGGATCACGCTTCCCGTTGGCGTTGTATTTTGCGTTGGCGGCGGTGTCGTCGGCCGAGGTGCCGTCGGCGGCTGTCGGTTCGGCGTTGCCTACGATCTCGCCAATCTTTTGCCGGTTCTGGTTCTGGCTCTGGGCCACCTGCTCGACCGTGGGCGCTGCGCCCGTCTTCACTTCGGCCGTAACCATGTGCCCGGGTCTCTGCCAATGATGCGAACGCGCGTGAACACTTCTGGCCGCACCGGCTTTACCGGGCGCCGCGGAAGGATGGACCGTCACTGCCGGCCCATGCGGCCCAGCATGCGAAGGCGCGGGTGTGCGCTGACCTCCGAGCGCCACATTCGAAGCGGCGGCCGTGGTGTCGCGCACTCCATTCATGGTCGCACGCGTGTTCTGGATCACGGCCGGATTCTGGGCCAGAGCCAGTCCCGCGGCCAGCACGCAAACCGAAATTGCCATCGTCGGCTTCATCCTGTCTCTCCTATTTCTTCACCAGGGTCGCAGGCTTTACCGCCGGCGGCGCCCCCGGATCCAGATCGTGGCTGAAATACGTGGTCGTCAGGCAGGTCGCCACCACCGTTTCGTTGGGCGCGTACTGGTACGTGTGCTTGGCCTTCGCATCCCCCGGCTTTCTGACGGTAGACACCGCAAGATTCGACACGTTCACAATGCGCTCGACCTTCGTGAGCCGGTCGAAGAACCCAAGCATCGAGTAATACGGACCGTCGAACTCGATCTCAAAAGGCACTTCGGTATAGAAGTCTTTGGTGACGAACGGACGAGCCGTGTAGCGCCGGATTTCGACGCCCGCCTTGCGCGCCTCGCCGTCCACCATGCGCATGAAGTTGTCGACTTCCTTCTCGTCCGGCACGATGCGCCGCTCGATCTCGAGTTGCTGCTTCAGACTCGCCAGCTGGCGCTCGATATCGGCCAGTTTCGGCCGGTAGGCTTCGAGTTCCGCGTTCTCACGCAGTTTGGCCTGGAGCTTGGTCTGCGCCGCGTCATTTTCCTCGCGCTGCGACTTGAAGACCGTGAAATACAGTCCGCCCGTCACCAGCGCTGCGCCCAGCACCAGCACGCCTAACAGCTTTACTCCGGTTAGCTCGCCAAGATTCATCGCTTGTTCCGCCTTCGGGTCTTCCGCCTTCAGGTGTTCTGCCTTCAGGTCCAGCCTTTACGATTTGCCCTTTTCGCAGGTCAACGTGAACTGAAATGCCTGCATGTCTTTAAATGACTCGTCCTGATATGTTTCCTTGATCTCGATGTTCTTGAAATATCCTGTCTTCCGCAGGTTGGTGATCAGGTTGGCCACCGCATCGCTCGAGAGCGCTGTCCCATCGATCGCGACATTCGCACCCTGGTCCTGCATGCTGTTTAGCCAGACTGCCTCGGTGCCGTTGACCGTGTCGCCGATCATCGCCAGCAGACTGACCGGGCCCGTCTGGTCCTGCCGTAGTTGGTCAATGACATCGACCCGGCGCTTGTAGGCATCGGCTTGGCGCTGCCGCTCCATGTAGCGCGCCTTGATGTCCGCCAGTTCGCGATTCTTCTGCTCCGCCTTCTGCATCTTGACGGCGATCGACTGCTTCTCGTGGTCGAGCCGGTACCAGTATCCGGCGTTGAGCAGACCCGCGATGATGAGCACGGCCGCCACCTGCACCATGGGCGAGCCGACATTGAAGTCCAGGCTCGGCATGCTGAACGCCGGGCCCTTCTTGCTTTTCGATTTGGGCGTACCGAGCAGATTGATGCGAATCATAATTTTTCAAAGCTCCTCAGGGCCAAACCCACCGCCACCGCCAACTGGCCGGCGTTCTGTTCCACGAGCTCGGCGCCGGGGCCGTCGAGCGGAGCCGTCACCTTCTGAAAGGGATTGAACAGTTCCACCGGCATCGAGAATTCCTGCCGTAACGCTTCCACCAGTCCCGGCACCTTGGCCGACCCCCCGGCCAGGTAAATCTTCTCGATGTGCTCGCCCGCCGCGCTGGCGCGGAAGAAATCGAACGTCTTCTGAATTTCGAGCACGATAATTTCCGTCACCTGTTGCAGGATCGGCGTCTTGGCATCATCATGCGTGGTGCCGGCTTTCTTGCCCAGCTTCAGCTGTTCCGCGTCGTCGAAGCTCAGGTCCAGTTCCTTCTGCAAGGAGTCGGTGTACTGGTGCCCACCCACCGAAACATCGCGCGGGAAAAGAGGCGTCGTGCCCTTGACGATGTTGATATTCATCACGCTTGCGCCCAGGTTGAGCAGGGCGACCACCTGTGTAGGCGCGGGCTCGTAGTTGTACTCGTAACAGTTCTGCAAAGCCAGGGCATCGATATCCACAATAGCGGGAGTCTTGCCCGCCATCGAGAGTACGTTGGTGTAGTTCAGGATCTTGTCTTTCTTCACCGCCACCAGGAGAACGTCCATCTGTGGACTGGTCGCGTCGTCGCTCAAAATCTGGTAGTCGAGGTTCACATCGGCCAGATCGAACGGAATATGCTGCGCCGCTTCCTTCTCGATCGTGTCGGCCAGTTCCTGGTCGCTCATCGAAGGCAGCGAAATTTTCTTCACGATTACCGAGTGTCCGCTCACGGCGGTCGCCACCGATTTCGACTTGATCTCAGTGTCGGAGAATAGCTTGGCGATCGAACTTGAAACCTGGCCGGAATCCACGATCATGGAATCGACTACCAGATCGGGCGCAATCGGCTCCAGCCCAAGGTGCGCCACTTCGATGCCAGTGCGCGTCTTTCTGAGCTCTACCGCTTTGATGCTCGAAGAACCCACATCCAGGCCAACGATCGTTTTCGCTCCAAACATGTGTCCACCTTTTCCAGCGCCGGCCCAGCCGGCAAGTTTCCCGCTTACTGCTGACCAGCCGCTTTTGTCGCTGCCTTGATCTTTTTCTTCGGCGACGATTCCGTTTCCATGGACTGCTCTTCCATCCACTGGTCCAGCTTCGATTTCTTGAAGCGCCAGCGATTGCCCAACTTGAACGCCGGAATTTTTTGCTCGTTCACGTACTTGTACAACGTATCCGGACTTACTCCGAGATACTGCGAAGCCTGGCGAATGTTCATTACTTCTCGCGACTCTGCCATTTCGTTGCCTTCCTCCACAGAATTCAACTCCCGCATTCTTCTCTCGACTTCTTCGTATTCAGATTGAGAATTACGCAAATCAATCCTCGACAGAAACGTGTTCGAGTGAGTTTTGGTGTCCTGAGCATATCTCAAAGGGAACCAGGGGCCTCTCAACGCAAATCTCCGCGTTTTATTGGGTTTTATGGGGTTTTTCTGGAATCGGTAAAAAGTGGAGTTGCAGTGGGTTGCTATATGTTGGGGTCGCGGTCTGGTCGACTACTTCAGGCTGTACTGTTTACGCGAATGGTGCTCTCGGTACCGTGCTCTGCGTAACTAAGGTACTAGAGACGGTACGGAGGTGCTTGCACGCATGGGCAAGTCCCTGAAAAGGCAGGGCCCTAAATCGCATGTCCGAGAGCCGAAAACGGCCGGGAAAGCCGCCTGGAACAGAAATAAACCTTGCGTTTTTTCCGCATCGTCACTGCGTATCCCCAACCCCGGTGATCTTCGACTCCGTCCTGAATTTCTTATAGTCGCGGAATGTTTCATCGACATCTTCGTTGTAGGACTTCACGAGCGCCAGCCGGGCATCCACCCGCACCGCAACATGCTTCGGCAGCCAGACTTCGTCATTGATCTTCGTCTGCTCCGCTTCAATGTGCATGCCTTTGTGAATACGCGCCAGAAACCAGCCCACGGAAATCGAATCGATCGCCGTAATATCGAGCTTCACCCATTGCAATTCCGCCTTGTCGATCCAGACGCGGCCTTTGAACTTGCTCAGAATCCGGGTGCTGCGTTCCTTCGGCTCGTAGCCTGCGCGCGGCTCACCTTCGATGACCCATGTGTCGCGCCCATCCAGCGTCTCCGAGCCCACCAGCCGAAAAGTGAAAGCGTCGGCAATCTCCAGCACGAACTTGCGTTCTTCCTGCCGTTCTTTCTCTTCCTTCTCCAGCCGCTTGTGACGAGCACTTTCGGATTCATTCTTGTATTTGTCGATAACCTTCTGAATCTTCTCCTCTTCTTTCTTGGCTTCTCCAGCGGACAGAGGCTTATCGTCCTTCGCAATCAACCGCTCGACCGGCTCACCGTAGACCTCCAGTACGTCCCGCGTCCGCGTCTCAGTTTTCTTTACGTTTCCGGAGCCATCCAGCCTGTGCTCCTCTTCACGCTCGATATAGGTGTAGTCGCGCAGCCGCTTCTCGTTCTCGACCTCACGATCCTGCGCGTAGCGCAGCAGCTCGCGGAATTGTGCCTGCGGAACCATGCCCGAAGCGTCCGGCTCAAGTTTGATCGGAGGCCGGGGAATGGCAGGGGTACCTGCAGCGTCGGGCGAGGAAGATGGCTGAGACAAACAAAACTGGGTCGCAAGAACCGAGACAAAGAGAACCAGGAGGAGAAGGAGAGAAGAAAAGCGCATGGACGTAATACGCATCTTGTGGACTAAACGGTTCCAACCGAGAACTGAGAACTGACAACTGAGAACTATTTCTTAGCGTGTTCCAGCAGCCCCGCCCGATAAGACCGCCCATCCAGCCGATGCAACCGCCGGGCCTGGGCCGCCGAAATCAGCGGAGTATGCGCAATCGTCAGCAAATATTCCGCCACAAACCAGACCGGCTTGTCGGTCGTCATCCAATTGAGATAATCGAAGCGCTTCATATGAACCGGGCGCGAGAACGTGCGCAGCGTGCGATCTCCACGGAGATTGAAGTACACATCGAAATAACTCAGCGCCAGTTCGCGCAGCGATCGGTACACCGGCTCGCGATAGCGGCAGCCAGTGTAATTCGACTTCGCGACCGCGCCCCAGCATCCGTCAACCTTGTATATGGCGAGCACATGATCGGTATCTTGTTCCGCCTCGAAATCAATAATCAGCGGCGGATACCCATTCACCCGCAAAGCCGCCGCCGCAAACAGCGCGCCCTCGTAGCAATGCGAAGTATCCTCCGCCAAAACCCGCCGCGGCGACCAAGCCGTGTCCGCCAGGTGATAAGGCATGGCGTCGAGTGCCCGCTGAATACCATGCGGACTCTTGAGCGCGCGCAGCTTGCGCAGTTCGGAGGGAGTAAAGCCCCCGTAATTGGTGCCGTTATTCACTTTGATTTAATCCGAAGGTATCAGGAGAACAATGCGATTGGAAATAAGACCAAGGGTTCGCGACCCGGATTCCACCTGGCTGACTTAAAATCGGGTTTCGAGTTTGCGGCGAGACCGGCAACACGAAGCGCATGGATACCACAACTATTGAGGTCGAAAAACACGGCTTTGCCATTCTGAATGGATTATTCCAGTCGCGTGAAATGCAGCAGCTGGCCGATGATTTTGCCGGCTCGGGTCTGAAGAGAAGCAAGGCTGGTGTGCGTCACGCCCTAAAACACGAAGCAGTAGCCTCCCTGGCATCTGATCCGCGATTGCTCAACATTGCACAAGCGATTCTGGGTAGCGATGCCGCGCCTTTCCGCGCAACTCTGTTCGACAAATCACCCGAGGCGAATTGGCTCGTAGTTTGGCACCAAGATACCGCATTGCCTCTTCAGGAGCGGCGTGACGTTCGCGGTTGGGGTCCGTGGTCAATGAAGGAAGGGATCATCTATGCGCATGCGCCGGCAGCCGCACTTTGCCACGTTCTGGCTCTTCGCGTTCATCTTGAGGATTCCAGTTCGCACAATGGTCCTTTGCAAATCTTGCCTGGCACTCACTCAAAAGGCGTTTTGAGTGATGCTGATATTGAACAGCTAGCGATACGGATCGCGCCCGTCGAGTGCCTGGTCCCACAGGGTGGAGTGATCGCGATGAGGCCTCTGGTCGTCCATGCCTCCTCTAAATCTCAATCGGAGGCGCCCCGCCGTGTCCTGCACATCGAATATGCTGCCTCCAAGATCCTGGCTGACGGCCTGGAACTCGCGATTGGCTAGCCTGCCGCAAAATCAGCGGCAAGGCGCGATCGGCCCCGGTCTTTTACTTCTGCCGCCAGATCGCGAATCGATTCCTGCGTAATGACCCTACCTTCGCCGCGGGCAATGGAGGCTTTTGCATCGACGAGCGTTGCCAGGAATTCGGCACGCTTGCGCTCACGCTCTCCGACCGACAATGTTTCCTCCATAACCCTCCCTACCCCAGCAACTCCCCCAACTCCCGCGGCCCATCCACCACCACATCCGGCGCGACTTCCTCCAGCGACCGCGGAGCAAACCCATAAGTCACGCCGCAAGTCCACAATCCCGCGTTGCGCCCCGTGAGCACATCAATCGACGAATCGCCAATCATCAGCGCACCCTCCGCGGACACGCCGGTTTCTTCCAATAGCGTCCGCACGCCCAGCGGATCGGGCTTCTTGGTCGCGAAGCTGTTGCCGCCATAAATACGCACGAAGAAATCTGCCATCCCCAAGGCCTCCACAATCGCCCGCGAAGGCCCCACCGGCTTATTCGACAGCACCGCCATCACTCGTGCAGGGCAGGCGACACCGCCCGCCCCCGCCTGCGACGAACCAGCAGCCAGCGCGGTTAGCGTCTCCGGTATCCCTTCATATACGGTCGTGTGGTCGAGCTTGTGCAGCCGGTAGTAGCCGATAAAATAGTCCAGCGCGCTTCGGAAGAAAGCTTCGTCCCCACCGTCGCCATCTGCAATCAGCGCCCTTTGTACGAGTGCTGGCGCACCATCTCCCACATAGCTCGCGATGACGTCGCCATCCAGCTCAGGCCGCCCGAAGTGCCGCAACATGGCATTCACGGAATGGACAAGATCGAGCCGCGAATCGATCAGCGTGCCGTCGAGATCAAATATCAGGAGACGAATCGACCGCGGATCAAACCGGCGCAGAAAGCGAATCATGGACAGGACAGGATAAATGATGAGGTCGGAAATTAGAGGTTGGAGGTCAGATTGCAGAGGTCAGATCGCAGAGTGGGAACTCCTGATGCGGAGGCGGTTGACCCTGGTCTTCGCCTCTGCGATCTGACCTCTGCAATCTGAAATCGCCAGTAACCTCTTACCTCTAACCTCCGACCTCGTCCTCGTTTACAATGTAACGCGGCACGGTGCAATTGGAATCACCAGAAGACATGGCCACAAGCAAAGTCGATCCGAAGCTGAACGAAACCGACCTGCGAAAGCCGCAGAAGAAAGCGGCCGACTACCAGGGCCTCACCCGCCAGCAACTCGTCGACGCCTACCGCATAATGTTCGCCTCGCGCCGCCTCGACGACCGCGAGATTCTCCTCAAGCGCCAGCAGAAAATTTTCTTCCAGATTTCGGGCGCAGGCCACGAAGCCATCGGAGTCGCCGCCGCCTTCGCGCTCAAATCGCGTTACGACTGGTTCTTCCCCTATTATCGCGACCGGGCACTCTGCCTCGGCCTCGGCGCGACTGCCTACGAAATGCTGCTCGGAGCAGTCGGCGCAGCCGACGATCCCGCCTCCGGCGGCCGCCAAATGCCGTCGCACTGGGGATTTCAAGCGCTCAATGTAGTCACGCAATCTTCGCCCACCGGCAGCCAGATTCTGCACGCCGTCGGTTGCGCCGAAGCGGGACGCTATTTCTCGCGCCATCCCGAAGCCGCGGGCAAAGCCGAAGGCGACTATCGCCAGTTCAAAGATGTCGAGTTCCACGGCGACGAGATCAGCTACGTCTCGCTCGGCGACGGCGCCACCAGCGAAGGTGAATTCTGGGAGGCGCTGAACACCGCCTCCAACCTGCGTTTGCCGGTGATCTTCTGCATCCAGGACAACGGATACGCCATCTCCGTTCCCGTCGAAGTGCAAACTGCCGGCGGCAACATTTCGCGCCTCGTCTCCGGATTCCCCAACTTCCACTTCGAAGAAGTCGACGGCACCGATCCCGTAATCGCCTATGCCGCTTTCCGCCGCGCCGCCGACTACTGCCGCACCGGCCATGGTCCCGCGTTCGTGCACGCCCACGTAATTCGTCCGTACTCGCACTCGCTCTCGGACGACGAGCGCCTCTACCGCCCGGACAGTGAGCGCCAGCGTGATGCCGCCCGCGATCCGATTCCGCGCCTGCAAATGTTCCTGCTGCGCGAAGGCATCCTCGATGAAAAAGGCATCAACAAAATCGAGACCGAGGTCGACGCAGAAATTCAGTCGGCCACGGATCGCGCCCTGCAAGCCGCGTTTCCGCAACCCGATTCCATCTATAACTTCATTTATTCGCCCGACCTCGATCCGACCTCTTCGACATTCGACACGCAACCGGCCTTCGCCGCGCCCGAAAACGGCAAGGATGGCAAGCCTGCCGCCGCATCCGTACCCAAGACGATGGCCGACCTGATCACCACCACGCTGCGCGATGAGATGCGCCGCGACGACCGCATAGTAATGTTTGGCGAAGACGTCGCCGATTGCAGCCGCGAAGAGTATGTCAAGCAAAAGCTGGTCAAAGGCAAAGGCGGAGTCTTCAAACTCACCTCCGGCCTGCAAAATGAATTCGGCGCCGACCGCGTCTTCAACTCGCCCCTGGCGGAAGCGAACATAGTAGGCCGCGCTATCGGCATGGCCGTACGCGGATTAAAACCCGTAGCTGAAATCCAGTTCTTCGACTATATCTGGCCGGCGATGATGCAACTGCGCGATGAGCTTCCGCTGATGCGCTGGCGCTCCAACAACGCGTTCTCATCGCCGCTGGTAATAAGAGTAGCCATCGGCGGCTATCTGACGGGCGGAGCCATTTATCACTCGCAATGCGGCGAGAGCACTTTCACGCACATCCCCGGCCTGCGGGTGATCTTCCCCTCCAACGCGCTCGACGCCGCCGGACTGCTGCGCACCGCCATCCGCTGCGATGATCCAGTTCTTTTCCTCGAGCACAAACGCCTCTACCGCGAAACCTTCGGCCGCGCGCTCTATCCCGGCCCCGACTACATGGTTCCATTCGGCAAAGCAAATATCATTCAGCCGGGAACCGATCTCACCGTAATCACCTATGGCGCAGTCGTTCCGCGCGCGCTGCAAGCCGCACAGAAAATCGAGCGGGAGCATCAGGTGAGCGTCGAACTGATCGACCTGCGCTCGCTCAACCCGTTCGACTGGGATGCCATCGCGGCATCGGTCAAGAAAACGAATCGCGCGCTCATTGCCTACGAAGACACGCTAAGCTGGGGATACGGCGCAGAAATCGCGGCGCGCATCGCCGACCAGCTCTTCGAGCATCTCGATGCGCCTGTAAAGCGCGTCGCCGCCAGGGACACGTTCGTCGCCTACCAGCCGATTCTCGAAGACGCAATTCTGCCGCAAGCGAGCGATCTGTTTCGCGCGATGAAGGAATTGTCAGAGTTCTAGCGACTAACCGCTGCGGGGAAACCACTCGCCCGAAAATTCTCAAGCACTCTTCGACTTCCGCGAGCCCCCCAACGAAGGCAAACTGAATCCCCACGGCCCCCCGCCAAAGCAAAGCAGCGCCAGTGCAATCGTCGCGAGCGCCAGCGGAAACTCAAAGCCTCCCGGTCCTGTCAGGCCGTTCTTGAAATGCACTTTCCAGATAACGACGCTCATCTCGATCACAACCGCCAATGAGAAAAAGCGCGTGAACAAACCAAGCACGATGGCAATGCCGCCAAAAAATTCCGTTCCCGTCGAGAGATAGGCCATCCACGCGGGCAGCCCGAGCGACGCCACCATTGCCATGTGATGGTGAAATCCTTTGAACACCTTGCCGTAGCCATGCGCGATCAAGATCGCACCCAGCGTAAGCCGCATGACAAGTTGAGCGAAGGGTTGAAGCCGATTCAGAAAATTGAAATTCAAGCTTGCCTCCGGAAGGAGAAGTGAATAAGGTAGCAGAAAAAATCGCCGGACGCGGGTTGCGAACCCACGCGAAAATCTCGTGTAAAGAGGGTGCTGCCCCGTCTCAGGGCCACTCGGGAACTATGTTCGAGCAAGAAATGGAAGGGGAGGACGCGCGAACTTTACCACTCCGAATAAGGCTTGCCGTTGCTGCCAATGCCGCTCGAGGCGCTCTTCACGCCATAAACGCCGCCCTCGGTCTGTTGCAGCGACAGAATCGTGGTCTCGTCTTCCTCGGTCTGCCAGTCCGGGGTTCCGGTGATGTCGTCCGGCACGCGCGAGATATAGCCCGCCGTTTTCAGATCCTCCAGCGACTTGGGCGCCTTCTGCTTGTCGAGGGTGTATTGATAGATTTCCTGGTTGAGGGTCTCCAGGTTGCGTTTGAAATTATCTTCCCGCGCGGCCCGGATGCTCGCGCTATAGATCGGCATCGCGACGCTGAGCAGAATGACCATCACCGCAATCGCGACCATCATCTCGATCAGCGTAAAACCGCGGCTGGCGGAGCGCCGACGCACTTGTCGGCTGTCCTGATAGCCAGCCCTGAGCGTGCCGAAGAGGCGTCCCGCGGTCCGCGTGGCCCGCAAGCTGCTTCTTCCCATTTCTGCTGGATGTCTGCCCATCACTTCTGCCAGCTCGAATACGGCGTTCCGTCAAGCGAGGGCTGATCCGAACCGCTACGCACGGATGCGATACCTGTCTGATCCGGGTTCACCGCCTTCTCCGGATCTTCGGTATCGGTCTGCCAGGTGGTATTGCTGCCTGTAATGTCATCGGGAATGAATTTCAAATATCCAGCGGTCACCAGATCGTCCAGTTGCTGCGGCGCCGCCTTTTTGTCGAGCGTGTATTGCTGGATAAGATTGTTGAGCGTCACCAGATTGTGATGCAGCCGCGCTTCCTTGGAGCGCGTGATGCTGGTGTTGTACATGGGCAGCGCGAGCGCCATCAGCACACCCATCACCACAATCACGATGAGCATCTCGATGAGGGTGAAGCCGCGAGTTTTGGATCGAGATTTCATGGCCTGATGTTCGAACGCACTCGGCATCGTAAATTGCACCGCAAACCCCCGCCCTTTGAAAGCCGCTTCTGGCTCCCTACCAGTCCTTGTATTTCGTGCCGTCCAGCGCTGTGCCCTCCGACTTGCTGTAAATGTCGAACACATTCTGCTCGCCCCAGGAATCGGACGTCGGATCGTCCTGCATGGAGCGCATTCCCCACTCATCTTTGCCGGTCATCGGATCGATCGGGATTCTGCGGAGGAACTTCAGCTTTTTGCCGGCTATGTCCACGCCCTTGACCAGCGTGTCGAGGTCGGGAGGATAGTTGTTGCTGTCCACCTTGGTTTGAAATGAACCACGATCGGCTGCATCTTTGTAGCGGTCGATGGCGTCCCGCATCGTCCACAAAGCCGCCCGCAGTTCCCGCTCCCGCTCGCGCTTGATCGAGATCTGAGCCAGCGGCACCGCCATGCCCGTCAGGATGATCAGGATGGTAGTGGCGACGATCAGTTCGATGAGCGTGAACCCGCGCGCATTCTTGCGGGCGGTCCCGCCCACGGTTCGCCGGAATGCTGGCGCCTGACCCACATTGGTTAGATGGCTCATCACAGAACTCGGTTTACTGGATCGAGATGGCCGCCTGCGCTCCGCTCATGGCGATTGGCTGCATGGCCGGATCGCGCGCGCCTCCGCGCGTGATGGTGAGCGCGGACTGGCCCGAAGCTTTCGCCATAAAGGTGACGGTAATGACCGATCCCTGGCCTGAAACGCCTCCCACCCCCGGAGGCCGCGACGCCGTTACATTCAGCGTTCCAGCCGCCGGATCGTCTCGATGCACGATCGCAACCGCCTGCCCATCCTGCGACAGGAACCCGCCATTGGAGACGTTGATCACCGCCAATTTGTTCGGATCATAACTCAGTTGCAAAGGCACCGAGTACACGTTCTGGCCACCGGTCAGCATTACATTCACGCTAAACGTCGAGCCCTTCGCCAAACTCAATGAAGGAGGATCGAACAGGAAGGAGCCGGTCGGGACGCCCGGAGCCAGTGAAACTGCGTTCTGGGCCGGCATACCCGAATGCTGCATCATTGCGCCCTGTGGATTCGCTGGCTGCGCACCGGTCGGCGGCTGAGCGGCCGGAGCTTCGACCGGCTTCGTGTTGGTTCGACGCAACTCGATCGAGTTCGCGGTTCCCACATCCAGCAGATCGTTGGCGTCCGAAGGCGCCTCCGCACCGCGGATAATATGCGGCGTCAACACGAATACGATCTCGTCCTCCTGGTGCTCGGTGTTGGTCTGCGAAAACAGGTATTTAAGGATCGGAATCGAGGAGAGACCGGGTATGCCGGTCAACGCCTTGGTTTGCTGGTCTTCCATGATTCCGCCGATCAGGTTCACCTCGCCATCCTTGAGCCGGATTTCATGTTCGACCTTGCGCTGCCCAATCACCGGCTGGCTGATGCCCCCGATGCTCACATAGGAAGTCACGGCCGAAACGTCGAGCACCAGCTTCATCGAAATTTCCCGGTCCGCATGGACGCGCGGCGTGATGTCGATGTTCACGCCCACATCGATATATTGAAATTGCGTATTTACGAGAGGATTGATGCCCACGCCACCGATACCCGGCTGAAACGATCCGGTGGCCACCGGCACGCGCTCGCCAATCTTGAGCGTCGCCTTCTGGCCATCGAGCGCCCGGATCTGCGGATTCTGTATGATCTTCGACGTGCTGTCGCTCAACAGCGCGGTAGCCGAGGCCGCTGGGATCGTGACCAGAAAATCGTTCGCGTTGAGGTAATCCAGCGTGTTCAGCGTGACGCCGTTCGTGGTTGAACCGTTCGTCGAGGTGGTCGTGCCTCCGACCGTACCGGTCCCGGTCGTCGAAGTCGTGTTGACATTGGGCTGGAGCGCCACCGAAACGTTGGTCGGCGGGCTGATGCCAAGCTGCTTCATCTTGTCGCGGCTCACTTCCATCACCGCCACGTCGACCAGCACTTCCGGCCTCGCCCGGTCGAGATCGTCAACCAGCTTCTGCGCCAGCGCCACCTGATCGGGAGTGCCACGCACCACAATCGCGCCCTGCGACGGCAACTGCTGAATGCGGCTTACCTCCAGGATCGTGCGCATTGCGTTCACAACATCCTGCAATTCGGTCGGCTGCGAAAGATTGGAAAGATAAAAAGTTTTAAGGACGTTTTGTTCCAGCTCTTTCCGCTTTGCGGGATTGTCTTGCGCGACAAAAATCGTGTTCGGCGTAATCGGACGCCAGAACGTTTTGGTTTCAAACGAAATGACCGACAGCGCATCTTCCAGGGTCACGCCGTTCAACTCGATACGCACCTGCTTGGGCGTGTAGTCCGGATCGAACAGCACGTTGATGCCGGCCAGCTTGCCCACCGTCTCATAAATCACGGTAGACTTTTCCGTCAGCTTCAGCGTAATTGGAGCGTTCGAAATCGGCGCCAGTTCAACCGGCCCGCGCGCCTCTGACAATAGCTCATGAAGTTCGCCGCTCCCGCCGCTCGACGAGGCCTGCGGGTGCGGATGTGCCGCCTCCTGGATCATTTGCAGCGTGCGCCTCAACTCCTGCTGCGCAATAAAGGAGGAGGAATCGATTGTCAGGGCCTTCTCGAACTCTACTTTCGCATCCTCGAGCTTGCCGGCATCGCGCAGAATCTGTCCCCGATGCACGTGGGACGATGCCGCCAGAAACTTGTTGCGCTCGTAGGCGGTGCGGTAGCGCAGCTCTTTCGGCTTCAGATCGTAGGCTTGCTTGAAGTACTCATAAGCCTTCTCATAATCCTGCCGCGCCTGCGCATCGGCGCCCTTTTCGTAGAGGTCCTTGGCCTTATCGGCCGCAATGCCCGTGAGGCACAGGCCCATCACCACCAGCATGAACAGAGCCGGACGCTTCAGCCGTGTCATTCAACAGTCCTCATAAAAGTCTCGAGAATTTCTCGCCGGTCGTTAACCGGGATTGTTTTTGACCCAAAACCACAAAAGAACCTGAGGGATCGGTATCCGACCGGGTCTTTGCCGCCAGAAAAAGGATTGGAAAATTGGATTATAGCATCGCCTGAATTGGCTCCCGAAGTCATTGGTGCCCTGATGTTTACACTCATTAGTACCTGTACCGCGGGTGTCGTTCGTCGCGAAAGCGCTCGCCACGGACGCGGTCACCGGTCACTAAAGACCTGAACCCGCCCCTCGTGCTAACTTTCTTTCTAGCAATGCCCAGGCAAACCACCCACCAGACGCAATCCAACCGGGAGAAGAATCCCCGCCGCCAACCCACTGCGGCGGGAGAGAGAGATGCCGCTGTCAACAGGAACGCGAGCCATAACTATTTCTTGCTAGAAAAATTTGAGGCGGGAGTAGTTTTGACCGGCACGGAGGTCAAGAGCATCCGCTCCGGCAAGGCGAACCTAAAAGACGCCTACGGCCTGGTCAAAGACAACGAACTCTGGCTACTGAACTGCCACATCAGCCCCTACGAGCACGGCAGTTATGCGAATCATGCGGCGGTCCGCACCCGCAAGTTGCTGGTCCATCGCGAAGAAATTCGCAAATTGATCGGCAAGACCCAGCAAAAAGGCCTAACCCTGATCCCGACCCGCATCTACTTCAAAGGCGGCAAAGTAAAGGTTGAACTAGCCCTGGCCAAAGGTAAACAGCACTGGGACAAGCGCGAAACCGAGCGCCGCCGCACCGCCGATAAAGAAGCCCGCGAAGCCATAGCACGCTCACGAAAAGCGTAGAGTCGGGGCCCTGCCCGTCTCGAAACCAACCCATGATCGACGCGCCCGCACCGCCCCAACTTGCGCGTCCGACACCTTACCGTGGATACTGAACACAATCTCAACTATGAATACCAATCTGTCGTCTACCGCTCCCTCCGCCATTGAAACCGATTGCCTGGTCGTAGTCGTCCTCGACCAGGGTGACAAAGACCAAGCCGCCAAGGACAAAGAAAGATCCGCTCCAGGCGTCGCCACTTCCGACGCCGCCGTCTCTGCTGCCGCCAAAGACGTAATCGCCGCGGGCGAGGTCACCGGCAAGACCTTCGAAACGACACTCCTCCATCACCCGGCGGGAATAAAGGCCAAACGTCTGCTGCTCTTGGGCGGGGGCAAGGCAAAAACGTTCTCCGCCTCCGACCTCCGCAAGCTGGCCGGAGCGGCAGTGCGCACCCTCAAAGGCAAGAGCATTCGCAACTTCGCCTTCGTAGTCCCGGAAACCGCCGTTCCCGCACAAGACGGAGCACGCGCCGTCGTGGAAGGCGCCTACGTCGGCAGCTTCGAGCCCGACTACTACAAGAGCGACCGCAAAAACAAAGATCAAAAGATTGACGCGCTAACCATCGTCGTTCAGAAAGATGCGCAAGGCGACGTCAAAGCCCTGCAAAGCGCGGTCGACACGGGCCGCATCATTGGCGAGTCCCAAAACTTTACTCGCGACCTGGTGAACGAGCCCTCGAACCGCATGACCCCGAACCTGCTGGCCGAGCGCGCGAGGAAGATGGCGTCCGAAGTAGGCCTGGGCTGCGAAATTATGGGCCCCGACAAAATTAAAGACATGAAAATGGGAGCATTCTGGGGAGTCGCTCAAGGTTCCGACGAGCCACCCGCTCTGATCGTCCTGCGCTACAACCCAGCCGGCGCTGCGGCAAATGTCCATCTGGGCCTGGTAGGCAAGGGCATCACCTTCGACACCGGAGGCATCTCCATCAAGCCCGCCGACGGCATGGAAAAAATGAAATACGACATGGCCGGCGGCGCCGCCATGATCGGCACCATGCGCGCCATCGCCCTGCTCAAGCCGAAAGTAAAAGTGACAGCCATCATCTGCGCGACCGAAAACATGCCCTCCGGCAAAGCGCAAAAACCGGGGGACGTGCAGATCGCGATGTCCGGCAAATCGATCGAGATTATCAACACCGACGCCGAAGGCCGCCTCGTGCTGGCTGACGGCCTAACCTATGCAAGGCACCTCGGCTGCACGCACCTGGTCGATGCCGCCACGCTGACCGGAGCCGTGGTGGTCGCGCTCGGCTACGTGAATGCAGGAATCTTCGCCAGCGACGATCAGATGTACGACCGCTTCGCGCAAGCCATGAAGCAAGCCGGCGAAAAAATGTGGCGCCTGCCGCTCGACGAAGAATACAAGGAGCTAATCAAGTCCAATATCGCCGACATGGCCAACGCCGGCAGCCGCTGGGGAGGCGCGATTTTTGCCGCCATGTTCCTAAAAGAGTTCGCCGAAGACACGCCCTGGATTCACCTCGACATCGCCGGAACCGCCTGGATGGAAGACCAGAAACCGTGGATCGCCAAAGGCCCATCGGGGATTGCGCTGCGCAGTCTGGTGGAGTTTGTGAAGAGTTGGAGCGCGTAGGAAAACAAATCGGCAACCAAAACTATCGTACAGACGTGGCCCGCCGCCGCGTCTTTTTCTTTTTCGCCGTCTTCGGTGCGTCTCGATCATTGGATTCTTTTTCGGCGTGGGTTGCAAAGCCTTTCCGCGATGAAAGGTCCGGCGGACCCTTCAATATGGCCGCGAATTGCATGAAGTCCTTCGGTATTCCCTGTTCATCTTTCATGTCTGAATCCTTTTTTCATAAACCTTTATCATAGACGTATCGGCTCTCCTCGATGGATCTTCTCGCCAAAATTCGCACCATCCCCACTTCCGCCGGCGTGTACCTCTACAAGAACGCCGAGGGCGATGTCATCTACGTGGGCAAGGCGAAGAACCTGCGCTCGCGCGTCTCTTCATATTTTCATCAGGGACGCTGGGAAGACGCAAAAACCGGCACGCTGGTCCGCGAGGCGGTCGATGTCGATTACATCGTTGTCGCCAATAACAAAGAGGCGCTCGCCCTCGAAAACCATCTCATCAAGCAGAAGAAGCCGCGCTTCAACATCCTGCTGCGCGACGACAAGACCTATCCTTACGTCAAACTCACGCTCGGCGAACGCTACCCGCGCGTCTACGTAACGCGCCGCCTGCGCAAGGATGGCAGCGTTTACTACGGCCCATATTTCCCGACCAATCTCGCGTACCGCATTGTCGATCTAATCCACCGCCATTTTCTGATCCCCTCTTGCACGGTCGACCTGAACCGTTTTCATCCGCGGCCGTGTTTGCAGTTCTACATCAAGCGGTGCCTCGGCCCCTGCGTCCAGGGACTGACCACGCCCGAGACCTATCAGGAAGCCGGACGCGACGTGAAGCTTTTCCTCGAAGGCCGCCAGACCGACCTCGTGAAATCTCTGCGCGAGCGTATGGCGGAGGCCGCCGACGCCCAGGAGTTCGAACGCGCCGCCAAGTATCGCGATCTGATTTCCACGGTTGAGCAATTGCAGGAGAAACAGCGTATCGCCTCCGTCGAAGGCGATGACGCCGACGTTTTCGGCTATCACTACGAAAACGGAATGCTGGCAGTAAATTTATTCCACATGCGCGGAGGCCGCGTGCTCGACCGCCGTGAATTCTTTTGGGAGGATATTCCAGAGTTAGCCGCACCCGCGGACGGCGCGCCTGAAGATAACTCAGCTGAAGAAAATCTCGATTCAACCGAAGATCCTGCCCCGTCGGGGAAGGAGAACAGCACAAGCTTTCTTCCCGGAGAATTTCTGTCCAGCCTTCTCAAGCAGCTTTACCTGGGCCAGCCCTATGTCCCGCGCAACATCTACGTTCCCGTGGATTTCGAAGATCGCGAGGAACTCGAAGATGTCCTGAGCGACCAAGCCGCAGCCGGTAACGTCCGCACCTGGCGAGTGCGAATCGCCGTTCCCCAGCGCGGCGAGAAACGCGAACTGATCGATCTTGCCGGCAACAACGCCAAGCAGTCCTACGACCAGCGCTTCCGCATTCTCAAGCCGAACGCCCGCGCCATCGCCGAAGCTCTGCAAGACGCACTCACTCTTCCCGAACTCCCCAAGCGCATCGAGTGCTTCGACATCTCCCACATTCAGGGTGCCGAGACGGTAGCTTCGATGGTCGTCTGGGAAGACGGCAAGATGAAGAAGTCCGACTACCGCAAATTCATCATCCGCACCGTCGAAGGCGTAGACGATTTCGCTTCCATGCGCGAAGTAGTCACGCGCCGCTACAAACGCCTGTGCGAAGAAAAGAAGCCGCTGCCAAGCCTGATCCTTATCGATGGCGGCTTAGGACAGCTGCACGCCGCCGCCGAAGCGCTCGACGCGCTGGAGATCATCAACCAGCCGCTGGCCGCCATCGCCAAGCGCGAAGAAATTATTTATGTCTTCGGACAGGAAGACGATCCGATCGTGCTCGACCATCACTCGCCGGTGCTCCATCTCGTCCAGCAAATTCGCGATGAAGCGCATCGTTTTGCGGTAACCTTTCATCGCAAACGCCGCCAGATTCGCGACCGCTCCACCGAGCTGCGCGAAATCCCAGGCGTAGGGCAGGCGACAACACGCCGCCTGCTCGAACATTTCGGCAGCCTGCAAGCGGTGAAGCAAGCCGACGTCGCGGCGCTTTCGGCGGTGGTCACGCGATCGCAAGCGCAGGCCATTCTCGAACATTTCCGAGCGGCAAGCCCGGAGACAAGCGAGGCGCGGCAATGAGCCTGTTCGGCCAAAAGAAAAAAGAAGCCCCAGAGCGCGTCGAGAGCGGCCGCTTCGAGTTGGAACGCGATGGACTCGTAGCCACACTCGATTACACGCTTGACAGCAAGGTCCTCACTTTGATCGAGACCGATGTTCCCAAGGGCCTGCGCAGCACTGGCATAGCGGCATCTCTCGCGCAATCTGCCCTCGAGTGGGCGCGGGAGCACCATCGAAAAGTGGACGTAGTCTGCCCCTACGTCAGCCGTTATCTCCACTCGCACCCCGAGTTTGCCGATCTGGTGCTAAGGTAGGCGGCGCTCGGCCTCGGGCTTGGTCGCCAGAAAGGATTTCACCACCATCTGGTTGGGCTGCGCTCCGACCGGAAGAATAGTAAGCAACGAATACTCGGAGGGTTCAAATTTCTTGCTCGGCGTCCGCTTCTGAATGATCGTCACATCCGACGAACCGGAATCGGCCACCAGCAGATACTCCTGATTCTGCGACAGGGCCAGCGCATCCGGCCGCGTGCCCACTGGCAGAAACGCGATTACTTTCCCGAGATCCATATCGTAGACCGCAACGTCATTCGATGCGAAATCGGAAATATAAAGCCGCGAGTTATCCAGCGAAACAACGCCGCGCGTAGGCTGCGCGCCCACCAGAAAGCTCCCCAGCACTTCATCCGGCGTAGTCTCGATGATCGAGATGGTGCCGGCATTGAAATTAAACGCCACCAGTTCTCCGCCATCGGGCTTAAGCGCCAGGCTCACCGGCGACTTTCCCACGTCGAGCAGCGCCAGCAGTTTGTCGTTCTTCAAATCGATGCTGGCAACCTGTCCCGATCCCGAGCACGAAACAAAAGCCTTGCTCGAGTCGGGCAAGATGGCAATGTCTTCCGGCTCCAAACAAATGCCGATAGCCGATCGCACGCTAAGGCGAACGGTATCGATGATGGAAACCGAGTTATCGGCCCGATTGCTGACCACGAGAGTCGACCCATCGGGCGAAACCCGCGCCAGCCCCGGGCTCCCGCCCACCCGCAGCGTCGCGGCGACCGTTCGGTGATCGAGATCAATCACCGAAACATTGTTCGACCCGGAGTTGGCCACATAAGCCCGCCGTCCGTCCGGTGAAACGTCAATAAAGTAAGGCCGCCCATAAACGCCAATGGTAGCGACAACCTTATTCTGCTCCGCGTCGATAACGCTGACATTCGCCGATCCGGCGTTAACAACATAAATCTCATTCTTCTTAGGATTAGCCGCGACCCCGGTCGGCTCAGCCCCCACCGCCAACGTCTTAACCACGGTAAATCCCTTGAACGGATCGGTAGTGAGGTCAATGACCGAAACGGTATTGCTCTTTCCATTAGTGACGTAAGCGTACTCGCGGTAAAGCGGGCCGTAAGTCGGCAGGCTGCGCTGGTGGAAGTAATACCAGCCGCCGGCGATGATAAGTGGAACACAAACGGCGATGAGGAGGAGTTTGCGCACAAGCGAGGCGATTTACAGAAGAAAAAAGATTATCAGAGATGTCCGAAGATCAGCCCACTGATGATTCAGCCCACCGACGTTGTGGCACCGGCCGGTGCGGCCGTGGGCGACGGAATCGTCCTTCTCAGCACCGCCCCGATCTGCCGCACCTGCCCCATCAGCACGTCAAACTGATCCGGATAAAGCGACTGCATGCCATCCGAAAGCGCGCGATCGGGATCGTTATGCACTTCGATGATCAGCCCATCGGCTCCAACGGCGACAGCCGCGCGCGAGAGCGGCGTAACTTTGTTGCGTTTGCCGGTCCCGTGGCTCGGGTCAACGATGATCGGCAAATGGCTAAGCCGCTGTACCGCGGGCACCACACTAAGGTCGAGCGTGTTGCGCGTGTGGTCGGCAAATGTGCGAACCCCGCGCTCGCAGAGAACAATGTTGTAATTGCCCTCGCTCATAATGTATTCGGCGGCCATCAGAAATTCTTCGAGCGTAGCCGCAATGCCGCGCTTCAGCAGCACAGGCTTGCGCGCGCGTCCAGCGCGCTTAAGCAAAGAAAAATTCTGCATGTTGCGCGCGCCGATCTGAATCATGTCGGCATACTGGTCCACCAGATCGAGCGATTCGTAGTCGACCGCTTCGGTCACAATAAGCAGCCCGAAGCGGTCGCGAATCTCGGCCATGATCTTGAGGCCATCTTCCCCCATGCCCTGAAAGGAATAAGGAGAAGTGCGCGGCTTGTAAGCCCCCCCGCGAAAAAATTGTGCTCCGGCGCGAGCCACGCACTCGGCAATCGCAAACGCCTGCTCGTGACTTTCAATGCCGCAGGGGCCGGCCATAACCACGAGATCGGCCCCGCCGATGGTCACCGGAGAGTTGGCAAATTTAAGAATCGTGTTGTCAGGCTTGGTATCGCGGCTAACCAGTTTGTAAGGTTTTGAAACTCGAATAACTTCTTGCACGCCGGGCAGATCGTCGAGCGCGCCCTGATCGATTTCTCCCTTGTTCCCCGTGATGCCAATAGCGGTCCGCTGCGCGCCCGGGATGGAATGCGCGCGGTATCCGAGCGATTCGATTTTCTGGCAGACCGCCCGCACCTGCTCTTCGGTGGCCTGGGCCCGCATGACGACAAGCATCGTTAACTCCGAGATTGAGTTTAACGTCCGCGACGAACCACTGCAAATCACCACTGCAAATCACCGTAGACACGGGGCCTGCCCCGTCTCAGGGAGCACAACCGCGATCACGACTGAGGTAACCTCAAATCGATGGTTAAATTCCTCCCCGTCGAAAAAGATCCGCTGAAATGGCCGCCGCCAAAATCCCCGCCCATGCACACCGCCCGCCGGATCGGAATTCATACATCCATCGCGGGAGGCGTGGAAAATGCCGCCGAACGCGCCTACCGCCTGGGGTGCAATACATTTCAAATCTTCTCGACAAGCCCGCGCCAGTGGCAGCCCTACACGCTCGCGCGCCCTCAGTGCGAGGCGATGAGCAAACTGCGGCAGAAGTATGATCTGAAGCCGCTGGTAATCCACTGCAACTATCTGATCAATTTGGCCGGAGCGAGCGATCACTTCCGCCAGAAATCGATCGCAGCCTTTCGCGGAGAGTTAGAACGTGGTGCAGCCCTGTGCGCCGACTATCTGGTGCTGCATCCAGGCTCGTTTCGCGATTCGAGCCGCGAAGAAGGATTGTCGCGCGCTGCCAGCGCCATCGAAGAGGCGGCGCGCGAACTCGATCTGCGCGGATTAACCGTGCTGATAGAAAACACAGCCGTCGCGGAATTTTCGCTCGGCGGAACATTCGAGCAAGTCGCAGAACTCCTGGAAAGATTGCGCGGCCACGTCCCCGTTGGGGCCTGCATCGACACCTGCCACACCCATGTGGCCGGATACGACATTGTCACCGAAGAAGGCCGCGCCTTGACCCTGCGCCACCTCGATAAAACAATCGGCTTCAAAAACGTGCGCGTATGGCACTGCAACGACGCCAAAGCCGAACGCGGCTCCCGCCTCGACCGCCACGAACATATCGGCCACGGCAAGTTGGGGCTGGAGGTGTTCCGGGCCCTGTTAAATGACCGGCGATTGAAGCATGCCGCGTTCATTGCCGAAACGCCGATTGACGAACCGGGAGACGACTGGAGAAATGTGCAGGCACTGAAAACATTGGTGAAGGAGAGCCGTCGTTCAGGCTTGCAGCGAAGCGCAAACATCTGATATGTTAAACATGTTTAACAAAGGGAAATATGCTCGGAATTCGTCTCGAACCCGAACTTGAAGAGAAGCTCGAATCTCTCGCCCGAGAGACCGGCCGCAGCAAAAGCTACTACGCTCGCGAGGCGATTCGCCAGTATCTGGAGGATCGCGAGGACTATCTGAAAGGCATTGCTGCGCTCGAGCGCCGTGAGCCGACCATCGCGCTTGATGAATTGGAGCGGAGACTTGGTTTCTCAAGGTAGAACAGCCCAGGGTAGAGCCTGGCAGGTTGAAGTATCTCGCACCGCTGAAAAACAAATCCAAAAACTAGATCGCCCCGCACAAGAACGGATCCTGAATTTTCTCCGCGAGCGCGTACTGGGCTCCCAAAATCCACGTTTGTCGGGCAAACCGCTTCATGGTGACACGAAAAGCCTTTGGCGATACCGCGTCGCTGACTATCGCCTAATCTGCGATATCCAGAACGAACGCATTACCGTGTTGGTTCTCCGCACGGGCCATCGCAAAGAGGTGTATCGATGAACCCACTCGTTACCAATGCCCTGGTTCTACGAAGGAGGATCTGATGTCTTTACCGTGCGGGGCCTTCGATCCAAAGGTATTTCGAGTCTCCCTCCGGCGAAGAACTTGATAGTGCGCGTAGCCGACGCGTTGAACATTGTAAAATGTAGGATTATCTCTTCATCCCCGAACTTCTCTATGGCCGAAGAACAAAAATCCATCACCACCCGCAACGACCATGACGAACGCGACGAACGCTACGACCCTCAGCGCATAGAGCAGAAGTGGTCCGAGCGCTGGCAGAGCGACCCGTCGCTCTACGCCGCCGAGCCCCATTCCTCCAAGCCAAAGTATTACGTGCTCGAGATGCTTCCCTATCCCTCCGGCGCCCTGCACATGGGACACGTGCGCAACTACGCCATCGGGGACGCGCTCGCACGCTACATGTGGATGAACGGCTACAACGTGCTGCATCCCATGGGATGGGATTCGTTCGGCCTGCCCGCGGAAAATGCCGCGATCAAAAACAACACGCCGCCGCGCGAATGGACTCTACGCAACATCGCCGCCATGAAGACGCAGATGAAGCGCCTCGGCTTCGCCTACGACTGGTCGCGCGAAGTCACCACCTGCTTTCCCGAATACTACCGCTGGAACCAGTGGTTCTTCCTGAAGCTCTACGAAAAAGGTCTGGCCTATCGCAAAAAGAGCAAGGTGAACTGGTGCCCGCAGTGCGCCACGGTACTCGCGAACGAGCAAGTCGTTGGCGGAATGTGCTGGCGCCACGAAGATACGCCGGTCGAGCAGCGCGAACTGGAGCAGTGGTTCCTGAAAATTACAAAATACGCGGACGAGTTGCTGCGCGATCTTCAAAAGCTGCCCGGCTGGCCTGAAAAGGTCAAGATCATGCAGCAGAACTGGATCGGCCGTAGCGAAGGCACGCTGGTCGATTTCGACCTGGGCGGCACCATCGGCCCCGCGGGATCGACGATCACCGTCTTCACCACGCGCGTCGACACGATCTACGGCGCGACCTCGATCCAACTCGCGCCCCAGCATCCGATCGTCGCCGATATAACCGCGCGTAATCCGGAACTGCGCGCGCAAGTTGAGCAGTTAATCGCCGAACAACGCCGCGCGAAAGAATCCGGCGACATCGGCAACATCGAAAAGCACGGTGTATTCACCGGACGCTATGCGAAGAATCCATTCAACGGCGAAACCTTGCCGGTCTGGGTCGCAAACTACATCTTGATGGACTACGGCACCGGCGCCATCATGAGCGTGCCCGCGCACGACGATCGCGATTACGAGTTCGCCACCAAGTACAAACTGCCCATTTCCCTGGTAATTCTCCCCTCCAGCACTAATCCCGAAGAAACCATGGCCGAGCCGACTCTTCCCTTCGTCAGCGAAGAGGGCATCGTAGTGAACTCCGGCGACTTCAGCGGTCTCGATTGCGAAGTAGCAATTAAGAAAATGTCGGCCTACGCCGAAGAAAAAGGCTTTGGCAAAGCGGCCGTCACTTTTCGCCTGAAAGACTGGGGCATCTCGCGCCAGCGCTATTGGGGTACGCCGATCCCAGTGGTCTATTGTGAAAAAGACGGAATAGTGCCAGTCGCCGAAAAAGATCTGCCGGTAATTTTGCCGGACAACGTGAAAGTCACCCTGGCCGGCGGATCGCCGCTAGCCAGTGTGCCGGAGTTTCTGAATACCACCTGCCCGAAATGTGGCGGCCCGGCAAAACGCGAGACCGACACCATGGATACCTTCGTCGATTCATCCTGGTACTTCTACCGCTACGCGGACGCGCAAAACGATAAAGCGCCCTTCGACAAGGAAAAAATCGCATACTGGTTTCCTATCGACCAATACATCGGCGGCGTGGAGCACGCCATTCTGCACCTGATTTACTCGCGCTTCTGGACAAAATTCATGCGCGACATGGGCCTCGTTAAAAACGATGAACCCACCGAGCGCCTCTTCACGCAAGGCATGGTGATCAAAGACGGCGCCAAGATGTCGAAGAACCTCGGCAACACCGTCTCGCCCGACGAGATGGTCGCGCGCTATGGCGCCGATGCCGTGCGCATGTACACGCTGTTTGCCGCGCCGCCAGACCGCGATCTCGACTGGCAGGATACCGGAATCGAAGGCATTCAAAGATTTTTGAGCCGGGTGTACCGGTTCTATACGCGTGACCCAGTGCAAGCTAACGCGGCGGCGGCGGCAAGGGCGGAGAATCTGCAGATCCTTGAGAGGCACGGAAGCGACTTGGCGCGGAGGGAAAGCGCAGAGGCGGAAACGTTGGCGAAAACGGCGGCGCGGAAGATCCAACGCAAACTGCACCAAACCATCAAGCGCGTCAGCAACGACTTTCAGGGACGCTGGCACTTCAACACTTGCATCGCGGCCATCATGGAACTGGTCAACGATCTTTATGGCGCGGAACAGGCCATCGCCAAAGGACTTGTTCCCGCTTCCTTGATCGCCGAAGCGCAGCGCACCCTAGCTCTTCTGCTGGCGCCCATGGCACCGTATTTCGCTCACGAATTGTGGGAATTGGCCGGAGAAACCACCAATCTTTTGAAAGCTCCCTGGCCCAAGTACGACAAGTCGCTGGCCGCCGAAGATGAAATCGAAATTCCCGTGCAGGTCAACGGCAAGCTGCGTGGCAGGATCGTCGTCCCGGCAACGGCCACCGACGACGAAGTAAAGCAATCCGCGCTCTCCGATGAGAAAGTGCAAGCCTTCATCGCCGGGAAACCCATCGTGAAGGTCATCGTAGTTCCCGGCAAACTCGTAAATATCGTCGTCCGGTGACGCGCCCCAGGTTTATTCCTTCACGTCCCGGTGAGTCTCGACGGTACCGTCAGCACTCGAAGTAGTCATTTACTCTCCTCCGCCTTGAGACTAAACTTCCCTGTCACTTTGTTTTAAGGAGATACATTCGTGCTCTTACTCGGAATCCACAAAACGTCCCTTCGATTCCTGTATTTCGCCATAGCCACCTGTTGTATCTCGCTTGCAACGGCCGATCTCGGGGCCGCCGATCTCAAGCCCGAGGAGATCGTCGCCAAACATCTCGACTCCATCGGCTCGGCCGAGGCGCGTGCAAAGGTGAAATCGCGCGTCATTCAAGGTGGACTTACCTACCGCATTCTGGTGGGAGGGTCAGGCGTGGTACCGGGGAAATTTCAGTTTGCTTCGGAGGCTCCGAAAACCGATCTCCTGATGAAGATCAACGCTAACGGCTACCTCGGAGAGTGGTTCATTTGCGATGGCGATAAAACCAGTGCCGCCGCCACCTACCCCGACAAGACCCGCTCCGAGTTCGGGAACTTCGTTCTCAGCCAGGACATGATCTTGCGCGAGAACCTCCTCGGCGGCGTCTGGTCCACCGGGTGGCCACTTCTCGACCTCGAAGCCCACAAGCCAAAGCTCCACGCCGAAGGCTTGAAGAAAGTGGACGGCAAAGAACTGCTCGCAATCCGCTACGAGCCCAAGAGACGTACCGACCTCGAAATCACCCTCTATTTCGATCCCCAAACCTACCAGCATGTGATGACGGTTTACGAGATGGAGCCTCCCAACTCTCTTGCGGGCGGAGAGACCCGCCAAGCCGGCAAGCAACCCCGCCGCTATCGACTCGAAGAACACTTCTCGGACTTTAAGACCGTCGACGGTCTCACCCTGCCAACTCACTACGACCTGCGCTTCACCCTTGGCTACGTAAAAAGCGTCGAATGGGAAGTCGACCAGCCCAGCATCGCGAATAACATGTCGATCGATCCCCGCACCTTTCAGGTAAGATAATCGCGGCCAGTGTAGAGACCGGGCCTGCTCCGTCTCGGCCCGGTCACACGATCGATCCCGCGACAATCCATTTGCCACTTTCGCACCGATTTGAGACACTCATCCGTGGAAACCCAATCCCCGCTTAATCAGGCCATCGTTGTCCTCGACTTCGGCGCTCAGTATTCGCAGTTAATCGCGCGCCGCATCCGCGAAAACAAAGTCTTCTCCGTAGTGCTCCCGTTCAACGCCACCCTCGACGAGATCCGCAGTTACTCGCCCGTCGGAATCGTTCTGTCCGGCGGCCCGTCGTCGGTCTACGACCAGGGTGCGCCCCACGCCGACAAAAAAGTCTTCGAGCTCGGTGTGCCGGTGCTAGGCATCTGCTATGGCCTGCAATTTATGGTCTACGCCCTCGGCGGCAAAGTAACTCCGGCAGCCAAGCGCGAGTACGGTCACGCCAAGGTCGAGTTGCAAGTCGGCGATTCACAACTGTTTCAGGGATTGCCCAAGCTCCTGGCGGTGTGGATGTCGCACGGCGACTCGGCCGAAGAATTGCCCGCTGGTTTTCGCCTGACTGCGAGAACCTCCAATGCGTTCGCTGCGATCGAGAATCCAGAACGAAAAATGTGGGCGGTGCAGTTTCATCCCGAAGTCCATCACACCCCCCTCGGCGCCGACATTCTGCGCAACTTCGCCTTGAACATCTGCGGAGCGGCGCCGATCTGGACCGGGCAGCACTTCATCGACTCAACTATCGCCCAGGTAAAGCAGCAGGTGGGCGGCGGCCGGGCAATCTGCGCGCTCTCCGGCGGCGTCGATTCGTCTGTGGCCGCCGTGCTGGTGGACCGCGCGATGCGCGATGCCGCCGGCAAATCGCGCCTGACCTGCGTCTTCGTCAACAACGGCGTCCTCCGCAAAAACGAATTCGAAAAAGTGCAGCAGAACCTGCGCGACAAACTCGGCCTGCGCCTGGTCGCGGTCGATGCGACTGATCGTTTCCTGTCCAAGTTAGCCGGGGTCACCGATCCCGAGAAGAAACGCAAGATCATCGGCAAGGAATTCATCGAAGTCTTCGATGACGAGGCGCGCCGCATATTTCAAGAAAACGATCAGACCGAAGGCCCCGTCGAGTGGCTGGTGCAGGGCACGCTCTATCCCGACGTAATCGAATCGCGCTCCGTGCGCGGCCCCTCGGAAATAATTAAGTCGCACCACAACGTCGGCGGTCTACCCGAAAAGATGAAGCTCAAGCTGATCGAACCGCTCAAAGATTTATTCAAAGATGAAGTACGCCGCATCGGCCGCGATCTGGGCTTGCCCGAAGACCTACTGCAACGCCAGCCATTTCCCGGCCCAGGGCTGGCGGTGCGAATTTTGGGAGAAGTAACCAAAGGGCGCGCCGATCTGCTGCGCGACTGCGACGAAATAGTCGTCACCGAGATCAAAAGAGCCGGCCTATATCAGAAAATCTGGCAGTCCTTCGCGGTGCTGCTACCGGTCATGTCGGTAGGAGTAATGGGCGACCAGCGAACCTACGCCTACACCTGCGCAATCCGCGCCGTGCATTCCGAAGACGGCATGACCGCCGACTGGGTTCCGCTACCTTATGAGGTGCTGAAGACGATTTCGAACCGGATCGTGAATGAAGTGCGCGGGGTGAATCGGGTGGTGTATGACATTACTTCGAAGCCGCCGGGGACGATTGAGTGGGAGTGAAAATCGTTGCTTTTAACAAGACCTTTGTTGCGTCGGCGGATGATCGCAAAGTACACGTTTCGCTGCCAAGATTCTGAGGATGATTGTTGCATGGCGTCGCGATGGAGTCAGTGATGGTGGGCACGATGGAAATGTGGCGAAAAAGTTGGACGGTCTGCAAGAGTCGGCGGGGAGAAGTCCCACTGAGGTCAAGCGAGGGCTTGAGCGTGTCAACCGCCGCCCGCAAGGATGCGGACACAAAAAACCAAAAGCCCCGCTAGTCAGGCGGGGCTGTAGAAATTGCCAGTTGGTACGCCACCTATCAATTGAATTATAGCATCTGAAGCAAACAGGCCGAGAAGCCGTGCGTGAATTATAGCATCTGAAGCAAACAGGCCGAGAAGCCGTGCGGAGGACGACGGACTCGAACCGTAATGGCTGACTAGGCCACTCGACCATTTGATAGATGGCGTCCAGTACCCACTGGCAACGTCCTCCAGACGCAATCATCCGAACGCAGTATTCCCCGCGCCACAAATACGCACAATCCCACGAAAGTAGTCACTCCAGAGGAGGAATTGACGAGCTGACCTTGGCTTCGCGGCAAATTGGGGCCCGACTTATTGGATCGGACGATACAAATGTTGAATCACCCAGTATTGCGGCCCAGGCGGGACTCTTCAAGATTTCCTTCCCATTTCACTTTCCCTCGAAACTGCCGCATGCCAGCCTGCGAGCGTGTCTGGATGAGCAACCGCAGAGCAGCTTCGACAGTAGCTTTCTTCGTGGCCGTCCCCGCGAGGCGCATCGCTTTCCGCAGCAGGGCGTCGTCGATATCAATAGTTCTTCGCATGGGCTCTTGGTCTGAGCGCGGTTCTTCCATATAGATCGGCGGTGAAGAACCGTCCATGAACCGTCTGCGTGAACGGGGACAAGAATGCAGATTCCTCACTTCGTTCGGAATGACAAAAACTTTGTTCGGAGTGGCAAGGACTTTCTCTCGGAGTGACAAGGACTGTTTAGGACGAGACTTCCCCTATGCCGACCCCGTATTCGCCAGCGCCTCCACGGCTTCCCAGGTAGTGGCGAACGTCACGAACAGTTCCTTGACCTTCGTGATTTCCAGAATCTTCATTACGCGTGGCTTCACCGCTGTCAGCACGAAGCAGCGGCCTTTCTTCTGATGCGACACATACGTCGCCACCAGCGACCCCAATCCCACCGAATCAATATAAGGAACATCCGACAGATCCAGAATCATCGTCTCCGCGCACTCGTTGCGGACCGCGCGCTCAAACATCGCAGTCGTCTCAATGGTAATCGGCCCCTTCAGCAGCAGGATGCGCTGGTCCTCGGCTACTCCTTCAAAGCGCTCGACGGTCAGTTCTTGCAATGCCATCTCAACCTTTCTCGCTCGCAACCTTATTATTATTGTGGTTTCTGGGGCGGATTCGTATCGCCATGATTCTCGTAGGTCGAATACTGCCCCGCCGGATGCTTCAGCTTCACCGTAATATTCAACTCGGGCTGCTTCACCTCGTAGTCCTGTCCAAAAGTCTGGAAGCCCCTCGCCACCACCTGGACCTCGACCGATCCATACGGTACTCCATCCAGGCTTGCTTTCCCGTCGGCATCCGTCTTCAGGTCCATCTCGCCTTTGCTCTTGCCTTTGCGATTCACCGGATGCAGCACCACCTGCGCATACTTGATGGGCTTGCCGTCCGTGTCGCGCACCACCACCACCCGCACCGACGATGTCGGCCCTTCATCATCGTCCTGCGCGCGTGCAAATGCGCTCGCGCCCAGCACGAGGAGAACTGCAACCAAGACTGCTCCCATCGCCGCCGTTAGCTTTGTTTTCATGAAGGCTCCCTTGCCGGAGCGATTTCCCGCGCCCCGAGAATCCGGGCGCGCCGCTCACGACAATCCACCGTCAGACATTGTAGGAGAATTTTCCGCTCAGCGGATCATGAAACGTACGCGAGCTTCGGAATCCGTGGGAACGCCATTGCAGAGCGCCGGCCGGTAACGCCACTGTCGAACCGCGCGCAGCACGGCCGCATCTTCATCCGGCCCCGCGCCGTTGAGCACGAACGCGCTGTGTACGTGGCCATCCGAGCCCACGATAAAGCTGACCCGCACCGGCGCGTCGTCATCGTCTTCCGGTGGCAACAGCGGATCCGGGGTAAGCAACGCCTCCGGCGGACGTACGTCCCCGCACTTCGGCAGCGCCAGCGGCTCGGCGACCGGATTGAATTCGGAAATATGCGCGGGCACACGCTCCAAGCGGCGCCCCGACCCAGTAAGAGAATCTCGCAGCGGATTCACGCGGGTCGGCAAAACGGGAGTACACCAGGCCGCAACGCAACAGAAGATAATGCAGCAGGAAACGACGCCACCAACCAACCCACAACCGGCCAGAACGCCGCCCTTCAAGGTCCGACAACCCACAGATCGCGGGACGCCCGACATGATGCCGTAATCGGATGTTTCTCTGGTCAAACTCGTTGTCGAAGGGCCCGGATTTCTCATTCCGCTCTCTGCAGACACACCGCTGCACCAGAACCATGGCAATTCAGTCTCCAGTCAATCGAGAAAAGCAACGATAATGTCTTAAATGACTTAGCAACAATCCATCTCCTCTTACTTCAACTAAAACTGCAATGGATTGCGACTGAGTTGAAGGGCAGTGTGTCGAGCTACAGGCCGCTGTTTGGCCGAACAGGCGTCACCGCCCGCAAGACAATGTCGCGTCGAGACGGGGCCTGCTCCGTCTCATGGTCATCTGCGAACTATCCTTGGGTGATGAAAGGAAGGGCACGACTTTACAAAGTTGGAGAAAGGTCAGTTTCTTTTCAGGGCATCCCTTTTTTTGGCGATGCCGCAAACCCGACGCTATGAATCAGCCCTTCAGGGGATGGAAGGGATGCTATGGTCCTTCGGCAACACCGGCCGCCGCCAAGAGTCGGCTACTGCAATCCCACCTGCGTAAACTTGTACCCGGTGCTCCCCGTCTCTGAAGAGAGATAAATGCTGGAAGCCTGGCCCTCCAGGCTGTAATTGTCGATTACAATCCCGCTCGGGCCGCCCGCAACATCCGCAGTTATAACCGGCGGGCCTTCGCTAGTCGCCTCCACCACGCATCCCGACGTGCCGGCTCCTGTGCAGTCCTGCGTCAGCCCGAAGAAAAAGAAGTCCGTGCCGGCGCCAACATTCGGGTTAAAGAACTCCGTCCAGTTGCTGCAAACCGCGGCCGTCGAACTAAGCAGTTGCTGGGAAAAAGCCGCGCTCGTATTCATCATTCGGCCCACAAAGCCAAAGGCATACTGCCACGGCGTAGTATCATTCGCCCCTGTCCCGCAGAGCCGTATCTGACCGGTTGAAGGATCGTTGTAGTAATTGTTATCGAACGCCGGCAGTGGAATCGACAAGGCAATTTTGGTGGATGACCCCAGCCCGATCCTGGCCTTAGCCAACAGAGTAAGAGTGGCAGTATCAAACTCATCCAGCACCGCTGACGTGCCATCGTTCGCGTCCACCACAAAAGTAGTCCCGTTGGTGATATCGATGATCGGCGGAGCCGTGATGCCGGAACTCGTCTTTCCCAGCGCCCCGACCGGGGTAACGCCGAGCAACAAGCCACTCCCAGGGTCGACTTGGTAAAGGTTGCCGTTCGCACTACCCACCATCAGCATAGGGAGCACGCTGTCAAGCACTGGAGGACTAAGGTGATGGCCGACGCTCACCGTAACCGGCCAGTTCCCTCCGGCCAAAGTCGGCGTTGAGTTAAAAACACCGTTAATCCTGTACATCAGGCCGCCGTCTGCTCCCATATATGCCACGTCATTGGCATAATCAACCCAAGGCGAGGAAGTCGTGCTCGTGGAAGCGGTGGAAAATGTAAGAGAAGTCATCGTAGGCGCCGCGGCGGCAGAAATGCTCCCTTGCCCCGCAGTCCAGGTCAAAACGTGGAAAATCGCCAGCCCAGTCGCCGATTCCACGAAGGCAATCTTAGTCCCGTCCAGGGAGATTACCGGGGAAAGGTTGACCTTTCCTGCGGCTTGCGTGGTCACGTTATATGCAAATAGCACGGTCGGAGCCAAGCCACAAATGCCTCCCGGACCGGAATAGAGATTGTTAAACGCAATCAGGTTCGCCTGTTTCCCAGTCGTTCCGGCAATATTCAAACCAAACACCACATAGTCGTTGATGCAATCAGGCGGAGCGCCCGGATCATAAGTGAACTTTGCGGGGTACATGTTAGCCCCGACCCGGCCTCTGACAAAACTTACGTTCCAGTCGCCATGGTGCCCAGGGTTGATGGTGGATGCACCCATGCCTTTCGCCCCGCGGAAAAATTCCGGATCGAGCGCCCGAAAGCGCTGCATCACCTGCTGCCGAATGCGCGGCTCCTGGCCCATCAGGTTCGGATACTTCGCCAGACCATCCAGGCTGAATACGATACTGTGATCGGACCAGCCCTGCGGAACCCCAACGTGTCTGGGAGCGGCCTCCTGGGCCCAACTACACGGCGCCAGACACAACATTCCGGCGTAGAACAACCCGACGCACAACGCTGCCTTCGCTCCATAGGGACGCTTCAGCTTCACAAAGACCTCCAATGGCGGCTGGATTTCGTCATTTTAGCCGCATTTCATGCGGTGAAGTGTTAACTGAAGTTAGACCGGGTAAACTTTGGTTTCTGCATTTGTGGCCCGTTTCCCAGCTCATTTCCGATTCCGGCCGCCTTGTGGAACAATGAGAAGCTTCGGGACCGCCGCGGAATTCATGACCCTCACGCCGAACAGCCTGCAACTAGCCCTCTTCTCCGCCGCCATCCTCGGATTTCACCACGGTTTCGACTACGATCACATCGCCGCCATCACCGATATCACGAGCGTCCAGCGCGACCGATGGCAAGGCATGCGGCTCGGCCTGCTCTACGCGCTTGGCCACGCCGCCACCGTGGCTCTGCTCGGCACCGCCGTCATCATGTTTCAGCTCTCCTTGCCGCACGGCTTGGACCGCATCGCCGAACGCCTGGTGGGAATAACTTTGCTGATCCTCGGAATCTATGTTCTCGGATCGCTCTTCCAGGGCAATACCGCCCCTCAAAGCCGCTTTCACCTTATGGCCCGCACCTTACGCTGGCTGCACTGGAAGATGAAAAGCTACTGGCACGACCATGACATTCCAGCCCCCAAAGCCGATAAGACATGGAATTACACTCCCAAGTCAGTCGTCATGATCGGCGTGGTCCACGGCCTGGGCGCGGAAACGCCGAGTCAGCTTATGATTTTCCTGCTCGCGGCGAACTTAGGCGGAATCAGCAAGGGGTTTCTGGGACTGGCCATGTTTATTGGCGGATTGCTGATCATGAACACCATCATGACCGCCGTCTCAGTCGGACTATTCGGAGCGAGTTCGCGGATGCCTCGCTTCAAGTTTGTCGTTACCGCTTTGACCGCGATCTATAGCTTGGCGGTGGGCGCGTTTTTTCTCTTCGGCTCTTCCGGACTTCTACCACCTATCGGATAAGGCCACGGGCCTGCCTTCCCAATGCGAGAATACTTATCCCGCAGTCACCATTCTGGAACGTTAATCAAGTAATCGTTCCACTATTAGCAATTAAAGTTGTGCAAGATATCGACCGTGGTAATACAATGGCCGACGATAGTTACCTGAGGGGGTACTACTGAATGTCAAATATTGCAAAGGCACTAGCCCGGCTCCGCGAGGAACGCCGGGATGCTCAAAACCAGGTCCAGAAACTCGGTGAGGCGATTTCAGCTCTTGAAAAGCTGACCCGGGGTTCGGGCATAACCGGTGGTGGCTCGCAACGCACCAAACGAGTACTTTCCGCAGCAGGACGCCGCAGAATCTCTCTCGCCCAAAAGGCGCGCTGGGCAAAACTCAGGCAGAGCAGGAAAGCTGCCTGAAATTTGAGTCCGGGCCACAGTCTCGCGAACTCTCCTCTCGCGAGACTGAAGTCCGTTCAATAACTGCCCCAGCCTGCGTTACCCAGCCTTCGGTCTTATTGCTAATAGAAAAATACCGTTGTAGAGACGGGGCCTGCCACCTCTCGGCGCGGGCCCACGAACCTGACTGGAAACCCGTAGCTACCCGTGCCCGCCGCCCAACTCACGCACAATCTGCCCGACGAATGCTTTCGCATCCCCGAACAACATCAGGTTGTTATCCAGATAATAAAGCGGGTTATCGATCCCGGCGAACCCAGGATTCATGCTGCGCTTAATCACCATCACGGTGTGCGCCTTATCGACATCGAGAATCGGCATCCCATAAATCGGGCTGGTAGTATCGGTCCGCGCCGCTGGATTCGTAACATCATTCGCCCCGATTACCAGGGCAACATCGGTCTGCGGAAAGTCGCCGTTGATCTCCTCCATCTCGACCAGACGGTCATACGGAATATTGGCTTCCGCCAGCAGCACATTCATGTGCCCCGGCATACGCCCAGCTACCGGATGAATCGCGAAGCGCACGTCGACTCCGCGCTTAGTCAAAGCGTCGAACAGCTCCCGGACCTTGTGCTGCGCCTGCGCCACAGCCATGCCATAGCCCGGCACGATAATCACGCGATTCGCGGCCGCCAGAATCGCCGCCGCTTCTTCGGCCGTAGCGCTCCGCACGGGCTTCGCTTCCGTAGCCGCCGCAGCCGCCTGCACCTGCCCGAACGCCCCAAACAGTACATTCGTAAACGACCGGTTCATCGCTTTCGACATGATGACGGACAGAATAAGACCCGACGATCCATCCAGCGCCCCGGCAATAATCAGCAGCTTGCTGTCGAGCACAAAGCCCATGGCCGCCGCCGAAAGCCCCGCATAAGCATTCAACAGCGAGATCACAGTCGGCATATCGGCGCCGCCGATCGGTATGATCAGCAGCACGCCGAACGTCAGCGCGATCAGAATCATGAACGGAAACAGCGACTGATGTTCAGGATGGCGAACCAGCGTCACCGCAATCACCACGGCGGCGGCGAGCAATACGAAGTTAACGAAGTTCTGCCCTTTATAAGTCAGCGGCCGCTGCGGAAGAATTTCCTGGAGCTTTCCCGCCGCCATCAGACTCCCTGTGATCGTCAAGCCGCCCAGAATGACTTCGATCGAAAGCACCGACATCATGAAGCGCGAGATTTCCGGCGTCCGCAAATAAAATTCCGCCGAGCCGACCAGCGTCACGCACAGCGCTCCAAACGCATGGCTGAGCGCAGTCCGCTGCGGAACCGCGGTCATGGCCACTTCGCCGAGTGGCACGCCGATGATCGCCCCCAGAACCAGCGCAATCGCGATCATGCGATAGTCGTGGAATCCACCGCGCAACAGCGTGCCCACGATGGCGAGCAGCATCCCCGCCTCGCCCGCCCAGATCCCGTGCCGCGCCGAAGTAGGCGAACTCATCCACTTCAGCGACAGGATGAACAGCACGCTGGCGATGAGATACAGAACTTCGATGGCCACCTGGCCGCCTGCAAATTCAGGGTTCATGATTTGGTCGCGGGCCGGCTGGGTTTGAACATCTTCAACATGCGGTCGGTGATGAGAAATCCGCCGACGATATTGCTGGTGGCGGCCACCACGGCAATGAATCCAAGAATAAAAGAGAGCTTGCTCTTGTGCTCGCCCACCAGCACGATCGCGCCGACCACCGCAATCGCATCCAGCGCATTCGTCAGCGACATCAGTGGAGTGTGCAAAAGCGGCGATACCCGCCGGATCACCTCAAACCCAATAAATCCGGCCAGCACAAAAATAAAGAGCGCATTGATCAAAGTTGAACTGCTGTTCACGTTCCCTCCGTTCAAAATTTTGGTCGCTGCTTTAAGCAGAAGAAATCACGCGCAACTAAAGCCACGAACTGTTACGAACGTTTGTAGTGTCAGGGCTTTCCTTCGTGCACCTTCATGGCCTTAGTGGTTAACGATTTCTCACTACCCAGCTTTCGTCTCGCCCGGCGGCGCCAGCGCAGGCAGCTTAAGAAACTCCCGCACCCGCGCCTGCACAATCTCGCCCCCACGCGTCAACAACGTCTCGCGCACAATGTCGTCCTGAAGATTCAGATTCACCTTCTGCTCCTTAACCACATGCGTAAGAAACGCCGTAAGATTTCGCGCATACATCATGCTGGCGTGATAAGGCACCCCGGCGGCAAGATTGATCGTCCCAATAATCGTGACCCCATGCTTGACCACCGTCTTCCCTATTTCAGTGATATCGCAATTGCCCCCGCGCTCCGCCGCCAGATCAAGAATCACCGACCCCAGCGCCATTCCCTTCACCATCTCCTCCGTCACCAGAATCGGAGCCTTCTTCCCGGGGATGACCGCGGTAGCAATCACCACATCGCTCTCCTTCACTACCTGCCCCAGCAACTCTCTTTGCCGCCTGTAAAAATCTTCGCCCTGCGCGGTCGCATATCCGCGCGCATCCTGCGCATCTTTAGCTTCGATCGGAAGCTCCACAAACCGCCCGCCCAAACTCTGCACCTGCTCCTTCACGGCAGGCCGCAGATCATAAGCCGAAACCACCGCGCCCAACCGCCGAGCGGTCGCAATCGCCTGAAGTCCCGCCACACCGCACCCAATCACAAAAACGCGCGCCGGAGTAACCGTCCCCGCGGCGGTAGTAAGCATTGGAAAAATACGCGGGTGACAGTCTGCCGTAATCAGCACAGCTTTATATCCCGCAACCGTCGCCATCGAAGAAAGCGCATCCATGCTCTGCGCCCGCGTGGTCCGTGGCATCAACTCCACGGAAAAAGAAGTCACCCCCGCCTGCGCAATCTGCTGCAAAACTTCCATCTCCCCAAACGGCCGCAAGAATCCCACCAGAATCTGACCCCGCCGGTAAAGCGGGATGTCCCCCTGCCCATTGATGTCGTTGGCCCCGTAACCAAGCACCTGCACGATAATGTCGGCGGCGGCAAACACTCCAGCCCGATCCGCAACAATCTTCCCACCCTTATCGGAATAAAACGAATCAGGATAACCAGCCTCAAATCCAGCGCCCGCCTGAACCTGAACCTCGAATCCCGCCTTGATAAGTGTCGGAAGCACGGACGGGACGAGCGCAACCCGCCGCTCCCCGGGATAAATCTCTTTCGGAACACCGATGATCACAAGTTCCCGCCTGTCTGCCGATTTTCTGTCCAATTATGTATTGCTTCAAACGAAACAACGAACGGATGAACGCACGATTCTAGTTGAGGGAACGCGGAGGCGCAAATCTACCGATGACGAGTTTGCGGATGTTTTGGGTGGCGCAGCGGTTCACGTGTTCTGTTCCATGACATTCTTTACAGTTGTTATCACGACATCCTTTACACTGCCGCGCGAGCGGAGCGAGTGCGGCAGTGTAAAGCGTCCGCCGGGGAGCGGGCGAGAATGGCGTGGCGAACGATGGCAGTACGCGATCAGCGGGTGGAGTTCGTCGTACGAGCTCAACAGGGACAACAGAATCTGAGCCGGTTGTGTGCCGAGTTCGGCATCTCTAGGCCTACTGGCTATGTCTGGCTGAAACGCTATCGCGAGCAGGGCGTGGCCGGGATCGAGGAGCACAGCCGCCGCCCCCGGCGTTCGCCGCGCCAGACCGCCGCGCCGGTCGAGCAGCGCATCGTCGACTTGCGGCGCGCGCGGCCCGACTGGGGAGCCCGCAAGTTGCAGCATCTGCTCCGCGGCGAAGGCGTTCTTTTACCCGTGATCACCGTGCACCGCGTCCTGTTGCGGCACGGGCTGGTGCGTCCCGACGATCGTCGCTTGCTCGCTTGGCAGCGCTTCGAACGCGAAGCCCCCAACCAACTCTGGCAGATGGATTTCAAAAGTCCGAAGGGATGCCAGCAGCCGGTAGGACCACTGTCGGTGATCGACGATCACAGCCGCTTTGTCGTTGCGCTGGAGAAAACGGGAACGACGCGCACCGAAGCCGTACGGGAACGACTGGAGCATGTCTTCCTGACCTATGGCCTGCCCGAGGCGATGCTCATGGATCACGGCACGCCCTGGTGGAACGCGCAAGCGCCCAGCGGTTGGACGAAGTTACAAGTGTGGCTGATGAAGCAGGGCATCGCCTGCCTGTTTAGCGGCATTCGCCATCCCCAAACTCAAGGCAAGGTGGAACGCTTTCACCTCGCGCTGGAGATGGCGCGGCGCCGTCGTTTGCAGAACCTCGAGATGGACCAGGAATGGCTGGACCAGTTCCGTTACGAGTACAACTACCTTCGGCCGCATGAGGCACTGAACATGCAAACCCCCGCCACGCGCTGGGTTCCGAGCCCGCGCCGCTACGACCCGCAGCCGCAACCCTGGTCGTATCCGGAAGGCTCGGAAGTCAAATCGTTGGGATCGCACGGCCAACTGAAACTCGACGGACAACGCTGGGAGATCAGTAAAGCGCTGGCGCGGGAACGAGTGCGCCTGGTTCGCATCGCTGAGCGCATCCTGGTTTATTATTGCAACTCTCTCTTGAAGGAGATCGATATCCCGGCCCAGCGCCTTTCCACTGTCGAGCGCTGGACCCAACCCAACTGTAAAGGATGTCCTGATAACACTGTGTAAAGGATCTCATGAGACTGGACAGCTTCAGCGCTGCGATAACTGGCTTATTTTCAAGGTCGGCTTTAGCCGCTGAGGTCAGACTGCTGGGCAGAAAATACTTTTTCAGCAGCCTGCTAGGAACTCGCCGGCCGCGAGGAATTACGGGCGCGTTTCCATTACGCCTCACTTCGCCAGCCGGTTATATTTCTTCAAGACTTCGCGCAGCTTGTCGTGCGGCAGGCCGATCGCTGTATGACCGTCGATGCCCGTCATCGTGTCGGCGGCGATCATCGCATTGACGATGGCTTCTTCGGTAGCCTGCACGGTCGCCAGAAAAATCGGGTCGAGGCTGTCATTGGGAAGCATTTTTATATCGTGAATACCCTTGGGACTGGCCGCGCCGGGATTGGCGGTTGAGAACGCGACGAAAATATCTCCCGACCCATCGCCGGAGTAGCTGCCGTCGCGGCCAAGTCCGAGCGATGCGCGTCTGGCTACACGCTTGAGTTGCGTGGGAATGAGCGGCGCGTCGGTGGCGATCACGATGATGATCGAACCGTTGTCTTTGTCGGGCCGGGGTGGCAGCGGCTGACTCTTACTAGTTTCTTCATAGGCGGGATGCTCGGGAATTTCCTTCCCGACCGGAACACCCGCGATGCGCAGTTCCGGTCGGCGTCCATAGTTACACTGCACCAGCACGCCGACGGTGTAGCCGCCGTTTTTTGCGTCAAGCACCCGCGACGACGTGCCGATGCCGCCTTTAAATTCGTTGCAGATCATGCCTGTCCCACCACCCTCGCTGCCTTCTTCGACCGGCCCGCCGTGCGCGGTGTCAAGCGCGTGAAAGGCGTCTTCCGGTTTCACGTGGAATCCATTGATGTCGTTGAGAAAGCCGTCCCACGTTTCAGCGACTACCGGAAGCGACCACCAGTAGCCTTCCATATCGGGCTCGCCGCGTTTCACTTTCCAGGCAATCACCGCGTCGCGCACGACGCCCACGCTATGTGTGTTGGTGATCATCACCGGCCCATCGAGCAAGCCGGAATCTTCCAGCCAAGTCGTACCGGTCATTTCCCCGTTGCCGTTGAGCGTGAACCATGCTCCGAAAACGGCGTCGGTCGAAGCCCTGCCGCGCGGCAGGACCGCTGTCACGCCGGTGCGGATGGGACCTTCGCCGACCTTGAGTTTGCCTTCGCCGGAAATGAGCGTGGTGTGGCCGACTTCCACGCCACGCACATCGGTGATGGCATTGTAAGGACCGGGCGTGCCGTCGAAGGGCACACCGAGGTCGCGGGCACGCGGCTTGGTTTGGCCCTTGGCCGAGGCGGCCGCCATCGCAACGATCAGAAAGATCAAAAAGAAAAAACAGTAACGGGCGAATCGCGTCATGGATTACCTCTCTACAGTAAACAGGGGGCAGCGCACGCGGCAGTATAAAGCATCAAAGGTCGAGTGATTTACAATCCGGTCAGTGGATAGCGGATGCGGAGTAGAGACGGGAGTGCGTTGTCTCGGCGATCTCAATGGCGGTAAGCGGGGCGAGGCGGAAGACGAAGGCTTGATCGGCGGCGAGGAGACATCATGACAAATTGGAAGCAGGCAGCGATTGCGGTATCGGCGGGAACAGCGGTTATTTTGCTGCTCAAGGGAAGGCGTCCGGCGGCGGTCCTGGTGGGAGGAATTGGGATGGCGGTGCTGGCGTCGGAATATCCGACCAAATTTGAGCGCTTCCGCGAAGATCTGCCGTCGTATGTTCGGCAGGGAACTGGAATGCTGGACATGGCGATGCGCATCGGCAGCAAGATCGGCGAGTTGTCGGAACGGCGCGCCAGCAGCGCGTTTGAGGAGTTGGGAGAATATTGAAGAGGCCGCTAATCGCTATTCGTCGGTCGCTATCCGCGAATGAGCTCTCGTGCTTCTGATACTGCGATTTTGCCACAGCTCACAGCCAACAGCTCACAGCCAACAGCACAGCCGACCCTACTCGATGCCAAGCTGCTTTCGCGCATCCGGACTCAGCCTCTCCGGCGTCCACGGCGGATTCCAGACGACATTCACATTTGCGGTTCGCACGCCGGGAAGCTGCTCGACTCGCGCCTTTACCTGCGCGCTGATGTTGACATGCTCCGGGCAGCCTTGAGCCGTGAGGGTCATCTCGACCGTGACATCCTGCTGATTGTCGGGCGCGCCGGCGAAACCAATGTTGTAGATCAGGCCCAGGTCGACAATGTTTACCGGAATTTCCGGATCGTAACATTGCCGCAGCGCACTGCGAACATCATCATCTGTTAAGGGCATACTATCTCCAGTGTAGCGGATTCGACGCCTGTAGCGGCGCGTGAAAGGGCAATCATCCAACATGGCTATGGATGCGGAAACTCGGAAAAAGCTTCAGCTCGTTCTGCTGCTCGGCATCGTGATCGCCGGCGCGCGCGCGGCTTACATTGTTTATGAGCGTCACGAGGCGAAGCAGGACGAGGCCAAAATACGAGTCGATGCGCCTCTGAAGGCGGACTATTATGTAACGCCGAAAAAGCTGCATCCCTACGATTTGAAATCCGCGCGGCAACTAACCCAGCAGCCGGCGTGGGTAAAACTTGGTTATTACCATACCTACTATCCTTACGACGTGGCCGCGCATAGGACGGATTTTGCCCACGAAGCGGGCACGCTCGGTCCACTTCAGAAGCTGGACATCATTGACGTAATCGCTGGCATAGCACCCAAAGCTCCCGGCACAAAAGAGATTCTGGCCATTTTTCGGTTGGACGCGCCGTCGGACGGTAATGAGAGCGCGAAAAACTACGCCGTCCCGATCGGCGTGGAAAAGGGCAGCGATTTCGAGTGTTATTCCGATAACATCTTCTTCATCGAAGATCCCCACGAGCTCTACAAACACTGGTCCGCCGATGTGTGGAAGGCGGTTGACGAACACCGCGTGCTGCCGGGAATGAACGAATTACAAACGAGCTTTGCCGTTGGCGTGGGAGCTGCGGAGGGCTCCGGCGATTACGGCTCACGCACTTTGCACTATGCCAACGGCGGCAAGCCGGTTACGGTTACATTTGAGAATGATAAGGCGGTCGAGATCAAGGCGCGCACGTAGGCCGGTGGGAGCAGCATATCCCGAAACATCGAGGTTGACATGCCTTTCGATCAACTGTACAGTTCATCTTATTGAACTATAGAGTTCGTATGATCCGATCAGAGAAGAAAAATGGAAACGGACTGACTATTTCGGCGCTTCGCGTGCGCACAAATTTTGGCAGCGTTCTGCGGCGGATAGAAGAAGAGAACCGTTCGGTGGTAATTGAGAAGCGCGGCGTACCTAGAGCGGTCATGCTTAGCATTCGCGACTACGTGCGCCTGGCAGCTCCAGAGCCGGAAGTCCTCACTCTTATCGGCGAAGAGTCAAAGCGAAACGGGACGGATCGCCTGACGATGAAACAGATCGATCAGATTATCCAATCTACACGTGCGCAAAAACGCAAGCGTCGATGATTGCGCTGCGACTCGTTGTCGACACGAACGTTGTCGTTTCGGCCGCATTAGTGCCCCAAGGCCTCCCGCGCACCGTGATGACGATCGCGTTAACTCGCCCCGCCAAATTGTATATATCCCCGAAACTCCTCGGCGAATACCAGGACGTGCTGATGCGCCGTGACCTCCGAATACCTCGGGGAATGCGACAACGGTTGCTTCACGACATCATCACAAAGTCTCGCATGGTTCGGCCAAGCCGTATTCTAGAGGTCACGAGCGATCGCGCCGACAACATATTTCTCGAGTGCGCGGATGCCTCGAGCGCCGATTATCTCGTGACGGGCAACGCAAAGCACTTTCCGCTGTATTGGAAGAGAACAAAGGTTGTCTCTCCGCGCGAATTCATGGATATCGTAACGCCTCACCTGTTGCCATAAGAGGACTCGTTCCGTTTTGTCGGGCCCGGAGGGGGACTTGTTGCTCCGCCCGGCTTGCTACAATGCACGGCATGAAACGATCCCTGCTTCTTCTCTTTTCTCTAATCGTTTTTGCTCCTCTTCTCTTCGCCGCGCCCCGCACCCTGCGCATCGACTACTACCACGGCGGCAATTCCAAAGACGAATGGTTCACCCTCGATCGCACCGTGCTTGAGCCGCTCGAATGGCCCGGCAATCCGGCCAAGGCCATCGACCAGAGTCAGCTGGGCAATTTCCTCTTCGAAGTGCGCGAGCAGTCGAGCGGCAAGCTCCTCTACTCACGAGGCTTCAACTCTGTCTTCGGCGAGTGGAAGGACACTGAAGAAGCCCAGCACGCCAACCGCACGTTTTCCGAATCGCTGCGCTTTCCGGCGCCGTCGGCGCCGGTGGAAGTGCTGTTGAAGGAGCGCGATCTGAAAGACCCGACGGTCGGCGGTTTTCACGAAGTCTGGAAGACAGCCGTCGATCCGAAGGATAAATTTATCGACCGCTCGCGGCCGCCCTCGCCGGGCGCGCTCATTCCATTTCAGAAAATGGGCGATCCCGCCGGCAAAGTCGATCTGCTGGTTCTCGGCGATGGTTACACCGCGGCCGAGCGCTCGAAGTTCGAAGCCGATGCGCACCGCTTTATGGAGAAGCTCTTCGGCACGTCTCCCTTCAAAGAACACAGAAAAGACTTCAACGTGTGGGGCCTGTGCCCAGCCGCCGAAGAGTCCGGCGTGTCGCGCCCATCGACCGGAATCTATCGCCGCTCGCCGCTCGGAGCGAGCTACGATTCCTTCGACAGCGAGCGCTATATCCTAACCATGGAAAACCGCACCCTCCGGGATGTGGCGTCGTTCGCGCCGTACGAGTTCGTCGAGATACTGGTGAACGGCAAAACCTACGGCGGCGGTGGAATCTTCAATCAATATGCGACGGTGGCCATCGACAATGCCTGGGCCGGCTACGTAGGCGTGCATGAATTCGGTCATCACTTTGCCGGCCTGGCCGATGAATATTACACCTCGGATGTTTCGTATCTTTCGCAGGAGAAGCGAACCGAGCCCTGGGAACCGAACGTGACGGCGTTGCTCGACCCTGCACAGTTGAAGTGGAAGGATTTAGTAGAGCCGGGAATGCCGCTACCAACGCCGTGGAATAAAGCCGACTTTGAAAAGTTCGAAGCTGAAATCCAAAAACAGCGCAGGCAGCTACGCGCCGAAGGCAGGCCCGAAGCGGAGATGGAAGAACTCTTCCGCAAAGAGCGCGACAGGGAAGACGCGCTGTTTCGCGCAGAGAAATATCTGGGGAAGGTTGGAGCGTTTGAGGGCGCGAACTACGAAGCCAAAGGCTATTACCGCCCGGAGGTCGACTGCATCATGTTCACGCGCCACGACAAATTCTGTGCCGTGTGCCGCCGTGCGATCGAGCGCGTGATTGGGATGTATACGTAGGAACTGCGGCGAATCGGAACTCTATCAGCGGTCCGTCCAAACCAGTTGAGAGGTGAGATAAAGCGAACTAGGCATTGATCCTGCGTTTTGGCCTATACAGAGAACTTGTTAATGAGAAGGAGAAACTGATAGACCGTGTGGGTCTTTAGTGTTTGTATCCTCTGGGAACCCATCATCAACCTGTTCAAAAAGCATGTCAGAGACGAATGCGTTCTTTTTCATATCGAGTCTATCTTTCCATACCCGAATCAATCTCAACCATTTGCCATTGACGCGACGAAGGGCAAGCTTTTCAGTCCAGTGTCCGTTGTTGGCCCAGAACGTTATGGTCAACATGCGTCTGTCCCCGATCAGTGTAGCTGCCCGCATAGAAATGCTTTCAGCGAATTGAGGAGGAAGATCGCCTACGTGAATCCATTCTTGGGCATGATCCATGAAGACCCCAAAGTCTTCGGCAGTCCCTAGGTTTGTGCTCGCTTCCTTGAGATGCTGAAGCATCATATCGTCATCGGCGACTAAGATGTTTACGTTCGTCAGTGGATATTTGCCTTGGGGAATTATGCTAGCTCCCCCGTTCTGATGCACACTCGTTCCGCCACTCTGGTAATGGTCAGGCGGAACAATGACGATATAACAAAATCCTTCGCCTCCAGTGGCCGCATTCACTGTTTCCTTTAAACCGCCTAGCGTTTGCACCAGATTATTCTTCTCTGTTTGCAACGTTGTATTGAAGTGCCTTTCGCTATCCGTTATGGACGTATTGATTCCGGTTGCGATGGCCTGAAATGCTTCGTTTTCTTTTCGTCGCGCTTCGGCCTGTTCCCGAGCGAACGTTGCGCGGTCTTTGTCAATCGCTCGATTTTCCGTAAATATGAGAGCAATTATCAGTGCGAAGTAGATCGCTTTATGCAGCGGGCGCATTTCGATTAGCGTCATAAGCGCCGCTACTCCACCGAGCCAAAGCACCGCTTTGTTCGGTGCCGGTACATGCCAGTACCAATAGACGCAAAAGGTGCCAACCACCACCTGTAGAGGAATATGGAACAGATGACGACTCGATTGTTTAACGTCCGTCACACGCGCCTCCGTAGACCCCAAGATTGCCATCTTGGACCCATGAAGGATATGCCTTTCAGGGATCGGAGCCAACGAAGGCTCCTGCACAAAAACCACCTTGGTTGCACGGGAACTAGGCATTAGGGATGCCTTTCTGTGCAAAGCCCATTCATACCGCTAACCCCTTTGCCCGGAATATCTTACGAATAAGCCATTTATAATGAATATCTTGCAGGCGAAAACCAGCAATCAATCGCCCGATCCGCTAAATCCATAGGAATCAATAACTTAACTAATGTCACCCTAATCAAGCTAACTCCTTATTCCTCAAAGATCTAGCGGGAATAGTCTCCTAACATATTGATTCTAAAAGATCGACCGGAGGGGGGATAGTTGACTAGAGGGTTAATAGGATTTGCCATTGGCTCCGTGACGTTTTTGGCTGGATTCTAGTTGCCGCTGAGTCGACCGCGAACGAACTCCACGATCTCCGACGTGACATACTCTCTGCGGCGAATCGCGAAAGTCGGCCGATTCGCCACCGGTTTCAGCGAGACTTGCTTCCAGGCCGTTTTTGCGCCGGTTTCGCTCGTTGAAGTAGCGGAATCCTCGTTCGCTTGCAGCAGCACCGCATCGGCGCGATCCAGGAATTCCTGCGCCGAAGACTTGAAGTCGGCGGTCGCAGGATCGAGAACCGTAAGGTAGAGATCGGGTTTCAGGAAGCGCAGAACGCTGTTCGATTCGATGATGACATTCTGAGTCGAAGCCAGAATCTCCCGCACGCGCGGCATCGCTTCGGCCAATCGTCCCTGTTCAGTGCGAACCCACCACGAGTGATCGGCTCCAGCAAGCAGAAAGCGCGAAGTGTCGGATTCGCCGCTGCGGTCGCGTTCTTCCGTGACTGCCCACGAATGATCGCCGGTCGCGCAGTCGCACGCCTCGCCGTTCGCGGAGCAAACGCCGTGTCCATATTGCGTGATCTTAAGTGCTGTCCAATGAAGATCGCGC
>JBAQJF010000163.1:0-1689 GCA_049300195.1 Terriglobales bacterium | reverse complement strand
TGATCGTGGCGGCCTTTGCGCTTGCGTATTATCTCGGCACGCGCAGCCGCAATCTGCGCTACATACAGAAGGCCCTTGGACAGCGTAAATATGACGGCTTTGCGAGTTGCCTGAAGGATCGCGGCGTTAAGTTTTATGGCGCGTGGTGGTGTCCGCATTGCGAGGAGCAGAAAGAAAAATTCGGCGCGTCGATTGATGAAGGTCCATACATCGAGTGCGGCGTGCAGGGCGATACGCGCGCCAAGACGCAGGTCTGCAAGGACGCGAATATCACGCATTATCCGACCTGGCAGTTTCCGCCCATGGGCGAGCGCGTGGAGCGCGTGTTTACGCTGGAAGAGTTGCGAGATCGTACCGGGTGCTCGCTGCCGTGAGCGGGGCATCGAACCGCCTGATGAGCCTGATTGCTGTGCTTGCGGTTTGCGGAATTGCCGTGTCTTTTGTTTCGCTCCAGCACCATTTCGCGACTTCGAAGACCGCGTATTGCGATGTTGGGGAAGCGTTCAATTGCGACATCGTGAATCGCAGCACGTATTCGACGGTCCTCGGCGTGCCGGTGGCTTTGATTGGAATGCTCGGGTATGCGGCGCTGGTGGGGTTGGCAACTGTTTATCGCTCCCGACACGACACGCCTGCGATACTCTTGGGCGCAGCAGGCGCAGGCTTGGTGTTTGCTCTTTATCTGACTTATGTTGAAGCGCGCATCCTGGGTGTCTGGTGCATTTTGTGTTTGAGTTCGCTGGCGATGATTTCTATGATTGCGATTTTGTCGGGTGTCGTCTGGTTGAAACGCAATGCCGATGCACAGCGCTAGTCTCGCTTCGATTGCCCGCTAATTCATGTTCAAATTCACACCAAGAAAACCCAAGAGCATACCCGCTGCGAGAGTCGCGGTGCCGATCGCGGGCGGTGAGTTGTATCTGCATGAGTTGCGGAGCGGCATTTTCAAGAATTCGCGGATACTGCGAGTGTGGGTGCCTCCGGGGTACGGAGAGCCACGCGGAACCCGCTATCCCGTGCTCTATTTGAACGATGGGCAAAATCTGTTTGAGGGCTCGACGGCGTTTGCCGGCGTGCACTGGCAGGTGGGCGAGACTGCCGGACGGCTGATCGCCGAGAAGAAAATTCCGCCGCTGATTATTGTGGGTATCGACAATACGGGAAAGAATCGCGCGCGCGAGTATGTGCCTTACCGGTCGGTCGATCTCAAGCTTCTCATCGTTCGCGGGAAACTCTATCCTAATTTCTTGCGGCGAGAGGTGATGCCGGCAGTCGAAAACCGTTACGCCGTGCTTCGTGGCCCTGAAAATACCGGCCTGGGAGGTTCGTCGCTGGGCGGACTGATCACGCTTTATACCCAACTGGCAGCGCCCCACCTCTTTGGGAAATTGCTGATCGAAAGCCCGTCTTTATTTATGGCGAATAGAAAACTTCTGGGGGAGAGCCGCCGGTTCCAAAACTGGCCGGAGCGCATGTACCTCGGCATGGGCACGCGAGAATCGGGCGACGCCGCGAAGGATGAAAAGTTTGCGGACGATGCGCGCGAGCTGGCGGGGATCCTCCGCGCTGCGGGGCTGGACGAAAGTCGACTGAGAGTGAATATCGAAGAGGGGGCGTCACATTCGGAGTCGGCCTGGGCCCGGCGGCTTCCGGGGGCGCTTGAATTTCTCTATCGCGAGTCGGAAGTTG
>JBAQJF010000162.1:0-2260 GCA_049300195.1 Terriglobales bacterium | reverse complement strand
TATGTCGAAGCTAGGGCTAGCATTCTCGGTTGTTGGGTGAGTTTAGGTGCTGGTACGCGCTGGGCTTGCCAGCCCGCAGAAACCGCGCTAGCGTTATGGACGTATGAGCGATTTGCGAAGCCAGATCAATGGTCTGTCTCCCGCGGAGAAGGCAGAACTACTGGATACGGTCTGGGCGAGTCTGGAAGCCGACATGGTATCGCTGACCGATGCGCAACGGGCGGAGCTTGATTACCGCATCGCGCGGCATGAGCAGAACCCTTCCGGTGTTATCCCGTGGCAGCAAGTCAGGGTGGACCTGTTTAAGAAATTGTGACGCTCCCGGTCGTCGGCGAGTGGGAGACGACAGTTTTATTTTGAGATGTCGAGAGCAGACGCTTTCTTACTCTTCACGAGCGCTTCTCCAGGACTTCTTTCAGGTCGCGCTTCCCATGCAGGATGGCGACCACTTGCAAGGGGACGGTTTCTGGGCGGTAGACGATCACATAATTGGGGAACTTGGTGATGGTCCAGAATCGCACTGGCAGCGTGGTGATGTCGTGCCGCTTGATTCCCATGCGGGGATGTTTCGCTAGACGTCGGCAAGCGGCGAGAATCTCTTGCTCGACGCTTTCGGCGGCATTCTGGTTGTCTTCTGCGATGAACCACCACAAGGCATCAAGGTCTTCGGCGGCCCGCGGCGTTAATTGAAATGGCGCGCTCGTCTTTTTTACTGCCTCTGTCACTAACTCCGTGACTATTTCTGCGGATTGAGCCGCTCGGCGCGTCGGCGACGCAATAGTTCTACTGCCGCGTCGCCGTCGATCAGTTCGCCGCGCTCGGATTGCTCAAAGCCGGCCGCGATGTGGGCGGCCACTTCCTCGCGTTGCCCTAGCATCCAGTCTTCGAGATCAAGTTGCTCGCGGATGATTTCGAAAGCCTGATCCAGGACTTCACCGGGATCCATATAGGCGCCAGACTGGACTGCCAAGTCGATCACACGCTGCTGTTCGGGCTTTAGGTCAATCGTCATGTGGGCTGTTCCCTAGCATCGATTGTAGCGATTAGGTTGACGTGGTCAAACAGGAAAAATAATCCGGCGGTATGATCTTCTTTTGCGTGGAACGGCCTTGTGAGGCCATTTAGATTGAGGATCCGATTGAGAACTAAGCGAGAGGCGTAAATGGAAATCAAAAAAGTTGGCGTTCTAGGTTGTGGCTTAATGGGTTCCGGCATCGCGCAAGTCTGCGCGACCGCTGGTTTCGAGGTTACCGTGCTCGAACTCGATCAGAAGTATCTCGACAAGGGCTTTGCCGGGATTGAGAAGTCGCTGGCGAAGTTTGCCGAGCGCCCGGTCGAGAAGGGCGGCATCACGGCGCAACAAAAAGACGCGATCCGCGCGCGTCTCAAGGGGACGACGAACCGCCAGGATCTGCACGACTGCGACATTGTGATCGAGGCCATCATCGAGAACGTCCAGCAGAAGCGCGATATGTATGACTCGCTCGATGGGATCGTGAGGCGGGAGGCGATTTTTGCTACTAACACTTCGTCGATTTCGGTGACCGAGTTGATGGCGGCGACCAAGCGGCCGGAGCGGTTTATCGGATTGCACTTTTTTAATCCCGTGCCGCTGATGAAGCTGGTTGAGGTGGTGAAGACGATCGCGACCGCCGACGATGTGTATCAGTCCGCTTATGAGTTTGGAAAGAAACTGGGCAAGGTTCCGGTGCGGACTTCGGACAAGACCGGGTTCATCGTGAATCGGCTGCTGGTGCCTTATTTGCTCGATGCGATTCGCGCGTATGAAGAGGGCGTCGGGTCGATTGAAGATATTGATAATGCGATGAAGCTGGGGTGCGGGTATCCGATGGGGCCTTTTACCTTGCTGGATTTTGTCGGGCTCGATACTACTTACTACATTACGCATGTGATGTATGACGAATTTAAGGAGCGGCGTTTTGCGTCTCCTCCGCTGTTGAAGCGGCTGGTGATGGCTGGGTGGTATGGGCGGAAGTCGGGGCGCGGGTTTTATGATTATGCTGACCCGGAGAAGCCGAAGGCAGGGACGTTCTGAAATTCTTCTCCGCGGATTTGCGCGGGTGCACGCGGATTTATTTTGATCTTCTATTATCTTTGTGAAGGGTCTTTGGTGTTGTCAGGCCATAGCGGCGCATCACTTTTTCGAGGGGGATGGTCTTAGTGCGCCCCGAGCGAATGTCCGCCAGACGCTTCTCGGCGACGTAGATGTCTTCCAAATCTTCCAGATGTTGAAGAATGG
>JBAQJF010000161.1:0-1509 GCA_049300195.1 Terriglobales bacterium | reverse complement strand
AGTTTGTCGAGACGGTCGTCGGGAACCTTCGCGACTCCAATGTGCGCTTCACGCGGATTCGCGAACGCCTGCTCGGAGAGATGCAGTTTCGTAAGAATTCCAAACAGCGATGTCTTGCCCACCTGCGGCAGGCCGATGATGCCAGTTTTCATAAAACCGCTTTCAGCTTTCAGCTATCGGCTCTCAGTAAAATCAAAACCAGACGAATAAGAGTAAATCATTCGCAAAAATCCACCACGGAGGCACGGAGCCACGGAGGAAATTCTTCCAAGGTTATTCTCCGTGTCTCTGTGACTCCGTGGTGAGGCTCTTTGGATCAATGCAGCTCTTGCGCCGTGCGGAAGATCGCGACGAGTCCCAGCAGCAGTATGGCTGACTCAAAATCCTCCGACCAGACATGCAACCGGTCGAACTCGGCGCGTACCGGGTCGTTTAGGGCGAGGTTGTCGATCACTCCAGCTTGTGTTCGAAGCGCGTGCATCTTCGGCGAGATGGCGAACCGCGAGATCATCGTCAACACGAGCATCAGCACGATCAGCAAATGCCGTAACGAAAGCGGGCGCGCGTTGCCCACCGTCATCCGGCAATACAGCATGGAGGCGATCAGAAAAACGAAACCGGAGACAATTGCCATGTCATGTAATAAATCGACTGAGCGCCCAATAATGGAGCCGGCCATGTGCCGCGTCGGGAGAAGCCCGGGAGCGAATACCGTTGGCGCCTCAACGAACGCGAGAAAAATAATTCCGCCGACCCAGACGACTAGCGCAAGGAGCATGAGAAAACGCAGAAACGACATGCGCAGATTATAACGAGCAGCTACTAGCTTTTAGCTCTTAGCGAGCAAAATCGTAGTCGCTAGGAGCTAGAAGCTGTTTTATCCACAACCGGAACCAGCGCCGTCACTTTTTCGCGAGCGTGCGAACGATTACCCTCATGTTTCTTCGATCGGTCCGAAGGAATCACTCACATGCAGGGTACGCTCCGAGCAGTTGACGTAAACTTTTTGTCGCTTCCGACGGCAACGTTTTGCGTGCAGTGTGAATTGATCAGCGCAAACAACACCACGCGCTGTCTCGCCTGCGGCAGTCTGGCGGTGCTCAGTCTTTCGCGCGTGCTCGGCGGATCGATGCGAGGGCAGCAAAGCGCCCACCTCATCGCCGATGCGGAGCTTGACCGGCTGGTACGGTCTCTTCTCCACACCGTGCCCCAAGGCGCAGAAGTCGAAAATGAATTTTCCGCCGAGCCCGCTTTCTCAACTTCAGCCTTCGCGGCGCGCCATCATCTGCGAGTTCGTCACCACGGAACAACCGGTGTGCGCCCGCCGTTCGTCAATCCGAATCCTGGAGAACTCGACCTCGAACCAGGCATCAGCATCATTGCGGAAAAGGCTCAAGCGCTAACCGGCGCTACCGGCGCCGCGATCGCTCTGCGCAAAGGCGACGAGATTATCTGCCGCGCCCGCACCGGCCGCACTGCGCCCGATCTCGGAGTGCGCCTCCAGACCGA
>JBAQJF010000160.1:0-31959 GCA_049300195.1 Terriglobales bacterium | reverse complement strand
GGGATCTATCGGCTTTCCGCGTCGGAGACCGTTTTCGGAAGACAAGCGACACTATTCGAAGAACCCGTCGGTAAGATCTTGGATTTCTCGATAAACGATTGTGTGACGTTCCGTCCCCGCGAAGTGTCACGGCGACACTTCAAGATCACTCAAGATCGGATCGACTCTCAGGCGGTTTACTTCATCACCGATCTTGGCAGTTCATGCGGAACGTACTTGAACGGAGCCTTGCTGGACGCTCAGAAGCAGGATAATCCCGGAACCGACACAAGTGTCGCCAAGCCGCTGGCGGACCTGGATCTTATCAGTTTGGGTCCGAACCTGGTGAACTTGCTTCTCTTCCTTTTGATTCCTGCCGATAACTCAGGATCGGGTTAGGCGAATCGTGTAAACGCGGTTCGGAAATTTGCCCACGATGCAGTTCCATCGTTCTATCAATGAAAATCAGCGAGAATCCTGCGCGACTCTCGGTATAATTTGCTCTCCCCCGTTCAAGAGCTAATGTCAAGCACAGCCGCTCCGAGAGGATCGAATGCAACGGGCACGCCGACCGCCGCGGTTTCCACCGCACGGCGCGAAGCTGTAGACAAAGCCCGGCAAAGTTGGATTCGCAAGCTCATCGATCTTTCTCGTCGTAACAATCTTCTGTACTACCGCCCGCTAAAGACAGGCACGCTGGACCTGTCATTTGCAGACTCGTCAGGGATGGCCACGTTATTACGTGGTATCGAGCCAGTGCCCCTCGGAAAGTTGCTGCCGAATGGAAAGGATGAGTCAGTCACGAATGTAGTCCGCGACATCGCACGGCGAGCACAGGCGAATGCGGAAGAAAAAGGCCTGCAGACCCTGTTCGTGTCGCTCGGCATGGCCACCTGGGATGCAAGCGATGGCGGCCGACCCGCGGATGCTGCCCTTCTCTTATTTCCGGTCGCTCTCGAAACCAAAGGCTCGCATTCTTTTTCTATTAGCCGCGCTGGAGCAGTGCAGGTCAATCTTGTTCTATTGCACGTACTCGACACGCAGTTTGGAGTGAAGGTGAACTCCGAGGATCTAATTGCGCATCTGCGGGGTGACGACGAAGATGAAGCGTTTGACACAGCTCCTCTTTATGATGAGCTGCGCAGATTGGCCAACGATGTTCCAGGCTTTGAAGTGAAGTCTTCTGCAGTCCTTGGCAACTTCGCCTTTCAGAAAATGGCGATGGTGAAGGACCTTCAAGAGCGTGCAAGCGAATTGGCGGCACACGACATTGTCGCGGCAATCGCGGGCGATAACGAGGCTCGGACCGCACTCAGCGCACCCCAACAGGACCTCGACCCTAAAGAACTCGACCGTACGTCTCCAGACAACGAGTTCATCGTGCTTGACGCCGACTCAAGTCAACAGTGCGCGATTGCGAATGTTCTCGCCGGGCAAAATGCCGTCATACACGGACCGCCTGGAACTGGAAAAAGTCAGACGATTGCTAACCTTGTCGCAACTTTGGCTGCAACGGGTCACCGTGTTCTCTTTGTTGCCGAAAAGCGCGCCGCTCTGGAAGTCGTGCTCCGGCGATTGAAAGATATAGGCCTCGGCCACTTGGCCATTGACCTCCACGGGGCCGACCTCTCGCCGAGAAAGGTCATGCAGCAGGTCGCAGAGGCGCTTGAGAAGGTTCGCAATGCCGTTCCATCTGACTGTGACAAGGTACACAAGCAACTCGTTGACCGCCGCACACGATTGAACGAACATGTCGAACGCCTTCATTCAAAGCGACAGCCGACCGGACTCAGCATCTACCAGATGCAGGGCAAGCTTCTGTGCCTCGGGTACCAGCCAAGGACAAGTTCCCGGTGGCGCGGCGAGGAGTTATACCGGCTTAAGCCGGATATTGCAGAACATATCTGCGATCTCCTGGCGGAGGCTGCTGGATTCGAATCACTCTTCTTGAGGAGTGATCCATCGCCTTGGACTGGAGCCAAACTCCCCGACGGTCAAGCTGTCAGGCACGCCCTTGATCTGGTCTCTCGCGCGAACACGGAGACATTCCCTCTATTCATGGCTTCACTTCACGCTGTGGTTCAACACTCTGGCCTGCGTTGGCCAGCGTCAGTAGAGAGTGCGAGAGAAAACGTGGATCTTGTGGCCGGGGTTCAGGGGAAGCTAGAAGTTTACAGCCGTGACATCTACGGACAGAACCATGATTCCCTGCTCCACGATCTTGAGCCGGGGCAATCGGGTGGTCTATCGGGTGCATGGGCCTGGCTTACGAGTTCTGCGTACCGTCGTGCGCGAAAGGTAGTGCGTGGGCTTCGAACCGGAGGGCCGACTCCGGCGGCGACGCTTTTTAGCGATCTGAAGGAAATCCAGCAGCAGACGGTGTCATGGAAACGACAGGCCGAGAATGGCTCTTTGCCTTGCTATGTACCGGAATTTGCTTCTCACAAGCAGAACACTGACTCCCTGTTCTCGGATGCTTCGGCCATTGCCTCAATGCTTCCGGGAAAACGCATTAACCAATTTGCGATCGATCAGTTGGGCGACCTGATTAGGCACCTCGCTGCTGACGACTCAACACCTCAACAGATTCCAAAGTTGACGAAGATCGAAGAGCAACTTGATGCTGCGGGAGTGGCGAACCTAGTCAATGAGATTCGCGGGAAAAAATCTGAGAATCGTGCCTGGTCCCAAATGTTTCTGTATTCGTGGCTCTCCTCGACGATCGATGCTGCAAGCCTCGATGATCCTGACATCCGAGGGTTTAGGGGCACGACACACAACCGATTTGTGGACGAGTTCGTACACTTAGACGAAGAACGAATCGCAATTGCATCAGAACGCGTCCGACGAGCACATGGCTTACGAGCCGTTGAAGCGATGAACGCGCACCCTGATCAGCAACACCTCATCAAAGCTGAGGCTGCCAAGGTAAAACGGCATCTCCCTTTGCGGAAGATTTTCGCCCAATCGGCAGACGTTTTGACGGCAGTCTGTCCCTGCTGGATGGCCAGCCCGCTTTCGGTGAGTCAATTGCTCGATGGCGGTAAGCAGTACTTCGACTTCGTCATCTTTGACGAGGCCAGCCAGGTGCTACCGGAGGATGCCGTCCCGGCTCTCTTGCGTGGCAAGAAAGTTGTAGTGGCAGGCGACAACAAGCAGCTACCGCCCACCACATTCTTCGCCGCAAGCGACGAAGAGGAGTATGCCGCAGACGAGGAAGCTGGAGCTGCAGAAGGATTCGAGAGCTTGCTGGATATGATGATCCCGTTCGTCCGGTCCTGCTATCTCGACTGGCACTACCGTAGCCGCGACGAAGCACTAATCAACTTCTCCAACCACTATATCTACAAAGGACGCCTCGTCACCTTCCCAGGTCCAGGCGGAACGTCCGTGATCAGTCACGAGACGGTGCAGCAAGAAGCCGAGATTGACGGCCAAGAGGAAAGCGCGGCCACCGAAGTAAGAAAGGTGGTGGATCTGGTAATCCACCACGCGCGCGAGCACCCGGATCAAACCCTCGGTGTGATCACGATGGGAATTAAGCACATGAATCGCATTCAGGCCGCGCTTGATCGTGAACTGGAAAAACATCCCGAAGTAGAGACATTCTTCGATCCTAACGCCCAGGAAAGGTTCTTCGTGAAGAACCTGGAACGCGTGCAAGGTGATGAGCGCGATGCGATCATCATCAGCATCGGCTATGCCAAAGACCGTGCCGGCAACCTTCCGCTGAGGTTCGGCCCGCTACTGTCAGAAGGCGGCCGCCGCAGGCTGAACGTAGCAGTCACCCGTGCGCGCCAGAAGCTAACGGTCGTGTCGTCATTCAGCCATGCCGATATTGATCTATCACGTGTTCGCGCGGGCAGTGGTGTGGAATTGTTGCGCGACTACCTGCAATATGCAGCGTCGAATGGCAAGAGACTCGGCGACGGACAGCTAACCACCATCCCGTTGAATGATTTCGAAACAGAAGTGTTTGACGTCCTGACCACTCAGGGGCTCAAGCTAATCCCTCAGGTCGGCGCATCGCAGTTCCGTATTGACATGGTTGCACAACATCCCTCCAAGCCCGGTCGCTTCGTGCTAGCCATCGAGTGCGATGGTGCGACCTACCACTCTAGTTACACGGCACGGGATCGAGACCGACTCCGTCAGCAACAGCTGGAAAACTTGGGGTGGCGATTTCATCGCATCTGGTCTACCGACTGGTTCATGCGAAAGGAGGAGGAAGTGAACCGTGCGATGCAGGCGTTCCAGGCGGCTCTTAATTACGCAGACAAGCTTGATGCGGGCTTCATGAGAACCGGAGACGACGGCAGTGGACGCCCTGAGAAATCGAAAACCAACGGTGTCAGCCCATCCGCGAAAGAACGGGCGCGGCGGCCAGCGATTCCGATGCGGACCTCGATTGCGCAGTACAGCCCTTATGAACTCGTTCAGTTGATTTTATGGCTTGCTTCGGACGGTCAGTTACGCACTGACGATGAGATCATGACCGAGATGATCTCGGTCCTCGGGTTCAGCCGACGTGGCGCGCGGATTGAAAGTGCGATTAAGAGCGCCCTGCAAACGTACCGAGCCGTCCAATCCCGGCCATCAGGATCGTGAACAACGCCAATTGCCGGGTGCTCAGGATCTCTTCGGACCCAGAGAGAGCTAAGCTGCTGACAACCAAGACCCGTTCTTGAGCCGAATCCTGCTCTTCACACCATTCGCGACTAGCTCGTAGTCTCCTTCAGGAAGCATTTTGGAAACACTGCTGATCGAGTGGTCGATGTACGCAGATTCGCTCGTGCCGCCCAAGGTGACCTCTACCGCTGACACCATGCAGGTCGCTAGCTGCCCTTGTCCTGTCAGGACTCCCGGAAAACTTACTAACTTTCGGTTGGATGCCATAATTCCCCTTCTTCCATTTCACTAGGCTTGCCGCTCCCACTGTTGGTCGAATTCCGCGGCGAAAGAGCCAACGCCAATACATGGCCCGCTGAGCAGGTGACCCTTATCGCAGGGCACATTGTTGGCGACCGACCGTGCCAAAATCCCTGGCACTTCTGAGTGCAAGTCTGCGTCGAAGTCCATCAACGTTCGGATACGGAGCAGTCCGGCACATCCGTCTTTGCCACATTGAAGTTGGATGGTGACGACGTGCTGCGCTTTCTCGGGCCGGCGGGCTTCTAACGGGTCAAGAGACTGGTAATCACCAGAGCCGTACTCGTGGACGCCGCCGCAGGCGCGGCACAGGAAATTCCTCGGGGCGGAGGTCACGCCCGGCGTCTTGGGCTCTGGCAGCAGCATCGGACGTGAGCAGTTCTTACAGATGAGGCCGGTACCACTCAAAATCTGAGTCATTACGCCATTTTACGCCGACCCACCTGGACTCGGAAGACCCCAATGCCGAATGGAAGGAGGAAGGCGCATCCGCAGGTCCAATGGCCCGCTCTAGTCGTAAGGATTGCCCGAGAACCCCAGTCTAGAGCGGCTTTCAAATGCAAGGTATCAAAACTTTTTCTAGCCCATCAAGAAACTTTACCGAGACGGCCGGGTTCCAAGCTCATAACCACTCGTCGCTTTACACAAATGGCAGGACGAAATTACTGGTCTCACCGAACTCTTGGGCGGGGGTTGGAGCAGTGTTTCCCAACGTCGAAGTACGCCACTTGCACGCAGTGATTGCCTTGGGCGAAGAGCTACACTTTACCAAGGCGGCCCTCAGATTGAACCTTACCCAATCTGCGCTCAGCAGACAGATCACCGAGATCGAAAAACAGCTCAGATTTCGCCTGTTCACTCGTGATAATCGACGGGTTGTCCGTGTGGAGCTTACCGACGCTGGGCGTGTCTTCGTCGCGGAGGCTCGTTCTTCCGTCTTGCATATGGAACGGGCTTTTCATCTCGCACGTACCGCCCATGACGGAGCAGAAAATGTTCTAACGATCGGGCACTCGCATGAAGCCGATCAAGCTTGGATTTCGGACCTTCTTGCAGTTCGTCTCCCGCTGTACCCCAAGCTCGCCATTCGACTTATCAGTCAATTTTCAATCGAGTTGGTCCGGAGTGTTCTAGCAGGCGAATTAAATTTGGCACTGGTGACGGCACCGCCGGATGACTCTCAGATTGAAACCTCGCCATTCGTGCTGGCGCCGCTCTATGCCGCTCTTCCAGAGGGCCACGCCTCCACCCAAAAAGAGCACCTCGCGCTCCAAGATCTGGCAAAAGATGAATGGATTCTGTTCGCGCGCCGAGTTCATCCAGTCGTTCATGACGCAATCATGAATGCGGCACGACGCGAGGGAATTGCTCCGAAGCGCGCACACGACATTTTTACGCCACAAGAGGCGATTCACTTGGTATCTGAGCACGTCGGCGTGGCCATCCTCACCGAACCTGCGGCCCTCGGCTGTCGCGCGGAAGGTGTGGTGGTAAAGCCTCTTTCTGATGAGTCATTGTGCTTCCAAACGTCTGTGATTATGCGAAAAGATGACGACTCCCGATTGACAAACGAGTTCGCCCGGTCTTTCCTCCGCAGATATGCTTACCAGCGCCGCCCACCAAAGCCAATTGAATTGTCGCCATCGTCCCGAGTTGTCAGCATCAAGAAGGCGAGCGGTCCCGCGCGCCGCTGACAAGCGAAGAGTCGTCGCCGCACGGGCCATGTGGCGTCGCTTATGTACCTTCATCTGTGCCAATGAGGGAGCCCATCCGGTCTAAGTGGTACAAGATGGAATCAGCTGTGAATTTCAGCAGATCGTCTCCTTCGTGAACCTGCTTGAATGTCATCGCGTAGTTTCGGCTGAGGCACTCCTTTACAAGTTGGTCGAGGGTCTTCTTAGTCCCCGTTGGTTCAAGGCAAAGCAGAACGGTTTTCATTTGCCCGTCTTGAATTGCGGGGCGCGACGAACGAGTCAGGAAATAGAGCTTCATATTTTGTTCCTCACTGCCGAAAGTCACTCGGTAGTTCTCATGGGATGTAGATTATGTCACCGTGCGGCAGCCAATCAATAATGGCGACGTCCGAGCGGCGCATTACTCGATTTCTGACCCGGCTATTCCCATTGGGAATAGCTGTCGCCCGAGAATTCATTGGACAATCAAAGCGGTCGGAATCAAGTTGGTAAACAGCGCAGCAATGGTTGGAGTCATACCATGTCTGAATTTGCTCGAAAACCAGCCGAGTCCTCCCACGCCCTACACACGGTTTCCGGCCCTTCGGCTGGGCCGGCGATTGAACTAGCTCGCGAAAGGCACTACTCGATCATCGAGATCGCCGAGCTCTGGGCACTCAGCGAGAAGACCGTTCGCAGAATATTTGAAAGGGAACCAGGCGTGATTCACTGGAGCACAGAAGAAAAGTTGCACAAGCGCGGATACCGGACGCTCCGAGTGCCTGAGACGGTCCTTCACCGTGTTCATCGAAAGCTACGCAGAGCAAGCTAGAGATAAACTACCCGGCAGAAGACGGGAGCAGTCCCGTTAGGCGCTTTTCGCGCGCTTCGGCGATTTGCGTTTCCCCGTTTGGTTGCCCGCATCAAGTACAGTCCAAGACTTTCGGACGTTGGCGGCGAGCTGTTCCTGCCGCGCCTTGACCCATGGCGCGTAGTGCTTCTCTGTGATCTTCACGCTTTTGTGACCAAGCAACATTGAGACCTGTTCCAGTGGGACTCCGGCAAGGAGCATCTCGACCGCGAATGTGTCCCGAAACATGTGCGGATGGCAACGTTTGGACGATCCGTCGTCGCTGCGCAAGTCTGCGATCTTGAAGAGGCGTCGGAAACTGCGCTGCCAATTACCAACTACCGATTTCGGGGAGCCGTTGCCAGACCAGAAGAAATATCGCGGATTGGGACTGGGGCCTGGCGGAATATTTCTCAATGCCTCCGCCACATCCGGAGGCAGCGGAACGTAAACAGGACTGCCGGTTTTTGCGCGATACAGGAATAATTCGCCATGTTCATTTAGCCGGCGCCGTTCCAGGGTGACGGCGTCCCTGATCGCCAATCCACTCCAGCGCATTAGCAACGTCAGAATCCGCAGCCGTGTTGCTTGGTTCCGGCATTCCACCCAGCCTTTGGGTTGATAGATGTAGGTTGCGTCCATGATCTTGTCGAACTCGGGCGCAGGGAAATAATCCGTCGGAGGACCATCTGCTCTGATTCGACCCAGCAGAACAGCGGGATTGGATTTGATCCAGCCGAGTCGCAGGCAGTAGTAAAGGAAGCCGATCAACCGCTCCTGTTTCTTCTTCTTCGCGAGGGGGCCATCGGTCCAAGTGTCGCGAAAGCCTTCCAGGTCGGCAGTGGTGATCTCAGTGATGTGTACGAATCCGTAGGAAGTGGCCCATGCCAGGAACTGCTTCTCGAAGATCGTTGTCAGCTTATCGAGAGTCGAGTCGGCCAGATTCTCGTTGCGCTTGCTGTTCAGAAAACGTGACACGGCCTCTTTGACGGTTACGAGAGCCGGCTTCGGCCGAGAGGCCTCTTCAAGTCCTTGCTGCTTCGCCTCATATTCCTCTTCCAGTTTGCGCTTGAAATCCTCAGCCTTTTCCCAACTGCGGGTCTTGGCGCTGCGACGGATGAAGGGGCCATCCGATCCGAGAATGCCATTGATCCACTTTGGGCACCGGCAACGTTTGTAGTTGATGTCGTCGGAAGAGCAGGGGGGATAGTGGCGGGAGTAGACAGAGAGCATGGAATCAGCACCTTTGCCGAATCCATTGTACGTTTATTGTACGATTTTTTCTATCTTTTTATAACTATTGTATTATCAATAGTTTATAGTGGTGGAGGCGGCGGGAGTCGAACCCGCGTCCGAAAATGTTACTGGTCAGGAGACTACATGCTTATTCCAGTTCATGCCTTGGGCATTACCCCAAGACGTTCGCGACGGCTGCTCAGAACGGACAAGAAACCGTCGTCGCTAGCCTGAGATCTTAGCCTCCCGCCCCAGACGTAGACGGGAAGAGCAGCCCTCTGTGTGACGCTCGCTCACCGCCCAAGGGCGAAGCGGTGGAGAGCGGCTGCCTAACTAATTAGGCTGCGTATGCCATCTGTTGATTGGCAATTATCATTTTGTACACGATTACGGGTGCATACACCCCGGCATGCCTCCTGGCCGCAAGCATCTCCGTCGAATCCGGGACGCCCCCACTGGTTGTGGACTGCCAGCAAAGAACTAAACACATTTTACACCCGTTTGGATGGCAAAGTTGTATTTATGGGGCTCAAGACCCTGGTCGAACGCTGGCCGAGAGTGAGCAAATATCCGCCTCCCTTCGGTCTTTTAAAATCTTCTTCCAGAAGCGTTTTGAGCTGAGGGATAGCCTTCATCCACGTCTACGGCCTTCTACCGATGGTAGAGAATGCAGGGCGTCGCATATCATGCGCGAACGGGAAAGTCGCCCCGTGCTGTCAAAACTCACTGGTGCGGGCCTCGGATAGTGAAAGGACATTCCCGGTTTCTCCAATTCCGCACCATTGAGCAAGGCGAGCCGATCTCCGCACGGTGTAGCTTTTGCAGTCGTGAGTTTCGAGAAACGCCGAAACCAGGTGAAAGAACCGATGATGTGCTGCTGAGATTGCGGGCAGCATTTGAAGGTCACGATTGCCAGAAATCCCTACAGAAATAGGATTGGGTGTGGAGTTCTTCCATGCTGGTGTGGATTCTAGTCCTGGTCATTTTTGTGATCGGAGTTGGAGGGATAATTCTGTGGTTTGGCATCGCTGGGCGTGGATAAAGGCAATGGCAGGGTCTGTCAATGGAACAATTCGGTAAACTATTGATTATGTTCTAGTTATCGTATCTTATGGCTCGGCTTGTGAGGGGCTCAGGGCGGAGAGAAGGATGAGTGAGACAGGGTCACGGGACCGTGCATCCCGCCGAGTTCTGACCGATTGGGATGGCTGCCGAAGTTGCGTTTTTAGTGGGGTCGGTCACTGAAGTTGCGATGAGAGTGACAGTGCCTCCGGTGGGTGCGACCGCTGGGGAGGTGTAGGTGATGGGCTCCGCGCTGGCGGAGGCGGCGGTGGGAGTGAAGGTTCCGCATGAGGCGCTGCCGCAGGTGGCTTTCCAGGTGACGCCTTGATTTTTGGAGTCGTTGGTCACGGTGGCGGCGACTCCGCACTGCTCGCTGACGGTCATAGCGGTGGGAGGAGTAAAGCCGGGAGTGAAGGTCACAGTGATGGCGGGGGCGATCGAGTTTTGCGCGCCGCAGGCGCAGAGGAGGGCGAGGGCGCCGGCTGCGATCAGGATGAGGAGTATCCGCCAGAGTTTGCCGGAAGGCGTGACCTCAAACTTGCAATGTACAGGTCTGCAATGTACGGGACGGGTGAGAGCCATGCGATTGGTTGAGTATGACGTCGGCTGAAAACGTGAGGGCAGTCTAGCATGGACGGGGCTAATCCCATAAATGCCGATTCATGTTAGACGGGAAATAACCTTTTATTCCGTCTCTTTTGCGGATAACTTCCTAACAGCCGAAATTCCGGGAACGGCCAACCACGATCCCGAGCACGATTCATAGAGCTCTTCACCGGAATTGCCTCGGAACATCTTCTTGTACTAACTTTACAGACATCGAGCAGTAGAACGTTTTCCGGAGGCCAGGGATGAATTTCCGCGATCTGATGGTGGCAGCGCGCGCGTTGCGCAAGAGCCCGGTGTTTGCCTTGACGGCGGCGCTCACCATAGCGCTCGGCGTGGGGGCCAGTACCGCCATCTTCAGCGTGACGAATGCCGTGCTGTTGCGGCCGCTGCCGTACCGCGATCCCGACCGCCTGGTGGTGGTGTGCAGCGACATGCGGAAGCGTAATGTTCGCGATTTTCCGCTTTCGAACGCCGACTTCATCGATCTGCGCGAAGGCACGAAGTCGGTTTTCGACGACCTGGCCGGCGTCTTTACTTTTCCGCTCACGCTGCAAGGCGAGGACGGCACCGCGGAGCAGACCAATGCCGCGGTCGTAACCACCAACTTCTTCCGGCTGATCGGCGGAGGAGTCGCTTACGGGCGCGACTTCAACGATGACGACGCCGTTCCCAACCCGCCCGCCCCGCCGCCGGGCGCGCAGCAGCAGGGGCCGGCACAGCCGCGGCTGCCGGTGTCGGCCATTCTGAGCTATGAATATTTCCATCGCCGGTACGGCGGAAATCTTTCCGTGCTCGGACATTCCATGTCGGTCGCCGGAGCACAAGGGCCGGCGCCGATCATCGTCGGCGTGCTCCAGCCGCACTTCCAATTGTATTTTCCGCCGGAGGCTCAGGTGCTTGCCGCGCCCGATATCTGGATCGCGAACCGTCTCGGTTACGACGCCGAGCAGCGCAATAACGTTTCCATCCACGCGGTGGGCAGGCTCCGGCCCGGCGTCACGCCCGAGCGGGCACAGGCCGAAGCGGAGGAAGTGGCTGCCACGGAACGCGCCCAGTTTCCTATCATGGGGACCGCCGACTACCACCTGCGGGTCGAGCCCATGCGCCAGCACATGGTTGCCGAGGCCCGTCCCGCGCTGCTCGCGCTCATGGGCTCGGTGATTTTTCTACTGCTGGTGGCGTGCGCCAACGTCGCGAATCTTCTGCTGGTCCGCGCTTCGCTGCGCAATCGCGAGCTGGCAGTCCGGGCTGCGCTTGGAGCCAATCGCTGGGGACTGATGTCGCCGATCCTGGCGGAAGCGGTTTGGCTTGCAACCTTGGGCACGCTTGGCGGACTCGCGCTGGCGTGGGCGGGAATTAAGGAGCTGCGCTCACTCGCGCCTGCCGACTTGCCGCGTCTCGACACCATCACGATCGACACCTCGGTGCTCGCCTTCACGGCGCTCGCGGGACTGGCGGCGGCGATTCTTTTCGGGGTGACTCCGGCGCTGCGCGCTTCGCGTCCGCGGCTGATGAACGTGCTGCGCGGCATCGGTCGCAACACCGGACTCGGGACGGGCAGCATCACGCGCAACATCGTCGTCACCGCCGAGGTCGCGCTTTCGTTCGTCCTGCTGGTGGGCTCGGGGCTGATGTTCCGCAGCTTCCTGCAATTGGAACGCATCGATCCGGGATTCGACTCGCGCGGTCTGCTCACCTTTGTCCTCAATGGCAACAACGGCGCTACCACGCCCGAGGCCAACGCCGCTTTCGTCCGCCAGGTGAAGGACCGGCTGGAGGCGATTCCGGGAGTGCGGAACGCCGCCGGCTCGTTTCCGTTTCCGCTGGCCGGTGGCTATAGTCCGATTCGGTGGGGGAAGGGAGATGCTCTTGCCGATCCGAGCAAGTTTCAGGCAGCGGATTTCCAGATCGTTACGCCCGGATATTTCGAGACCGTGAAAACGGCGGTGCTGGCCGGACGCACCTTTACCGATGCCGATAACTTGCCCGATCGCCGACTCATCATGATCGACGACGCGCTGGCCCGGAAAGCTTTTCCGGAAGAGTCAGCGGTGGGCCAGCGGATACTCATCCGGCTGAAGACGCCGGAGCCGGAGTGGATGGAGATTATCGGCGTGGTCGCGCACGTGCGGCAGACGTCGCTGGCGGCGCCCGGACGGGAGCAAGTTTACTTTACTGACGGATACGGGGGACCGGGCGGAGTGAACTCGTGGACGCTGCGCGTAGCCGGGGATCCGGCGGGTTACGCGAGCCAGGTGCGCGCGGCCATTAAAGATGTGAGCCCGCGGCTGCTGATCACCGACCTGCAACCGGTGGACGAACTGGTGGACCATGCTCAGGCACAGACGACCTTTTCGCTGCTGCTGATTGGCGTCTTCGCAGTGATAGCCGCCGCGCTCGCCGCGGTGGGACTTTACGGCGTGCTTTCAACTGCCGTGCGGCAACGCACCCCCGAGATCGGCGTGCGCATGGCCCTCGGCGCGGGACGCGAGAATATCTTCCGTCTCATCGTTGGGCAGGGCCTTGGTTTGACCGGAGCCGGAATCGTGATCGGCGTGATTGCGGCACTGATGCTCACACGACTGATGACGAGAATGCTGGTCGGCGTGAAGCCCACCGATCCGCTCACATTTGTGGCTATGATGCTGTTCTTTTTCGCGATCGCGACCGCATCATCGTGGATTCCCGCAAACCGAGCGGCTGCGGTTGACCCAAATAAGGCGCTGCGAGAGGAGTGAATCCCTCGTTTAGAGCAACTCGGAACCGTGCTCTCGGGCAGCATCGGTAGCCGAGAACGTCTGAGTCTTCGAACGGCATGCGCACTCCTGTGCGCCCGGAGCCGCGGGTACAAACTGTTTACAATTTTCTGACAATAAAGTGACATTTACCTCGCCGGGCCTCGCTATTCTTTGGGGCCACGCAGGTCCCGGCAACTTCGATAGCGGAATCAGAGCAAGGTTAAGGAAGGCCACTTCGTGAAAACAAAAGAAATTTTTCTGGCGGCAGCCGTCATCACGGTTGCTTTGTGCGCATTGCGGCTAGGGACGCCGACGGCGGCGAAGGCGGGCAGAGAAATTGGTCCGGGAACGACGATCGTGCAGAGCATGTACGGCGGACAGATTTTTGGATTTGACATCGACCAGAACGGCGCCGAAGGCGTGCTGACCGAAGCGCAGGATATTGGTGTCAAAGGAAAGGTACTGGCGGCGGTCGAGACTTTCGATCAGGCGACGGGCGAGATCCTAACAGTCGTAAAAAAAATTCAGACGAAGGACGATTTTGTCACGCTCGGAATCGTGGGCAATAGCGTGGGACTGGTGGAGCGGGAGCATGTCCAGGGTATCTACGTAGTGAAGCGGATTTATGACGAGATCAATCCGATGAGCGCCAACAAGTTCACGGGTAAGTGGAAGGCGCCGCTCGGAAGCGATGACCTGATTTTGGGCGTGAGCCAGAACCAGGGCGCCGGAGGCACGTTTACGAATGCCGTGCTGGCCTTCGAGAATGGCGGGAACGACGACACGTTTGTGTTTGGGACCAACGTGTCGACGAAAAAATTTGGGGCACAGATCATTTTGACGGACCCAACATTTTTCTTCAGTAACGGGCCGGTGATGGGCTACGACACGGCGACGAATCAGGCGGTGGTGGCGTCATCGTCGGGAGAAGTGGGCGGTCCGGCGCCGCAGATTGCGCTGGTCGATTTGACGACCGGGAAGGTGACGCAGTTTACCGGGATACTAGGCCCGCCTCCGTATCACCAGGGGACGGTGAACGGAATTGCGGTGGACTCCGAGGATGGGATCGCGGTGACTACGACGGAACTCGATGCGCGCGTGGAATTTTATGACCTCAAGAAGCAATCCGGGTTTCCGGTGACATTGCCCGGGTCGCCGGGCCAGCTCCAGAGCGGCGAGAACGTGGAATACGACGCGGTGAACAAGCTTTTCCTGATCGCGCAGCCGTTCTCAAGCACCGGGGCGGGAAGCAGTATTCAGGTCTATGACACGAAGGGGAATTTAGTGGAATCGTTGAACGGGTTTAGTTTTCCAATCTCCACCAACGCCATGTTTGCGCTGCAACCGAGCGCGCGCAGTGGATTTGTGTATGGTCCGACGGGACTGGCGGAGTTGGAGTCGTTTACGTACTAGGGCGGGGTACAGTTCTTCTTTCCAGGATTGTTTCAGGCGCTTCCGAGGCGGGGCGGGCCCAGTCTCTACCATGGCCGCGTCTCTACCATGACGCCGTTTCTGCGAATGGATACATGGTGGGCGAAACATTTTGCGCGGCCTTTAGGTTCTTTCTTCCTCTTTTCCCAGATTTTACATTTGTCTCTAAATTGTAAAATCCCTGTCACTTTCTATTCCAAACCGTGGCATTAAGCTCAAATCAGGCTAGAGTTTAGCGGTATCATTCATGCCGGTTTGGGGCATGGGCAGGAGTGAGCGATGCTGAAGAGTGCGGGACAAGGGGCGACCATGGAACAGCCTCAGGCGACGGGGGAGAGAATTCTGGTGATTGAGGATGACCGGGCGGTGCAAAAAGCCCTGCTGCGGTTGTTTGAGGCGGAAGGATTCGTGGTTGAGGTGGCGGGAAATGGGACGGACGGCCTGGAGAAATTCCGGGCAGCGCCGCCAGCGGTGCTGGTGCTGGACCTGAGTCTGCCGGGGACGCCGGGACAGGATATTTGCCGGGAGATCAGCCAGGCGGCTCCGACGCTGCCCATCATTATTTTGAGCGCGCGCACGGAAGTGATGGACAAGGTGCTGCTGCTGGAACTGGGGGCGCACGATTATGTGACGAAGCCGTTCAGTCCGCGAGAGCTTTTGGCGCGGGTGCGGACGGCGATGCGGCGGCGGGCGGCGCCGGTTCCAGTGGCCCAGACATTCACCTTTGCGGACGTGAAGGTGGACTTCACAAAGATGGAGCTGCGTCGCGATGGGGAAGTGGTGCCGATGACGTCGCAGGAATTCAAGGTGCTGAAGTTCATGATCCAGAATGCGGAGCGGGTGCTGACGCGCGAGGAATTGCTGAATCAGGTTTGGGGATATAGGAATTATCCGAGCACGCGCACGGTGGATAATCACATTCTGCGGCTGCGGCAGAAGCTGGAGAACGATCCGGCGAATCCGCTGCATTTTCGGACGGTGCATAGCGCGGGATATAAGTTTGTGCCGTAGGCGAGCCGCGAGTTACGAGTTCCGAGCCTCGAGCGATCTGACGGGTTGGCATCAGGATTAGCGATATATGGTTGTGGGGTTTAATTGGAACCTTGGTTGGGAGTGGGTTCGCGTGAACTTGATCTGTTTGTTGCTCGCGGCTCGAAACTCGTAGCTTTTTCATGAATGGCATTCGGCTCCGAACTAAATTTTTGCTTTCGATGGTGGCGGTCTCGGCGACCTTGACGATCGCCACGCTGCTGGTGGTGCAGTACACCGTGCGCCAACAGGTGCGGGTGGGGATCCAGCGGGACCTGCAAAATTCCGTTTCCGCGTTTCATAACTTCCAGGCGCAAAGAGAAGAGATGCTGGAGCGCTCGGCGGCGCTCCTCGCCGACTTGCCGAACGTGCGCGCCATGATGACGACGCGCGATGCGGCGACCATTCAGGATGCGTCGAGAGAATTGTGGCGGCTGGGCGGGAGCGAATTGTTGCTGCTGGCGGATGCGTCGGGAAGGGTGATGGCGCTACAGACAACGTCGCAGGAGATTACGGCGCGGGAGGGGCAGGAATTTTTCTCGCAGGTGGTTACTCAGGAAGAGACTCGCCATTGGTGGTGCGTGGAAGGGCATCTGTATGAAGTTTTTTTGCAGGACATTTATTTTGGACCGAAGAGCGAGCATCAGGTGCTGGGGTATCTGGTGCTGGGCTATGAGATCGACGACCGGTTCGCGCGCGAGCTGAGCCGGATCTCGGCGAGCGAAGTGGCGTTTCGCTATGGCGACGCGATCGTACGGAGCACGCTGAAACCGGCGCAGGAGGCGGAGTTGTTGCGCGTGGCGCCGCGCGGCGGAGAGGTGGAGACGCGCGGGCCTGACCAGATCCGTCTGGGCGAAGAACGTTTTTTGGCGACGTCAGTGGAGTTGCCGGGAGCGATCGGAGGGGCGCCTCCGCTGGATCTTTGGGTGCTGAAATCTTTTGACCAGGCAACCGCGTTCTTGAGCAACTTGAATGAACTGTTGCTGGGACTCGGACTCGGGGCGGTCCTGGCTGGAAGCTTGCTGGTGTTTGTGATCTCGCGGACGTTTACGCGGCCGCTGGAGAATCTGGTGCAGGGCGTGCGTGCGCTGGAGCACGGAAATTTTGCGTTTCCGCTGGCGGCACGCGGCGGCGACGAGGTTGCCGAGGTGACCGGGACGTTCGACCGGATGCGAACCAACTTGCAGAAGACGCAGCGCGAGCTGCTGGATGCGGAGCGGCTGGCGACGATTGGGCGGATGGCGAGTTCGATTTCGCACGATCTCCGGCATTCGCTGGCGGCGGTGGTAGCGAACGCGGAATTTCTGTGCGAGAGTCAGCTGACGCCGGCGCAGCGCGAGGACCTTTACGGAGAGATACGAGTGGCGGTCAATCAGATGACCGATCTGATCGAATCGCTTTTGGAGTTTTCGCGAACCCGGGAGTCGTTGCGGCCTTCGTATGGCGATGTGCGCTCGGCGGTGGAGCGCGCGGTGCAGACGGTGAAGGCGCATCCGGAATTTCAGCGCGTGCGGGTTCGCATTACGACCGAGGGCCTGACCGAGGGATGGTTCGATTTTAAGAAACTGGAGCGGGCGCTTTTGAATCTGCTGTTGAATGCGTGCGAGGCGGTTCCGGGCGAGACGGGAAAGATCGACGTTGGGTTGCGGCGGGTGGGAGAGAAGCTGGAGATTCGCATCGAGGATAATGGCCCGGGAGTGGCCGACGCGGTGCGGGAAAAGTTGTTTGCCCCGTTTGTCAGCTACGGAAAAGAAAATGGGACCGGCATGGGGCTGACGGTCGTACAGAAGATTGTGCAGGACCATGGCGGCGAGGTGACGATGGAGCGGACTTCGGCCACGGGAACGACTTTCCGCATCAATCTTCCGATGAGTCCGGCGCCCGAAGACGTGCTGGCCAGACATGAGGCGTAGGCTCCGTAATTTCTGTTGGGAATCCTTGCAAGCGAAGAGATTGTCGTGCCCGTAGGAGGGTATATGAGCAAAGAGCGCGAGTTCGCGTTTTTGCGTCGATGGATCGGATTGCAGAGTGTATGCATCGCCATCGGGCTGATGTTGTTGGCGGGTTTGAGTCCGAAGGCCGCGGCGCAAAAAAGCGGGTCGCCGCTTTCGCCTTCCCCTTCGTCCATGGGCGCGCCTTCAGCCGATTCCTTGAGCCAGGCATTGCGCGAATTGAGCGACCAGGTGCGGGAGTTGCGGACGTCGGTGGCGGAGATGCGGGCGGATTCGGAACGGTCGCACGCCGAGACGCGACAGTTGCGGCGGGAATTGGACGAATTGCGGGCGGCGTCGAAAACGCGGAAGCCCGAAGTCCTGGAGGCGGTGGTGCGCGCGGCTTCGAGTTCGCTGACGGCTTCGCCGTCGGCCCGGGTTCAAGATAAAAATCCGCAAGATCAAACTGCTCAAGATCAAACTGGCCAAGGTCAAACTTCTCAAGATCAAAGCTCGCAGTCGAATGGTTTGGAGGGGCAGAAGATATCCGAGCGGGCGGCTTCGCTGGATGAAGAATATGACCTGCTGGCCGGCAAGGTGAACGATCAGTATCAGACGAAAGTCGAAAGCGCCTCGAAATACCGGTTGAAAATTTCGGGCATCGTGCTGATGAATCTGTTCAGCAATCAGGGAGTGGTGGACAACATCGATTTGCCGGAGCTGGCCTATGGGCGGCAGCCGGGTGATTCAGGCGGAAGTTTTGGAGCCACGCTGCGGCAGTCCGAAGTTGGGTTTGAGGTGTTCGGGCCGCATCTGGCGGGCGCGCGCACGCGTGCGGATTTGCAGCTCGACCTGGCGGGAGGATTTCCGGTCGAGCCCAATGGAATCAACTCGGGACTGATGCGGTTGCGCACGGCCACCATGCGGATGGATTGGGAGAATACGTCGGTGGTGGCTGGACAGGATGCGATTTTCTTCTCGCCGAATTCACCTACGTCTTTCGCCACGCTGGCCGAGCCGGCTCTTTCTTATGCCGGGAACCTGTGGGGCTGGGTACCGCAGATCCGAGTGGAACACAGGATTTCGGTGGGTGAGTCGTCGAGCTTGTTGCTGCAAGGCGGGATTCTGGATCCGGTCAGCGGAGAAGTGCCGGGATTCGGCTCATACCGGCAGGGGGGGCCGGGAGAGGCTTCGCGCCAGCCGGCTTACGGAACGCGCATGGCATGGACGCGCGACATTTCCGGGCAGCCATTGCGGCTCGGTGTGGGCGGCTACTACAGCCGTCAGGATTATGGGTACGACAGAAATGTTGACGCCTGGGCGGTGATGAGCGATCTGGAAGTGCCGCTCGGATCGAAGTTTTCAGTCAGCGGCAAATTCTATCGGGGGCGCGCGCTCGGCGGTCTGTATGGCGGCCTGGGGCAAAGCGTCTTATTCAGCAGCAACGATCCAGAGGAGCCCTACACGAAGCTAATTGGACTGAACACGGTTGGGGGATGGACGCAGTTCAAATATCGGGCGACGACGAAGCTGGAGTTCAACGCCGCGTTTGGGCTGGACAATCCGTTGGCCCGGGATTTGGAGCACTTCCGGTATCCGTTTTCCTATGGAGAAGTGGTGTTAGCCCGGAATCATTCGGGATTCGCGAACTTTATTTACCGGCCGCGATCGGATTTGCTGTTTTCGGCGGAGTACCGGCGCATTACGACCGATTCGATCACCAATCCCAACTGGAACGCGGGGCATTTGAATTTAATGATGGGAGTATTGTTTTAGGGATGCGGTTCTGAAGAAGAGATGATACGCGGAGCGAAACTGGCGGTGGCATTGATTTTGTCGGCGTGCGCGGCGGGAGTGTGCGCCGAGACGACCACCGTGCACGGGCGCGTCGAGGCGGTGCAAGCCGCGAAGGCGCGTGAGAATAAATCCGGCAAAGCCCGGGCAAACGAGAAAAAATCCAGGAACGAGGCGATTCCCGCGACCGTGGTGTGGCTGACGCCGGCTCCGGGAAGCGGGATTGAGCTTGAACCTCCGAAGCCGAACGAGAGTGGGAACGCGCGGCTGGTACAGAAGAACAAAAGTTTTGAGCCGCACGTGCTGGTGGTTCCGGCCGGGTCGCTGGTGGAGTTTCCGAATCGCGATCCGTTCTTTCACAACGTGTTTTCCCTGTTTGAAGGGAAGCGCTTCGATTTGGGCTTATATGAAGCGGGCACGACGCGCACGGTGCGCTTTGACCGGCCGGGAATCAGTTATATTTTCTGCAATATTCATCCGGAGATGAGCGCGGTCATCATTACGGTGTCGACGCCGCTGTACGCGATTGCGAAAGAGGATGGTCAGGTGACGATTGCCGGCGTTCCTTATGGGCGGTACATGCTACACATATGGAGCGAGGGCATGGGCCCGGAAAATGAAAAGCCGCTGACACGCGAGGTCACGATCGGGGAAGCGGCGTCGCTCGGAGTGATTCGCGTTCCCGAGCCCAATGGGCAATCCATAGCTCACAAGAATATGTACGGGCGCGATTATGACGAGCCTACGCCGGACAGTTCGGTTTATCAGGATCAGAGGTGAGCTTGGCCGCCGGCGGTCGGTCGTCGGTCGTGAGAGAGGGCCACTGCTTTGATAGGCGCTCCTGATAGGCACCTCTCTGAAAGGCACCTCTGGTCGGCGCTTCGTTTCCTTTTCGCCCCATGACCTGAGAAAATTTCCTTATGAAAATTGAAAAGATGTTGAAGAAGTATCGCGTGGAAAACGGCAAGCATTTTCGGCTGAAAGATCACGATCCCGGCGACACGCACGGCCTCGACTCGGAGACGAAAGATGAAGCTAAACAGCTTCTGGCCGATGGCGTTGAGAAATTAAGCGAACTCCAGGACATTTTGTCGGCGCAGGATTTGTGGGGAATGCTGGTGATTTTTCAGGCGATGGACGCGGCTGGGAAAGATGGGACGATCAAGCATGTGATGTCGGGAGTGAATCCGCAGGGTGTAGACGTCACGTCCTTTAAAGTGCCCACGCCGGAAGAGCAGAGTCATGGTTACTTGTGGCGCGGGAGCCAGCATGCACCGGCGCGGGGACGGATCGGGATTTTCAACCGGTCGTATTACGAGGAAGTGCTGGTGGTGCGGGTGCATCCGGAGGTGCTCGCCAACGAGAAGCTGCCCAAGAAACTCGTGACCAAGGACATTTGGAAAGAGCGGTATAAGGACATCAATAACTTTGAACGTTATGTGACGCACAATGGAATCGTGGTGGTGAAGTTTTTTTTGCACCTTTCAAAGAAAGAGCAGAAGCGGCGGTTCCTGGAGCGGCTGGATACTCCGGAAAAGAACTGGAAGTTTTCCGCGGCGGATATTAAAGAGAGGGCGTTCTGGGACGATTATCAGCGGGCGTTTGAGGAGGCGATTCGGGCGACGGCAACCGAGCACGCGCCCTGGTATGTGATTCCGGCAGATCACAAATGGTTTACGCGGCTGCTGGTGGCGCAGGTTCTGGTGGATGAGTTAAAGGCGCTCAAGCTCGGGTATCCCAAGGTGAGCGGGGAGAGAAAGAAGGAGCTGGAGGAGGCGCGGCGGCTGTTGGAGAGGGAGTGAGATTGGGACACTGAGATATTCCCGCACAGCTATGGTGTCCAATGGCATACGATTTCACTTGACCTAAGGTGTCCATTGGAGTACAAGACAAACAGGCAGACGGTCGTCGAGACGCCCTCATACATCGCCCTGGCCGGCAAGTTGTTCCGCGAGGCGCAGCGCGACAACATCGCGGCCATGGTTGCGGAGAATCCTGAGTGCGGCGACGTGATGGCGGGGACGGGCGGATTTCGGAAGGTTCGCGTGGCGCGTTCAGGCATGGGCAAAAGCGGCGGGGCGCGAGTGGTATATATCTGGCGTAACGACAAGTTCCCGATCTTTCTGATTACAGTTTTTCCGAAGAACGAGAAGGCGAATTTGACGAAGGCAGAGCGCAATGCCTTGAAGAAGCGTGCCGACAATATTTTTGACAGCTACTGAAACTGAATCGTCAGGAGAAGGACGGTCGAGAGGAAGATCATGAAAAGCGCATTCGACGAACTCATGACTGGACTGGACGAAGTGCAGGCGTTCCTCTCAGGAGAAGGGAAGGGTTTCAGGGTGCATGTGCCGAATGAAGTGGACGTGAAGAGCATCCGCAACAAACTCAACATGACTCAATCCCGCTTTTCCCAGACCTTCGGCTTTAGTCTGGATGCGATCAAGCACTGGGAAGGCGGGCGCCGCACACCTGAGGCGCCCGCCCGCACGCTGCTCACTGTGATCGATAAGAATCCAGCGGCCGTTATTACTGCCCTTCATCCCGAGGCTCAGTCGAGACCGACTGCGACCAAAGTGGCCAGGTTTCGGACCAGGCCAAAAAAACGCGTGCCGGCAGCCAAACCAAGAGGCGGCAGTATCGCCCGCGCACGTTCGAGGAACGGGTAATGCGACAGCCACGAACCGTGCAGACATCCAAACCAAGATTGCCGAAGGTTGGGCCTCTGCCCAGAGCGGAGATTTGCCGAGCCCGAAGAGGCCCGCTCTAACCTAGGCAAGCCAAAGCGCGCACGATCCGGCGGTTAGAGGTCGTCTACTTCAGCACCACCGGCAGCGACTGGTCATACGGCTGGATGGTGACGGTGAGCGATTTCCGCTGATCGAAGGCTTCTTTTGTTACCGGGAAACTGAAGACGATGGTTCCTCTCTGGGTGGCTCCGAGTAGGAGTTTCATCTCGGGGGAGAGTGGCGGCTCGGAGCTTTCTTTCAAAACTGGAAAAGCCTGGAAGTAGCGGTCGAGATCGACGGCGGAGGCGGCCTCGTCTTCGTAGGTGTGGCGGTCGGCGGCGGTGAGCTGCGCCTTCAGGGTGTGAATCCAGAGAGATGTGTTGGCGTTGTTGCGCAAAGTTAGAGTGATGGCGACCAGAACCGTCGGCTGACCGGGAACCTCGACGACAGAGACTAAGTCGATGGAACCGCTACCCTGGGGCTTGGCACGCTGCTGGAAGGCAATGATGGCCACCACAACCGCGACGGCCGCTATACAGATCAGGACGATGCCCGCGGGCGGGAGATTGCGCTTGGCGGTGCCGAATTCGTCGCCGATGTGGAACTCGGTGGGAGGCTCGGAGGGTGGCGCGGAAGTTGGTGTGAAGGCGGGGGGCGTGGCGGGAGGCGATGTGGGTTGAGTAGGCGTCGGGTCGGGGGCTTGGTCGGGCATTGATTGATTGTAGAAGTTTGACCGTGAATTGGCGAAGGGGTAAGCGTGCCTGCCGATGGCCCACACCGTCGCAGAGAACGCGATTGTGCGCGGCACCCTATTTCCTGCGGCACCCATTTCCCTGAAATTTGAAAATGTTAACCCTCCACCCAAACCTCGCAAACGACGCGACGTTATGGATTAGGCACATGCCCCTGGGGAGGTACGGAGAGGCCGTCCGGGTGGGCTTTTGGGGGCAATGACTTTGGTTACCTTGTCGGGGGTGACGGCTGCTGTCAGGATGCAGGAGAGTTCCCATTGGGAGGAAACCTGCGGTGAAATGCAAACATATTGTTGCGGCGCTGGGATGCGCCCTTCTGGCCCTGAGCACAGTGGGCTGCGGAGCCTTTAAAGGACAGACCAGCGATTTGAAGTCGATTACGCTCGGCGCCAGCCTCGTCAATGGCGTAGCTCCGGGATCGCAGTCCGGTTTCTTCACGCTCACCGGTAATGGTGGGACGATCCAGTTGCAGGCCACCGGTGAGTACACCGGGGGCACGACGAAGGATATTACGCATGTGGTTACCTATAACGCGGCCGTCGATCCCAATTACAATCAGGACGCTTTCGGGGACACGTTGCTGCCACCCTGCCAGGCTCCTTCCTGCCCCGCTCCGAGCCAGCCGCCCTTCACGAACGGGACGGTAGAATTTAGCCCCACCGGGTTGCTGACCGCGGTGGAACCGGCTACCTGCACGTGGGTTGACATCGGCCCGGTGGGTACGCCGGCGTGGTTTTATGTCGGCGACTACGTCGTCACGGTCACTTATCAGGGAATTACTTCGAATCCGATTTACATTCCGGTCGCATCCTCGGCAGGGAATCAGTTTTACCAGGGGGTCGAGAACAACCCGGAAGGATTGTGCGGACCTAGCGGAAGCTAGTCGCCGGTTCACATTGTTTGGATGAATTGAGCGGGGATGGCTGCGAAGCCATCCCCGCTTTGACTTGTGTGTTCGGAATTCCATTCTTTGCCCACTCCAGTTTGGAGCCGCTGCCTCTTACCCCGTATAATCCTAGGGTTTTGCAGCAATCCTAAAAATTGACATGGTCTTAACGACCGGAACGGAAGCGGAGCGGTGATGAAGGTGCGCACCGGGATCGAGTTTTCGGGGCAATCCGACATCGGCTGCCTGCGCAAGAACAACGAAGATTCGTTTGGCTATTGGGAGCCGGAGGATGACGCGGAGTTTCAGCGCAAAGGCCGCCTCGCCATTGTCGCCGATGGAATGGGCGGCTATGAAGGCGGGCAGGAAGCGAGCCACATGGCGGTGGAAGCGCTCTTGAAGGTGTATCGCGAGTATGCGGGCAACGATCCGCAGCAGGCGCTGATCGAAGGGCTGCAAGCGGCGCACGAAGACATTCGCCAATATGGGTCGGCGCATCCGGCGCTGCGGGGCATGGGGACGACGTGCACGGCGGCGGCGGTGGTGAATGACGCGCTCTATTACGTGCACGTGGGAGATACCCGGCTCTACCTGATTCGCGACAGGCGCATTATTCAGGTGACGCGCGACCACTCTTATGTGGGGCGGCTGGTGGAGGCGGGGATGATCAGCCGGGAAGAGGCGGAGTCGCATCCGCAGCGGAATATTCTGACGGCTGCGGTTGGAACAAATCCGGAGCTGTTCATGGATTCTCCCGAACAGCCGGAGCCGCTGCGGCCCAAGGACATGCTGCTGATTTGCACCGATGGATTGTGGGGAGTGGTGCACGACGCGGAGATTCTGGCGGCGGTGGAAAAAAACAATCCCGAAGCCGCTGGCCGCGAACTGATTGAGCTGGCGCGGGAGCGGGGCGGGCCGGACAATATTACGGTGAGCATTCTGCGGCTGGAGTGAGGCGAGATCAGAGGTTAGAGGTCAGATTGCAGAGATGAAATGCCTGAACTGCAAACTGTCGTCTGTGATCAAACCTCGACAGATGCAGTTCTGTCTTACATTCTGATTTCCTAAAACTGCAACCTTCTGCACTGGGACCTTGGCCTGATTGAATTTTCCCTATCTGTAACTCCTTGAAATAACGGGCGATTACCGGTTTCGCCGTTTTCCTGACATTGGCAAACCGCTTGCTCGTGTGTCTATAATGTCGATGGAATCCATAGAGTTTATAGGAAGAGATGGAATATGAAGATTTCGCAAAAAGGGCTGTATGCGCTCCAGGCTCTGATGATGCTGGCGCGGCACTCGCGGCAGGGCGCGATCCGGATTCGCGATATCGCCTACGAAGAGAATCTCCCGGAAAAGTTTCTGGAGCTGATTCTTCTGGAAATGAAAAACGCGCGCATTGTGGAGAGCGCGCGCGGAGCCAAGGGCGGATACCAGTTGCGGCGGCCGCCGTCGGAGATACGGTTGAGCGAGATCATCCGGCTGATCGATGGGCCGCTGGCGCCGTTTGGCGACGCCGAGCATCTGCGCGAACTGATCGATCGCGACGATAACCGGCGGGCACTCTACGAAGTGTTTTTGGACGTGCGCGACGCCGCCGCCAAGATTCTGGAGGGAACGACGCTGGCGGATTTGATGCAGGACGATTCGCCGGAGGCGAAGGCGAAATCGAGAAATGGCCGGAAGAAGAAGCCGGATCTGAGTGTATTGCCGATGGCGTCAACCGGAGGACAGGCGGGACATGACTAGATTGCGCCGGGTTGCCGGAATTGTTTGCGCATTGGTTTTTGCGGCCGGAAGTCTTGCCTGGGGCGAAACGGTAATTCGCGTGGGGGCATTTCCGAATGTGACGCATCCGCAGGCGATGGTGGGGAAGAGCAGCGGATGGTTTGAAAAGGCCATGGGGCCGGGAGTGAAGATCGAGTGGAAGGGGTTTAATGCGGGGCCCTCGGCGATTGAAGCGCTTTTTGCCGGCGCCATCGACATGACCTACATCGGGCCGAATCCGACGATTGCCGGCTATGTGAGATCGAATGGCGAGGCGCTGCGGGTGGTGGCGGGCGCAACCAGCGGGGGAGCGGCGCTGGTGGTGCGCAAGGATTCGGGCATTCAGAAGCCGGCAGATTTTCACGGAAAGAAAGTGGCAACGCCGCAGCTCGGGAACACGCAGGACGTGGCGCTGCGCGCGTGGCTGCTCGCGCACGGAATGAAAACGACCGATAAGGGCGGGGATGTGCAGGTGATTCCGCTGGCGAATCCGGATCAGTTGGCGTTGTTTTTGAAAAAAGATCTGGACGCGGCCTGGGCGCCTGAGCCCTGGGCCACACGCTTGATCCAGCTCGGCAACGGCCGGTTATTTCTTGACGAGCGTTCGCTCTGGCCGGGCGGGAACTTTGTCCTTACCCACCTGATCGTGCGCACGCAGTTTCTTAAAGAGCATCCGGATCTGGTGAAGAAATGGATACGCGCTCATGTGGAATTGACGGAATGGATTAACGGGCACGTGCCCGAAGCGAAGAAGCTAATCAACCAGGAGATTGCGAAGGAGACGGGGAAAGCGCTGCCGGAGTCTGTGCTGGACGAGGCCTTCAGCCGCATGACGGCGACCTACGATCCGCTGCGCAGTTCGTTGATGACGTCGGCCAAGTCGGCCTTTGAAGCCGGTTTTCTGGGACGGAAGATGCCTGATCTATCCAACTTGTATGACCTTTCATTGCTGAATCAAGTGCTGGCAGAAAAAGGAAAGAAGGCTGTTCAATGAGCGCAAGTCCGCAGAATGCCTATCCGTCGGCTGTTCCACCACCGCCTCGCCGCTTCGCTGGCCGGGCCAATGTTTTCCAGGGAAAGCCCGTGGCTTCGGCTGGCGAATTGCCGGCGGTCGAGGTCGAGATTGAAGTCCCGAAGGTCGCGCTGGACGCGATTTCGCTCAGCTACCAGACGAACAAGGGTGAACGGCTGGTGGCGCTGGACAAGATCAATCTGGAAGTTAAGGCGGGAGAGTTCTTGTGCGTGGTGGGACCGTCGGGATGCGGGAAATCGACGCTGCTGCATTTGATCGCCGGGCTGAATCCGCAGACCTCGGGCAACGTGCTGGTGGATGGCAAGCCGGTGGTTGGGCCGGGAACAGATCGTATTTTAATTTTCCAGGAACTCGGATTGTTTCCGTGGCTGACGGTGGCGGGAAATGTGGAATTCGGCATGAAGATGAAGAATGTGCCGAAGGCCGAGCGCGAGGAAAGAGTGCAGCATTTCCTGCGGCTGGTACACCTTTCAAATTTTCGCAACAGCTACATTCACCAACTGTCGGGCGGAATGCGGCAGCGGGTGGCGCTGGCGCGCGCGCTGGCAACCGAGCCGGATGTGCTGCTCATGGATGAGCCGTTCGCCGCGCTGGACGCGCAAACGCGCGACCTGCTGCACGATGAGCTGGAACGCATCTGGGCGGAGACGGGCTCGACGATTATTTTTGTGACGCACAATGTGCGCGAGGCGGCGCGCCTGGGAGACCGGGTGGTGCTGCTGACCTACCGGCCGGGGCGGGTGAAACAGGAGTTCCGCGTGAACCTGCCGCGGCCCCGGCACATGGAGCATCCCGACGTCACACGCATGGCGCGCACCGTTCTGGATTGCCTGCGCGAAGAGATCAACAAGAGCCTGGAGGCCGAGTACGCCGATGAAAAAGCTCGCTAAGCAAGTCATTTTCTACGGCGCGCTGATCGGGCTCTGGGCGCTGCTGGCGAAGTTGCGCATCTGGCCTCCCTATCTGTTCCCGCCGCCCTGGGGAGTGGCACAGGCGCTGCGCGACGGTTTTGCCGACCACAGCTTTTGGATCGGCATTGCCGTGACCATGAAACGCATGGTGATTGGCTACAGCTTGTCGGTGGTGCTCGGCATGATTTTGGGGCTGGGCGTTTCGAGCAGCAAATTTCTGGAGGAGACTTTGGGCGGGTTGCTGGTGAGCTTGCAATCGTTGCCCAGTATCTGCTGGATTCCGCTGGCCGTGCTGTGGTTCGGACTGACCGAAAAAGCAATCTTGTTCGTAGTGTTGATGGGATCGCTGCTGTCGGTGACGATCGCGATGGAAGACGGCCGCAAACAGATGCCGAAGATCTACGCCATGGCCGGGCGGAATCTGGGGGCGAGCGGATTTCGGTTGTTCTGGTCGGTGCTGCTGCCGGCTAGCCTGCCTTTCATCGTGAATGGAATGAAGCAGGGCTGGGCGTTTGCTTGGCGTTCGCTGATTCAAGCGGAGATGATTTTTCTGAGCCTCGGGCTCGGGCAATTGCTGATGATGGGCCGCGACTTGAGCGATATGAGCCAGGTGCTGGCGGTGATGATCCTGATCATTGTGCTGGGTTATCTCGTTAACGTATTGATCTTCCGGACGATGGAGCGGCGGTTGCAGCAGAAGTATGGGCTGGTGGCGTAGGGTGGCGGCGAGCCGCGAGTCTCGGGCCTCGATCTAACAAATTTTTACCTAAGAGGCACGGGCTCCCCGCCTCTACAGATGGTCAGTTGCCGCATTCGCCGGCGACTCGTCGTCCTTCGTTATAATCAAGCCAGGAAACAATGAATACTATCTTGCAGGCCAGTTCGACCGGGGCTGTCTCCCGTGGCGATGAGATCGGTTCCCTTTCCGCCGAATTCCAGTCGCTCGTCTCGGGCTGCGGAATTTACGATCTGAGTTCGCGCGCCAAAATTCGGCTCACCGGTAGCGACCGCGTGCGCTGGCTGAACGGGATGGTTACCAATAACATCCGCGACCTGGCTGCGAACCACGGCGTTTATTGTTTTTTGCTGAACGCCCAAGGACACATCCAGGCCGATTTTTATGCCTACAACATGGGCGACTCGATTGTTGTGGACACCGACGGGCAGCTGCGCGAAAAAGTTCTGGCGCATTTTGACAAGTTCATCATCATGGACGACGTGGAAGCAGCCGACATTACGGCGACGCTGGGCGTGATCGGCGCGGCTGGGCCGCGGGCGAAGGCGGTATTGCACGCTGCTGGAATCGAACTGCCTGAGCTTGCGCCGCTCGAGACGTGCACGCCTAAGTGCGATTGCGATTGTGGATGCTTGCAGTGCACGGTCGTACGCGGAGATGAGGCGGCGGGCGAGTCGTACGAAATCTGGCTGGCGGCTGGCCAGGTGAAGGTGGCGTGGGACGCGCTGATTGCGGCGGGCGCGATGAGCATTGGCGCGACTGGTGCCGGCGCGGACGCGCTGGAGATGCGGCGCATCAGCCGGGGCATACCGCGGTATGGAATAGATATTCGGGAACGCGATCTTCCGCAGGAAACGGGGCAGATGCGCGCTTTGAATTTTACAAAAGGCTGCTACCTGGGCCAGGAGATTGTGGAGCGCATTCACTCGCGCGGCGCGGTGCACCGCGAATTCACAGCATTTTTGGTTGACGGACCGCTGCCGGCCCCGGGCACAAAAATTCTGGCAGACGAAAAAGAAGTGGGAGAGATTACAAGCAGCGCCGAGTTGCCGCTGGCGACGGGCAATCGCGCGGTCGCGCTTGGTTATTTACGTCGGGAGGCTGTGAGTAAGAGCCTGCGGGCCGGTCGCGCAACGTTGAAGCCAACTCCTTTGCCGATCATCTAATAAAGTTCCAGCAGGTAAGCTCCTGGGTAAGGTTTTGGCTCTAAGATCGCTGGCGATTACTTCCCGAGCGGACGCGCTCAAGATCAGGAAAAACACATGGCTGAAAAGAAAAAAGACAGCGAATTCAAGGTAAGCGATCGGCGCCTGTTCACGGCGGACGGCGAGCTGCGCCCGTCTTCGGATGGACAATCAGACGAGCAATCGGACAGGCAAGAGACCGAGCAGGCAACGGGCGTAGCCGTTGCGCCAGCATCCGCTCCCGTGGCACCGAGCGCTGAGGCCGCAGGGCCCGCACGTAGCGCTGATGCTTCCACCGATGTTGAACCTCAGCCCGAGGCTCCTCCGCCCCCGACTGCAACCGAGCAGAAGGCGCAACAGGATGCCTATCAGCAGTCATCGCGCGACCTCGACCGGCGGGTCGAGCTGAGCGGTCATTCATCGAAAGACCTCGAAGTGACGTTCGAGCGCTTCATGGCCTCGCTTTATATGACGGCCATGATGCAGCTTGGCCTGATGCACGAGCAGGGCGGCCAGCCTGGTGTTGACCTGATCGGTGCGCGGCAGACCATCGACACGCTGAGTCTGATTGCCGAAAAAACCAAAGGCAACCTGACTTCGAAAGAGCAGGGATTTTTGCAGAACTGTCTCTACGAGCTGCGCATGGCCTACGTTGAAGTCACCAATGCGCTGGCGCGCGCTCCACAGACGCCCGGCCCGGTCACGGGAACCAACGGCTGAAGTTCATCCCTTCAATGCGGGCAACTCTGACAGTCCTCGGCAGCGGCACTTCGATGGGAGTTCCGACGATTGGCTGCGACTGCGCTGTCTGTCGTTCCGTTGACCCGCATGACCGCCGCACGCGGCCGTCAGTCCTGCTCAGCTATAACGAGCGTCACGTTCTGATCGACACGACTCCGGATTTTCGCGAGCAGGCGTTGCGCGAGAAGATCACGCAACTTGATGCCGTGCTTTATACGCATACGCACGCCGACCATATTCTGGGGATCGACGACCTGCGGCCGCTTAGCTATCACCATAAGGGGGGCAAGCTGCCACTCTATGCGACGACCGCGAACTGCGAGTTCCTGCGCAATATGTTCCGCTACATCTTCGAGCCTACCTACAAGTTCGGCGGATTGCCGCAGGTCGAACTGATTCCGACGGATGGCGCTCTTGACCTGTTTGGCGCGCACTTCGAGCCGGTTACGGTGATTCATGGCGAAACGCCGATTCTCGGTTTTCGGTTCGGATCGGCTGCGTACCTGACCGATCACAGTTCGGTGCCGGCGGAGTCGATTGAGAAACTGCGCGGGCTCGACATTCTTTTTCTGGATGCGTTGCGGCATAAGCCGCATCCTACGCATTCTTCGGTCGAGCAATCGCTGGAGATCGTGGCCGAGGTCAAACCGAAGCGGGCGTTTTTTACGCATATTTGTCACGACCTGCCGCACGAGGAGACCAACGCAGCCTTACCGCCGGGCGTGCAGCTTTCGTACGACGGAATGAAGCTGGAGTTCGAAATTTAAATTACCGCCGAGACGCCGAGAGGGCCGAGAAAATCCTAAGCATGGTTTTCTTGGCGACCTCGGCGCCTCGGCGGTGAAAATTAGCGATGAAAGTCTTCCACAAACTCGCGGACATCCCGGCGGACTTCGGTCCGTCGATTGTGAGCGTCGGCAACTTCGACGGCATCCACCGGGCGCACCGGGCCGTTATCGACGAGATCGTGCGGCGGGCTCGTGCCGCTGGCGCGGTCTCCGTGGTGATTACTTTTGATCCGCATCCGGCGCGCATTCTTCGGCCCGACCACGTCTTCAAACTGCTGACGCCGACCTCGGAAAAACTTCGGCTGCTGGAAGCGACTGAGTTGGACGCGGTTCTGCTGCTGCCATTTTCGCGCGATCTTTCGCTGATGACTCCGCACCAGTTTGCGCATGACATCCTCAAAAAGCACTTACGCGCGTGCGAGGTGCATGAGGGCTATAACTTCCGCTTTGGCCATCGGGCAGCGGGGAATGTTGAAGTGTTACGTGAACTTGGACGCGAGATGAATTTTGGGGTTCACGACTACCCCGAGATGCGCCTGCGCGGCGAGCGAGTTTCGAGCAGCCATATCCGCCAGCTGCTTTCTGAAGGGCGCGTGAGCCGCGCGCGCCATCTCCTCGGGCGGCCTTTCAGCATTGTGTCGACTCCGGGGCGGGGGCGCGGCTACGGTTTGAAGTACACCGTGCCGACGATCAATCTCGCGCGCTACGAGGAACTTGTTCCCAGGGATGGCGTCTACGTCACGCGCATGCGCGTGGGCGGAATTCAGAACGGCGATGCGAGCGGCGAGTGCTTTGACTCGGTGACCAACGTTGGCAACCGTCCAACGTTTGGGGCCGATTCGTTCGCGATAGAGAGTCATCTACTTAATTTTCATCCGCTGGAACTTACGGCTGAGACGGAAGTCGAACTTCATTTCCTGGATCGGCTGCGCGACGAGATTAAGTTTCCTTCGGTCGAGGCGCTGAGGGAGCAGATTGGGCGGGATGTGGGGAAGGCGGGGAGGTATTTGCGGAGGTTGGGAGGGGACATTAGCGGATGAATCCAGGCGCGCCGCTTCCCTGAGCGGTTCCTAACGGTGTACCGCGTTGGAACTTAATGTCCGCTCGATGCGCAGCGTCGATAAATATCTTCAACTGAATTGCAGCCTGCGAATAACTCTCCCTCAAACAG
>JBAQJF010000159.1:0-1764 GCA_049300195.1 Terriglobales bacterium | reverse complement strand
GCTGAAGGTACGGTAACGTACGGTTAGGAGCCAGTGCAATGCTCGCGCCATCCGCTTGACTTACGCCACGCGCCGCGTTACAAACATAAAGCCGTCCCTCTTGATCTGTACCCCCGGAAACAGTTTTTCGCAGTTCAAGTGTGGCCTTGGACGGAGCTTAAGAAATTCCTCATTACTGAGTAGCATTCTTCTGCGGTGGTGTGGCCCTGCAAAAGCCTGCACGCGCCCATTTCTCACAGGATGCAATGCTCGCCGGAGGTTGGTTTGCCTAAATATAGACAGCATGGTTACCAGGACTCCGATCGTCCTGAAAAGCCGCAGAAGCGCGAACGCGCTCCCTTGCCGCGCCCGGCTCGCCAGGAACAGATCGGCCCGCGCACGCCGCACATGGTTGGCACCGTGATGCGCACGCGCTGCTCTACTTGCGGTTACGCTCTGGCTCCCACTTCCGATCCGAATGCGAAATGTCCCAAGTGTGGCTTCGAACTGCATTGCTGCAAGCAATGCGTTCATTTTGACACCAGCGCGCGCTTCGAGTGCACGCAGCCGATTCCCGAACGCATCCCCAAGAAAGACGCCCGCAACGATTGCAAATTCTACGAATGCCGCGTGACCGTCGAAAAAGATACCGCGCCCGTCGCCGCCGCGCCCTCTGCTCCCGCGCAGCGCGAGTATTCCGGCAGTGCCTCCAGGCCCACTGACGCCCGCCGCGCCTTCGACGATCTCTTTAAGAAATAAGCGTCGTCGCGAAATCGCGATCCGCGTTTCCGTTTCGACATTGCATCTTGCCTTGACGGTCCGCATCACATGCGGCACCCAAGCTCCTGTACCAAATCTGTACCATCGACCGCTTGAAGCGTTTTGCCGGCCGGCATAACCTCCGCGCGTCGCAGTTTCCAGCCTCGTAGTTTCTGAACGTAGAAGCGATAAGTAGCGCCATGTGCTTGCGTGCAGCCATGGATTTCGGCGTTCGGAGCATCGTGCTGCTTGCCGCTGATGCTAGCGGTCGAAGTGCGCCCGCTAGCCCGAATCGCTGCGCAGAAGGAGCTTCTGGATGCAAACTTTCCGGCGCGGTTTTTTCATCGGCGCTTTTCTCATTGTTTCTCTCGGCACCGCCGTTTACGTCCAGGCCCAACGGGGAACCGCCGCACGCGATCCAGGCGTCCGCGCCGCCAAAATCGACGTCGGCAAGCCGCTCAGCACGCTCAGCCCCGATGAGCTTCAGTTTTTCCTGGACGGCCAGTCGCGCTTTGCTCAGGTCGATTCCGTAGGCGGCACCGCCCCGGGAGAACCTGGTACCGGACTCGGCCCCACGTTTAATTCGAATAGCTGCGCGGGTTGCCACTCGCAGCCCAGCATGGGCGGCACCAGTCCCAGTGCAAGCCAATATCCAAACATCGGTCCTAATCCGCAAATCCTGGCCGCCAATGATTACGGCGCCGCGAACACTATCCCATTCTTCCTTTCGAGCGATGGTCCCGTACGTGAGGTCCGCTTTCCATTCGCGGTCTCCCCAAATGGCAACCTTACGCAAATTCCCGACGGCGGCGTCCACGACATTTTCACCATCCAGGGTAGGCAGGACGCAACGAATACAGCCGGTGTGTGGTCCGCCGCGCAAACTTGTCAGATGGCGCAACCGAACTACGAGCAGATGGCCAAGCTCGACAACATGATTTTCCGCATTCCCACGCCCGTCTTTGGTGCGGGGCTCATCGAGAATATTTCCGACGCCACTATCCTCGCTAACATGAACGCCAATAC
>JBAQJF010000158.1:0-60073 GCA_049300195.1 Terriglobales bacterium | reverse complement strand
CTCGCGCCGCTGCACAATCCCGATAACATCCAGGGAATTCTGGCGGCTCGCGACCTCTTTGGCAAGAATGTTCCACAAGTCGCCGTCTTCGATACTTCGTTTCACCAATCAATTCCGGAGCAGGCTTACCTTTATGCGCTCCCCTATCGCCTGTATCAGCAACATCGCATTCGCCGGTACGGATTTCACGGCACATCGCATCGCTATGTTGCGTTCCGATATCGTGCCCTTCGCGGAATTCCACGCGAGGCGACCAACATCATCACGCTGCACCTGGGAAATGGATGTTCCGCAGCCGCCATCAAAGGAGGACTTTCGGTAGATACTTCGATGGGGATGACACCACTGGAGGGACTTGTCATGGGCACGCGCTCTGGCGACCTCGATCCGGCGGTCGTTAATGTCATCGGCCACAAAGAAGGACTCTCGCCTGACGAGGTTGATACTCTGCTGAACAAGCAGTCGGGATTGCTGGGCATCTCCGGATTAACGAACGACATGCGTAAGCTTCAGAACAAGCTGAAAGAAGATGAGGATTGCCGCGCGCTGTTGGCCGTCGAAATCTTCTGCTATCGGGCGCGGAAATATATTGGCGCGTTTCTGGCTGCGATGGGCGGAGCCGACGCGATCGTTTTTACTGGCGGAATCGGAGAAAACTCGCCGGACATCCGCGCCCGCATTTGCGCGGGCATGGAGTGGGCCGGGCTCCATCTCGATGCCGCGAAAAATCAGGAAACCGTTGGCCGCGAGGGGATGATCTCTACGGAAGACTCGAAATTACTCGGCTACACGATTCCGACCGACGAGGAACTTCTGATTGCGCGGGACACGGTGCGCGTTATTCTCGGCGAGCCACATCCTCCTTAACGTGCGTCCTCCTGGCGCGCGTCCTCGCGTCCGCAAAATTCTTTTCCGCGGATTTCGCGGAAGCACACGGATCAATCAAAAAGATCGGGTTCTAATCCGCGGGAATCCGTGTGATTCGCGGGAAAACCTGGTTCCCCGAAATTAGTACGGCCAAGTCCAGTCGGCCGCGTCCGGTTTATCAATACCTTCCTGATGCGCGTAGGTCAGGCATTCGATCTGCTGGTTCAGGAACCTCTCCTTGGCATGGCCTCCAATTTTCTGCAGCTTCGGCACGCGGTTCACCACATCCATCGCCAGGCTGAAACGGTCGATGTTGTTTTCGATGGCTAGTTCCAGCGGAGTATTAATGCTGCCTTTTTCTTTGTATCCGCGGACGTGAAGGTTGTCGTGATTCCTGCGCCGGTAGGCCAGGCGGTGAATCAGTTGCGGGTAGCCGTGGAAATTAAAGATGACAGGCTTGTCGATGGTGAAGAGCGAATCGAAGTCCCAATCGGAGAGCCCATGGGGATGTTCGGTACTGGGTTGCAGCTTGAAGAGGTCGACAACGTTAATGAAGCGAATCTTCAGATCGGGGAACTCCGCGCGCAAGAGCGCGGTCGCAGCCAGGGCTTCCTGCGTGGGAATATCACCGGCGCACGCCATCACCACGTCGGGCTCGCCCGATTCATCGTTGCTGGCCCAATTCCAGATGCCAATGCCTTTGGTGCAATGAATGACGGCTTTCTCCATGTCGAGATATTGCAGGTGCTTTTGCTTGTCGCAGACGATCACGTTCACATAGTTCTGGCTGCGAAGACAGTGGTCGGCGACCGACAGCAGGCAGTTCACGTCCGGCGGAAGATAAATGCGCGTCACATTGGCACTCTTGTTGACGACCACATCCAAGAAGCCGGGGTCCTGGTGGGTGAAGCCATTGTGGTCCTGCCGCCAAACTGTTGAAGTAATCAACAGATTCAAAGAGGCGATCGCCTCCCGCCACGAAAGGTGGTTGCACATTTCCAGCCACTTGGCATGCTGGTTGAACATCGAGTCGATGATATGCACGAACGATTCGTAGGAAGACAGGAAGCCGTGCCGCCCGGTGAGGAGATAGCCCTCCAGCATTCCCTCCATGGTGTGCTCACTGAGCATTTCCATCACGCGGCCATCTTTGGCGAGGTCGCCGCCGTCGCTGTCTTCGGGGAAGAATTCTTCGATCCAGAATTTCTTGGTCACCGCGAAGAGAGCATCGAGTTTGTTCGATCTGGTTTCGTCCGGACCCAGGACCCGGAAGTTGTTCGGGTTCTGCTTCATCACGTCGCCCAGAAAAACGCCCAGCGGATGGGTATTTGACGTTTGACTCGTTGCCGGCTTTTCGAATTTGGAGGCGTAATTGCGGAAGTCTGGAAGTCGCAGCGCTTTCTTGAGTCGGCCGCCGTTTGCATGGGGATTCGCACTCATGCGCCGCGTTCCCGTCGGTGCCAGCTCGCTGAACAGCGGGATCAGCTTGCCGTCACTATCAAAGAACGGATCGGGTTTCAGCGACCGCATCCAGTTTTCGAGAATCCCGAGCTGTTCAGGATCTTTCTTCACATTCGGCAGGGGCACTTGATGAGCCCGCCAGAAGCCTTCCAGAAAATGACCTTCCACTTCGCGCGGCGCAGTCCATCCCTTGGGCGAGCGCAGCACGATTGCCGGCCAGCGCGGCCGCGCCCCCACCCCGTGTTCGCGGGCGCTGCGCTGATGCTCGCGGATCTCATGAACGCAATGTTCCACCGTCGCCGCCATGGCCTGATGCATGGTGTCGGGATCGGAGCCCTCCACGAAGTAGGGCGTCCATCCGAAACCGCGGAGCAGGTTCTCCAGTTCTTCATGCGAGATGCGCGCCAGCAATGTCGGATTGTCGATCTTGTAGCCGTTCAGGTGAAGGATGGGCAGAACCGCGCCGTCGCGCGCCGGATTCAGAAACTTGTTGATGTGCCAGGAGGTGGCGAGCGGTCCGGTTTCCGATTCGCCATCACCCACGACTGCGGCCACGATCAACTCGGGGTTGTCTAACGCAGCGCCGCAGGCATGGGAGAGCACATAGCCGAGTTCTCCGCCTTCATGAATCGATCCTGGCGTCTCAGGGGTGCAATGACTGCCAATCCCACCGGGGAATGAAAATTGCCGGAAGAACTCACGCAGGCCCTCGACATCTTGACTCTTCTCCGGATAAACCTCGGAGTAGACTCCCTCCAGATAGGACGGGCCCAGGACCCCCGGCGCGCCATGTCCAGGGCCGGCCAGAAAAATCATGTCCAGATTGTACTTTCTAATCAGCCGACTGAGATGAACGTAAATGAAAGACAGGCCGGGACTCGATCCCCAGTGTCCGAGCTGCCGGTTCTTGATCTGCTCTGGACGGAGCGGCTCGGTCAGTAAGGGATTCTCCCGCAGGTAGATCATCCCGAGGCTCAGGTAATTGCAGGCGCGCCAGTAGGTCTCTATGTTGCGCAGTTCGCCGACGCTAAGCGGCTTTCCCGTGATTGTGGATCGAGTGGGTGAATAAGGGCTGAGTTCGAGGACTTCGGATGGGCTGGCATCAACGGTGCTCATGGATTCGCTCCTCTTGATAGGCTATGCCCGAATATCGTCCGCTGACAACGGCGATGCTGTGGATTTAACCGTGGGTTCATCGTCTGCTCTCGCCATGAAGTGTCGGCGCGGCAGCGCCTCTCGTCAACCGAGAACCTGCACGAATGTACATCTCCAACAGGATATTGGCCGTCCTACCGGCCACCGCTTGCCACGCTCTAGACTGTCCTTCTGCCACCTCAAGCTTTGAATTGTCGAGTCGATTAGCAGAACAGCTATTACTGCAGGGCGAGTGTGGTCTGGCTTCGTGGAATATGTTAGCGGCTAAGAGCGAAGGAAAAAACAATTCGGCGAAGTCAAACGAGTCCACGCACCCCGGCCTGACCGCGACGGCTGCTCGCCGGGCGCTTGAGTCCGAAAATTCCGGCCGAGACGATGGCAGCCGCAAAAGCGTTGATGGGGCAGCCCATACGGGAGACGCGCGCCAGCGCCAGAAATTGAGCGTTCTCGTCGTCGAAGACGATCCGACCGACATCGAACTCAGCCTCCGGGTCTTGCAGCACGCCGGATTCGACGTCGATCACGCGGTGGCGCAGACGGCCGACGAATTTCTGGAACGCGTGCGCCGCACGCGCTACGACGTGATCCTTGCGGACTACAACCTGCCGCAGTGGAACGGCATGGAAACCGTCGAAGCCCTGCGACGGGAAGGTCTCGATATTCCGGTCATCGTCGTTTCCGGATATCTAGGCGATCTTAAGGCCGTGGAGTGCATCAAGCAGGGCGCCGCCGACTACGTTCTCAAGGATCATTTGCTGCGTTTGCCGGACTGTGTGCGCCGCGCTCTGCGCGAGTCAAAGCTGCGTGAAGATAATCGCCGGTCGCAGGAAGATCTTGCCCGTTCGAACCGGGACCTCGAGCAGTTTGCCTACGTCGCGTCGCACGATTTGCAAGAGCCGTTGCGTATGGTTGCCGCCTATACACAACTGCTCTCCGAGCGGTACAAGGGCAAGCTCGATGAAAATGCCGACAAATATATTCACTATGCGGTGGACGGGGCGACCCGCATGCAGACGCTGGTTAAGGATCTGCTGGCATTCTCCCGGGTGGGCCACCAGGGGCGGGAGTTCCAGCTCAGCGAGTCCTCTGCACTGGTCGACCACACGTTAAAAAACCTGCAAGCCGCCATCCAGGAAAGCGGCGCACGCGTCGAGTACGCCAATCTTCCGGCGGTCGTGGCGGATGCATCGCTGCTCACGCAGGTGTTCCAGAATTTGATCGGCAATGCCATCAAGTTCCGTGGGACCGAGCCGATAGTCGTCCGCATCACGGCCGAAACAACGAAGGAGGAAACCATCTTCTCCATCGCCGATAACGGCATCGGCATTGCATCCGAGCACTCCGAACTAATTTTCGCAATTTTCAAACGGCTGCATACGCGGGAGGAATATCCGGGCAGCGGCATCGGCCTATCGATCTGCAAGAAGGTTGTCGAACAGCATGGCGGTCGCATATGGGTGGAATCCGAACCTGGCCATGGATGCATCTTCCGGTTCACCCTGCCGAACCAGAATGCAGAAGACGCCAAGGCGGAGCAATCACAGAATAAGGAGAAGCAATGAGCGATCCGCCAAGACATGTGTTGCTGATTGAAGATAATCCCGGCGACGCGGAGCTCATAGGACTGCGCCTGATCGAGGGCAGGTCTCCGGCACAGGTAAGCCGGGTGGAGTGCTTAGCGGAGGGTCTGGCGTTTCTCGAGCAGAAATCGCCTTCCGTAGTTCTGCTCGACTTGAATCTCCCCGACAGCCAGGGAGCGGACACTTTTCGCAAAGTGCTCGCGAAAGCCCCTCAGGTGCCCGTCGTGATTCTGTCCGGTCAGGACGACGAAGAGCTCGCCAGAAAAGCGCTCCATCAGGGAGTGCAGGACTATCTCGTGAAAGGCGACTTCAGCCACGACGAACTCGATCGCGCCATGCGCCATGCCGTAGAACGGCAGGCGCTCCTGCAATCGCTCGACATGAGCCGCAAGCAGCAACTGGAATTCAAGAACCAGTTTCTGTCGCACGTCTCGCATGAACTGCGCACGCCGCTGACCTGCATTCATCAATTTGTCACCATCCTGCTTGACGGCCTGGCGGGTGAGGTGAGCACGGAGCAGCACGAACACCTGACCACGATTCTGCGCAGCGCGAACCAGCTCACGGCCATGGTGCGCGACCTGCTCGAGGCAACGCGGGCGGAAACCGGCAAGATCCGCCTCGACGCACGGTGCCTCGCGATCGGGGACGTGATTGACGCGGCCGGCGCCATGATGAAGGCGACCGCACGAGAAAAGCGAGTCCGCCTTCACGTCTCCACGGAAAGCGCCTTGCCTTTCGTGCTCGGAGACACTGAGCGCGTTCTTGAGGTGCTCATCAACCTGATCGATAACGCCATCAAATTTACTCCAGCCGAGGGCGCGGTCACGGTGCAGGCGGCGCGCGTGCAGTCCGATCCGGATTTCGTGAGCATCAGCGTCGCCGATACCGGGCACGGAATCACCCCGGAATCGCGCAATTTGATCTTCGAGCGCCTCTATCAGGACCAGCATGCCTCCGACGGCAGCCGCAAAGGACTCGGACTCGGGCTTTTCATCGCGAAAGAACTCGTCGCTTTGCATGGAGGCAAGATCTGGGTGACCAGCGAGCCGGGCAGCGGTGCCACTTTCACGTTCACGCTGCCGTTGTACTCGCTGGCCAAGTTGCTCTTCCCCGTAATCACTCACGAGGGCCAATTGCGCGATGCGGTGGTGCTGGTGAAGGTCGACTTGTGGCGGAATTCAAAAACGGCGCGCGCCCGCTGGAAGGAAGCCTGCGCTCGCGCCCTCGATCGTTTGCAGCGCTGCGTGTACCTGGATAAAGATCTCGTCCTGCCTCCCATGGCGGGTTTCGGCCCGGAGCAGTCCTTCTTCGTGGTGGGGTCGACGGACCTGGTGCGCGCCGAAGTCATGATGACCCGCATTCGTGGGCAAATCGAGTCACTCCCGGAACTCAAGGCAAGCGGCGAGTGCGAGATTTCGGCGTCGGAGGTGCCCCTCACCGATCTGCCCGAAAAGAAGCCATCCCAGTCCACGTTATTGGAGGCACAAGTGGCGACTGTGGCGCATCGCGTAACAGAAATGGCTAGAGCTGCGTTGGCGGCCTCCGCCAAATCGACAACCGCGAACGCGTAACTCAAAAAGCGGATCGAGCGGCATCATTAACAAGCACGAAAGCGCGCTGAAAATCGAAAGGAGAATTCATGGCGAGCACCCCCAAGATACTTATCGTGGACGACGACCCCGATCTGAGGCAGGCGCTGCGCCTGCGTCTGCGCGCGAATCACTACGATACGGTGAATGCGTCGGACGGCTATTCGGCGATCGCCCAGGCCTACAAGGAGCGTCCGGACCTCATCATTCTCGATCTCGGTCTGCCTGCGGGAGACGGATTTGTCGTGCTCGACCGTCTACATCGAGACGATAAGCTCTCGACTATTCCAGTGATCGTGCTCACCGCCAGCGATCCGGAGAGCAGCGAGCAAAAGGTATTCGACGCTGGCGCATCCTCATTTTTCCAGAAACCGGCCGACAACGCCGAACTGCTGGAAGTGATTCGCAACACTCTGTTCCACGAAATCGAGACCAGCCCGCTTCCGTCCTGAAAAGGAGTTTGTTATGCCACTCGAAGCCAATCCAAGATCCTCGCCGTGGGAGAACGGCTTTGTCCGCCGTCATCCGCGGTTACCCTTTAGCGTCCCAATTACGCTTCATCACTTGAAAGCAGGGATCGCTCGCACTTTCGCTGGTATGAGTCTTGACCTCAGCGAAGGAGGTTTCGGAGTTCTGGTAAACGGCCAACTGAGTGAAGGCGAGACCGTCGAGGTCGATTTGCCGATCGCGCAGAACCTTGCCCACCTGATCGCCATCGTGCGCTACTCGTCCACCGCGCGGAGTGGTCTCGAGTTCCTCGGCTTAACGCCCGAGGAGCGTTCCGAGATTTCGACCGCCACCGCCGCCATAAAACCGCGTGGCAATGGCAACCTTGCCCGGCTGATGGGGTAAGGCAGGCGCTTGGGCGATGATCAGGAAACCGGCAAAAAAATCGGGCCGGCTCTCTACGCCGGCTCCCACGACGACGCCCGTTCCAAATAGCGGAATTGCGCGTACGGCGCGCAGAATTCCGGTCGGGAGCGTAAACGTTGTCGACCAGGTCGATGGCGAGAGAAATGGCAACGTCAGGCAGAACCGGACGCTTAGTGTCCGGGTACGCGATTGCCCAGTTCGCGAAGTCGAACGCCGTTCTTGAGGTTGAACTCCATCTCTTCGAGAGTGATCCCCTTCGTTTCCGGCACAAATAGAGCAACGAACACTACTGCAAGCGCACAAAAGCCTGCGAACACATAAAAGATCGATGCGTTCCCATGCGCTTCCATAAAAGAGAGAGCGTTCGCCATTACAAGACCGGCGAAGGTCCAGTTGACCATGGTCGTGATCGTCATCCCGATTTCGCGGCCTTCGAGCGGGAAGATTTCAGAACACACGATCCAGACGACCGGGCCCCAGGAGACCGCAAATCCAAAGATGTAGAGTATTGCCGATGCAAGCAGCACAGCCTTCGGAGTGCTCCCAATCATTGCGGGGCTGGAGACGGAGCCAATCGCGTGGAAAGCTGCACCTGCTGCAATCATGGTGATTAGCATCGTTATCGCGCCGATATAGAGCAGCTTCTTGCGTCCCCATTTCTCGACCAGGCGGATCGCCGGAAAAGTGAAGATCATGTTCACCGTCGGGACGGTCATCGCCGCGAGTAATCCTTTCATGCCGGCGTAACCGAAAATTGTGGGCGAGTAGTAGATCATCATGTTGATACCGACGAGCTGCTGGAAAACCTGCAAAAACACGCCTACGAGCAGCACCTTCAGGAAGTAGCCGCGCATGACAATTCCCATACCCGCGCTCTGCGGTGAGTGCAGCGCCTGCTCGATCTCCTCGATCGCGAGGTTAATCTCCTGTTCCGTATTCAGTGTCCGGCGCAGGACCGCGACCGCATCCTCCCTCCGGCCCTTCAGCATCAGCCAACGCGGGCTCTCGGGGAGGATGAAGCCGCCGAGGAACATGAGTGCAGCGAACAACGTGATGGTCAGAAACATGAGCGGCAGAGAAGTGGCGGGATTGACGAAGGTTCGGACAATAAAAACGTTGGTCAGCGAGATCAGGAATATTCCGATCGTGATCATCAACTGAAAGAGCGTTCCCATCGATCCGCGAATGGATGCGGGAGCGGTCTCGGACAGAAAAAGAGGAACGACAAACGAGGCGACGCCGACCCCGAAGCCGAGAGCGAAGCGGCAGGCGGAGAGCACCGGCAACGGCGGGAGCAGAGCGGAAAATGCGGAAGCCGCAGTGAAGATGAACCCGGCGAAGAGCAGGCTCTTTTTGCGCCCGAGAAAACGCGCGAAGAGTCCGGAGAGCAGGGCACCGACAATGCCTCCGGTCGCCAAGATCGAGGAGTAGTGCTCGCCGCCCTGGACGCCGATGTGATAGTGCTGCTGGATGGTCTCGAGTGAGTTCGCGATAAATCCCTGGTCGAGGCCAAATAGCAGGCCACCCAGTGCGGCCACTGAGCAGATGACGTAGACAATTGTCTTGTAGCCTCCGGAGTTCGCTCCGACCGATCCCGCTTGAGCCATTTGCACCTCACCTGTGTTGTAACAACCTAGATCGCCAACTTAGATCGTCCCAAACGCGTATCTCTTGCCGAAATTCCCCAGCCTCGCTAGCGGTTTACTTCGGTGATGACAGCCCCAAACGGCTTGAGCCCCAAGACCCCAGGCTTATCAGATTCGAACGATCCGACGAGGGGCGTGAGCGTGAACGTCGGAAACCCTTGTCTGGCAAGATCGAACTTCACCGTCCGCGGCGCGTCCGACATATTCAGCACAACCAGCACAGCTTTGCCTTTATAGCTGCGCAAGTACGACAAGACATTCGGATCGTCTTCATTCAGCGCTGTGTAGCTTCCGTCGAGCAGCGCCGCATTCGTGTGACGAAGCGCCAGCACCTTCTTATACACGCTGAGCACCGAATCCGGATCCTTCGATTCGCTCGCGACATTATGCGTGGCGTAGCTCGGCGGCACAGGCAGCCACGGCGCCTTCTGGCTGAATCCCGCATTGGGCGCGTCCTCCCACTGCATGGGAGTGCGCTCGCCATCGCGTCCCTTCTCGGCGGGCCATCCCGTTTTGCCGATCGGATCCCGCACGTCTTCCCGGCGCTTCGGGTCGTTGTTCTCCATCCCAATCTCTTCGCCGTAATACATGATTGGCGTGCCGCGCAGCGTCAGATAAAAGGTCGCCATCAGTTTTGCGATGGCATCGTTGTGCTTGCCGTCTCCGTAGCGGTTGTAAGAGCGAACAATGTCGTGATTGCTGATCACGAATACTGGCCAACCCTTTCCAGAATTGACCGCCGCAATCTGTCGCCGAAAATCGGGCGCAGAAAGTTTATTAATGGTGGTGAACATAAAATCCATCGGCATCTGCAGTTCATTGCCGCCGTCGCCGTAATACTTGTCGAGCTGCGCTATGTTCGATGTCCAGGTCTCGCCGATCAGGACCGCGCCCGATTTGTCGGCGACGGCGCGCATCTTTTTCAGCTCGGTGTGCACTTCCGGAAAATTCGTATTGTACTTGTTCTCCATGTTCGGATCGCCCTGCTTGTTCTTGCCTGGAAGAACAGGGTTGTTATGCAGCTCGGGATCCTCGAACAGAGTGTCGACGGCGTCCAAGCGGAATCCGGCAACACCGCGCTTGTACCACCACGCCATCGTACCGAGCATGGCCTTCTCCACCGCCGGATTACGCCAGTTCAAATCGGGCTGCGCCGCATAGAAAAAATGGTAGTAGTACTGATCGGTAGTCGGGTCGAATTTCCACGCCGATCCTCCAAATATCGAAATCCAGTTATTCGGGGGCTCCCCCGGACCTTTGCCGTCGCGCCAGATATACCAGTTGCGATGCGCGGAGGTGCGCGACGCTTTCGAATCCAGAAACCACGGATGCTGATCGGAAGTATGGTTAGGCACAAAATCCATGATGATCCGAACCCCGTCCTTCCTGCCGACCGCAACCATGCGGTCGAAATCGGCCAATGTCCCGTACATCGGATCAATGCCCTCATAGTTCGAAACGTCATAACCGAAATCCACCTGCGGCGAGGGGTAACAGGGAGTGATCCAGATCGCATCCACGCCCAGATCGTGCAGATAACCCATTTTTGAAGTAATGCCGTTCAGATCGCCGATGCCATCGTTATTGCTGTCGGCAAAACTTCGCGGGTAGACTTCATAAAAGACCGCGTTCTGCCACCACTGGTGGCCTGCGGCGTCGACGGCCTTGGTTTGCGCTCCCGCGAAAAGCGTGCAGAAAAGAATCGACAGCGGCAACAGAACCCGCCAACCTCGCTCAAGCATGAATTCCCTTTCTATCTTTCTTCATTAGAAAATAACGGGGTCGCAGAAGGTTAGCAAGTCGCAGCGGCCTTTCGTTGACTCCCCGCGCCATCCCACCTACCATGTCCCAACGGCATGATTGGCCAGACCATCTCGCACTATCGCATTGCCGAAAAGCTCGGTGGCGGCGGCATGGGCGTGGTTTACAAAGCCGAAGACACCTCGCTCGGCCGCTTTGTCGCGCTCAAGTTCCTGCCCGACGATGTGGCCGAAGACGCGCAGGCATTGGAGCGTTTCCGTCGCGAAGCCCGCGCTGCCTCCGCGCTCAACCATCCGAATATCTGCACCATCTACGAAATCGGCGAGCACGAAGGCAAGCGCTTCATCGCCATGGAATATCTGGATGGCCAGACTCTGAAGCACATGGTCATGGGCCGCCCGCTCGACAACGAAACGCTGATCGCGCTCGCCATTGAGATCGCCGACGCGCTCGATGCAGCGCACTCGGAAGGCATCGTCCACCGCGACATCAAGCCGGCAAATATCTTCGTAACCAGGCGCGGCCATGCCAAGATTCTCGACTTCGGCCTTGCCAAGCACACTCCCGACACCTCGAAGAACGCATCGGTCAGCGCCAACACAATGACCATGACCATGCCGGGCACGATGGACGAAGCGCACCTGACCAGTCCCGGCACCATGGTTGGTACCGTTGCTTATATGTCGCCCGAGCAGGCGAAGGGCAAGGAACTCGATGCTCGCACCGATCTTTTTTCCTTCGGAGCTGTGCTCTACGAAATGGCAACTGGCACGCTGCCTTTTCGCGGCGACACCTCCGCGCTCATCTTCAAAGCAATTCTCGACTCCGGCCCAGTTGCAGTCGTGCGCCTCAATCCCGACGCGCCCGCCAAGCTCGAAGACATTATCAACAAGGCGCTCGAAAAAGATCGCAACCTGCGCTACCAGCACGCTTCCGAAATGCGTAGCGACCTTCAACGCCTGAAACGTGACACTGACACTGGGCGAACCGTAATCCCCGCAGGCGCTTCCAATCAGCCCTCGGGAACCACGGCACCGCCGGCAAGTTCCAGCCACCACAGCGCGGCTCAACAGACGGCAGCGTCGAGTTCGGGGCAACATCCAGCTTCCGGCGGCGCGGGCGGCAAAATGGGTGCCAAGGCCATCGCCATCGCAGCGGCCGTCGTGGCCGCGGCTGTAATCGCCGTGCTCGCTTTCATCTTCTGGCCGAAAAAACACACCGCCGCTCCCATCGCCAGTTCCGCCAATCCGACCACTATCGCCGTGCTTCCATTTCAGAACATGGGCTCGGACAAAGACGTCGATTTTCTGCGGCTCGCCTTGCCCGACGAAATCGCCACCACGCTCAGCTATGTGCGGACGCTGTCGATCCGCCCGTTTGCCACGACCAGCAAATACACCGAAGCGGGACTCGATCTTCAGCAGGCTGGCCGCGAAATGCACGTCGCCGACATCGTGACCGGCCATTATCTAAAGGAGGGCGAACAGCTCGAGATCACGCTGGAAGCGGTCGACGTACAGAACAACCGCACTCTTTGGCGCGACACTTTGAACGTCGCGACTCCCGATCTGATCACCATGCGGAGTCAGATCACCTCGAAGGTCCAGCAGGGGCTGGTTCCGGCCCTCGGCGCAGGCACGGATGGCGCCGAGACTACCACTCGGCCCAACAACGAAGAAGCCTACGATCTCTACCTGCGCAGCCTCGCCATGCCGCACGATCCTGCCCCCAACAAGGAAGCGATTCCCATGCTCGAGCGCGCCGTCGGTCTCGACCCTACCTACGCGCCCGCCTGGGCCGCGCTTGGGCTTCGCTACTACTACGATTCCACATACGGGGGCAGTGGAGAAGCCGTCTTTGAGCGTTCAACGGCGGCCTATGAGCGCGCGCTGGCGCTCGACCCGAACCTGACCATGGCTGCCAGTCAACTCATCACCAATCGCGTCGAGCGAGGCGACCTGAACCGAGCGTACAAGGACGCCATGGATCTGGTCCAACGCCAGCCCGGCAAAGCGGCCGCGCATTTCGCGGTCGCTTACGTGCTCCGCTATGCGGGGTTGCTGGATGAGTCGGCTCGGGAGTGCGACACCGCGCTTTCCCTCGATCCGGGGAACTACACGCTGCGATCCTGCGGCTGGACGTTCATGTCAGAGGGAAATATGAAGCGCGCGCAGGAATTTTTTCGTCTGGATTCGGGCTCAAAGTGGGTATTGGGCAATCAAGTAAGAGTCTCGCTGTGGGAGGGCAAATTAAAGGAAGCGCAGGAAGCCGCGCAGAGTCTGACCTCGACCAGCCCTTACGATGAACTCTTCAAGGCCTGCGTAGAGCACCCATCCTCTGCCCAGGTAGCTGAAACGGCCCGGCAACTTGAACCCTGGATGCTGGCCATTGCCGATCCCGAGCAGCGATTCACTTTTGGATCTGACATGATTTTCTGCGGACAGAAAGAAATCGCCTTGCATCTGATCAAGAGTGCAATCAGTGGCAATTTTTGTCCTTACATCTCCCTGCAAAATGATGCCCTGGTCGCGCCCCTGCGCCGCATGCCGGAGTACCCGGAATTGCTCTCCGCCGCCAAGCAGTGCCAGGATAAGTTCATTGCCGCGCGCTCTCAAATCTCTCACTGAATTTTCCTGAGGATTGCGGACCAAATTTCCTGCGGGCAAAAAAGAGGGGGACGCTAAAGTGATGCGTCCCACCTGGGAAGAGAGACATCGTTTCAGCGCTTCGCCAAGGGCGAAGCGCTGGAATTTCGTTTTAGCGACGGCCGCCGCGGCCGCCACCACCATGCGATCCGCCACCACCATGTGATCCGCCGCCCCCGTGGCTGCTCGGCGCCGAACGACCTCCACCATAGCTGGGCGCTCGGCCGCCACCATAGCTCGGAGCCCGACCACCGCCGTAGCTGGGCATTCGTCCACCATAACCGGGGTAGCCACCGCGGCCACCATAGGGATTGCCGTACGAGCGCGGTGTTGCGATCGGCTGCCTCATGTTGAGTGGCGGCCGCGATCCACCGAATCCGCGTCCTTCCGGATCTCGACCTCCAAACGACCGTCCTTCAGAACCGTAGTATCCGCGCGACGAACCGTATGATCCCCGGCCTTCCGCACCCATCCCGCTCGACGATGGCCGTCCAGACTCCGCCCGGCCAAATTCAGACGAAGAACGCGGCGCCATCGGCGTAAATTTCTGCCAGCCACCGTTATTGGTGACGCCATCGCGGCCGGAGGAGCCCATCGAATTCCCCCTTGACTCAGCACGCATATTGGAATTGCCGCGCAGGGCCGCAGTCGACCGCGATCCCAGACTCTCATCAGACCGCCCTGATTCCCGCATACCGGGCTGCGATATGCGCGCATTATTCCGGGCTTCGGAACCGCGATTCCCCATTCCACGATTTTCATTACCCCGGCTCGCCATGCTTCGGCTTGCCCCGCCGCGCTGATTCAGAGGCGAAACCCCGCTCTGCCGCATGGCATTCGAAACCCTTGCCTGCTCGCGTTCAAACGAACGTCCGCTCGCGGCAGTCATGGTTCCCCGCGTTGAGAAGAACCGTTGGTTCCCGCCACTATTTCGAATGGTCCCTGCAGCCGCCGGCCGCCCGCTGGCGCTCAAACTTGCGCGCGTAGGCGTAATCGGCAGATTGCCGGTTGCAAAATGCGCGTTCTGCAAGGTCGTGTGGTTCACCCGCGAGAACGTGCCGCCATGTCCACCGAAGTGATTAGCCGAAACTCCCGTTGCTCCGCGGAAATGGGGATCATTCTGCGCCAGCCGCACGTTCGAGAAGCGCGATCCGCCGTGCAGAGGAGCAAACCCTCCGCGATCCCAGCCACGGAAGCCGGTGTAACCGAAGCGTCCACCCCAGCCACCCCACCACGGATGAAAATAGTCGCACGGTCCAATCGGGAACCATCCAATCGATCCCCAACCCCATCCGACGCCAATGCCAAATCCTCCCCCATAACCGAAGAACGACACATAAGCCGGCGCCCACAACGGCCGATAGTATGGATACCCATAAACCGGTCCAGGCCACCATCCCCAGGCGCCGTTGTACTGGAACCAGCGCCCATAGTGATACGGCGCCCATCCCCAAGGCTCAGCGGATACCCAGGTCCATCCCCAATAAGGCTCCCAAACCCAATTGCCGGCGCTATATGGAGCCCATCCCGGATCAACATTCGGGAACCAAGCCGAACCGTAGTCGGGCACGTTCTCCCAGTTGCCATTGCCGTCCATATCCTGCGTGCCGGTGTAGTAGTCATTGGTGTGGCGACGCGAGGCCGAACCCTGGATCATCCGATCGCGATCCGTATTCCACTGATCCCAATCGTCGCGCGCGGGTGCTTCGCCGATGCGATACTGCGTGTCCGCACCGGTGCCGCGAATGGTAATGAACTGGTTCTCCCCCACGCGCGTGCCGCCCTGCGGAGTCGTAATTTCAACTTCGCCGTGTCGCACCAGCACCTCGGTGTGATCGTCGGCCGTCACCAGAACCCGGAAGCTGGCCGCGCGCCGCTCCGTGCGAATCGCCACGTTGGGCGTATCGATCTCCGCATCGGCGTCGCTATTTCCAAGCACGGTGTAATTCGCCATGCCGTGCCCCAATTGAATCTGAATGTTCTTGCGCGTCAGGTTGGTGATGTTCGCCTGCGTGTGCTCGGAGAGCCGGAGAACGTTGGCGTAGTCGAGCTGTATTTCGGCGCGAGCCTTGTCGCCGGTCGAAACCTTGTCGCCCGTCATCAGCGGAGCGTTAAGCTGCGCTGCCGACCAGTCGCCCGAGTCACCGCGCTGAGTCGAAACGTCACCGTGGATCAAGCTGACCCGCCCAACGCCGTTGTTCTCCGAAGTGTCATTGTTGTTATTAGGGTTGGCGGAGTTGGGATTGCCGTATCCGGGGCCGCCATAGTTTGGAGGAGGCCCACCATTAGGTCCGCCGTAGTTTGGGCCCGAACCCGGGCCGCCATAATTCGGAGTGCCATAGGCAGGGTTAGCCCCGTTCGGCCCGACGTTTGGACTCGGCTTCGGCGGAAGCTCACTCATCGGAGGCCGGTCGTCCGGAGACTGTTGCTGATCATCGCGAGGACCGAGCGTCGGCGGATTAGCCGGCCCCTGATCCTGTCCCTGGTCTTGCATCATGTCCTGATCTTGATCTTGGTCCTGCTCCTGCATCTGAATCTGATCTTGCGGATTTTGATCTTGCGGCTGAGCCTGCACATCCGGCGAGGGTGCCGGGTTCTGCGACAAATCCGGATTCTGTGCGCTGACCGTTCCGGAAACTACAAATAAAAGTCCCACTATCAATGCGGCGAGAAGCTTATTTCGTACTGTCATAACTGCGAACTGCATACAAACCTCCACCCAGGATCGTCAAGAAACCAATGAACACATAAAGGCACGCAGCCTGCCATTAGTGCGGAATGGGGCAGGACGTCACTACCCCGTTTGTGTTCAGTCGGTTAGAGCGATTCAAATCGACGGCATCACTCGCCGAAGTCAGCGCAACGGTGGCCATGTTCAACCAAGCTGGTGCTTTTCGGCCAGCGCATGCCTAGCACGTAGCACCGCCGTCCCGCCGCCTGTCCGGAGGGCCTTCACGCCCCGGCCGCCAGTCTGCCAGAATTTGGAATCTGACGATAAAAGCCTCCCCACCACTACGGCAGTCCGTCCATCCGACCCGAAACTCCCGTAACTTTGGCACCGAATCGCGCCATGCTAATCTGCCATTACTATCGCAGTTTCAGTAACTTGTAGGGCGAGCCGTGGCCTTCAAATAGGCGCGAACCAGCCCACACCCAGAACCGCCAATGCCCAAGCTCCCAATCTTTCGCTTGCGACCCACGGAAGCGCCGCCTCCGCCCGACCTTCGGCGTTACAAGCCCGCACTCTTATTCACCGACCTCCAGCTGGGGGTCGACAACCTTCGTTACGACGTCTTCCTGGGAACGCGCTTCACCGCCGACCTGAGCTTCCACCTCTCGAAATACATCTGCCGCTTCGGCGAAGTCGAGACGCTCTTCGAGATGGAGGTCGCAGGTTGGACGCAGACTAAATTCATTCGCCCAGCTGAGACGACGGACACAAATCTGCGCAAGCGCGGTCCGGCCGACCTGAAGACTGTCCTGATCTCGATTCATCAGGCAATCCTGACTCACGCCAAGGCCGAAGGCAACGCATCGATCGACTTGCTGGGCCGCCTCGCTGTGCTGAAATTCATCCGCGCGGAGCTGAACGCCCAATTCTCGAAAATCCTCGAGCAGTGCCGCACGAAATCGAAAGCGATGGAAGGCGTGCGTCAGGCGAAGATGATGGAGACGCAGGAACTGGTCTCTTCCTTCCAGGTCCGAAAAAAAATCATCATTCGTCGCGCTGGCCAGGAGGTCTTGCGCCTGTTGCGCGTGATCGAAAAAGAAACGCTCGCGCGCACCCGACGCTCGCTCCTCGGGGACTCCGCCGCCGACTGCTATCAGCTCTTCCAAAATCCGCTCATCCTCACCGAAGACGGACGCGACGACTATCTTTGCGCCGAGCACTATTACATGTTCGGCAATTTCGAACAGGACTCCGACCGCTTTCCGACCTTGCGCCAGCTAACCCTCAATTTCCTGCGCGAGCTCGCCTATGGAGAAAATCTGGGAGACGAATATCTGGAACAGGCCTTAAACGCTCCCGAAAACGCGGATGCGCTGGTCGGCACCGGGAGCGGTGAAGACGCCACGCCCGAAGACCGCAACCGCAAGGATCGCCTCGATCTCTGGACGCGCGAACTGCAACGCGCCGGCGTGTTGCAAAAAATAATCGCCTCCTACGAAGCGGTCCCTTTGCTGGCCGATTACGCGCGCCGCGTGAATCCGCAGCAGCTCAAGAATGCGCTCATCGATCGCGACGAAGCGGAGCGCGTGGAAAAAATCATTGTCGAAGCCCGTTTGTCTCCCGACCGCCTGTTCGCCGCCATCAGCCGCGTTGACGCCTGCCGCAGCTCCGAACGCGAGCGTTTCGCAGCGCGCCTTCTGCGCGACCTCTTCTGCTATCACCGCGACCTGCGCAGCCTCGAAGCCGTCAACGCCGGCTTCGACAGCATCAACCTGGTCAGCGACAACAAAGTTCGCGAGCTTTCCGCCGTGAACAACATGCTGTACGAATTCCTGCCGCCCGAGGATCAGAAGCCCGCGGAGGATCGCGTTGTCCACCACGTCGTTCTCAAGACCGACATCCGTGATTCTTCGCGCCTTACCCGTTCGCTGATGGAAAAGGGCATGAACGCCGCTTCATATTTCAGCCTGAACTTCTACGATCCAATCAACAAGCTGCTGGCAAAATACGGCGCGACCAAAGTCTTTCTCGAAGGCGACGCCATCATCGTCGCGCTGCTCGAACGCGAGTCGGAACCCATGCTCTCCGTGGGCCGCGCCTGTGTCCTCGCGTGGGAGATCGTCAGCCTGTTGCGTGAATACAACGAACTTCTCGAGCGCTCCGGCCTGCCTCCCATGGAAGTCGGCCTCGGCATTTCCTATCAGGATTCGCCCCCGCTCTACCTCATGGACGGCGAGCACCGCATCACCATCTCGGACGCCATCAACGAAAGCGATCGCCTATCGTCCTGCACCAAGCGGGTCCGCAAAAAGCTAGCTGCGCAGGCGGGAGTTTTTCAGGTTTACCGGTTCGACGCCGCCGGCAACCAGGAAGGATCAAACGCGGAGGCCGCAGCCGACGCCGAAGACGTGCGCCTGAGTTACAACGTCGGCGGAATCTGCCTGAGCCAGGCAGCGTTTCGCAAATTGCAGGAAGAGATTTCGCTTGATTCGTGCTTCACGGACTTCAAGACCGCGGTTCACGCAAAGAAAAGTTCGAATGATCGTTGGACGGCCTGGACTAATCCCTGGACAGATCCGGAAACAGAGTTCTTCCAGGGAACTGTCCCAATCGCCAATGGCGTTTTTCGCAAGATCGCAATCCGCAAGAGCCGCGTCGCTCAGGTCGACGTCCGCGACCTGTCAATTCTGCAATGGACAAACAGCTGCTATTACGAAGTCTGCGCAAATCCCGCAGTGTACGCAGCCCTGCCTGGAGAGAAATCAACGGCTGCAAAGAAGTAGAGCAGTAGGCGCCGATTCTCTAAAACGCCGACCGCGTCCGGAACGGAATCACCACCACCGCCTCAATCGCGATCGGCTTCCCGTCCTTCTCTGCCGGCGCAAACCGCCACCGAGCCAGGGCGCTGGTTGCGTACTGGTCCAATCTGTCATCCGGGCTGCTCAAGACCCGAATCCCCCCTACTCGCCCGTCCGAGTGAATCACGGCATATAGCGTAACCTGGCCATGGACGTTGTTCTTCATCAACTCCAGCGGATAGCCGGGATCTGTCTTCTCCATCGGCACTGGCGTAAGCAATTCTCCCTGTTTTTCGTCCGATGTCAGCTCCGCAAAACGAATCACCCAGCTCCCTGTAAAGGAATTCAAATTCGGCATATTGACCGTCATCGCGTAAGGATGCCGGTCGCCAAAAACCTGCCGGTCAAGGTCAGTGATCTTGTCATCGGAAACCTTCGAAGCAGGGCGCTGCCCAGCACGCTTGGCAGCCGCTATTTCGGCCGGTGATAAGCTGGCCACCTCGCGTCCCTCGCCGTCGCCGGTCCCGGTTCCGTTCGGCGATCGGCCATCGCGCTGCACACTCCCGGTCGCACCGGACCCAGCTCCAACATGCAATCCCGCCGGCAGGGAGCCATTCCCGCGGCCCCTCGATCCGTTCCCGACCGCTTTGCCACCCATACCATTCGAGGCCGTTTTCGATCCCCTCAAATCCGGCGTCCCATCCCCTCCGGCTTTTCCATTCGGACCCGCCGCAAATGTCCCGCGCCGACTTCCGTTGGGCACAGTCACCGGCCCGGTCGGCGCAACGGGATGAAGATTCAGTGCGATCAGCCGCCCTTGGCTCCCGCCGCCCCCGCCAGCCAAAACACTAGGCGGAGGACCAACCGGCTCAGCGCTCCCCGGCAAACCTTTGCCTCCGCGCCCGCGCCCCAGCGTGTGCTGTTCCGCCACAGTCAGTTGTGGCGCCGGCGCCACCACCTGGCTTGGCCCGATATTAATGAGCCCCGCGCGTCCCTTCGCGACTGTTACTTCGGGAGGCGGTTCCACTACCGCAGCTTCCGGTTCAGCCATGGCCCGCTCCCGGGCGTGCGTAACTTCAGGCGGCGGTGGAACAATATCCGCCCTCAAAGTTGCCCGGCTTGCATCGCGGGTAAAGTGGGCATCCGGTGCGGGCGCCACAATCTGCGTATCCGGCGTAGCCACCCGGCTGGAAAGCGAGGTCGTAGCATTCAACGGGACCACCGGAGCAATCGCCCCGCTGGCAATAATGTTAGGCAAGGGCACATCGTGGTCGAGCTTGAGATCGCTCGGCGCCACGATCGTCTGCGACCGGTTGTCCGCCACTCGCGGAACGGAAAGAATTGGCTGCTTGGCAAGCGCCGGTTCGCCATTCTGTTCCTTCGGAGCCGCTGCCGCTCCCGTATCGAGTGGCGGCAGATACTCATCCGGCGAATAGGTAATAATTGACGAGCGGTCAAACGGAGTCGGCCCAATAATCTTTTGCTCTCTCAGCCAAACCAGCGACAGTCCCCAGATTAGCCCGACCGCCGTCAGATGCAGCACCGCCGACTGCAATAGCCGCCCCCAAGGCAGCGGCTGATGAACAAAGACGTCCTTCCAAAGGTCGAGGTCATCGCTGGCAACTAGCGCAGAAGCCGGCACAGAAGAAAGACGCGGCGCAGCCGCCCGCCCAAACTCAGGCAAGCTATCGCGCCCCGAATCTCCCTCCGGGGGCTCAACCAGTTTTTTCGCAGGGATTCCCATCCCGTATCCAACCACCTTTACTGAAATTTCAAAGTGTCGCTATCGAGGGCTGAGAAAAAACAAAGAGAGCTTTTGGGGTCCCTGCTCCAGTCAGCCGATCTTTGCGAAGATTATACGGGAAATGGAAGCCGAAGATTCAGCAGATTGGGCAAGCAGCGGAGTAGTCTTTCCAGAAAAGCAATCCACAAAATGCAGCGTCAGGCGTCCTACCTCTTGTCCTGGCGGCAGCGCCGTACTCTTGCGTAGATATGCTCGGGCCAGATCTTACTGACGGCTGACGGCTCCTCTCAAAACGCTCCGCCCCCACCCCCGCCAAATCCACCGCCGCTGAACCCGCCCCCGGAAAATCCGCCTCCCGAACCAAATCCCGACCCGCCCGAACTTCCCCGAGGCGCTGAAACGAACACCTGGTGCATATCGGTCGCCATCCCGTGCATGGCACTGGAAAAATAAAGCGGAGTAAACCCAACATACCCATTGGGCGACACATACCAGCTGGGCGGATCTTTCACGATCCCGTCGAATGCTTGCGCCCAATGGTGCTCCACGCCCAGCGCCATCGCATAAGGCAGGAATTTTTCAAACGTATCCGGCGGCATGCGCTGAATGCGGTCCTTATCCACGCGGTTCATGAACTCCTGAAATCCGAGCACGGCAATGTGCAGCCGCGCCCCCGTGAGAGTCTTGGCGGTCATCTGCCGCGCGAACAGCCACCAGATCAGCGCCGACACGAGCACGCTGCCAATCGCCAGCGGAATCGAATAAAACAAGTTCATCCAGCCCATCACCTGCACCGCCACCACCGCGAGCAGAATGGCAATGCCGGCCACCAGACTGTACCCATTCGCCGATTCCGGATCGAGAGCATATACACCCTTGTTCTTCAACTCCGACATGATATCGGTCCGGATCGCCGGAATCGCCGTGTAGAAGCGGTTCTTGAGGCTGGAAAGGCGCACCTCGGTCCCGCCGCCTTGAAAAATGTTTTCCATCATCACGCGCTCATGCGGACACAGATCCGGGCCCAAGCCAGCCTCGCCTTTCAAATTGTGAAAGACGTAGTCCTTGTAATGAAAAACCAGAAAAGTATCGACCTTCTCCTCGATCTTGATATATCCGCGCACCGCCAGATCGACAATTGTCGATGTAATGTCACGCGGATGAATCGAGTCGTCCAGCATCGTCCCCGCCTCGGCCGGCGTCATGCCCTTCGGCGGCTCATATTGCGGAGCGACCGACATCCCAGGATCGGGATCGCGGCCCGCCAAGTACCACAGCCCCGCCATCACAAACAGAGTCAGCAAAGGCAAAAGCAGTATCGGATTGCTTTCCACGAACCACCAGAACTTCGTCAGTCCGCTCGGAACCCTCACAATTCCAGGTGGAATATAAATGTCAATGGTTAGCCCGCCGCGCATCGGCAGCCTGTGCGTGGTCTCAACGGAAACATCGGCGCCGTTCACCTGCACATCGGCGGCGCTCTCTTTCGAGCCATACGCGCCCGTAAACGCTTGCGCCCGCAATCCCCCAGCCGCGCCCTCGGGCAGCGTCACAAAGGCCGAAGCATGATCGATCGGCACCGGCCAGTCATTGCCTGTGACGTTCCAGTAAAACTCGTCGTAATCGTCGAAATATCGAACGCCATTGCGGACCGAGTAATCAATGTTGACGACCCGCGTCGCGTCGACCGCATCAGGAATGTATATCTTGAGATCGCGGTAAGCCCCCGACTTCGAGGAATCGTATTTCAGCTTGTTCCCATCCCCGTCAGTCACCCTGAGAACTTTCAGAAAGAGCGTGTAATTCGACCCATTCGGTCCGGGATATTCGACGGGAATCGTGCGGTGAATCCCATGCCACTCGCCCATAAAAACGAGGCTGATCTTCTCGCTGACCAGCGCCGACCCGTCGGTGGAGATAGAAATGGTGTCCTTGAAATCGGCGACATGCCAGCTCTTGCCCTGCCCATAAGCGAGGGCAGGCACAATGGCAGCCAATAACAAAGCGTGGCACGCGCGCCTAAGAATCTTTCCGGCAAAAATTGCTTCGGTGAGCATCGAACCTCTCATGAAAGCAAGGTTTCAGAACTGACGGCTGATGACTGACGGCCGACGGCTGATGGCTGAGAATTAGAACTTCACCGCCACCGGCTCACGATCCGCGGCGTCCGCCTCAAAGAACTGTCTCTGCTGGAAACCGAACATGTTCGCCAGAATATTGGTCGGGAACGACTGAATCTTGGTATTCAAATCCCGCACTACCGCGTTGTAATACCGCCGCGCATTCTGAATCGCGTCCTCGGTCTGGTTGAGCGACTGCTGCAACTGCGTGAACTCCTGCGAAGCCTGAAGCTGCGGATAATTCTCCGCGACCGCGAACAGACTCTTGAGCGCTCCGGTCAGCTGATTCTCGGCCGCCGCCTTGTCCGCCGGACCGGTTGCCTGCATCGCCATCGACCTGAATTTGGCGACGTCCTCAAATGTGCTCTTCTCATGGGTCGCATAGCCCTTCACGGTTTCGACCAGGTTTGGAATCAGGTCGTGCCGCCGTTTCAGCTGAACATCGATATCTGACCAGGCCGAATCGCAGCGCACCTTCAGCTGCACCAGGCTGTTGTACATTCCGATCAGAAAAACGCAGACCAGAACGATGACCGCAAGAAGCACCCAGACCATAGCTTTCACCCCACTCTCAGTTCAAGAATCGCAACTCAAGAATTGAATTCAAGGCGACGGTAGCACATGGAGGAAGACGCGTGCAATGCAGTGGAGGATTCAGGGATAGCAGAATGCCATGCGAGTATTACGGAAAACAGGAGGCTACTGCTTGGGCGCAAAATACCCGCGCCGCGCCCGCACCTGTAGGTCTTTCTTCAGCGCGGTGATTTGAATCGACCGGAAGCGCCCGTCCGCGTTGAAGTCGGAGGGCTTGTAGGAAACGTCATACTGGCTGCGCAACTCGTCCTCAATCGCGGCAAACGACTTCGTAATGTCTTTCATCTTGTAAGGAAAAAACGCGCGTCCGCCGGTCGCCGATGCCAGATCTTCCAGCACCCGGTCGCCACGCAGAATCAGTCCGCTGTCGTCGGTCGAAATCGCGTAAATCAAAACCTCAGCGCGCTGGGCCATCTCAATGGCTTGCGCCCGCGTGTACTCGCTCTGATTATCTTCGCCATCACTCACCACCACGATCGCCTTGCGAATCGGATGATCCGCATGTTCGCGCAGCAGCTTTTCCTTGCACGCCTTGTAAATCGCGTCGTAGAGAGCGGTCCCGCCGCCATTGCCCATCCGCTGCACGCCCGCGGCCAGCGCCGGCACGCTGTCGGTGAAATCCTGCGCCAGATGGCTGTCTTTATTAAAACCCACGACAAACGCCTTGTCGTACCCCGGACGGATAATGTGCTGCAAGAAGCCGATGGTCGCTTCTTTCTCAAATCCAAACCGTCCCTGCACCGAGCCGCTCACATCCATGAGCACGCCAAGTTCGATGGGCAGATCGGTTTCCGGACGAAACGCAATAATCGACTGCACCGGCTTGTGGTCGTCGGTGAACGCGAAGTCCTTCTGATTTAAATTGCGCACGAACTTCCCATGCCGGTCGGTCGCAATGAACAGCACGTTCACTTCATCGACGCGCTTGCGAATGGTAAGAATCGAATCGGTCGGATCGCTTTCGGAGGTGAAGGCTGCGGCGCCGTCAGCACTGAGCATGGCGGAAGCCGCAATCGCATAATCGCCGGACTGCGCCCGCACCGGCCCGCACAGACAAGCGAGCGCGCCAAACACCATCGCCGCAAACACCGCCAGCGTCCCAATCTGTTGCAACTCGATTTTTTTTGACTTCCTCATCAAGCAGACCGCAGTACACTTCCGTAGATAATTCGATGCACGCCGAGGTCCGAAAAATGCGTCCGCGTCGTCCCCATGACTGTAGGCTGGAATGCAATGAAACTCCAAGTTACAAAAGGTGTACGCAGAAAGCTTGCACCCTAACCCTTGCCCATTCAATAGCTTGGCTCGGCGCACCGAAAGCCGTGCTGAGCCGTCCGCCCCGACCTCAGCGCCGCCCTTGGTAACAATAAGGATTGCACCTCATTTTGATGGCTAAAATTCCCGAGGACATTTTTCCTGCATCGCGTGGTCTTCGTGAAAAAACTGCTGACCAGCCATAACCACCTGCCGGGCTTGACTCACACTCCAAAAACGATCATCTTGAGAACGTTGCAGCCACGAGCGGGGCAAGTTGCCACACTTATCGCGTATCGCGCGTTCTTTTCGATGAATCGCATTTAGACGAATAATCGGCGCGACTCCGTCTCGCCTCCAAGGAAATCCGGAATGCATTTTGAGCAGTTTTATCTGGCTTGTCTGGCACACGCCTCCTACATGATCGGTTCCGAAGGTGAGGCGGCAGTTGTCGATCCGCAGCGCGATGTCGACATTTATCTGAAAGCTGCCGAAGAGCAGAACCTCAAAATCCGCCACATCTTCGAAACTCACCTGCACGCCGACTTCGTCTCCGGACACAAAGAGCTAGCCGCCCGCACCGGCGCAACCATCTACATCGGGGCCAAAGCCAGGGCCGGATTCCCCCACGTCGCCTTGCACGATGGTGATGAATTGAAAGTCGGCGCAGTTCGCATTCGCGCCCTCGAAACGCCCGGCCACACGCCGGAAGGCATGTGCCTTGTCGTCAGCGACGAAAAATCGCCGGCAGCAAATCCGCCGCAACCCCACGCAGTTCTAACCGGAGACACGCTCTTCATCGGCGACGTGGGCCGTCCCGACCTGTCGCCCGCGCACACTCCGCAACAACTAGCAGGCCTGCTCTACGACAGCCTGCATAAAAAACTATTGGCCCTGCCCGATGCGACACTCGTCTACCCGGCGCACGGCGCCGGTTCACTCTGCGGACGCTCCATGCGCGCGGAAAAATCCTCCACCATCGGCACCGAGCGCCTGACCAACTACGCGCTGCAGATTCCGACACGCGAAGAATTTATCCGCCAGTTGACAACCAATCTCCCAACCCGCCCCACCTACTTCGCCGAAGACGCGGAAATCAATCGCTCGGGCGCATCTACTCTGACCGAGCTCGCGCCGCTCGCTGCGCTCTCTCCGAAAGAAGTTCAGGCGTTATCGCAGCAAGATGCCTGGGTGCTCGATGTCCGCTCCGGCGACGACTTCGCATCCGCGCACGTTCCCGGCTCGGTCAACATCGCACTCTCCGGCCAGTTCGCATCGTGGGCCGGAGCCATCTTGGGCATCCACTCGAATCCAATTCTGGTGGCCGATACCGAAGCGCAAGTCGAAGAAGCCCGCATGCGTCTGGCCCGCGTAGGCATTGAGGTTTTGCAGGGCTATCTCAAAGGCGGCATCGGGGCGTGGAAAAAAGCAAAACTGCCGGTGTTGAGCACGCCGCAAATGTCACCGCAGGAACTTCACAGGAAATTAACTAATGGCGGAGACGGGGTCCGCCCGGCCTCGGCGCGCGGCACGGGCGATGTAGTCGTTCTTGACGTTCGCCGCGAAGGTGAATGGCAGGCAGGCCATATCGCCGAAGCCAACTGGCACGCGCTCGATGCTTTTCCAACACAATTGCCGAAGGTAGATGCGACCGGCACTGTCGCCGTTCATTGCAAGAGCGGATACCGCAGCATGATCGCTTGCAGCCTGCTGGAGCGCGCCGGCCGTCGGAACATAGCAAACGTGACCGGAGGCTTCGATGCGTGGCGGGCAGCCGGCTTGCCGGAAGAAACCGCCGCAGCGCCCGCGCTCAGCTCGCGATAATGGCGTGATATCCGGGAGCGCTGGCAGAGAATTTCTCTGCGACCTCTGACCCTAGGAGCCCTCCGCGGTTTAAGATTTTGTGTTTCTTGTCCGGCGAAATTTTCTGTCCCGCGACCGCGGGATCAATTCTTCGAACCTCAACCAGCCCGGAAATCGCGCACATCCTCCCCCACTCGAAACAAGGGAGGTGGTGAATTCTTTTGAGCTGGAGCCTTTGCTTCAGCGAGCCGCAGGTTCAGCTCCTCGACATCCTTCTTCGACCATCCGACACTGCTCAACTCGATCGTCCCATCCTGCGCGATCAAAAACCACGTGGGAACATTCGTGAGACCGTAAGCATTCGAAGCGACATAGCCATTTGGATCATCCAGGGCCGTCGGAAATGTAACCCCAAATTCTTTCAAGAAGCCACGCGTCTTGCCCGCGTCGTCCTGCGAGATCGCAACAAACGAAACCGTTCCGCCGCCATGTGCCTTGTAGAGCCGCTCAAAATAAGGAAACGCATACTGGCATGTTGGGCACGAGGTCTTGAAAAAGACAGCAAACACCGGCCCGCGCAACAGCGCCTCCCGCAATGAAAATTTGCCGCCGTCCAGACCTGCCGAAGAAAAGTCGGGCGCTTTGGTCCCGGCCGTGAGAGCCGCCATATCCTTTTCGCCTCCGAACAAATGTTGGAGCCACTTCACGCGAATGCCTCGCTCTCTGAAATGTCTCGCTGAAAATTCACGCCAAACTACCGGCTGCCAATTAGATGATGCCGCCTGCCTTCAAGATTTTTCGCGTCAACCCGGTAATAGGCAGGTCAGGAATCGTCTTGATCGCGACCCATTTGCCGCGCGCTGGCGCCGCGCTCTTCGCCGCTCTTGCAGTTTCCCAATCCCGCAGCACATGCACGGTGTAATCAGTCACGGTAATGGAATGCCGAAATGTCCGCCAGGTTGCGGCATTCGCCCACTTACCGGGAACCTCAGTCCACTGCGGCAATTCCCACATTCCCGCCATCAGCGATGCCTTTTTCGGACGCTTCATGAGTCGCACGCTTCCATTGCGCCGCTCCAGCAAACACCAGATTTCCCTCTTCGCCTGCCGCAGCCCAGGTTCCATCCCCAGCGCGTGCAGCCCCGACCCCTTCGCCCGCAACTCGCGAGCCCCAGTCGCGCACAACGCGCGCACCGAACAGGCCGCGCACCGCGGCTCCCGCGGAAGGCACACAGTCGCGCCTAGTTCCATCATCGCCTGATTAAAATCCCCAGGCCGAGATTTCGAAACCAACTCCTGCGCACGCCCCCAAGTCTCACCTTGCGTCAGCTTGCCGCCGCCCACCCGCTCCAACACACGCTCTACATTTCCGTCGACCACCGCGGCCACCTCGCCAAACGCAATGCTGGCAATCGCCGCCGCCGTATACCGTCCAATGCCCGGCAATTCCCGCAGTGCAAGGGCCGTTTTTGGAAAGCGCCCGCCATGCTGCTCCACAATCTCGCCCGCGCATCGATGTAGCATCCGAGCCCGCCGGTAATAACCAAGCCCGCTCCAGGCCGCCAGCACCGCGTCTTCGGAAGCCGCCGCCAAAGCCGTAATGTTCGGGAAGCGCTCGAGAAAAATGCGGTAGTGTTCCAGCACCGCCGCCACGCGCGTCTGCTGGAGCATGATCTCCGACACCCAGATCGCATAGGGATCGTGCGTTCGCCGCCAGGGCAAGTCGCGCCGATTCCGGTCATACCAGGTGAGCAGCGCACGCCGAAAGCGCCCAACATTCCCATTGGCTAGGAAATCCGCGCGGCCTCTGTGCACCTCTGTGCTCTCTGTGGTGGAAGCTCTTTGCCGACGGCTATTGGGAACCATTGGCGTCACGGCAAAGTGGCGCTGTGCGCAATCTCGACCCACCCTGACTTCTGCTGCTGCCACACCGACATCATCTGTTGGGGCGCAGAGGACAGCGCTGCGCCGCCATTCCCACCCGTGCTCCCATTTAACGTAACGCTGTACGTAACCACAATCGTGTTCCCATTCAATTCCGTCTTCAGATCGCCGAGCGAATAGTCCTTCAATTGCCACTGCCGATATTGCTCCAGCGCCGCTGCCTTATCCAGCGTGCCGCTCTGGGTCACGCCGGCATAATTCGACGCCAGCACACGATCTATGTCAGTCCAATCCCCCGCGGCCACATTCTTCCAAAAAACGCGCTCCAGGCTCTCGCCGCCCGTCGCATCCGCAAAGCTTTTCGCCGGGTGCTCGCCATACATCGTACAGCCCGCCTCAAGCAGGCAGGCCAGCAACAGGCTGGCTGTCAAGGCGAGCGTCCAGGCAAGGCGACCCACTGCGGCGCCCCGTTTCACCCTTAATCGCATGATCCTTAAATTCATGCGGAGATTGTACCGCGACCGCCCCGATTCCCAGTACCGCTCACGTGCCTCCATGGATTCACCAGCATTGACCCACTGTCGCGTGCCTATGATAATAAAGACGCCAGTAAATGCTCGGCGACCGCAGTCACACAAGTGACCTCAATCGGTTTCAGGGGGGACCATGACCGACTTCGACCGCAAAGTGGAAGACGCCTCCGCGCGCTTCAATCGCTCGGTGGCGAATATTGCCGCCACGCTCGAAAAAGAGACGGCGGAACTGGTCGCCTATCTTAACGATGAAGTTGTGCCCGCGGCCCGCGCGCATTCCTCGAAAGCGTTGCGCGTCGCATCAGACAAATTATCCCAGTTCGCCGACTTCCTCGAGACGCAACACAAAAACTCTTGACCAGTCCCCGTCACAGATTGCGCCCGTCGCTGCTTGTTCTCTTAATAGCCACCCTTTTGCTGCCCGGATGCGCTCACAAGCAAACGCGAGTCGAAGTCCCGCCGCCGCCCGAACCCGCGCCCCAGTCGCCCGCTCCTTCGGCGGGGAACACCGCGCCCGGCGGCGAGTCCTCCGATAACACCCAAATTAAAGTTCCCGCCGGCGCCAAACCTATCTTCGAGCAGACGGGCATTGCAAGCTGGTACGGGCCGCCTTATAACCATCGCCGCGGCTCGAATGGCCAGATTTACAACATGAACGCCATGACCGCAGCGCACCTCACGCTGCCCCTCGGCTCCATCGTGCGCGTAACGAATTTGAAGACCGGCCACTCGGCGCTGCTGCGCATTACCGATCGCGGACCTTTCGTCGAAGGCCGCATCCTCGATCTCTCGCTCGCCGCTGCTAAAGCGCTCGATGTCTATGTTCCAGGCACTGCAAAAGTCCGCCTCGAAGTCCTTGAGGCCCCAGCCGCGCTCAACACCGGTGGACGCTGGGCTATTCAGATTGGCTCTTTCGCCGATGAACATAGCGCCGCTAAACAAGCTGACCGCCTGAAGCGCCGCTATCAGACGGCGAAGGTTTTAAAGTTTCCAAGTCCAACCGGAAATTGGTGGGTGCGAGTGCGAGTAGCTAACGACGATCGCTTACGATGCCAGCAGTTAGTCCGCGAAACCGAACCGGCTGAAGCGCCGGTGTTTCTGGTCCGCCTAGATTAGATTTCCATAAACATTTTCAGCGCTCGTTTTTCTGGCCATCTCAACCCGCTCCCAGCGCGGCGCCGGCGAGCGGAAATCTTAAATGAGGTCGCTACCGCCTCTTCTCCTCAAGCTGTAAATCATTACAGTCACTGCCGTCTACTTAGTAATTGGCAGTTACTGTACATCTCTGTTATTGTTTTGAGTCGGAAATACAGCAAGTCTCCGACTTAGTTACAAACGCACTCCGCAGAGAACGGAACCAGAAATTATGGCCGATTGTCTATTCTGTCGCATCATCAGCGGCGAAGTCCCTTCCAAAAAGGTTTATGAAGACGAGCACACCTTCGCCTTCGAAGATCTCAATCCGCAAGGCCCCACCCACGTTCTCATCATTCCAAAGAAGCACATTTCCGGCCTGAAGGATGCAAAGCCTGAAGATGCCGAAATCATCGGCCGTTGCCAGTTGACTGCCGCCCGTATCGCGCACGAGCGCTCGATCGAAGACGGCTATCGCACCATAGTGAACGTAGGGCCCCGCTCCGGCCAATCCGTCTTCCATCTGCACGTCCACCTCATCGGCGGCCGCACTCTGACATGGCCCCCGGGATAACACGAATAAGGTTTAAGCGGCAGCATCCGGCCGCCGCCGCACCGAGAGATATTTTTCGCCGCCCCTTCCCACACCTTCCTTCCACGCCCGCTGTCATACAATCAACAAATGGCAAATCTGACGTTGGTCTATGGCCTGCGCCTTCTGCCCTCCGACGATGTCGCGGAGGTCGGCGACGCAACCATCAAACTCAAAAACGGCAAGGAAGCGCGCGTCACCATGCACGTTCTTGAGGGCGGCAAGGAAGAAATCGAGAAGCAGCTCAAAACGAGTTTGTCTGCGTTCTTCGATTTCTATCCCGAAATCTGAAGTCGCGCCGATTCCTGCCGTGGGGCGGATTCATCCAATCCCCAAGGGGTGTTCTGCAAATTGCCGTTCTCAAACTGGCTGCTTCGCGGCCAGTAAGTTTTGCAATCGAGCGTCATACGCAATCGCATGAGACTGATTTCCCTCGAACTCGAAAGCAGGATTCGCGAATTCGGCCTCTGGCCTGAGACCCGCGTCGCGTGGGCGTCGCTCTATGTGCTCGCGCTCGACCTGCTTCTCTTCGCGGTTCGACTCGCGACCAGCCGCATCCGTCCCGGCATTTCATCCAGTCTCGGGGGCTGGATCATCTTCCTCAGCGTCCTCGCGATCCTTCTTCTTTCGACACTCGGCCTTCGCTGGGTGCGCGCGCATCTGCTATGGCGCCTTCGCAATCGCTTGATCGTGACTTACATCTTCATCGGCGTCATCCCGGTCTTTCTGCTGCTCGTCATTTCGCTGACCTCGCTCTACCTTTTCGCCCGGCAATTCGCCGGTTTCGTTGTCACCTCCGATGTTGCGACGCACCTGCACAGCATGGAAGCCTCCAACCGTGCCATCGCGCGCGCGCTGGTCAACCAGCTTGAGCGCGCCGGAAAGTCCGAGGCCGCGATCGTCGCGCCCGTTCGCCCGCGCCGTCCCGAATGGATGCGCCGCGAAGTTTGCGTCTGGTACCGCGATCAGCCCGAGGCCAATTGCACCGGCCCGGAAGGCTCTCCCGCTCTCACTTTTCCGCCGTTCATTACCGGGGACTTCGCCGATGTCGTGCGCGACCGCGGAACTCTATACCTGCGCGTTGCCACCATTGTCACGGCCGATCCAGAATCTCTGCGCGTTATTACCAGCGAGCCGCTCGACAAAAATCTGATCGAGCAGATCGCCGGAGATCTCGGCCAAGTCACTTTTTCCGCTGACACTCAAAATTCCGCGCCGCAAAATTCGGCCTCGCCTTCGTCAGATCGGAGCCCGAACCAACCTGCGAAATTCGTCGACGCCCCGAATCGAACAGCCTCCCGACTCAATCTGAGTGACACATTCTCCGCTGGCAGTGTTCCGCCCTCCACCGGCACGCTCGATTTGCAAATCTCTTTTTCGGTCCCGGTGCCGGTCGTGGATTGGGCCACCGGCGAGCGGCAACGCGAAGGCGCGCTGGCCAGTGTTGAAACTCGTCCCTCGGTTCTGTACGCTCGCCTTTTCGGGGTGCTCGGCGATTATGCCAAGGGCATCGAGTCCATCCTCTTCTCCATCGCCATCGTTTTCGCGCTCATCGAACTACTCGCGCTCTGGATCGGCACCAAGCTCACCCGCAGCATCACCTCGTCGGTGGCCGATCTTTACGGAGCGACCACCCACGTTAACCGCGGCGACTTCAGCCATCGCATCGCCGTGCGGTCCAGCGACCAACTTGCAGCGCTCGCCACTTCATTCAATTCCATGACGGCCTCCATCGAGCGACTCGTGCAGGAGCAAAAAGAAAAGCAGCGCCTGCAAAACGAACTCGCCATCGCGCAGGAAGTGCAGGCCCAGCTCTTTCCCAAGGAAATTTCGCAGCTCGAATCGCTTGAGGTGCACGGCTTCTGCCGTCCCGCCCGCACCGTCAGCGGCGATTACTACGACTTCCTGACGCTCAATTCCGGGAAGATGATTTTCGCGGTCGGCGACATTAGCGGCAAAGGAATTTCATCGGCGCTCATGATGGCAACCATTCACTCCGCTGTGCGTGCCTACAGCATCGAGGGCATTCCGCTCCTCCGCGAGCTTGAAGCGCCGGAGGCAGTGATGGCGCGCGAGTGCGATTCCTCCGGGCGAGACCTCGTTACCGGCCGCGGCACAGCCGTTAGCGACACTCCTGGAGCCGAAGTTTCTCCAGCCGTTCTGTTGGGCCTGCTCAATCACCAACTCTACGAAAGCACACCCGATTCAAAATATGCGACCCTATTTCTCGGGATTTACGATGCCGCCACGCGCCGCCTCACGTACTCCAACGGAGGCCACCTGCCGCCCATTCTTCTCTCGGAAGACGGTACGACGAGTCTCCTTGATTGCGGAGGCTCGGTAGTCGGCCTGCTCGATAACATGGACTATCGCGAAGCTACCGTCCAGCTTCGCCGCGGCGACATTCTCATTGGCTACACCGACGGCGTAACCGAGCCCGAAAGCGATTACGGTGAATTCGGCGAAGAGCGCCTGATTCAAATCGTCCAGGAGAACCGCCATCTTCCTCTAACGCGCATCACGGAAATCGTAACCGCCGCGGTCGATGACTGGATCGGCGACAACGAGCAGCCGGACGACGTCACGCTCGTGCTCGCGCGGGCTAGGTAACAAAAAAGGGCGAACCGGCCAGTCGCCAGTTCGCCCTCCATTACTTTTCCGTCTTTTCTTTTCGCCTATTTCTTCCCAGCCTCAATCTCGTCCACCACGCGATCGAAGTGGTAAACCTTCCGCAGCCCCTCCAGCAGCGCCCGGCTATCCACGGCGATCGACCGATTCTGCTTCGCATCGTATCCGTAATCCCCGCCCAGCGAATAAATGTTCCCGTCAAAAATCAGCCCAACCACGCGCCCATCTTTATTAATCAGCGGACTCCCGGAGTTCCCGCCAATCACGTCGTTGGTGGTAGAAACGTTCATCGGCAGCGCCAAATTTAGTGAACTCTTCGCATTCAGCCAGCTCTCCGGCAGCTTGTAGGGCGGGGCTCCCGTCGCCCGCTCAAACAGTCCGCCAATTGTCGTATATGGCGGAACGAACTTACCCTCGGCATTTTCAAAGCCGTCGACCTTCCCGTAACTTAGACGCAGCGTGAATGTTGCATCCGGATCGACGCTCGTTCCATATACCGCAAAACGCGCTTTGGCAATCCGCTCCGCAGCCGCCCGTGTCGGCGCGTCTACGTGAGCCTCATACTCCTTGCGCACGGCCAGCAGATCGCCGTCGATTGAAGCTTCAAACCGGATCATCGGGTCCGGCGAGGCTTCAATCGCGCTTTCGCCGCCATTATATAACTCCTCGCGCACCTTCGGGTCATCGAGGTGCGTCCCGCTCACCAGCCTGTGCGCCAGCTGCTCCGGCGATTCCTTGCCCAGCATCTTTTTGACAAACGGATCATCCGCGCCCAGGTCACGCCGAATCAGCGTGAACGTATAAGCCAGGTCGAGTTCTTCCATATCTTTGTAAATCGGCACATGGGCAGACACTTCTTGCTGCACATGCACCAGAGCCTGGTCCGTATACTCTGGCAAACGTTCGCTGTTGGGCTTGGTGCGTTCTTTGGCAGCGCGGACCAGCGTCCCGGCGGTGCCAACCAAATCGAACCGCAGGCGGTTCAGGCAAGCGTACCGCGTATAGAGATGCGCGCGCACTTTCTCAATCTGTGCGATGTCGTCCCACCCCGAAGCCGCCGCCCCCAGCTTAGCGTCGGCCGCCACAGCCGATCGGAGCTTCTGCTCCGCCTGCTGCTTTTCCGCCATAAACTGCGGATTCAGCAGCGCGCCTTGGCGTCCCATGAATGCTTTGAAGGAATTCTCCACAAAGAAGAGTTCATCATTCGCCTCGCGCGCCTGCTCTGGCCCGAGCGTGACGAACTCCTCCAGTAGACCGCGACGCTCGGCCGTCTCCGGAATTCGGATCGGATACATCGTGTCGCGCTCAAAGGCCAGTTGCGCCATCGTCAGTTCACGGGCCGTGCCTCCCGGATTGCCCGACACGAACACCAGCTCACCATCCTTCGATCCGTCGGCGCTCCACTTCAGGTAATCCGGACTCACCGCCGGCTTGTCATTCTCATACGCGCGTAAGAGTCCGATATCAAAATCAAAGCGCGGAAAATTAAAGTTGTCCGGATCGCCGCCAAACTGTGCCACAGCGAATTCCGGCGCAAACACCAGCCGTACATCCGTGTACCTCTTGTAGTGATAGAGGTCGTAGACACCGCCGTGATAGAGGGAAACCACATCGCAGCGCACACTCGCGCCTGAGCCGCAACTCTGCTGTAGATCGGCCTCCTTCGCATGCAGCGCCTTGTTCGCCGCGTCGCCCGTCTTGCCCGCGGTCACACCCTGGATCTCCGCGGTGACATCGCGAATCTCCACCAACTGATCCAGTTCAAACGCCGGGCACTTCCGCTCCTCGGCCGCCGTCTTCGCCACAAATCCGTCGTCGACAAAATTCTGCTTCGGCGTAGAGAGTTGTTCCACGCAATCCACCACGCAGTGATGATTCGTCATCACCAGCCCCTGCGGAGAAATAAAAGATGCCGAACATCCGCCGGCAATGCGCAGCGACGACAGGCGCACATGATCCAGCCATGACTGCGATGGCGCGAAGCCATACTTCGTCTGCACCGTCTTCGACGGAAAATTATCGAACGTCCACATACCCTCGTCCGCGCGCGCAAACTGCGTCAACGCCATTCCCATTAGCAAGAATCCCGCGAGCAACATCGCACACTTCGATTGAACCTTCTTCATTATTCTTCCTTTAAAACAGATGATTTTGGGCCCGACTCTCGGGCTTCGCTTTAGAAATGGCGCCATGCATCGTTGCGATGCACGGTGTACGCAAGGAAACAACTACCTCAGAACCCGCTCCCACGAAGCACCTGGCCGATTTTCGCCCTCAACATAATCAGACTCTGGGCAGCGCGCCGTCAAGGCGAATAGCGGCGAAACATAATGGCGGTAAAACATAACAACATCACAATGCATTCCGCGCTACAGCAAAAGCGCGGAAGAGAAGCGGCTCCCGCGCAGTTTTGAAAACAGTTTGTTACACCAGCCCCTGATCGAGCATCGCATTCGCAACCTTCAGGAAGCCGGCAATATTCGCGCCATTCACATAATTGCCCGGCGTGCCGTACTTCTCGGCCGCTTCCAGGCAGCTCTTGTGAATCGAGATCATGATTGTGTGCAAACGATCGTCAACCTCTTCGCGCGTCCACGAAATGCGCGCGCTGTTCTGCGCCATCTCAAGTCCCGATGTCGCCACGCCGCCCGCATTCGCGGCCTTGGCCGGCCCATACAGCACCTTGTTGTCGACAAACATCTTGGTCGCTTCCAGCGTGCTCGGCATGTTCGCGCCTTCGCTCACCACCTTCACTCCATTCTTAATAAGATTCGCCGCGTCCTTCGCGTTGATCTCGTTCTGTGTGGCGCTCGGGAACGCGCAATCGGCCTTGATGTTCCACAGCCAGTTGTGGTCGAGTTTTTTGTCGGTCGGGTTATACACCGCCTTCTTGAACTTCTCCGTGTACTCCTTGATGCGCCCGCGGCGATTATTCTTCAGGTCCATCACGAACGCCAGTTTCTCGCGGTCGATGCCGTCGGCGTCGTAAATCGCGCCGTCGGAATCCGACCACGTCACCGGCTTCGCGCCCAGATCCAGTAGCTTCTCGACCGTGTATTGCGAAACGTTGCCGCTACCCGAGACGAGGCAGATTTTCCCTTCCAGCTTGTCTTTCTTCGTCTTCAGCATCTCCTGCGCGAAATATACGCAGCCATAGCCGGTTGCTTCCGGACGAATCAGCGAGCCGCCCCACCCGAGCCCTTTGCCCGTGAGCACGCCCGTAAATTCATTCCGCAGCCGCTTGTACTGTCCGAACAGGAAACCGATCTCGCGTCCGCCCACGCCGATGTCGCCGGCCGGGACGTCGGTGTCCGGCCCAATGTGACGCGACAACTCGGTCATGAAGCTCTGGCAGAAGCGCATGACTTCATTGTCGCTCTTGCCCTTCGGATCGAAGTCCGATCCGCCCTTGCCACCGCCCATGGGCAGCGTGGTGAGTGAGTTCTTAAAGACCTGTTCGAACGCCAGAAATTTAAGAATGCCCAGGTTCACCGAAGGGTGGAAACGCAGCCCGCCTTTATAGGGCCCGATCGCACTGTTCATCTCAATGCGAAACCCGCGATTGACCTGCACTTTGCCCTTGTCGTCAAACCACGGCACACGGAACATCAACACGCGTTCCGGCTCCGTTATACGTTCCAGGATCTTCGCTTCCTGATACTCCGGGTGGCGTTCCAACACGACGCGCAACGACTCGAGCACTTCCAGCACGGCCTGGTGGAATTCCGGCTCTGCCGGATTCTTTGCTTTTACAAGGTTGAGAATCTGAGAAATATAATCGCCCGCCGCATGCTTCTTAGGCGGTTCCATCACTGCAGTCATTGGCTTGCCTCCGAATTTTTAGGACTGAACGGATTTGTCGATGGTGAATCGTAGGCTTTACAAGTTGAACGCCGCGAGAACTGCGGCCATATCTGTTGAATTCTGAGGGTGAACTCTGCCGTGATTCGGGTCACCCGATTTCGCGATGCTCGGGCACACGCTTTGTGCGTTAAACAAGCATCGCCTCGGCCCGCTTATTGGCCCTTTAAAGGTTACTTCTTGCCCTTCGCATTGACAACCGTAACCTTCGCTGTCACCCGCTGCCCCTTCTCCATCCCCCCGACCATCACCAACTCGCGGTCCGTACCCACCGCCAGCCCGCGGCTATCCATAACCGCATCGGGAGTATTTTCGCTGATCGTCTCCCAGTTCTTCGTCTTCACGTCAAAGGCAAATGTAACCGCGGAAGGTTCGGAAGGCCGCCCGTCATATCCGATGCCGTTGTAGTCATAAGGATTGTCCGTCCCGCCTGAAAAATAGATCTTTCCGCCTTTTTTCTCGGGCCGCCCCGCTCCTGCCGCAATCCGAAAGCGCGCATTTCCGGGGTGCGGCGGCAGCTTCGTCCACTCAATCTTCGTCATGTCCGCTTTCTTCGAAGTTGGAATCTTCCCCATCCAGCATTCGCTGGAAGCCACATACTTCGGCCCCTTGCTATCGGGGTTTTTGTGGGCCCCATCCACATAAACAATGGTGTCGCCCACAATCGCGCCCGCATGTCCGAATACCGGAGTCCCGGGAAGCGGCGTCGCCTGCATCCACTCATCCTTCTCGGTGTCGTAAATCTGCACTTCCCGCACCGGCCCGTTCTTCGATCGTCCGCCTATCAGATAGATGTAGCGATCACGAAACAACCCAACCACCGCGTCATCCACCGGTACCGGAATATCTTTGCCGCGGTAGTAGCGATCCTCAAACGGGACATACACGTTTAAATCTGAAAGCGTCGTTTCGTGCCCATCGTTATCCAAAACGAATCCGCCGAAAATAAAAACCTGACCACTGGTAGCCACAGCAGATGCCGCCAGACGTCCCGCTACTCCCGGCACGGGACGCCTCTCCGTCCACTTCCGCGTCCCCAAATCGAGTTCGTAAGCGCTGGCCGTGATCGCATCCCAGGTTTTTTTGGGGCCAATCCCCATAAACGAAAATATCCTCTGCCCGGACTCCCCAGGGTGGGAGGTTGCCACCGCATTGTTGGAAACCGCTGCCGGCATCGGTCCGAACTTGAACGCCGATGCGGAGTGCATGTTGTAGGGAAGAAAAAAACAGAGGAGAAAGCAAAGAAGAACGGCCGCCCATGCACGACGATTAGATTTCATTCCCTGAAATGATAGCAGCCGAAAACCAGACTCAAAACGAAACTCAAAACCACGTCCGCCGCCGATACTCCCGGTACTCCTCGCCAAACTTCTCCTCCAGCACCCGTGCCTCGCGCCGGGCCCGAAAAATCTGTATCGGAATCACAACCAGCAGGAACAAAAAGAAGTCCAGCCGCCGCAACATAACCGCTATTCCGATCAAAACGAGTTCCCCAGAAACATAGATCGGATTTCGAATCTTCGAATAAATCCCAGTTGTCACCAGTGCCCGAGCCTTGGGGGCGATCGAAAACGACTGTCCGAGCGTGTACCGGGCAACGATAACGCCGCTCAAACCGGCCGCGGCCAGCACCAGTCCCACCCAGCGTGCCGGCCCATGCGGCCCCGGGCCTTTGGTAAAGATGACAGTCAGCGCCCAAACGCCCAAAATCAGCGGAGCCCACACCCGAAAAATTGTCCCCCGATCCATACCCCACCGCTCCATACACGACTCGCTTAGCGCGATCACATCAATGCGAGCGAGAGAGGCAAGCGAACCCCGGCTCCTCTTCTGCCCTGGGGCTATCCGCTTTCATCGCTCGCTAGTGCGAAATACAAACTTCGGGATCGAGCGCAATGCTATCCGACTAACCCCTGTCTCACGGCGTGAATGAAGTCTGTATAAGCCGGTTCCATCCGCGCCGCCCGCATCTCGAGCGCAATCTGCCCGCGATGATACGCCGAATGCATCACCACGTGCGTCAGCACATCCTGCAGGCGACTCTTCCACCGTTCACCCTTGCTGTTCTTGTATTCGACTATCTCGTCCAGCCTATCCATGGTCAGATTCTCAAGATAGCTCCGCCACGCCGCAGCTATCTCATGCGCCAGCGCTTCGCATCCCTCAATCGTTGAACCCGGCCACACCGCCATGCTCTGGGGAACGTTTCGTATGCGTTCCAGCCAAAGCTTCTGTGCGGAAAGAATGTGCGCCATCCGCCCAACCATCGAAGCCAATTCGGCTGTAGTAGAATCCTCTGTCATTCGAGGCGCGCCAGCCCGAATTACCCGTAAGCACTCGCGATTCGCCCAATCGTCGTAAGCAAATAGACGATGAAACTCGCCCTCTTGCATTGGCCGCCCTCCTGTGAGATTTCACTTTAAGCCCTCCAAACCGCCTTTCCAGCGGGATTCAACCCGGGAAACGAATGATTCGTTTTGACCCTTTCGTGAAATCATGACGATACAGAATTCCGTAGTTCGCTTGATTTCCCGCTTCCAATCTTCATAGACACAGCTGTCTTATGTTTCGCATGTATTTGAAAAGAGGCCGTAATCAGTTTGGTTCTCCAAGTGCCCCTTCAAACCAAACAGTTAGCAGGGATCGTGCTCCCGGCGTAAGGGTTCTCCCAGCCTCACCTCAACCTGGGCCGATCAACGCATTAGCGACAAAGCGTTAACAGCACCGTGTACACATCTCGAGGAGGTAGGTTCATGAGAAGCCTGCAGTTCTGCCCCGCCAGTCTTCGTTGCGCAACACTAGCCCTGGTTCTGCTCTTTATCGTTAGCGCAGGCAGCGTCCTCCCCGTATGGGGGCAATCGACGAATTCAGGTACCGTCGTCGGTACCGTGACCGACGCCACCGGCGCGGTCGTCTCGGACGCTACCGTGACTCTGACCGACAACTCCACGAAGATAGCGCGCACCGCGACCACCAACTCTGCTGGCCGCTATATTTTCGTCGACGTGACTCCCAGCATCTACCAGATCAGCATCGGCAAGCAGGGCTTCTCCACCTCCAAGACCACGGCTGAAGTAAAGGTCGGCACCGCGACTACCATCAACATGTCGATGAAAGTCGGCGGCGGGAATACGGTGGTCGAAGTAACGGCGGTTGGCACCGAACTCCAGGTCATGAACGCCACCGTAGGCAATACCGTTGACAGCCGCATGCTTGACGCGCTCCCCAGCATCGGCCGCGACGTCAGCACATTCGTCGAATTGCAGCCCGGCGTCAGCCCCGAGGGCAGCGTAGCTGGCACCGTCAACGACCAAAGCTTCTTCTCGCTTGACGGCGGCAACAACACCAACGACATGGACGGCAACATGTCGACCTATACCAGCACTTATGCCGGCGACCCGACCGGCGGCGTCGCGGCACAAAACGTCTATTATCTGACAGGCGCCCCGACCGGTGTGCTGCCGACCCCCCAAGATAGCATCGAGGAATTCAAAGTTAACACCGCTGGTCAGACCGCCGACTTCAACAGCTCCTCCGGCGCAGAGGTGAAGGTCGTTACCAAGCGCGGCACCAGTGCATGGCACGGAACCGCGTACGAGTACTACCTCGATAACAATTGGTCGACTTCCAATTACGATGGTTCGAAGCCCGACTTCCACTACAGCCGCTTCGGTTTTGCGGTCGGCGGACCTATCATTCCCAAAGATGTTCTCGGCGGCAAGACCTATGTCTTTTTCAACTATGAGGGTTTCCGCTTCCCGAATTCCGAAACCATTTACCGCAACGTTCCTTCGCCGGCATTGCAACTCGGACTGATATCCGACTCGAACACGGGCGATATCCTCTACAACCTCAACCCCTATCCCGTGACGTATAACAGTACGACCTACGCCGCAAACTACGGATGTGGGGGGCCATGTGATACCCGCACCGCTCTGGGACTATCGGCTGGCATCAACCCGACGATCCAGGGTCTCTGGAATACGTTCGAACCGGCTTCCAACGCCGGTTGCCACGCCGGCAACAACTTCTGCGATGGCTATAACATCCAGGGCTTCCAGGGCGATGTGAGCCTGCCTACAACGAGTAAATTTGCGGTGGCTCGCCTCGATCACGATTTCTTCAAGAACTGGCATTTCATGTCCAGTTGGCGCTACTACAACCTGAAGAATACCTCCGACGATCAGGTCGATATCGGCGGCTTCTTCCCTGGCGATACTTTGGGTACCCCGGCTTCCCAGTCCAGCGACCCCCAGCAAGCGTGGTTCTGGGTGGGAAGCTTGACCACCAACATTTCTCCGAATGTTACAAATGATTTCCACTACAGCTTCCTGCGCAACTGGTGGCAATGGGCCAGAGCTGGCGACACACCGCAGCTGGATGGTTTGGGCGGAGCCCTTGAAATATTCTCGGGAGAGAGCAAAACCCAGGACCTCGCTCCTTACAATGTCAACACCCAGCAGACCCGTACGCGTTTCTGGGACGGCCATGACCAGATGCTCCGTGACGACGTTTCCTGGCTGAAGGGCAATCACCTGTTCCAGTTTGGTGGGCAATATCAGCACAACTTCAACTGGCATCAACGCACGGACAACGGTGGCGGCATCAATTACCAGCCGGTTTACCGGCTTGGCAATGGCTCTTCGGGCTCCGAGCTTTCCTCAGATCTGCCTTTGTGCGCAGACCCGAACGTCTCCAACTGCCCGTCCCTTACCGCGGCAGCGTTGGGTATGATTTCGATTTCCCAAATTGCTTACACCCGTTCGGGTTCGAATCTAATGTTGAACCCCCCCCTCACGCCCGCTTTCGACAAGAGCACGATCCCCTATTACAACGTGTACTTCAGCGACTCCTGGCACATGAACAAGAGCTTTACTTTCACGTATGGTCTCGGCTGGGCTCTCGAAATGCCCCCAGTCGAGGCAAACGGCAAGCAGATAGAGTTTGTCGATGCCAGCGATCAGCCGATCGATACCAGGAGCTACCTCGAGTCCCGCCGCCGCGCGGCGCTCGATGGTCAGGTCTATAACCCGGAAGTCGGCTTCGCCTTGGTAGGCAATACCGGTGCCGGATTGAAATATCCGTATAATCCGTACTATGGCGAGTTCAGCCCGCGCGTGGCCTTTGCCTGGAATCCACACTTTGCAACCGACAATTTCATGGGCAAGGTGTTCGGTGGCGATGGGTCGGTCCTCCGCGCCGGCTATGGCCGCCAATATGGCCGTCTGAACGGCGTCGATCTCGTGCTTGTGCCCCTCTTGGGTACGGGTCTAATTCAGCCAGTTCAGTGCTTTAATAACAACGCAAACGGCACGTGCAGTGGATCGCTCGACCCCACGTCAGCATTCCGTATCGGCATCGACGGCATGACCGCCCCGCTGCAAACTGACCCGAACATTCAACCCAGTGCGAATCTGGTGCAGCCGGACTTCCCCGGTTACAACGCGATCGCGGCTGGCGCAGGTGAAGCGCTGGATCCCCACTTCCGCCCCAACGTGGTCGATTCTTTCGACCTCACCTTCCAACGCCAGCTCTCGCGGAAGGTAACCCTGGAACTGGGCTACATCGGCCGCAAGATTACCCACGAATACCTACCCGTCAACGTTAATGCTGTTCCTTACATGATGACCATGGGAGGGCAGCAGTTCTCGCAAGCCTATGCCAACGTCGTGACGCAATATTGCGGCGGTGTGCAGGGTCTGGCGGGGGGAGGTTGCGCGGCCAATGCGGGCGCCGTGACCGCCCAGCCCTTCTTTGAGTCCGCCATGAATCCGGCCTATTGCACCGGTTATTCGAGCTGCACTGCGGCCGTCGTAGCCAACGAAGGCGCCAACTTTGGGTCGCAACAGGTGTGGTCGCTCTGGAGCGATCTCGATAATGGCGGCTTCAATTTCCCGCGCAGCATGATGAACACACCGATCGCCGAAAACTGCGGCGGAGGCACAGGATTCGGTTGCCAGGGGCAGCTCACTTCGGGCGTAGGTGTCAATGCCAGCGTTGGCTATGGCAATTACAACGCGGGTTTTGCCTCTCTCAAAATGGCGGACTGGAACGGTCTGAGCATGCAGTCCAACTTCACCTGGTCCAAGGCCCTAGGTACGGGTGCCGTGGTCCAAGCGACCAGCGAGTACACCCCCAACGATGCCTTCAATCTGGACAATGGATACGGCCGCCAGCTCTTCGACCGTAAATTCGTATTCAACACGTTCCTGGTCTACTCGCCGCCGTTCTACAAAGGGCAGCAAGGGGCTATCGGGCGCATCCTCGGTGGTTGGACATTCTCGCCGGTCCTTACGGCCGGTAGTGGTCAGCCGATCGAGATCTTTACCACCACTGGAGATGGTCAAGAGTTTGGCGCAGGCGATAACAGCAACTTCTTCGGCCTTGAGACAGCGATTCCCACCGGACCAATTGAAAGCGGCAAGGCGTACCACCAGCCTGACGGCTCGCGCAACATTTTCAAGAATGGAACTGATGCGTTTAACAGCTACCGCAATCCCGTTCTCGGCTTGGACAACAAGAACACCCAATTCCTCAACGGTCTGCCTTACTGGAATCTGGATTTCAGTATCCGGAAGAACGTGAGAATTGCCGAGTCAGTCTCGTTCGAGTTCCAAAGCGTCTTCACTGACGTTTTGAACCACAATCAGTTGCTCGATCCGTGGGGCATGGGTCTTTTCGACCAGTCATCCTTCGGCACTATGACGAGTTCCGCGCAAGGCAACCCGGGCGGCAACCGATCCATTCAGCTCGGTGCTCGCGTTCGCTTCTAACCTTCACTTATTCGAGGCAGCCACCCAGTGGCGGCCTCGGTTATCGGACTTCGGCCGCACTCAAAGTGCGGCCGTTCTTTTTGCCCGAATAACATCCGATCCATGCGCGTTAGAATCCACGCCGCCCGTCCCCGCGGTCCGAATCCCGACTGCCACTGTGATAGCCTGAGCCCTATATGAGATTCGCCGCCCTCTTCCTGACGCTGTCCGTGCTAATCGTCGTCCCCGCCCCTGCCCAAACCGCCCCCGATGTCTTCCTGATCACCATTGATACCCTCCGTGCCGACCACCTCGGCTGCTACGGATACAAGGACGTCGAAACTCCCACCATCGACTCCATTGCCGCCGACGGCATCCGCTTCTCCGAAGCCTTCACCCACAGTCCGATCACCAACACCTCGCATACCACCATCCTCACCGGCCTGCTGCCGAGCGTGCATGGCGTTACCGACTTCGGCGTCCCGCTCGCTCCCCAGCACGTCACCTGGGCCGAACTGCTAAAAAAACAGGGGTACCAGACGGCCGCTTTCATCGGCGCGGTAATTCTCGACAGCAATCAGCTCGCCCCCGGTCTCGATCGCGGCTTCGATTTCTACGATAACTTCCCCGCGAAGACGGAGAGTAAAGATCGCTTCGGCCGCGTCGAACGCCGTGCCGCAACCGTAGTCGCTCATGCCGAGTCCTGGCTGGCGCAGCATCCCCGCGATGCTCAATCCAAGGCCCCGCGCTTCATGTGGGTCCACCTCTTCGATCCCCACGATCCCTATGAGCCGCCTCTGCCCTTTGCCGAGAAATACGCCAAGCACCTTTACGACGGAGAGATCGCCTACGCCGATTCCGAGCTGGGCCATTTCATCGCCACGCTAAAAAAATCCGGTGCCTATCGGAACGCCGTCCTTATAATCGTCGGCGACCACGGCGAAGGCCTCGGCGAGCACGGAGAAGATACTCACGGCCTCTTCCTCTACGACTCCACCCTCCACGTCCCACTCATCGTCAAACTCCCCGGCGACGGTCATCAGGGCGAGGTCGTCGACAAGCTAGTCCGCACCACCGACATTCTTCCAACCGTTCTTTCTCTGACCAATACGCCCGCTCCGCCCGAACTCAATGGCGCCTCGTTAGTCCCTCTGATTGACAATGAAGCCGACCCCGCCCGCGAGCTCCTCGGAGAAACCGACTACCCGCTCCGTTGGGGATGGGCGCCCATCAAAGCTCTGCGCGAACAAAATGCCAAACTGATCGAAGCGCCCCGGCCGGAGTTTTACGATCTTCAGACAGATCCCCACGAACTAAAAAACTTGTATTCGAAAAGTGCCGACTCGCAATCCGCGCCCGCCCGCGGGACGCAAGCCGAACTCCAGGCCGAAATGGCCAAGTGGAAAGCCAAGCTCCCACCCCCGCCCCCAGGCGCTCCGCAAACCGCAAATCTCCCCGACCCCAAAGACAAAGTCGAAGTTCAGAACTTACTGCACAACTCCATGCTAGCCTCCGATGACGGACGCACGGAAGACTCGCGCAAGTATCTCGAGAAAGCAGTCCAGATCGATCCCACCTCCGCGACCGCGCTCCGCCAATTGGGAGAGTTAGAACTGGCAGCCCAGGACTACCCAAAAGCCGCCACCCACCTGAAGCGAGCCATCGAACTCCGCCCCGACGACTCAGCCGCCGCCTTCGAAGCCGGCCAAGCCCTGGAGAAGACCGGAGATTACGCCGGAGCCCGCACCGCCCTCGAGGCCAGTCTCAAACTGAACGCCGGCCAAACAAACGCCCGTCTGCTGTTAGGCCGCGTCTATCTCAAACTGAAGGATGCACATAGCGCCGACGACCAATTCGAAGCTGCCCTGTTAGTCGACTCCGATAACATTGAAGGCAGGCTGGGCCTGGCCGAAGCCCAGATCATGCTAGGAGATTTCGCTGCCGCTCGCCCCGACTTAGAGCAACTTACTAAGTCTGACCCAACGAGCGCCCAAGCCTGGCGCTTGTTAGCCAAAGATTATAAAGGCCTCCACCGGGAAGCCGAAGCCGCCAAAGCCGAAGCCAAGGCAACCGCCCTGGAGAAGAAGTAGTTCAATCTTGACTCAGCCGTCACCGCGAATAGCGCCGAACCGAGAACGCGGCAGGCAGCCAGACCAAGAATCGGGGGGGCCAATTTTCATGTTCCATTCATCTTCGCCGGTCTATCCTAAAGGCGTTGGAGTTTTATCATGCCCACAAAGTCTCGACCTTCAGCGGCACGCGCCAAGCGGCCTTCTCGCGCAGCCTCGGCGAAAGCGATTGAGGCGCACGCCGTTCGGGATAGTGACACAATGGATCAGTTGCCCGAAGACGAACTCTCCGCAATGGTGCTTCGCGCTTGCTTAATTGCGCGCGATGCAGTTTTTAATGTGCGCGACTCCATCGCCTCCGGATCGCGCCTCGCGGTTCTGGCCATCAAAGACTGCGAAAAAGAGCTGGACCAGATTGAGCGCAAGATCGACGAACAGCTTCCGGGGGCGATCACGCGCGTGGGCGAGGCGGAGGCGCGCGAGTTGCTGGCCTGCCTCAAGTTCATTACCGACCTCGAACGCATCGGCGATCTGGCCTACAGCGCGGTAATGCAGCTGGAGTCGCGCCGGGAGAAGCTGCCGGCCGCCGATTCGAGGCAACTCGTGGAGATGGCTTCACTGCTATGCGAGATGCTGGAGCAGGTGCATCAGGGATTTTTGACGCGCGAACTCTCGTTTGCGCAAAAGGTGCTTCAGTCGGACCCGAAGGTCGACGCCTTGTGCCACGGATTATTTCAGAGGCATCTGGCGGCAACCTCCTCCAATTCGGCGACCAAGGCAAGCGCGCAGAATTTTGACATTCTTCTGGCCGCGCAGGCCCTCGAGCGTATCGGCGATCACGCCAAGAATCTGGCGGAGGAAGTCTACGGTCTGGCGGAAGGCCGCTCGTTGCGCCACAATACGCGCAAGCTGGCATATTCGTAGCGCCCAAGCCGCCTTACCGCAGCCCGAACCCCGCACTTCTGTTTGTTATAATTGTCGTCTGTTCTGCGCGAAATTTTGCGCTGCTTGCCTCGCGTGGCGCTATCGTCTAGGGGTTAGGACGGAAGATTCTCAATCTTCAAACCCGGGTTCGATTCCCGGTAGCGCTACCAACTATCATCCGCCAAAGCTCTCTAGCCAAAGCCCTCTAAGTGACCCGCAGGTTCGGGAATCTCGCACGAAGCAGACTCAACCCTTTGGGTTCGGTCCCGATTCAGCCCTCGATGTCGGGCGCAGACAGTATGGTTCAGACGGTTGCTGAGGCGTGATAATTAATAATTAAAGTTGCACGAGCAGGCGAGGGCCAACATGCCGACCATCAGAAGAAAAGGGATGTTGTGGTATTTGTTTCGGGCGCCGGTATATTTATACCGCTGGCATATGGGGTGGCTATTCGGAAAAAGGCTATTGCTCTTGACTCACATCGGGCGCCGCACCGGCCTACGGCGTCAGACCGTTCTGGAAGTCGTCGAGTACCGGAAGAACGGCCCCGAAGTTGTGGTAGCGAATGGTTTCGGCCGCGAGTCAGACTGGGTGCGGAATATCGAAGTAAAGCCCGGAGAAGAAGTAACCGTCGGATCACAGCATTTCGTTGCGTCCCATCGCTTCCTCGGTGAAGAAGAGGCAACGAAAGTGATCCAAGGTTACGAAAGCCGCAACCGGTTCATCGCTCCGATTGTGCGCCGTGGCTTCAGCTGGCTACTCGGCTGGCAATATCACGGCTCGGATTCGGATCGCCAAACGCTAGTCAGGCAACTGCCGTTAATAGCGTTTCGGCCCGCGTGACCGATTCCACTGGGGTTATCGGCACGCCTTCGATGCCGATGTGATTCCCAACCCGGTTAAGGGAACGACCTCAGCCTTCAAACCGCAGCTTATGTTGTCGCGAGCTGCTTTGGCCTACTCACAGTCCGGTGGTCTGGTAGCGCAGAATAGACAACGCCAGACGATACTCAAAACCGGCTTGCGCGCTGCCGATCTCGGCCTGGGTTTGCTGGAGTTGCGCCTGACTCAATTCGACGATCGAACTCAATCCCAGCTTGTAGCGAGTTTGCGCCAGATCGAGCGCTTGATTGGCCTGGGCCAGCAGTTGATCGCTGACAGTGACCCGATCGAAAGCTGTGCTGGCAGTCAGCCAGCTGGTGCGAACGTCGCGTGAGATGCGGTTGCGGAGGTCGGCGAATCTCTGGTGCATGGCTTGCGCTCGCAAGTCGGTTTCATGCGACTTAGCGGAAAAAAGGAAACCATTAAAGATCGGAATCTGGAGATTGACTCCAACCGCTCCGTAGGGACCATAAACGCGGTCATCGCGGACCGGGGAATCTCCATAGGCAGCCAGCGCGCTGATGGTTGGAAAATTCTGATCGCGGTCCGCCTGGTGAAGCTTCTCTGCCGATTCAGACTCGAACTCAAGTGCCAGGATTTCAGGTCGCTTGGCGAAAGCTTCGGCAATCAGCGGATCTACATCGGCAGGCGGAGGCGGCAACGGCGCAGTGTCACTGATCAACTCGAACGGTTCGAGCGAGGGATAGCCGAGAATCGCCGACAAGCTCGCCATGGCTGACTTGTCGTTGTTTAGAGCATCGAGATACAGGAGCTTGGCTTGAGCGAGATTCACGTTCGCAAAGCTCAAGTCGAGGTCCGACTTCAGTTTGCTGTTGGTAAGAGCCGAGACCTGATCGGAGGTCAACTGTCGCGACGCTACGGTCTGCTCCGCAACCCTGAGAACCGCGTGCGACTCCAGCGCATTGTAAAAAGCATGGTCTACCGCCAGCAGCACATCTTCTTTGGTGGCGATCGCATTTTGCTCGTCGGCCTTGGCCGCGAGGCGCGCGCTCGAGACAAGATTCGTGGTGTGGCCAAAGTCCGTAATCAACTGGCTTACCGTCCCGCCTCCAGCCGCTCTCGTGTAGATGATCGGGTTATTCAAAGCGCCGGCGGTGATGCGGCTGTTATCGCGGGCGTGAACGGCCGTCAGGTTGCCATACGCCTGCGGCCAGAGGCTAGAGCTCACTTCTCTCGTCACCTGCACCGAGGCAAGCGCATTCAGACGCGCCTCGGAGATGGCAGGATTATTCTTCAGTGCGATCGCTTCCGCATCTTGAATGGATAGACGAGGCACAGTTCCGGTAGTACCGCCATTCGCGCCCGCTGACTGACCGGCGCAAACTCCCACGCTGCTCAAAAGTCCAATCAAACACAGAGCCCATTGCCGAGAAACATTGAGCCGCGCGTTCATGCTACCTCCTCTTGCCCAGCCTGCTCATCCTTGCGGTGGAACCAGAGATAAGCAGCCGGTACTAGATATACCGTGACCACAACCGAAACCAGCAGACCTCCAATGATCGCCCGCGCCAGCGGAGCGTAGGCTTCGCTGCCGGTGCCAAGTTTCAATGCCATGGGAATCAAGCCCAGCAGCGTTGCCAGGGAAGTCATCAGGATTGGCCGAAGTCTGTTACGCGACGCGGTCGCGACGGCTTCTTGCAGGCCTGTGCCCTGATGGCGCATCTGGCGCGTGAACTCAACAATCAGGATGCTGTTCGAAACGACAATCCCCACCATCATCACGACCCCCATCAATGACATGACGTTGAGCGTCGTGCCAGTTAGGAGAAGGAACAGCAGCACGCCTGCCAGCCCCGGCGGCACCGCCAGCAGAATAATGAAGGGGTCGAGGAACGAAGCAAACTGTGCGACCAGGATCAGATAGACGAGAACGACCGCGAGAATAAGGCCGATACCAAAACTCTTGAACGAAGACCTCATGTTCTCCACCGAGCCGCGCAGCGTGACGCGTACTCCTTCCGGCAACTTGGTATTCGCAATCACCTTATCGATCTGGCCGGCAACACGGCCCAAATCCTCCGTCTTGGGCGCCACATACAAGTCGATCACCCGAAACAATTGGTAGTGATCCACTTCGGTAGGCGTTGGAATCGTCTTCACGTTGACCACCGTGTCGAGCGTGGTGGGTTCCTTACTGTTCGCGCCGCGCAGCGGAATCTCTTTCAGGTCTTGCATCGTCTTCACGGCATCTTCGGGATACTGCACGGTCAGCATGTATGGATTCCCGCTCTTCGGATCGATCCAATAATTAGGCGCGATCATGCCATTCGACGTGAGCGCGGTGATCACGTTATCGACAACTTCCTTTTGAGAGAGTCCGACTAGGCTCGCCTTCTCGCGATCGATGTTGAGTTGCAAAGCCGGGTAATCGATGTCCTGCGGAATCAGCGAGTCGCTTACGCCGGGCAATTCGCGAACCTGCGCGGCGATCTGCGCGGCGACCGCATAACTCTTTTTCAAACTGTTGCCGCTGATCTGCACATCGATGGGCGCGGGCATGCCCATGTTCAGCACGGAATCGACCAGTCCTCCGGACTGGAAATATGTGCTGACCTGCGGCAGGTCCTGGCGAAGGCGTTCGCGTACCTGCTGCATGTACTCGTAGCTGCCGATCTTGTGCCCCTCCTTCAGGCTTACCTGAACAAACCCTGTATCGGGCGCGGAATTGGGCGTGTACATCGCCGAGAAATCTGTCGTAATGCCGATGTTGGAGACAATGATCCCCAATTCATTTTTAGGAACGACTTGCCGAACGATGTCTTCTATTTGTTTGCAATATTGTTCCGAGAGTTCAATACGTGTTCCCGAGGGCGCTTTGTAATTAATGACAAACTGTCCCGGATCGGTGCGTGGGAAAAACGCCACGCCCAGCAACGGGTACATGCCAAGGCAAAGAATGGACACTCCAGCAAGCCCCACTACTGTGCCGACCGGTCGAAGAAGCGTGGTGCTCAAGGTCCGGTCATACTTGCCGAGCATTTTGTCGAAATAGAGATTAAATCGTTGGGTAATAAAACCGAGGCGAGCCCCGATGGAACCTTCGCCAATCTCCTCGTCGGCTTGATGCTTCTTGATGAGCTTGGCGCAGAACAAGGGCACCACCGTCATCGCGACGAGGTAGGACGCCAGCAGAGAGAGGACCACTGCTATCGCCAGCGCCATAAACAGAAAGCGGCTGACGCCATACAGGAAGACCACGGGAAAAAAGACGATAGCCGTTGTCAAGGTGGCGGCGAGCACCGCAAGCGAAACTTCCTGGCCGCCTTTTTCCGCGGCCACCTCGGGTGCCTCTCCCATTTCCAGGTGACGGAAGATGTTTTCCAGCACCACGACGGAATTGTCGATAAGCCGGGAAAAAGCCAAAGCCAGACCGCCCAACACCATTGTGTTGACGGTGCCACCACCGGCGCTGATCGCCATAAAGGCCGCCAGAGCGGACAGCGGAATCGAAAGAAAAACCGCCGCCGTGGCGCGCATGCTTCCGAGGAATAGCAGCACCATGACCCCGGTTAGAACCAAGCCGATCGCGCCTTCGTGCAGAAGATTCTCAATCGCCATCTTCACGAAAGCCGACTGATCGAATACCACTTTCGCGACCAGTTGCTTGGGTAAGTCCACCAGCTTGGAGATCGCATCCCTGATCCCATCCACGACCGCGATGGTATTGCTGTCGCCGCCCTGCTTCAGAATCGGGAGATAGACCGACCGTTGCCCATCCACTCGCACAATGTTGGTTTGGATTTGTTGCGCGTCCTTCGCCCTTCCAACGTCGCCAACAAGCACGGAGGACTGGCCCACCGTCTTGATCGGCATGTCGTTGATCTCATCGGCCGTGGGCACCTGGCTGTTGGTGTAAAGGTTGTAGTCGATCGGCCCGATCTTCACATCGCCGGCCGGCAAAATCAGGTTGCTGTCGTTCACTGTGCGCACGACATCCATGAGCGACAATTCGTGAGCGTCGAGTTTCAGCGGATCGACATAGACCATGATCTGGCGATACCGGCCTCCAAAGGGCTGCGGTACTGACGCTCCCGGAACGCTCGCAATCTGGTTGCGTACGGTGTATTGACCCAAATCGCGCAGTTGCGTCTCGTTGAGCCCCTCGCCTTTGAGTGTGATCAGACAAACCGGCAAACTGGAAGCATCGAACTTGAGCACCACCGGCGGCAGAGTCCCGGGAGGCAGCCGGCGCAAATCGGCCATGGCAAGATTCGAGATGATGCTGAGATCGGAGTTCGCGTCCGTGCCCGGCTGAAAGTAGATCTTAATTAAGCTGACTCCGGGCAGAGACCGCGACTCAATGTGGTCAATGCCGCTGCCCAGCGTGAAAAATCTCTCGAACGGATTTGTGATGTTGGTTTCGATCTGCTGCGGTGGCATTCCCGAATAGAACGTGGCCACCACGACTACAGGGATATTAATGGGCGGAAACAGATCCACCGGCATGCGAACCAGCGTGACCGTGCCCACAATCGCAACCATCAGGCAGAGAACGATAATGAAAAATGGATAGCGAATGGCAAAGCCTGACATTAGCTGCCCTCCCCTTCCAGGTTGTTTTCGTCCACCACCTTGGGCAACACCTTTTCACCTGGGCGAAGCTCGCTGCGATTGCCAACCACCACGCGGTCGTTTTCGGCCAGGCCCGAGACAACTTCGACCCGATTGCTGCCCTCCAAGCCCAGCTTCACCTGCCGTAGTTCGACGTGCCCGCCAGGATCCACGATCAGCACGCTGGCGCCGGAACTGTTCCGGTCCAGAGCTTGAACTGGAACCGTGAGCACATTGTTCTGCCGATTCAGGGTGAGCGTCGCCTCCGCGTACATGCCATCCTTGAGCGTCCCGTCCGGATTTTCGACGTCGATTTCCGTGTGCATGGTTCGCGTTTCTTCATTCAGCGAATCGGCAAAGCGGGCCACCTTACCGTCAAAGTTACGATTCATCGCGGAGACATGAACCTGTACAACGCTCCCCAGCCGCAATGCGGGCACCGCCGATTCGGGCACCGGGACCACCAGCCTCAAACGCGACCACTCCACCAACTGCACCACCGGCATGGATTGAGTTTCTGACGCTGTGCCGGCCTGAATCAGCGCGCCCGTGTCCGCGTAGCGTTTGGTGACAACCCCGGCAAACGGGGCAGTAATATGCGAATAAGCTTCGAGCGCCGACAAGCGATCGAGATCGGCTTGCGCAACCGCCAACTGGCTTTGGGATTCCGCCAGCGTGGCGCGCGCGCTCTCAATTTGGGCTTCTCCTTCCTTGTCCTTGGCCATCGAGTCATCCAACTCCTGCTCGGCGATCAAACCGGGCCGGGCTTCGGAGGCCTGTTTCAATCGCGTGTAAGCAGAGTGGTATGCCGCATAAGTAGACTGTGCGCGCTGAATCTCGCTCTCGGAGCGCCGGATCGCATCCTTGTCACGGCTGATGTCGGCGCGCGCGCCGGCTACCTGGGCGTTCAGTTCCGGAACCTCTAAAATAGCCAGAACCTGCCCCGCCTTGACGTGATCGCCAACGTCCACATAGATCTGCCGGATATATCCCGCCACCTTGGCGTGAACATCCACCTCCTGGTAAGGGCGGAATGCGCCGGAGAGAGTAAGTGAGTTAGCAATCGCTGCGCGCTTGACCAGCGCTACTGCTACAGGCTGCAGGGAGGAACTCGCACTGGCTCCCGCCTTCGCGTTCTTCCCGGAGAAGCGCAGAATAACCAGCACCCCAATAACCAGCACCGCCCCCAAAATGAAAACAGATCGCTTGTGCATATTTGCAGTCATCCATTCCGATCCCCGTGGCTAACCCGATGAGCCCGAAGGATCGCCCGTTGCCTTGGATCTCCGAAGGAAAAACCTCCAGAGAAAAGATCTTTTCTGCGGGGATCCCCCAATAAAGAGATCGCCTGGTAAAAGATCGACTAATAAAGAAAGATCGACAAAGAAAAATTAATCAAGAGGACCTGATCAGCAGGAAGGAGGAGGGCGATTGAAGAGCTTGTGGTCGAAGACAACACCTGTCAGCAAAGGAGCGGCAGGCGCCACGTTCGGATAGCGGGCAGGAACCTCGAAAACGGTGAAGATAGGAATCGGAGCCACCCATTGCATTGCATCACAATTCAGGTGCTGCCGCATCGGTTCTGCCGAGTGTGATGCGACATCAGCACCCGGATGGAACTTTACGTGAAACGTGCGAGTCGCCAGACTGACGGTCAATCCGCACAGGGCAAGACCGATAATGATGGTTCGCCAGCGCGGGCCCCGGTACTTTACTGCGTCGTGATTCGCTGGCCGCCCCATTCGATACCTTCTAGATTATATCAACCTTATGGGACGGGTTGATCATTTTCCTGGCAGGCGGCCAACTGAAGGGAATATTGGTATCGAAAAACCGCACAAGCCGGCGATTGCACATGTGAGTAGACGGGTCGGCAATCGCTATCTGGCCCCGCTTTAACCCTGCCGTGGTCCATTGCCTGGCGCGAAGCGGCAAAGCAGAGTGATAGAATGCGGCAATGGCAAATACGATCGTAAGCAACATAGTCGACCAACTACAAACCGAACGTACACGGCTTGAAACTGAACTTCGTCGTGTATCTGCCGCCCTGACTGCTTTTGGCCAGGCTTACATGCGTGGCAAGGGCACAAAGGCCGCGCCTATGCGCAAGACCCGGACAATCTCAGCAGCGGGACGGAAGCGGATTGCCGCGGCGCAAAGAGCTCGATGGGCTAAGATTCGGGCGGCCAAGAAATCCAAGGTCGGCAAGGCATAGATCCCAGGTAGAGTCGGAAGAATCTGTGGAGAAATTCTCCTCGCGGGCGGGAGGCGAGCCTCACGCACTGAACCGCATTTTTATCTCTTGCTGACTTAGTCCGCGATCGAGTCTCGTACCCTACTTGGCTTCCACCACTTCTCTTACAAACTCAGCGAACCGGCGGACATCCTCCTCCGTCGTATCAAAGGAACACATCCAGCGCACGATGGATTCTTCTTCGCTCCAGACATAGAAGAAGTAGCGCTCCTGGATTTTTGCGATCGCGTCGTGCGGAATTTGCGCGAAGACTCCGTTGGCTTCGACCGGATAGACGATTTTCACTCCCCGAATCTTCTTCGTCTCCTCTTCTAACAATTTCGCCATGCGGTTGGCCTGGTCGGCGTTGCGCTTCCAGAGTTCGTCAGTCAACAGAGCTTCCATTTGCGCGGCCATGAAGCGCATCTTCGATGCCAGTTGCATCCCCTGTTTGCGAATAAAGAGAAAGTCGGCGGCAAGCTCCGCGCGGAAAAACACCACCGCTTCAACTCCCATCAGTCCATTTTTTGTCCCGCCGAACGAGAGGACGTCGACCCCCAGGTCGCGGGTGGCTTGACGCAGCGTGAGGCTTTGCGCCGCCGCCGCATTCGAGATGCGCGCGCCATCCATGTGCAGGAACATTTGCAGGTCGTGTGCGAAGCGTGCCAGGGCTTCGACCTCCGCCGGCTGGTAAACGGTTCCCATTTCCGTGGACTGCGTAATGGAAACAACCCGTGGCTGAACATGGTGCTGGTCGCCGATTCCGTGATAAGCGTGCGCTGCCGTGGCAACCGTAAGCTTGCCTTCAGGCGCGGGAAGCGGGATCAGCTTGCAGCCCGTCAGCTTTTCCGGCGCGCCACATTCGTCGGTATAAATATGAGACAGTTCAGGGCACAACACGGCGTGATAAGAGCGCGCCAGCGCCTGCAAACTGAGCACGTTGGCGGCAGTTCCGTTGAAGACGAAGAACACCTCGACGTCATCGCCGAAATGCTCGCGGAACTTTTGGATGGCGGTGGCCGTGTATGGGTCATCACCGTACCCAATCACGTGGCCACGGTTGGCGCGCGCGACGGCTTCGAGCACCTCGGGGTGAATGTTGGCATTGTTGTCGCTGGCGAAACTACGGCTCGGTTTCATAACAGAACAATCTAGCAGACGTTAGCGCCTGTGTTAATTCTTCGAAGCTTTGCGCATCAGGACGGAATCAATTACTTTGTTTGATACTGTATGAGCCAGAAAATGCTCGAATCTTGTGCGAAATTGCGATTACCGGCGTTGTCACTGGCGGTTGGCACGATAGCGCTAGCGCTGGCCTCGACGGCGTGCGGGAACAAGGGTGCGGCCAAAGCGGCCGGGCCGCATGCGATGCCAGTAAAAGTGAAGACCGCGGCCTTACAAAAAGTCGAGGACACAACCGAATACGTTGCCACACTCAAGTCGCGCGACTCCGCCGTGGTGATGCCCCAGGTTGAGGGGATCATCACCCGGATTTTTGTGCGTTCGGGCGATCGCGTGGCGGACGGCGCGCGTCTGATGCAGATCGATCCCGCGAAGCAGCAAGCCACCGTGAAAAGCCAGGAAGACGCGCGCAATGCTCAAATCGCGCAGCTGAAATGGGCGCAACAAAATTACGACCGCGTGAGCGGCCTCGCGAGCGCTGGAGTCGTCAGCAAGCAGGACCTCGACCAGGCGCGCTCCACGCTCGATCAGGCGCAGGCGCAACTCCATTCGCTGGATGCGCAAGTGAACGAGCAGCGGGTGCAGTTGCATTATTTCCAGGTGGTTGCTCCGCGGGCAGGAATTGTGGGTGACATACCGGTGCGCGTCGGTGACCGCGTGTTGACGACCACCCAGCTCACAACTGTCGACAGGCCCGGAAGCCTCGAGGCCTACATTTATGTCCCCGTTGAAAAGTCCGCGGAATTGAAGATGCATCTTCCTGTGCAGATTGTAGATGGCTCGGGGAAGGTGCTGGCATCAAGCCGCATCACGTTCATATCCCCGCAGGTAGATAACACGACGCAGACCGTGCTCGCCAAAGCGCAAATTGCCAACGCCAACGACGCGCTGCGCAATGCGCAGTTTATTCGCGCGCGCATCGTGTGGGCCACCGAAGAGAAGCCGGTGGTGCCTGTGGTAGCCGTGTCGCGCATTGGCGGTTTGTATTTTGCGTTTGTTGCGGAGCCGGATCAAAAAGGCGGATACGTGGTCCATCAGAAGCCGCTCCAGATCGGGCAAATCGTCGGCAACGATTATGTGGTGCTCGACGGCCTAAAGCCGGGTGACAAGGTGGTAGTTTCGGGCACACAGTTCCTGATTGATGGAGTGCCCGTGGTGCCGCAAGAAAGCAGCAGCTAACAAGAAATCCTCGTGGATCGCTCCTCGCATTTGAAAACTGAGAACTGACAGCTGGGAACTGGGAACTGCCTTCTATGGTTGATTTCTTCATTCATCGTCCGGTGTTCTCTACCGTTTGCGCGCTGCTGATTATTCTGGCCGGCGCGGTCTGCATTCCCACACTCCCCATCGCACTATTCCCCGATCTTGCTCCCCCTCAGGTCGGCGTCACGGCCGCCTATACCGGAGCCAGCTCCCAATCCGTCGAATCCGCCGTCACCACGCCTCTCGAGCAGCAAATCAACGGCGCGGAGGGAATGAAGTACATCACCTCGTCGAGCACGAATAACGGCGTAAGCACGATCACGGCGACCTTCGATCTCAACCGCAACCCCGACCTCGCCACCGTCGATATCGAGAACCGCGTCAACACCGCCTCCGGGCGCCTCCCCGCCGCCGTCAAACAAATCGGCATCACCGTCGCCAAGACCTCGCAAAACTTCGTCTTCGGCGGCGCCGTTTTCTCTCCCGACGGCACTCTTTCCCCGCTCTTCATCAGTAACTACCTTGACGTCTATGTCCGCGACACGCTCAAGCGCGTGCCCGGCGTTGCCGACGTCATCATCTTCGGCGAGCGCAAGTATTCCATGCGGCTCTGGCTTGACCCCCAGCGTATGGCCGGTCGCGCCCTCACTGCCGACGACGTCGTCAATGCGCTCCAGGAGCAAAACGTCGAAATCTCCGCCGGACAAATCGGCGCCCAGCCCTCCATCCCAGGCCAGCAATTCCAGATCAGTGTGCGCGCCGTCGGCCGTCTCTCCGAGCCCGCGCAATTCGACGACATCATCCTCAAAAGCAACGCCGACGGCACTCTCGTCCGTCTCAAAGATGTGGGCCACGCCGAACTCGGCGCCGAAGACTACAGCACCGACCTCGACTACAACGGCCGCGAAGCAATCGGCATCGCGGTCACCCAGCTCTCGACCGCCAACGCACTCGATGTTCACCAACGTTGCGTCGCCGAACTCGATCGCCTCTCCAAGCGCTTTCCTCCCGGCATGAAGTATGAAATCGCCTTCGACACCACCGATGCCGTGGGCGAATCCATCCGCGACGTGATTTTTACGGTTGGTTCTGCCATCCTTCTCGTCATCCTCGTGATTTTCGTTTTCCTCGGCGACTGGAGGACGACGATCATTCACTTCATCGCCACTCCAGTTTCGCTTATCGGGACATTTGCTTTCATAAAGCTGCTTGGCTTTTCTATTAACACGCTGACTCTTTTTGGCATCACTCTGGCGACAGGGCTGGTGGTCGACGACGTGATCGTCGTCATTGAAAACATCGAGCGTCACCTCCAGGGAGGCGAACCCAGCGCAGCCAAGGCCGCCTCTGATGCCATGCGAGAAGTCACCGGCGCGGTCGTCGCCACCTCGCTCGTGCTGGTAGCCGTCTTTGTGCCGGTTGCATTTTTCCCCGGCACCACTGGTATCCTGTTCCGCCAGTTCGCGCTTACCATCGCCTTCTCCATCACCATTTCCGCCTTCAACGCGTTGACCCTGGCGCCCGCGCTCGCAGCGATCCTGCTCGGCCGCATCGAGCACAAAGAAAAGAACTGGTTTTTCAAACAGGTTGACCGCATTCTCGACGCAATCAACACGGGGTACGTGCGCTCTCTCCGCACATTCTTGCGCTTCGAAGTTCTCGCTTTGATCCTGTTCGCCGCCGGCCTCGGCCTCGCTTTCTTTGTCTTCAAGAAAGTGCCGCTCGGCTTCGTTCCCTCCGAAGATCAGGGCTACCTCATCGTCGCCATCCAGGCCCCAACCGGAGCTTCGCTCGAATACACTCGCGACATCGGCCGGCAAGTTTCCGCCATCACAAAAAATATTCCTGAAGTTCGAGGCACCTTCTCGATTGCCGGCTTCAGTTTTGGCGGGGCCACTCCCAACGCCGGCCTCGTCTTCCTGCCTCTTCGTCCTTACGGCAAGCGCGAGGGCGAAGAACACACCGCGGCCTCCATTCTCAACCGTCTCCGCGGTCCGCTCTTTGGAATCTCGGGCGCCATCGTCATTCCCTTCGAGCCGCCGGCCGTCCAGGGCCTCGGCCAGTTCGGAGGCTTCCAGTACGAACTCCTCGATCAGGGCGCTCATAGCCTTCAGGATCTCGACAAGGTGACCCACGACCTCATTCGCGCCGCCGGCCAGCGTCCGCAAAAAGATGTCACCGGCCTCTTCACTACTTTCACCTCAAACGATCCTCAATACATCGTCACCATCGATCGTGAAAAAGCCAAAAGCCTCCACATCCCGCTCAGCCAGATCACCGACACCCTGAGCGTCTACATGGGTTCGTCCTACGTCAACGATTTCGATTTCAATAACCGGTCCTATCGCGTCTACGTGCAGGCCGACAAACAATTCCGCTCCCACCCGCAGGATATCGGCCAGTATTACGTGCGCTCCGATTCGGGAGCCATGATCCCCCTCGAAAACCTCGCCACCATCACCCCGAGCAACGCGCCTCAGGTCATCAATCACTACAATCTATTTCGCTCCGCTGAAATCGATGGCTCTGCCTCGCCCGGCTTCAGTTCCGGCCAGGCCATCGACGCCATGCAACAGCTCTCGGCAAAGATTTTGCCCCAGGGCTACACCTACGAGTGGTCTGGTATCTCGCTCGAAGAACTCGCCTCCGGCTCAACCACGATCATCCTGTTCGGCCTCGGAACTCTCGTCGTCTATCTCACGCTCTCCGCTCTATATGAAAGTTTCGTGCTCCCCTTCATTATTCTTCTCGCCGTGCCCATGGCTCTGCTCGGCGCCCTCGGCGGGCAATGGATGCGTGGCCTCCAAGACGACGTCTACTGCCAGGTTGGACTGGTCATGCTCATCGGCCTTGCCTCCAAAAACGCCATTCTCATCGTCGAATTCGCCGAGCAACTTCGAGGGCGCGGTATGACCATTCTTGACTCCGCAGTGGAAGCGGCCCGTATCCGTCTGCGTCCTATCCTCATGACTTCGTTTGCCTTCATCATGGGAGTGGTGCCGCTGGTCATCGCGACCGGTGCGGGTGAGAACGGTCGTCACTCGGTGGGGACGACCGTCT
>JBAQJF010000157.1:0-100934 GCA_049300195.1 Terriglobales bacterium | reverse complement strand
TGGTTTAAACCGCCGTTCGTCGTTGGCCGTTCGCCCTTCGCAAACCCTAGCACTTGCGGTTTGGGTTTCGAACTGCCGACCAGTCAAAAACGATCGACTGACCCGCTGCATGGCGACGGACGAAGTACGAACCACCAACGACCCAACAATGACTGACATCAAATTTGGAACCGACGGCTGGCGCGGTCTTATCGCCGACGATTTTACGTTCGCGAATGTGCGCCGCGTTGCGGGTGCGATCGCTTCCTACGTCATTAAGCACGAAGATCCAACGCATGGTGTGATCATCGGCTACGACACACGGTTTCTTTCCGGCCAGATGGCTCGGGCCGTTGCTGAGGTTGTCGCGGCGGCTGGCATTCCTGTGCGGCTGGCAAATGACTACGTTCCTACGCCGGCGGTTTCCTACAACGTGAAGAAACTGGGCGCAGCCGGCGGCGTGATGGTAACGTCCAGCCACAATCCATGGAATTGGAATGGAGTGAAATTCAAAGCCAAGTTTGGCGGCTCGGCTACTCCGGCCATCATGAAGGCGATCGAAGACGAACTTGCCGCTGGTGCGATGCCGAGTGGACACGCTGAGCAGATTGAAGAAGTGGATCTCAAGCCCGCCTATGTCGAGGGCGTCTGCCAATTTGCAGACCTGGCCTTGATCCGCAAAGCGAATTTCAAGTTCGCGATTGACTCGATGTATGGCTCGGGGCGAGGCGTGCTGCCGGGCATCTTCGACAAGAATGGAATTCAATATGTTGCCATCCGGCAGGAAGTGAATCCGCTCTTTCCTGGGATTAATCCCGAGCCGATCATTCCCCACGTTGCACTGCTTCAGGAAACCGTGGTGAAAGACAAATGCCACGCCGGCCTCGCGACTGACGGCGACGCCGACCGCATTGGCGCGGTGGCGGAGGATGGCAGCTTCGTCGATTCGCATAAATGTTTTGCGGTGCTCTTGAACTGGCTGCTGGTGCGGAAGAAATGGCCGGGTGATGTGGTACGGGCCTTTAACACGACCGGCATGCTTGATCGCATCTCCGCCCGCTATGGCCGCCAGTTGCACGAGGTCTCGATCGGATTCAAGTATGCCGCCGATCTGATGATGGAACGAGAAATTCTGATCGCGGGAGAAGAATCTGGTGGTATTGGATACGGGCGCTTTCTGCCGGAGCGCGACGGCATCCTGAATGCGTTGCTGCTCGCGAATGTGATGGCGGAGGAAGGCAAGCCGCTGGGGCGGCTGGTCGCGGATCTGCAACGCGAATACGGCGCGCATTACTACGGACGTCGCGATCTGCACATCTCCGACGAAATGAAGAATGGGGCCGTGCGGCGGGCAGGCGATCCGGCGACAACGAGGATTGGTCCATACGCGGTATTGCGCAAGCAGAAACGCGACGGAGTGAAGTTCTATCTGGATGCGCCGAAAAATGGCACCGGCGCGGACCCGTGGGTGTTGTTCCGAGCGTCGGGCACCGAGCGCCTGTTGCGCGTTTACGTGGAGGCCGCGACGCCCGATCTGGTCGCCGAAATTCTGGAGAATTCTGAACGCTTCGTTCGGCAGGCGTGAAGACTTGCCCCGGCCTGGTCCGGTAAAGCCCCGTCTCCAGCCATCTGGCTGGATCCATAACCGCCCGCATGGGCACTGCACTTTCGCCTCTGGCACGGTTAGAAACGCGATAAGATAATTGAAATACTTTGGGGTCATGGGCACAACGGAAACCATAGCGCCGCCAGCTGCATCGGCGGATTCGGCTGAATCGCGCCGCTACAACCACATCAAGCGGTGGTTGGGCGTTGCCGATTTCGTGATCGGCTTCGGGCTGCTGATCGTGCTGCTCGCCACCGGCTGGACGGGCACTCTGCGCGACTGGGCGTATCGCGGGAGCGGACAGAACTACACGTTCGCCGTCTTTCTTTATGTACTGATGCTGATGCTGATCAGCAAAATCATCGGGCTGCCCCTCGAGTTTTACGGATTCCGTCTCGAACACCGCTTCCATCTTTCGAACCAACGGATGCGTTCATGGCTATGGGACGAGGCCAAAGGCATGTTGATCGGGCTTGTGCTGGCGACGATCGTGGTGGAGTTGATCTATTTTCTCCTGCGCCAGAATCCGCAATATTGGTGGCTGATCGCCTGGGCCGTCTGCATGGGGCTGTTTGTGCTCTTCGCGCAGCTTGCGCCGGTTGTTCTCTTCCCGATTTTCTACAAATTCGAGCCGCTTGATAATGAGGAACTGAAACGGCGTCTGATTGTGCTGAGCGAGCGCGCCGGAACACGGGTGCGCGGCGTTTATAAGTGGAATCTCTCGGAAAAGAGCAAGAAGGCGAACGCCGCGCTCACCGGTCTCGGAGCTACGCGGCGCATCATCTTGGCCGATACGTTGCTCGATCAATATTCAGACGATGAGATCGAGGCGGTGCTGGCGCATGAACTCGGCCATCATGTACACCGTCACATTCTGAAAAGCATTTTTGTGCAGGCTGGTATTACGCTGCTGGGCTTCTGGCTGGCGAACGTAGTTTTGCATTATGCGGTGGAACGGCGCGGCATGTTCGAGACCATGTCGGACTTCGCGAATCTTCCGCTGCTGATTCTCGTCTCAACCGTGCTGTCCCTGCTGTTGATGCCAGCGCTCAATGCGTATTCGCGCTTCAACGAACGGCAGGCTGACCGCTACGCCTTCGAGTCGGTCGCGAGTGTCGAGCCTTTTATCTCGTCGATGAACAAGCTGGCCGAGCAAAACCTGGCTGAGAAAACGCCTTCGCGCTGGGTTGAATGGTTATTTCACTCACATCCCGCGATTGCGCGGCGGGTGACGGCGGCTCAGGGTTGGGCGCGAACGCACTAGGGACGCCTTTTCCAGATTGCGGCCTTCACTTGGGATTGCAGAAGTCAGAAGTCAGATTGCAGAAATAAAACCCTACTGGTTCCGGAGAATCTCTTCGACTCTTCTTACGTCTTCTTCAGTGTCTACGCCTACCGTGTCGAATGGCGTTTCTGCCACGTAGATGGGAACTCCATTTTCAAGAAAACGCAGTTGCTCAAGCCTCTCGCTGCGCTCGAGCGACGACTCTGGCCAGCTCACAAATTTGTCGAGCGCCGCTTTGCGATATGCATAAAATCCCAGATGCTTGAAGTACCGCGGCCGCACGCCGTCGCGGTCATATGGAATTGTGGCCCGCGAAAAATAAAGGGCACGTCCGGCGCTGTCGGTGACGACTTTGACCGCGCTTGAATTGTTTAAGTCGATTTCGGCCGCCGGCGTTTTCAGGGTTCCGACTTCGGCGCCCGAGTCGCGCATCAACGCGATCAGGCTTTCGATGTGCTCGGACCGCGTGAGCGGCTCATCTCCCTGGACATTGAGATACACGTCGGCCGGAACGGCAGTAGCGACCTCATGAACGCGCTCGGTTCCCGATCGATGCGCATCCGAAGTCATTTGAACATTGAACGATTGCCGCTCGCAGTACGATCGTATTTCCTCCGAATCGGTAGCGACGATCACGCTTTCAAGCGATGACGCACTCCGAACGCCCTGATAAACCCGCGCAAGCAGCGGCACTCCGCAGATTTCCCTCAACATTTTTCGAGGCAGGCGCGTCGAAGCGAGCCGCGCCGGAATTACGGCTATGACCTTCATGCGACAACAGTTTCGCATGTGAGACGCGAGATTTAACAGATCATTTGACGACGATGCAATACGTTTCACGCTTTGCGCGGCAGAGGAATTGGTGTACCATTCGCTGCGTTATCTGGGGTAATGACCCGATAGTAAATCCCGGCGTGCTGAATATAGTGACCTAAGCCAGATTCCCCGTTATTATTGGAAAAGATGATGTCTTCAATTCGGATCGTGCTCGTCGATGATCACGAGGTAGCGCGGCGCGCTCTGCGCTCGGTCCTGAAATCGAATGCGAACTTGGAGGTCGTCGCCGAGGCGGCCGAGGGCAAGGAAGCTCTCAAGAAAGTCGAGGAGCTGCACCCGGACATCGTCCTTTTGGATATCGGCCTGCCGGACATGAGCGGGATTGACGTTGCGCCCGGCATCCGTTCGGTCTCTCCCGAGTCACGCATTATCTTTGTCAGCCAGCACATCTCTATCCCCCTGGCAAAAGACGCATTACAAAGGGGCGCTTACGGCTATGTCGTCAAATCTGATGCCGGGCTGGACTTACTGGCCGCTATCGATGCGGCACATGAGGGCCGGGCTTTCGTCAGCCGCACGCTTCATTCCCTAGGCTGGACATAGGTTTACTCCCGGACCTCTCTTGCGGTCGCTCCGTCAAATGCTCTGGCTCCATTGTTCTACAGAAAACACTGTAGAGCCTTCACTGGCTTTTTCTGGTATCCATCTCACAGTGGAAGCGCCATCCGCTGTCTGAATTGTCGCCTGAATCGGACTCCGGAGCGTTCAATCGACTGCCTCGCCAGCAGTCGAGCCCTGTCCAGCGCCAAGATGAATAAGGCCAACGATCAGAACAAGCGCAGTTAGGCGGGCTATGCACCGTCTGTTGGCTTTTTTGGGGGAAGCATGAGGAAGAATCGCACCGCAGCAACTGCCGGAGAGCGCGGTGGGACCTTATTGGTTACAGAGAAGAGTCCCACTGAGCGGAACACCGAGCAGAACAACGGTGAACGAAATAATAACCAGCCGGGTAACGGTGCGCACAACAATGGGCACTCGAATTCGGAAGCGTCACCCGACCTGGTTGCAATTCTGGCTAGCCTCCAAACGTTGCGCGATGGCGATTTCTCTGTGCGTCTGCCGGGTTCGTGGGTCGGCCTCGCCGGCAAGATTGCGGATACTTTTAACGACATCGCCGCCGCCGATCAACAAATGGCGCTGGAACTACAGCGGCTCGGCCAGGTTGTCGGCAAGCAAGGCAAAACCCGCGAACGGGCACGGTTTAACGAGTCACGAGGCGCGTGGGGCGAGATGGAGTCGTCCGTCAACACGCTGGTAGAGGATCTGCTTCGACCGACGACGGAAGTTACGCGAGCGATTTCGGCTGTTGCGCAAGGAAACCTTACGCAGACTGTGCGACTGGAAGTGGATGGCCGACCGCTGGAAGGCGAGTTCCTGCGGTCCGCTGAAATCGTCAACACGATGATTCAGCAGCTCGGTGTGTTTACGGCTGAAGTTACCCGCGTGGCCCGCGAGGTCGGTACCGACGGAAAGCTTGGTGGCCAGGCGCAGGTGCCGGGCGTCGCTGGAACGTGGAAGGATCTCACCGACTCGGTCAACTCGATGGCCAGCAACCTTACCGGTCAGGTGCGCAACATTGCTGAAGTAGCAACCGCTGTGGCTAGTGGCGACCTTTCCCGCAAGATTACGGTCGATGTGCGCGGTGAAATTTTGCAGCTGAAGGAAGCCATCAACACCATGGTGGATCAGCTGCGGTCGTTCGCTTCCGAAGTGACCCGCGTGGCCCGCGAAGTCGGTACCGACGGCAAACTTGGTGGTCAGGCCGTGGTGCCGGGCGTCGCGGGAACGTGGAAGGATCTTACCGACTCGGTCAATGCCATGGCCGGCAACCTCACGGCCCAGGTCCGAAATATTGCCGAGGTCACTACGGCTGTGGCCCGCGGCGACTTGTCTCGAAAGATCACCGTCGATGTGAAGGGAGAAATTCTCGAACTCAAAGACACCATCAACACGATGGTGGATCAGCTCAATGCGTTCGCTGGCGAAGTTACGCGCGTGGCGCGCGAAGTCGGTACGGAAGGGAAACTTGGCGGCCAGGCGCAGGTGCCTGGAGTCGGCGGAACCTGGAAAGATCTCACTGACAACGTCAATTTCATGGCCAGCAACCTGACTGGGCAGGTGCGAAATATTGCTGAAGTCGCGTCGGCCATCGCCAGCGGCGACTTGTCTCGCAAGATCACGGTCGATGTGCGCGGCGAGATTTTGCAGCTCAAAGAAACGCTCAACACGATGGTGGACCAGCTGAACCGGTTCGCTGGCGAAGTGACGCGCGTGGCCCGCGAAGTCGGAACGGAAGGACGACTTGGCGGTCAAGCTAACGTGCCGGGTGTCGCCGGAACGTGGAAGGACTTGACTGACTCGGTGAACTCGATGGCCGGCAACTTGACCGGCCAGGTGCGAAACATCGCCGAAGTCACGACCGCTGTGGCGCGCGGCGACTTGTCACGCAAGATCACGGTCGACGTGAAGGGCGAAATTCTCGAACTTAAGAACACCATCAACACGATGGTGGATCAACTCAACGCATTCGCCGGTGAAGTGACGCGCGTGGCGCGCGAAGTCGGCACGGAAGGAAAACTTGGCGGACAGGCGCAGGTGCCTGGAGTTGGCGGAACATGGAAGGATCTCACGGACAACGTCAACTTTCTGGCCAGCAACCTGACGGGCCAAGTACGAAACATCGCCGAAGTGACTACGGCCGTGGCTCGCGGCGATCTGTCGCGCAAGATCACGGTGGACGTGAAGGGCGAAATTCTCGAACTCAAAGACACGATCAACACGATGGTCGATCAGCTGCGGTCGTTCGCGTCCGAAGTTACGCGCGTGGCGCGTGAGGTCGGCACCGACGGCAAACTCGGCGGCCAGGCGCAGGTTCCGGGCGTCGCGGGTACGTGGAAGGACTTGACGGACTCGGTGAACTCGATGGCCAGCAACCTTACGGGACAGGTGCGAAACATTGCTGAAGTTTCGACGGCCATCGCCAGCGGCAACCTCTCGAAGAAAATTACGGTGAACGTCAGCGGCGAAATTCTGCTGCTGAAAGAAACCATCAACACGATGGTGGACCAGCTCAACGCGTTCGCGGGCGAAGTAACGCGCGTAGCCCGCGAAGTCGGAACTGAAGGGCGACTCGGAGGACAGGCCAACGTGCCGGGTGTTGCCGGTACGTGGAAGGACTTGACGGACTCGGTGAACTCCATGGCCGGCAACCTCACTGGCCAGGTGCGCAATATCGCGGAAGTTACGACGGCTGTGGCGCGTGGCGATTTGTCGCGCAAAATCACGGTGGATGTGAAGGGTGAAATTCTCGAACTCAAGAACACCATCAACACGATGGTGGACCAGCTCAACGCGTTTGCCGGTGAAGTGACGCGCGTTGCCCGCGAAGTCGGCACGGAGGGCAAACTGGGCGGTCAGGCGCAGGTGCCGGGAGTCGGCGGAACCTGGAAGGACTTGACCGACAACGTGAACTTCATGGCCAGCAACTTGACTGGTCAGGTGCGAAATATCGCCGAGGTGGCAACGGCTATCGCCAACGGCGACTTGTCGAAGAAGATAACGGTCGACGTGCGCGGCGAAATCCTGCAGCTCAAAGAGACGCTCAACACAATGGTCGAGCAGTTGCGATCGTTCGCCGCCGAAGTTACGCGCGTGGCCCGCGAAGTGGGCTCTGAAGGCCGTTTGGGCGGTCAGGCTAACGTGCCTGGAGTCGCCGGTACCTGGAAGGATCTTACGGACTCCGTAAACGCCATGGCCGGAAACCTCACGGCCCAGGTCCGAAATATTGCCGAGGTTACGACGGCTGTGGCTCGCGGCGACTTGTCCCGCAAAATCACAGTCGACGTGAAGGGCGAAATTCTTGAACTTAAGAACACCATTAACACGATGGTGGACCAGCTCAACGCGTTCGCCGCCGAAGTCACGCGCGTGGCCCGCGAAGTCGGCACCGACGGCAAGCTCGGCGGACAAGCAAAGGTGCCCGGCGTCGCCGGAACGTGGAAGGACTTGACCGACAACGTCAACGTCATGGCGGCGAACCTTACGGAGCAGGTACGCGGCATCGTGAAGGTTGTGACTGCCGTGGCGAACGGCGAACTGACCAAGAAGCTGACCGTGAACGCGAAGGGCGAAGTCGCGGCGCTCGCGGAAACGATCAACAACATGACTGACACGCTGGCAACGTTCGCCGATCAGGTGACGACCGTGGCGCGCGAAGTCGGCGTGGAAGGCCGGCTTGGCGGACAGGCGAACGTCCCCGGCGCTTCTGGAACGTGGAAGGATTTGACCGGCAACGTCAACCTGCTGGCCGACAACCTCACCAATCAGGTGCGCGCAATCGCTGAAGTCGCAACAGCCGTCACCAAGGGTGATCTCACGCGATCCATTCAGGTCGAAGCCAGCGGCGAGGTCGCCGAGCTGAAAGACAACATCAACACGATGATCAATAACCTCCGCCTGACGACGGAGCGCAACACCGAGCAAGACTGGTTGAAGACGAACCTGGCGCGTTTCACCGGCATGTTGCAGGGGCAGCGCGATCTGACGACGGTTGGACGCATGATGCTCTCGGAACTCGTGCCGCTCGTGAACGCGCAGCAGGGCGTGATCTACCAGATGGAATCGGAAGAAGCGGCTGGAATGGTGCTGCTCTCGGCATTTGCTTCGGATGGCGCCGATGGTCATCTCCGCCGCTTGAGTCCGGGGGAAGGTTTGATCGGGCAGTGTGCCGCTGAAAAACGGCGCATGTTGATCAACGACCTGCCGCCGAACACCGTGCCGATTCGTTCCGGCCTGTTCGAAGCCGTTCCGCGCAATGTGATCGTGCTGCCGGTGCTCTTTGAAGACAGCGTGAAGGCCGTCATCGAACTCGCGTCGCTCGGGACGTTTACCGCCTCTCACCTGGCATTTCTTGAACAACTGACTGCCAGCATCGGCATCGTGCTGAACAGTATTGAAGCCACGATGCAGACGGAAAGCTTGCTCAAACAATCGCAACAGCTCGCTACCGAGTTGCAGACACAGCAACGAGAATTGCAGCAGACGAACGAGCAGCTCGCTCAAAAGGCGCAGCAACTCGCCGAGCAGAACGTCGAAGTCGAACGCAAGAACCAGGAAATCGAACAGGCCCGCCGCGCTCTCGAAGAAAAAGCCAAAGAACTGGCGCTCACGTCAAAGTACAAATCGGAATTCCTGGCTAACATGTCGCACGAGTTGCGCACGCCGCTCAACAGCATTCTCGTGCTGGGCCAGCAACTCGGCGACAACCCGGAAGGGAACCTGTCAGCGAAGCAGGTCGAGTTTGCACGCACCATTCACGGCGCGGGTACGGACTTGCTCAACCTGATCTCTGACATTCTCGATCTGTCGAAGATCGAGTCTGGTACGGTATCGGTCGAAGCGGAGGAGATCTTCTTCGGCAGCGTGTTGGAGATGGTGGCTCGTCCGTTCCGTCACGAGGCCGATAACCGGAAACTTACGTTCGAGGTCGCGACCGATCAACATCTCAGCCGCAGCATGGTCACCGACTCGAAGCGTCTGCAACAGGTGTTGAAGAACCTGCTGTCGAACGCTTTCAAATTCACGGAAGAAGGCGGCGTGCGGTTAACCGTATCCCCGGCCAAGAGTGGGTGGTCGCACGATCACCCAATTCTCGGAAGCGCCGCGGCAGTCATCGCGTTCGAGGTCGCCGATACCGGTATCGGAATTCCCGCGGAGAAGCAGCGCATCATCTTCGAGGCCTTCCAGCAGGCAGATGCCGGTACGAGCCGCAAGTACGGCGGAACAGGCCTCGGCCTCGCGATCAGCCGTGAGCTCGCAAACCTGCTCGGTGGAGAAATTCAATTGAGCAGCGTGCCCAGCCATGGCAGCACGTTTACTCTCTACCTGCCGCAAACCTATGTTGGTCCTGCCATGAACGTGCCGGAGCGGAGTTCACCAACTTTGCCGGTGCAACTGGCCAAGCTGACCGTTTCAGAAGAACCCGCTCAGAGCGTGCCGGATGACCGTGAAACTCTGAGTCCAGAGGATTCGGTGCTGCTGATCGTGGAAGACGATCCCCACTACGCGCGGGTGCTGTGCGACTTGTCGCGCGACAAGGGATTCAAAGTTCTTGTTGCACGGCGTGGGAGCGAGGCTCTGTCGCTGGCCCACGAATTTCATCCGGCGGCCATTTCGCTCGATGTATTCCTGCCCGACATGCTGGGCTGGACAGTCCTTAACCATCTGAAACAGGATCCGGCCACGCGGCACATCCCGGTGCAGATGTTGACTCTTGACGAGGACCGGCACCACGGGCTGGCACGCGGCGCGTTTTCATTTGTTACCAAGCCCACTACGCCCGAAGGACTTGAGGCTGCGCTGACTCGCCTGAAGGAATACTCGCGGCCACGGCGTAAACGGCTACTCGTAGTGGAAGACAACCCGGCCGAGCAACTCAGTATCCGGGAGTTGCTGGGCTATGACGACATCGACGTCACCACCGTTTCGACTGGAGCAGAAGCGTTAGCTGCCGTCGAATCGGAAAACTTCGATTGCGCCGTTCTCGATTTGCGGCTACCGGATATGTCAGGCTTCGAAATTCTGGAGCGCTTCCGTGATAATCCAGCGCTGAGCGATCTGCCGGTTATCGTATTCACTGGAAGAGAACTTTCTTCAGAAGAGGACGCGCAGCTTCACACTCTGGCGCGCAGCGTGGTCGTCAAGAATGTCGAGTCGCCCGAACGCCTGCTGGATGAAACTTCGCTCTTCCTGCACCGGGTGGTCTCAGATCTTCCGATCGAGAAGCAAAGGATGCTTGACCGTCTGCACCGTTCCGATGACGCACTGGTCGGCAAGAAGGTGCTGGTCGTCGACGATGACGTGCGAAACATCTTCGCGCTGAGCAGCGTTCTTGAACGGCGCGGTATGAGTGTCCTGACCGCTGGAACGGGGCGCCAGGCAATCGATCTGCTGGAGTCGACGCCCGACGTCACGATCGTGCTCATGGACATCATGATGCCCGAGATGGACGGTTACGAAACTATGCAGGTGATCCGGCAGAAATCGGCTTTGCGCCGGCTGCCCATCATTGCATTAACCGCGAAGGCCATGAAGGGCGATCGCGAAAAGTGTCTCGAGGCTGGCGCTTCCGAATATCTGGCCAAGCCCGTAAACACAGATCAGCTACTCTCGGCGCTTCGTACCTGGTTGCATCGATAGTGTGGGGCCGTCAATCAGCTAGTGTGGGTTGCCCGCCCACCGGGATGACGCGCTTCCGGCGGGCGGGCTGAGGAAAATGCGATGAACAAACATGAGAAGGTCAACATTCTGATGGTGGACGACCAGCCGTCAAAGTTGCTGACTTACGAAGTCATGCTGGCCGAGCTTGGGGAAAATCTCATCAAGGCTAATTCCGGGCGCGAAGCTCTCGAGCTGTTGCTGAAGAACGATGTCGCCGTCGTGCTGATGGACGTAAGCATGCCGGAGATGGACGGGTTTGAGCTTGCCGAAATGATCCGGCAGCATCCGCGGTTTCAGCGGATCGCGGTGATTTTTATTTCCGGAGTACATCTGACAGACCTGGATTATTTAAAGGGATATCAGCGCGGCGCGGTGGATTATATTTCGGTTCCGGTGGTGCCCGAACTCCTGCGCGCCAAGGTCAGCGTGTTTGCCGAGTTGCATCGGCGCGCGCAGCAGCTCGAAACGCTCAACCACGAATTGCGCCGTCTCTCCAGCCGATTGATGACCGCGCAGGATGAAGAGCGCCGCCGCTTTGCCCGCGATTTGCATGATGACATCGGTCAGGAACTGGCGGCCGCAAAGATGATGCTGGACGGCTTGTCTCAGATGCCAGCGTTCCGCGAGGAAACGGCCGTAAACGAGGCAAGCGAAATGGTCGATCGCGCCATCCAACAGGTGCGAAGCATGTCGTACCTCTTGCATCCTCCGCTCCTTGATGAAGGCGGTCTTTCATCGGCGCTTCGATGGCTGCTCGAAGGCATGACCGATCGCAGTGGAATTGAAACTTCCCTAGAAGTGCATCCGAATGATTTTCCCCGTCTCTCGGCGTCGCTCGAAAGAGCGGTTTTTAGAATCGTGCAGGAGGCGCTCACGAACGTTCTGCGCCATTCGCGCGCGCAAAAAGCCTGCGTCACGCTCACTCAAAAAGAGCGCGGGCTCCTGCTTTCGGTTAAGGATAACGGCAAGGGCGTGGGCGAGCAGACTTTGCAGCTTCAGCCCGGCAGTATCGGCATCGGACTCGGAGGAATGCGGGAGCGCGTCAGAGAATTCGGCGGCGAGTTGCGCATCGTGAACGGAAATCCGGGCACGATCGTCGAGATCAGCATCCCAGCCGCGATTCCTACGTCACAACTGACGTTTGCCACCGTCTGATTTGCCGGGGCTCGGCGGGCGATCACGGCGCGAGCTTATAGAGCGATCCCAATATTGCCCCAAATACGGCATGCGCTAGAAACACCGAGACCGGTGTTTGAATTCCGTAATGCAGCGCCATAAATCCGGGAGGTTCCAGCTGGCGGTTGGCATTCGGTCCATGCTGCTCGCTCGCCATTCGCGGATGAAGGCCCGGCATCAGCGACATCCCCACCGTCAGCACGAATAAAGCCTGCGCCAATCCGAGGATCGCACCGAACCACCAATTGGCCATGTGCTGGTTCTCAAAGATCAGCACGTACAAAATGGAGAAAATCCATCCGTTCAACAGATGGAGGAGGAACCCATAGACTCTGGCTTTTTCGCGGTCAGGCGTGACGAAGGTTCCAATCAGGTACGGCAGATTCATGCGCGTCAGGCCCAAACCCTGGCTTAGTGACAACAGCGTGGAAAGCGCGAGAGTCGCCAGAAATCCTGAAAGCAGCCAGCTCGACCAATTCATGTGTTCTTCTCCGTGGTTTGCGGTTTGGAGGTTGCCGGCCTGGCTGTCATGTGCCTGGTTGCGGCCGGCGGGCGGTGCGCCAATTGCCGTTCTCCGTTTGCGCGTTGATCGATTGACAACGCGGCGCCAATGAGGCCGACGTGTGTGAAAGCCTGCGGAAAATTTCCGAGCGCCGCCCCAGTATCCGGATCGATCTCTTCGCTATACAAACCCAGGTCGTTCGCATATTTCAACAAGCTTGTAAAAAGACTCTGAGCCTCATCGAGCGAGCCTCCTCCCAGCGCAAGGTATTCCGCTTCCCAAAAACTGCACATCGCGAATGCGCCTTCGGGATTCTCCTTGCGATAGCGGTACAGCAATCCGCCGGTGGTTCCAAGTTCTTTGCGAATCGCTCGATATGTGGACTGCATCCTCGGCGACTTTGCCTCTGCAAATCCGTACCAGGAAAGCAAGAGCAGGCTGGAGTCGAGGCGCTCGCCGTCGAGCACGCTCACATAGCTTTGCAGGCGCTCGTTCCAGGCGCGTTCTTCAATCTGATGTCGAATTGACTCGCTGTTTTGTTTGTAGCGCTCCACGGGAGCGCCGCGCAATATGCCGCGTTCAGCCAGACGCACCAGGCGATCCAGCGCGGTCCAACACAAGAGCCGTGAGTGCGTATGGTTTTGTCTCCCGGACCTCGGCTCCCAAATCCCTTCGTCCGGCTGATCCCAATTCTTCACCACATAATTCCCGAAGCCGATCAGAGCCTTTTGCATTTCGCCGTCAAGATGGCCCCCACGAAATGCAAACTGCGCCGCCGCGTCGATGACCTCTCCATAGACGTCGAGCTGAAGCTGATTGCGCGCCCCATTTCCAATGCGAACCGGACACGATCCCTGATATCCGGTCAAGTAATCCAGTTCGCGTTCAACCGGAGCAATGTGACCATGGAGTGTATACAGAATTCGCAGCTCAGGTTGGGTTAAGCGCGTTGCCTGTAGCATCCAATCGAGAAAATCCTCGGCTTCGTCCCAGTAGCCCAGCTCCAGCAGCGCGCGCACTGTGAATGAAGCGTCGCGCAGCCAGCAGTAGCGATAGTCCCAGTTCAAACCTTCGCCGATTCGCTCCGGCAGCGAAGTCGTGGGAGCGGCGACAATGGCCCCGCTCGGGCTATAGCTGAGCACCTTCAGCGCGAGCGCGCTCCGTACCACCGCGTCCCGATATTCGCCGTCGTACTTGGCGCGGCGTCCCCACTGTTGCCAGGCGTCGATCGAGCGATCGATGCGCGCGTCCAGCTTGTCGAGCGGAGGCAGCACCGCGGGAGCTTCTTCCGAATAGCTGAAAGAAAAATGAAGGCTCTCACCGGCGTGAAGAATTATGCTCGCGTTCGCAGTTCCATGCTGATCGTCAATCGCGAGAGGAATACTGCTTCTCAACCAGTACACGCCGCCATCGACGGCAAATCGAAATCCAAGTTTGCCGATCTCGCGAATTTTCACTTCTGATTTGCCGTAGCGGGCTCTCGGCGACAATTCGATTTCAAGCTGCATCTCGCCGGCAAGGCAAGAGACTTTGCGGATGATCTCGTGATCGGGCAGGAGCTCTTTCAAGTGAAAGCGGTTAACCCCGCTCGTCATAACATCGGTCAAAACCGCGCTGCCCGAGGGAGTGGAAAAGCGAGTTTCGAGCACATTGGAATCCGGCGCGTATCGGCGAGTGATAGTTGCCGGGGCCGCCGGGGAGATGCGCCATTGACCGCCCTTCTCGCGATCGAGAAGAGCGGCGAAGATGGAGGGCTTGTCGAATCGTGGCCAGCACAGCCATTCGATCGAGCCGTCGCGGGACACTAACGCCGCGGCACGGCAGTCGCCGATGATTCCATAATCCCCAATCTTCGGCCAGGTTTGCGCGCTGCTATGTGCCTTGGTCAGGCGCTCCGTTTCAGGCGTGCTTTCTGAAACCTGGGCGCGGGCTTTCACCTTAGATTGATGCATCGCGTGGCCATACGTTGCCATGCCCGATTACTATCCCGCGTAGCCATCCCCAGGCGTGCCTCAGGAATCTAGAAGAATGCGCCACAGTGTGCGCCCACGGGTGTTGTGACATGGGAATCGCAGGGAATTTTACTTCGAGAACCGTTTTGAAGGAAGTTCGGAAGAAAGTCCGGAAGGAAGTTCGGGAGGTTATTTAGGTGAGGAAGAGGGTTGAAGTGCAACCGCTCCACAGCGGGCACGAGGTGAGCCACAAAAGTGAAGTCGTCGTAATTACAGGAAGCTCGGCAGGCCTCGGGCGGGCGGCAGCGCGCGAATTTGGACGCCATGGCGCCAGCGTTGGATTGATTGCCCGCGGTGTCGAGGGACTCAACGGCGCGAAGCGGGAGATCGAGTCTTTGGGCGGGAAGGCACTTGTCCTGCCCGCCGATGTTGCGGATCACGAAGCGGTGGAGGCTGCCGCCGCGCGGGTCGAAGAGGAGTTCGGCCCGATCGATATCTGGGTTAACAATGCGATGGCCTCAGTATTTTCTCCAGTGAAAGAAATGAAGCCGGAGGAATACAAGCGCGTAACCGAAGTGACTTATCTTGGCGTCGTTTATGGCACTCTCTTCGCTCTAAAGAGAATGCTGCCCCGAAACCGCGGCACCATCGTGCAGGTTGGATCGGCGCTTGCGTATCGCAGTATTCCTCTGCAATCGGCGTATTGCGCGGCAAAGCACGCGATCGCCGGCTTCACCGATTCCCTGCGCTGCGAGCTGATTCACGACCGCAGCAAGATCCATCTCACCATGGTGCAGATGCCGGCGCTCAATACAACGCAATTTGGCTGGGTGAAGAGCCGCCTCGAACACAAAGCGCAACCGGTGCCGCCAATCTTTCAGCCCGAAGTGGGCGCGCGAGCGATTTACTGGGCGGCCCACCATCAACGGCGCGAGTTATACGTCGGAGGGCCCACGGTCGAAGCGATCCTAGGCAACAAAGTTGCACCTGGGTTACTCGATCATTATCTCGGCGAAACAGGCTATGCTGCGCAACAGACATCCGAGCCCGAGAATCCGAACCGCCCGGATAATCTCTGGCGCCCGGTTCCGGGAGACCATGGCGCTCATGGAACCTTCGACGACCGGGCCCATGCCAAGAGCTATCAGCTGCGGCTCGATTTAAACCGCTGGCGCGTCGGCGTTGGCATGGCAGCTGCGATTGGCGCTAGTCTCTTATTCGCGAAGTCACATCTCTTTGGCCGTTGACCTTTAGCCGCTGATGTCTTAGCGTGGACTGATCCAAAAGTGCTTCCGCATCGTTTGCGGTGGAATTTGCATTATAGGACACCCCTCGTTGGGGGGGCAGACCCCGAATCGAAGCCGGACGTTTGGTTCAGCCACGGTCCCGGGCGCATTTCAAATGATTGCGGCAAGCTCGAAAATAAAGCGTCCGTCCCTGTGGCATGTTCGGATGGCCCTAGTGCTCCTGATCGTCACTCCGACGGTTTGCGGGGCGTACTCTGTCCTGACGCACGAGCAAGTTGTCGACCTGCTTTGGAAAGACAACATCCAGCCTCTGCTTCTGAGGCGTTTTCCGTCCGCCACTCCCGACGATCTTCGTAAAGCCCATGCTTTCGCCTACGGAGGTTCGCTTGTGCAGGACATGGGCTACTACCCATTCGGAAGCAAGAATTTCAGCGACCTTACACACTACGTACGCAGCGGCGACTTCGTCGTGAGTCTCATCAATGACTCGACTGATCTCAATGAATATGCCTTCGCTCTGGGGGCGCTGGCGCATTACTCATCGGACAATGTGGGGCATCCCACGATAAATCGCGCGGTGGCAATTGAATTTCCGAAACTGCGAAAGAAGTACGGCCCCGAAGTGACCTACGAGGACAATCCCAAGGATCACATTCGCGTCGAGTTCGGCTTCGATATGACGCAGGTTGCGAAGAACCACTACACTTCCGACCGCTATCACGACTTCATCGGCTTCGAAATCTCCAAGCCCTTGCTGGAGCGCGCGTTTCAGGATACCTATGGCATTCCGCTCTCCGCCACGATGACTGACGAGGATCTTGCGATCGGAACGTTCCGGCGTACGATCAGCGTAATTATTCCGGAAATGACGCGGGTGGCGCTCGTAGCGCGCAAGAAAGAAATCGTCAAGGGCACGCCCAACTTCAACGCGCGTAAATTTCGCTACTATCTCTCACGGACGAACTATCAACGCGAATGGGGCCGGGGCTACCGTCGTCCCGGCTTTGGCACACGCATCCTCGCGTTTTTTTTGAAGATTGTTCCCAAGATAGGTCCGTTCAAGGCGGTCGATTTCAAAATTCCAACGCAGCAGACCGAGGACCTGTATGTCGCCAGCGTCGATCACACGGTGGACAATTACAAAAGTCTACTCGCCGAAGTCAGGGCCAAGACACTCATTCTGCCGAACACGGATTTTGACACCGGACGAATGACTCGCGCCGGCGAATACGCGCTTACAGATAAGACATACGCCTACCTGCTCGACAAACTTGCGGACCACAATTTCGAAGACAGCACGCCCGAGCTGCGCGCGAATATCCTTACATTCTATGCTGATCCGATCGCGCCGATCGCGACCAAGCGTGACGCGGCGGCCTGGCAGAAAACGCAGGACGAGCTGCAAAAACTAAGAGATCACGCCCCCGCCAAAAGTGCTCCGGTAAAGGCGGTGCCGACGTCTTAACCGGTCGCGCCGCGGCTCATGTTACTTCGCGATCGGAATTGGCTCCGCAATGTGCGGCAGAGCAAATCGCACCTTCACCGTTTTGATCTCGTACGGCCTGCTGTGCACCGTCACCGCTCCTGCCTCCAAAGGCAGGCTGGTTGCGGGGCGTTCCATCAAATCCGTGTCTTCCGCACTCTTCGCTCCGGGTGGAAGCTGAATCTTTACGTCCGTGTCGCGGCCAGCCCATTCGTAAAAGCGCAGAATCAGGCTATCGTCATCTTCCGCTTTCTTCATCGCGGTCAGAACGACATTCTTTGGGGAAACCTCTACAAAAGCATGTTCCGCCGGCAAGGCTCCTTCGTGCTTTTCGGTTTGCATCGCCAGCATTTTGTAGTTGAGCTCGTACCCCTGCCGCACGGTCAGCGCCTCTTTCCATCCGCCGGCATGTGGATAAAGCGAGTACGTAAATTCATGATGGCCCTCATCAGCATGCGGATCGGGCCATTCGGGCGAACGCAGCAATGAGAGCCGCAGCACGTTGCCCTTGCCGTCGTAGCCATACTTGCAGTTGTTCAACAGGCTGAAGCCATGCTTGTCGTCTGAAATGTCAGCCCAACGCATTGCGGGAACTTCGAACTGCGCCTTTTCGGCCGGAGTGTTGCGCGTGGTTGGCCGCTGCACCGAGCCGTAAGGAATCTCGTATGTCGCCTTGTCACTGTGCGCGCTGAGCGGGAATGCTACTTTCAGCAAAATGTGCTTTTCATGCCACTCCACCTGCATGTTGACGTCGACGCGTGGGCTCGCGGGATAGAGGGTCACATCTTGAATGAACGTCGAATTCTGAAAATGCTTTTTGATGCGGATGACGGCGCGCAGCGGGCCCTCCTCGATCAGCTTGACCTCGTCTGCTTTATCGAGATCCCAATGCTTGTCTTCGAAGTCGGCGTCAATGTTCCAGGCATCCCAGCGCTTCGGCTTATCGACGAAGGTTTGCAGCAGATTCCCGCAGATTCTGTCCTTTGGGCCGCCGGTATCGGTTTCCGCGGGTGCGAGGGCTTCTTGATCGTTCCGCTTGTCGAACAGGCTGCTCATACACCCAGTGCGCGGATCGATTTTTACCCGGATGAACTCGTTCTCCAGCGTGTCAGCGCTTGCCCTCAGCGTCGAGAGGTCTGGAGCAGGGTTCGGAACTCCGCGCACAAAATATGTCGTGTAGCCGAGCGACGGCACGCTTGCCAGCAACAGCAATCGCGCACGGTGCGTAGCCGGATCGATTCCCAATAGTTGTGCTTTGACGGCCTTGCCCGAAGAATCTACCACTGCGATGCGCTTGGTCGGCGCGGGCAGTTGAGCCTCAACTTCAACTACTCCCGTCCGCGGCCACGCCAGTGAGTTGAACACGAGGACGGGAACACTTTCTTGTGGTACCTTCGGACCCTCGGTATTGACGTGAGCCGCGATTTCCTTCAAAGAATCCTCGATCACCCCGTTTCCAAATAGCCGGACGTCGGTCAGATTCCGCCGGGCATCGAGATAATTCACGCCGATGCCCGAACCCGGCATGATGTCGTGAAAATCGTCGAACAGCAGCCGCTTCCACGCGCGATTCATCTCCTCCTGCGGATAGAAGCGCCCGTCGAGCATCGCCAGCGAAGCGAACTTCTCGGCATTCAGCATGATTTCTTCGCTGCGACGGATACGCCGCTTGGTCTCTGCCTGCGTCGTAAACACGCCGCGGTGGTATTGAAAATAAAGTTCGCCATTCCACGTCGGGACGTTCATGCTAGGCAGCTTTTTGCCAAGCTCGTCAAAAAAACCTGCCGCCGTGCCCATCTCCAGCTTCGGGTAAATGGTGCCCGGCGCCATCAATTCGTTGGCATTATCCAGCATTTCGCGCGTCGGTCCGCCGCCGTGATCGCCGACGCCATAAAGATGAAGCATCTCGGGCGTGCCGGCCAGCTTCGGCCCGTAAATCGCGGGCGCCCATACCGAAAGGTCTTTCGCCATGCTCGGCCCCTCGATGCCGGCGGCATAGTCACGGGGAAAGTAAGTCAGCAGCTTGCTGCCATCGGGCGCCTGCCACCAGAATAATTTATAGGGAAAAGTCGTGAATTCGTGCGCCCAGAGCAGTTTTTGCGTCACGAAATAATCCATCCCCGACTTCTTGTAGATTTGCGGCAGTTGCCAGTTGTAGCCGAACGAATCGGGGTTCCAGCCGATCTTCACATCCACGCCGAAGCGGCTCTGAAAATAGCGCTTGCCGACCAGAATCTGGCGCGTCAGCGATTCTCCGCCGGGCATATTCAGATCCGGCTCGACCCACATCCCGCCGATCACCTCCCATCGGCCCTCGCGAACGCGCTGCTGTATCTCTTTGAACATCGCGGGATATTTTTCCTCGATCCACTCATAGGTCCGCGCCGACGACATCGTAAACTTGAAATCCGGATACTCGCGCATCAGATCGAGCACGCTCTGAAAAGTGTTGCGGACAACTTCGACGGTTTCCGTCCACGGCCAGAGCCATGCCATGTCAATGTGCGAGTTGCCCACGGCATGAATGGTGAATTGCTGGAGCCAGGGCTTGAGAGCGGCGAGTTTCGACTGCGCCTGATTTAATGACTGATCGAACGTGCCCTGGTCCCCGCGGTCGAGCGCGGAAAAATCAATGGCCTTTACCGCGGCATCCAGTTCCCTCTCGCGTTCGGCTTTTCCCTCTTCGTACGCGGCGATCATAGGTTGTGCCGAGAGCATCTCCATCCGAATCAGGGACGGATCGGGCCGGTTCGACGGCGGATGAATGGTCAGTTCGCTTTCGAAGACTCCAGTCTTCGCGGTCGAACAGTTAACGCGAACCGCCACCAGAAACTTCTGCCCAGGTTGCGCATTCCCGGTAAGCAGGATCGGCTGCTGCATGTCCTCGTCGCCGCGATAGGCGATTCCGCCATTTGAAAACACCGTGACGACTTCCGAGTCGTCGCTGCGTATCACGAGATTCAAGTCAAGGCGCGCACCCGCTGTTGAATAACCGTTGATCTTCTCGGGAATCTCGATCCACCGGCGCAGCACGCGCGGGCCCGTCTCCCACTCTTCGTGCACTTTCACCATTGGCCAGTCCGCATCGTTCAAGCCAGGGTCTTCCGGGTGCGGAAGATCGCCATGAAAACGCCAGTCGGGCAGGGCTACCGTGACGAGCGACTGTAGGCGGTCCAGCGCGGGCTTGTAGGGATCGACCGGCGCGCTCGATTGAGCAGTCTGCGGGAAAACCGGCAGGACAAGGCTACAGTACAAAAAGAAGAATGCGGCGAGTGTTTTCATCACGCAACATAATACTGCGGGAGTGGCCGCATCGAAACCCAGGTCCTCCGTAAATCTACGGGAATTGCCCAAGGCTCAAATGGGAATCCAGGATGCGCCCCTACGATGTTTACCCGATTGTCTCGCGGGGCTCCAACGGCTTTATCTGTTGATTAAGGAGAATCAGTCCATGAAAATGATTGTCGATTATTTCCGCTGCTTTGTCTTGGGCGCGGCGCTTGCGTGTCTGCCTGTGATCGCGTTCGCGCAAACGAGTTCGCCTGCGTCCTCGCAATCCGGCAATGCTTCCATGCAGAAGACTCAGTCTGGCATGAACCAAAATGCGATGAACAATACCAACATGTCCGCGAGCGACAAGAAGTTCGTGCGCGCCGCCGCCGAAGGAGGGTTGGCTGAGGTTGAGCTGGGCAAACTGGCGACCGAGAAGGGGTCGAGCGAGGACGTCAAGAAGTTTGGGCAGCGCATGGTGACCGATCATTCGAAGGCCAATGAGCAGCTTAAACAGGCTGCAAGCAGCCAGGGAATCGAGTTGCCGGAGCATCTCAGCGCCAAAGATAAAGCGCTCAAGGAGCGCCTCTCAAAGCTGGACGGCCCGAGTTTCGACAAGGCCTACATGGCGAGTATGGTCAAAGATCACAAAGCTGACGTTGCCGATTTTGAGAAAGAAAGTGACAACGGGAAAGATACTGCGATCAAACAATTCGCCACCAGCACGCTGCCGACTCTGAAGGATCACCTGGCCGAGGCGGAGCGAATCGAGCCAACCGTCACCTCGGCCCGCGCGGCGAAGTGAGCCCGGGGAAAAATCGAGCCATGAATTGCGCGACGGGAAGGCGTAAGAGCTACGTGAAGGCGCAAGAACTAGAAGATGGGGCGCCTTCACGCTTTCCGATTGCGTCCCAGCGCCGCCGTGGCAGCGTGATAGCCGCACATTCCGTGCACTCCGCCACCCGGTGGTGTGGACGCCGAACAGATGTATATGTCTCGCGCTGACGTCGCATAGTGCCGCCACGTGGGTCGAAAAAGAAACTGCCGAATGTCGGTGGCGCCCCCGTCTACGCTGCCGCCGACCAGGTTCGCGTCCATCGCTTCGAGGTCTGCCGGCGAAAATGTTCTCCGCGCCAGCACCACTTCGCGAAAGCCGGGAGCGAAGCGTTCAATCTGCGCTTCGATCCGGGGCAACATGTCCGCCTTCGATCCATTCGGAACATGACAATAGGCCCACGCAACGTGCTTGCCCGCGGGAGCGCGGGTAGGGTCAAACAACGTTGGCTGAGCCAGCAGAACAAATGGCCGATCCGCCAGTTGTCCACTGCGGGTGGCTTTTTCGCCGGCGGCGCACTCTTCGAAGGTACCGGCCAGGTGAACAGTTGCGGCTCGTAAGCACTCAGGCGCTTTCCAGGGGATCGGCTCACTTAAAGCATAATCAACTTTGAAGACGCCTGGGCCATAGCGGAATTTATCCAGTCGATGGCGGTAACTCTGCGAAAGGCGCTCGCCGGCGATGCGGAGAAGCTGCCGCGGCGTGAGGTCGCAGAGAATCACTTCGTAATCCGATAACGTGGCGAGCGATTCAACTCGCGACGACGTCCGAACTTTGCCGCCCAGCGTCGACAAATAACCGCACAGCGCATTCGTGAGTGACTGAGCGCCCCCGCCCGGTATCGGCCAGCCGACGGCGTGCGCGCTTACCGCCATCAACATTCCAAAAGCTCCGCTTAAGGGCTCATCGAGCGCGAGGAAAGAATGCGCTGCGAGGCCCGCGAAGAGCGCGCGTGTACGCCCGCTTTGAAAGCGCTTGGCAATCGTTTTCGCAGAAGAAAAGGCGCTCAGCCCAAATCGTGCCATCAGAAACGGGTGCTTCGGAATGATTCGAATGGGGCGAAGCACTTCCGGAGCAAATTCAGTCCAACGTTCGACAAACGGCTGCATGAGCCTCACCCACGCATCGCCATCTGCACCGAGCGAACTCTTCGTGGCTTGAAGATCGCGCTCCAGAACGACCGCGGTTCCGTCATCGAGTGGATGAGAGAGCGGGGCCGGTGAATGAATCCAGTCCAGCCCGTGATCACGCAATGGCAGAGAAGAGAAAAAAGGCGAGCCCACAGCCAGCGGATGCACCGCCGATCCAAAATCGTGCCGGAATCCGGGCAGCGTCAATTCCATGGTGCGAACCGCGCCGCCCGGAGTCGGCTCGGCCTCAAATACCTCGACCTCAAGGCCTGCTTGGGCCAGCACGATCGCAGCGGCCAATCCGTTAGGACCGGCTCCGACGACGCACGCCTTTTTGATCGCAGCCATGGTCTTGCAAATTACCCAATTGCAAAATTTGCAAAATTACTCAATTACTCAATTCCTCTACTCCCTCGGCTGCACCGTCGGCCATTCGATGACTTTAATCTTGCCATCCGGCGTCTGCTCGACTGTGGGCGCGTACAGGCCAAGCAGTTGCCTGCGCCACCACATCCCGGTTTCGTGTTTCTCTTTCATCGTTGTGAACCAATACTGCCAGAGCAGCACGCGAATCTGGTGAGGCGGATCGCGGGCGAAAGGATTACCGGCAAAAAGCTCGAGCACCTCCTTGTCGTTCGAGAGCAATCGCACTTCTGTATTTGGGACGATGGGATATTCCTGCCATGATCCGAGCGACGCGAACCATAGGTTCCAGTCAAATCGAGGTTGATAGGGAGCATAAATGCGCGGTGGCTCATTCAACGCCTGCGGCTTATAGCGAAACGGATACGCGGTCCAGTTCTGCCCGTCCTGGGAGCCCTGAAATTCAATCTCATATCGGCCGCGCGTCATCACGGCAAACAGGCCGTAGCGATTGGCGATTCGAAAAGGCTCCAGCACGCTCACGGGAAAGATCGGAAGCGGCGGCTTCGCGAACATCCAGATTAGTTCCGCTGTGGTTGCATAGAAGATCCAGGTAAGCATCACCACGCTTGCAGAAAGTTTCAGGACCCTCCATGAATGCACGAATAGATTACGCTGTTCTTTGATCCCAGCGGGGATCTCAGCGGAGTGTTGAGTTGACGCAGGCTCCGCTGCGATCCGACTTCTCCACTTTGCCGGCACCACGGCGGTCACAAAACGATCATCCAGCAGAAGCACACCCAATACGAGCACGAGATAATTCAAAAACGTGTAGTTCGCGCTCAGGATCACGCCAATCTGCCATGGCGTTACGATAAAAAAGCAGACAATGCGCCATCGGCGGGGAAGAAACAGCATCCACACAAGGACCAATTCCAAACCCAATGTTGCGACCACGGTCGCCGCATGAAACCAGTGCGGCAGGTGCTGCAGATACCATCCGATCCAGGTAGGCAGCGGACCGTTCTGGTAGTACTCGTCCATGGCGGTGAAGTGGCGCCATTCGGGATCGCCACTCAAAAGCTTCACCGCACCCGATTCGAAGTAAATTCGGAACCACTCCCAGAGCAGCAAAAACAGGCTCGCCCGAGAGGCTGGATGCGCGCGGCCCAACCCCGGCCGCAGCCCCGGCGGCACAAAAAACAGCGCGATGAATCCAGCCTCCAGCAACATCCCATCGGACTGGTAGCCCGAGAAATCCTGGGCCGCGCTGACGAACGAGAGAAAACAAACAAAACAAATCACCAGCATCGTGCGCGGCCACAAGTTGAGTACAAGCAACACCGACGCAACCATGCCAGCCCAGCACAGCGCATTCAACATGCCGTTCCCGCTCAACCACCACAGAATCGTAGGCGCGTACCAGACTCTCTCCCAATGCCCGAGTGACTGCGCAACAGCCTGAAGGTAGGCACGGGCGGGAAGAATTCCATTCGGTCCGATAAGCCCGCGGATCTGAAAGACGAGCGAGAAAAACGCAGAAAAATAAATGCCGCCCAGTGCCCGAAGAAACAGCCAACGTGGGATCAGCCGGCTGGGGCCACTATCCTGCCCGCGAAAGAACCAAGCAATCGAGGAGGGAGCAGGCCAACCCATGCGCCGCCATTATAGGAGAAGAGAGAGACCCTGGGCGAAACCGGGATGCTTAAGTCAGAGGCGTGAGAGCTTAGACCTTAAATTCAAGGGATCCAAAAACTCAAGGCAGAACGGCGGATCTCATATCGTTAATTTGCTCGTTGAGTTTGGACAATTCAAGCAATCGCCCTGCGTAAGCAGCGGAGTCGCATTCACAAAGATTGCGTTCGGTCTCGATGTGGCTACGCGCTAATCTAAGCTGCTCTTGTGCTCCGTCCAGGTACGCATGGCTCTGCGTTTGATCGAGATAAATCTTCGAGACCGAGAATACCATTCGATACAGATGCTCCATCGCTTCGATGCGCTCAGTGAGAACCGCCTGTCCGGCGTCCGGCCCATCGACGGTAGACGCCGATCGAGCAAGATTCTCAAGCCGGTAGGCCGCATACGAAAGCATCTCGGTCCAATCGCCCAATGCCAGGGATGGATCGGCCAGAGCGCATGCGTTAAGCGAGGGGCCGGCGTCCTCATCCGAGCCGCAGGAGCCTTCTTTGAGTTCCTGGAGAGCGCGAGAAGAAAATTGGATTGACGCAGTCTCCAGCAGCACGTCGCTTGCCCCGAGGTCCGCCCTCGAGCTCCCGTGCAGTAGCGCGTTCTCATAAGCTCCGCTGAGAATGTGCACAAGTTGCCGGATTTGACTGTTATCGCTCACTGTAAAATCGTCCATCGCAGAGTCATCCCCACTCTGGAGACAGAACGCCAGACCCGCGGTACAAACTACCAGCGCCAACACGAGGGCAGCTTTGCGGCCAACGTCGGCAGGCGAAAACCTCAGTGTCATGGTTGTCATCAAGGATCACCAAAACGCGGTTCCCCGCGCGCCCACGCTGCATCGGCACGCTCATTTTCCACTGAAATTGTAGAGTTGCGATAATCAGAGGTACATCCAGTGAAGACAGTAAGCATTCGGGTTCGGAACCCGACGCAAGAATAAATTAAGGAAGTGTGTTCGTTATCCTACCGACAAGCCCCGATCTAGTGAAAGAGGTAGCCCGGCTTGGGCGTGCACCGATACACTCGCCCTTTATCCGGATTGACGGTCTCATCACAGGACGCCCAACTCAAAAAGAGCGCCGGCCCCATCGGGAAAATAATAGTCTGCCCGTCGAGGTCCGCTTCGATGCTCACACTCTGCGCGTCCCCAGGAAGCGTGAACGATAGCCCCTCGCCGAAGACCACCGGATACGACCAGTGCTCGGACTGAGTAGCCATGTTGCGAAACACCTCGGCTTCCAACAGAAAAGTTGTAGTGTCAGACCAATTCAAGGCTGACACCGTGTACGTCTGCCCGTTGTCCGAGACGCGATCCTCCCTGATCTTGATGAAGGGACAAGGGCCTGCAATGCAGGAGGTGCGGGCGTCTCGAAATCCATTGCCCGGTCCAGCATCGAGCGTGGCCGAGCCAATAGCCGCTTTCCACTTGCCGTCGGGCGAGCAGGGGCGGTGGCCCTTGCAGGGCACATTGCCCTTATTCTCGACCTCAAAAGTCTTGACCGCGCTGCCAATATTCAGTTCCGTCATGGCACGGACGGTATAGCGCACGCGTACGTTCGTCACTTTAATCTCGCGTTGATTCTTGGGGGCCGGATTGCTCGCGAGCGGAACGAGCCGAACGACATAAATTTTGTTGGCAACAATGTCCTTTACATCGAGAGGACGATACTTGCGATCGCGGAAGGAAAGAACAATCGGATGCCCCTTGCGAATCGGTTTGCGCAGCTTGAGGACGAAGAAGCCGGAAGAATCCGATACGGCGTCCGCGATGGCGAGGTCGCCGCCGGAAATTGTGACTCCCGCGACCGGCTGCTGCTTGCGCGGGTCCGCATTTTCTATGAGTACTGCTCCGCGGAGTGAGATGGCTTTTTGTTTCTGCCAGTAGATCACAGCTCCCGTAGTCGCGCCGAGCGCCAGAACGCCTACAACGATCCAAGCCTCGATTTTGTGAATGCGAGTCATTTAGCGGATACTCAATTGAACCTATCAGATGACCGCTGCGCCGCAAACGTTTCTGTCAAAAACAGCAACGACGGAGCCCCGGGCTGCATCCTTTAATTGATATCGTAGCGAATGAAGGCGATATTGTTTCATCTCACATCGGTGGAGTGAATTGTCAATTTTTGCGGCCGGCATGAACAACCCAATTGACGCGAATGACTGATGCCCAGCGCAATCTGCTTTCTCGCCGGCAGGCGCTAGGCCGCCTTTTGCGAACCGGCCTCTGCTTGCCATTCGCCGGAATGCTGCCAGACTTACGCGCTCAATCAGAAAAGGCCGTGCCCACTTCGAAGGCGGGGGACTCCGCGGCTCCCGCACGGCACCCTCCGGCAGCAGCGGCTTTACCCTCAGGGTTATCGCCGGAAGACGACCAGCTTCTAAATGACATCGAGAGCGCGAATTTTCTTTTCTTCTGGGAGCAGGGCAGCCCAAACACCGGAATGGTCAAGGACCGTTGTAACGTCCACAACCCCACTCAGCCGGCGGCCGCCAGCATTGCCGCTACCGGCTTCGGTCTCACTGCGCTCTGCATCGGCGCAGAGCGTGGATTTATCCCGGCCAGTGACGCGCTCGAGCGCGTCTTCGTGACGCTGCGATTTCTCTGGAAGAAGCTGCCCAATCACCGCGGATTTTTCTTTCACTTTGCAAATCAGGAAACCGGCGAGCGCATGTATGACTCCGAGGTCTCCTCGGTAGATACAGCAATCCTGCTTTGCGGAGTTCTCACCTGCCGCGAATATTTTCGCCACGCCGGTGTCGCCGAGCTCGCTGACCTGGTCTTCAACCGAGTCGACTGGAGCTGGCTCTCCGAGGACACGTCTCTGCTCACCCACGGCTGGACTCCTGAAGTTGGCTTTCTTCCGTCGCGCTGGGATTACTACAGCGAGCTGATGATGATGTATCTGCTCGGCATGGGCTCGTCCGCCCATCCACTGAAGACCGAGACTTGGAATGCCTGGAAGCGCCTGACGTTCGAATATGACGGCCTCCGCTATATCGGGTCGTTCGCGCCGCTCTTCGTGCATCAGTATTCGCAAGCCTGGTTCGATTTCCGCGGCAAGCGCGACAAGTACGCCGACTATTTCCAGAATTCCGTGATCGCCACCGAAGTTCATCGCCTTTTCTGTATTGAGCTCGGCAAGCAGTTTCCCGATTACAGCGCCGACCTCTGGGGCATCACCGCCTCCGACTCTCAACATGGCTACGTCGCCTGGGGCGGTCCTCCGGCTACGGGACCGATCGATGGCACGCTGGTTCCAAGCGCGGCCGGTGGGTCTTTGCCATTTCTTCCTGCAGAAACGATCCGAGTGCTGAAGACGATCCGAAGCCGCTACCCTAATGCCTGGAGCAAATACGGATTCGTAAATGCATTCAACCCACTTACCAACTGGTACGACTCTGACGTAATCGGCATAGACACGGGAATTATTCTGTTGATGGCCGAGAATCTTCGAACCGGTTTCGTCTGGAACACCTTCATGAAAAATCGGGTGGCACAGCTTGGGATGCAGCGAGCAGGCTTCCACAAAGAGTAAGAAAGCAATACGTGGAAATGCAGCCCCGCTAGAAGAACGTACGTTTGAACTGCTCGTGGCGATGAAGCGCCTGATCCATCAGACTTTGAAATTCACTCTCGTGCCGCAGGTTGTCGAGCAGGGGATCGCGCACAAAATACGCATAGCAGAAGAATCCGCCACCGATGCTTTCTCGCAACATGTGCAATGCTGAAACTTTATCCCCGAGTACGGCATAAGCCTGCGCGACTTTATACATGCCTTCGGAGTCGGTGACCCCGCGTTCGGCAATTTTTCCTTCCGTTTGTTTTAGAAGCTGCAGCCCGCTGGCGTTCTCATGCTGAATTGCATCGCTGAGCGCCTTGCCGATCGCCGCGGGAAGCGAAGCCTGATCTCCTTCGTACGCACGATCAAAGTCATGCGCGGCCTGGTCGCGGTGATTCAGATAATATTCACCGAGGCCGCGATAGAAGAGTATGTAAACCGAGTCATTCAGGGGCAGGCTTTGCACGAATTTATCGTATTCGCCCAGGTACAAATAGCTGTTCAGAGCCGAGCTGTTGATTTTGACCTGCGGATTAATCGCGCGTGCCTTCTCGCATTCGGCCACTGACTCCTCCAGCATGCCGCCGAACCGGTACGCATAGCCGAGTTCCCAGTGCGCCTCGGCGTTGTTCGGGCTGTCCCGTAAAGCCGAGCGCAATAGCGGTACAGCCTGCTCGACTCGCCCGGTGTCGGTAAACAAATTCGCCATATAAATGCGCGGCTCAACCAACGCAGGATTTAGAGCAATGGCTTTCTCGTAAGCCGCTTGTGCCTTGCTGTAGTCTTCGCGTCCTCCAAATTGCAGCGAAGCATTGGTCGTGTATGCGCGGCCGAGGTGCGCCCAGGCCGGCGCATAATTCGGCTCGATTTCGGTTGATTTTTCCAGCATTCCGATCGCCGCGGAAAACTGGCTCAATGAGTAAAGATCGATTCCGCGCAGGTAATACTCATACGCGAGCGCGCTGATCGGCTTCTCGGGTTTCAGATTCGCCGCCTCGGTGGGCGAAAGATTCACTTCCAGCTCTTTAATGATTTGTTGCGCAACGTGGTCTTGCACAGTCAGCAACTTGTCATACTTCACGTCGATCACATCGCGCCACAAAATCTTGTCGGCATTCACGTCGATCAACTGCGTCGTAATGTGAAGGTCGTCGCCGTCTTTAATGAAGCTGCCGGTGAGCAGGGTGTTCACCTTAAGCTCTGCGGCAACTTTCTTCGGGTCGATACTCTGATCGCGATACTTGTCGACCGACGATGACGGACGAATGACCAGTGTGTTTACATAACCGAGCTTGGTGATGATCTCATCGGCCAGCGAGAAGCCGAGAAAATCGATCGCCGGATCCTGCCGTAGATTACGAAAAGGCAGAACCGCCAGGCTGCGAAGCGGAGTTCCCTGTGCCGGCATGCTCGATTTGTGCTCGTAGAAATAACCAAGAATGGCGACCGCCGCAACAACCAATGCCGCCGGAGCCAATATCCACTTCTCCCGCGGGAAGCCGCGTTGCGCCGCTCGACCGCTGGGATACGCGGATGCCGGAGTCCGCCAACCCGAGCTCGTTTTTGTTCCTTCGGTCTTGACCGCGCCCTGCCCAGCCGCGCCGTGCAGCTTCGCCTGAAATTCGGATTCCTTCTTAAAATCCTGGAGATCGATCAGCAAATCCCTTACAGACTGATACCGCTGCTCGCGTTCCTTGCGGAGCGCCTTCCCGATGATGCGTTCCACTTCGTACGGCAGATCCGGAGCAGATTCGATCGGAGGCGCGGGTTCAGCTTTTAGAATTTCAGCGATCACGTCGCTTGAGGTCTCTCCACCAAACGCATGCTTTCCCGTGAACAGCTCATAGATCACCGAACCCAGGCTGAAGATATCGCTGCGCGCGTCGACATCAAGTCCGCGCGCCTGCTCCGGCGACATGTATTTGGCTGTGCCCACCACCATTCCGGGCTCGCTGATCGAAGATGTGACGGTCGCGGAATTATTCTGACTCGATCCGAGCTTGGCGATCCCGAAATCGAGGACCTTGACGAGCCCGTCCGTCCGAACAATCACGTTCTCCGGCTTGATGTCACGATGAACGATCCCGGAGTCGTGCGCCGCCGCAAGAGCGCCCGCCATCTGGATGGCAATATCGAGAGCGACATTCGGCTCGAGTTTCCCGGCCCTTACCTTTTTGCGGAGCGTTATCCCGTCGATGAACTCCGACGCAATAAAACGCAGCCCCTCGGTCTGTCCGAATTCGTAAACCGTAACGATGTTGGGATGGTTCAGCGCAGAGGCCGCCTGCGCTTCGTGCTCAAAGCGGCGCAGCCCACGCTCATCCAAATTGAAATTGCGCCCAATGACCTTGAGCGCCACTTTTCGTCGGAGGCGTGTGTCTTCGGCAAGATAAACTTCGCCCATGCCCCCGGCGCCGAGCAACGCAATGATCGTGTAATAACCGAGCTGGCTGCCGGCTGTTACCTTCCGGTACATGCGGTCGGTGATCATGCGATCGGCCGCCGCCCGCACCGACTGTTGCAGAAAGTCCATCGGCTGGCCGGCGGACGCCTGGAGCAGCGTTTCAACTTCCTTCCGGAGTTCGGGATCGCCCGCGCACTTTGTTTCGAGGAATTCCAGGCGCGCTTCCGGTGTTAACCCGAGCGCTTCGTGAAACAGGTTCTCGACGTGACGCCACCGATCCGGCGAGAAAGTCACCATGACCTAATCCTACGTGCAATTTACATCGGTGCAATCATAGAAAATTACCCCAACTCGCATTCTGGGCCTCGCTTCAGGCCTTTTTTGCCTTCGCGGGAGGAACCAGCGCGACGGCCGCTTCAGCGGTGAGCAGCAGGAAGGTGAACGTCTCCTGCAGATAAAGGCGGACAGCGGCGTCGGTATGGCTGAGGTAGCCAATGGAAACGTCCTGGCCGATGTGCAGATCGAAGTCGCCGCCCCGAGTGGTCAGCACAAAAGCGCCGGCAATCGCAGGCGCCCAAATGATTTGATCCTTGACCAGCCGCTTGACGTGCTCCAGCACCGGGTATCCGTGATCGCTGGTCTCTGAGAGTGCAGTGTAGGCGTCGGCGCCAAGCAGCACCGCATAAGGGCCGTTGACGCCGACAAGCCGCAACTGGCTTAGGCTTTGGGCGATGGCATCCGGGTACTCCCGCACGTCTGCGGGGAGCGTCATGATCGGATTGCTGGTTCCCTGACGGACGCCCTCAATGCCCCCGGCGTCATAACCCTCGAATATGGCGCGGTCCTCCGCAAAGGCAATCTGCCGCGCCGCGTCCTTCGCCGGTTGCCAGTCCGAGTCATTGGCGCCGCGCTCGACATCGTCGATCGCCCGGCGATCCAGCTCGAACGGAACACGCAGTTCCACCAGCGCCCTCACCTCTCGCTGCCTCGCAATGATGCCTTTAGCCGGAGCGGCGATTGTCTTCAGGTGGCCGGTGCCGACCGCGGAAAGCGCGATACTGCCCGGACCCTGCACGTCGACGACACGCCGTCCGGCAAGGTATCGTTTGAGCGTGCGCGATGTTTCGTCTTGAATCTGCGTCCACGCGGAATCGGAAATTGGGGCAAGTTCGCGATGGAGATTATTCATGTTGTACGTCTCCTTTTAGAGAGCCGATGCCGAGAGAACCGTCGCGCACCGGAGGGTTGGATGAATCGGGCTGGGCCGCCGTCGGCTCCTGCGCGGCGGGCGCAACCGCCGGGTCTTCCTCAGCTACGTCCTCAAGAAAAGTTGCGGATGGCACGAAGAAGAGGTTCCCAGTGACAGCGCGGCTGAAGTCGAGAATCCGATCGTAGTTCCCGGGTGGCCGCCCGATGAACATATTCTCGAGCATCTGCTCGATGGTGCGAGGCGAACGGCTGTAGCCGATGAAATAGGTGCCGAACTCACCATAACCGGGGCGGCCGAAGGGCATGTTGTCCCGCAAAATCTTGACCTCCCGACCGTTCTCCACAATCGTGGTGAGCGCGTTGTGCGCCGACGTTGGTTTGACGGCGTCGTCCAGTTCGATGTCAGAAAGTTTGGTGCGGCCGATGATGCGCTCCTGCGCCTCAGTAGGGAGGGCATTCCATGCGTCAAGGTTGTGAAGATATTTCTGAACGATAACGTAACTGCCATTGGCAAAGTCGGCGTCTTCATCGCCGATGAGTACGGCCTCAGCGGCTGCCTGGCCCCTGGGATTCTCCGTCCCATCGACGAAACCCATGAGATCGCGGTCGTCAAAATATCGGAAGCCTTGCACTTCATCCACTGATGTAACCGCTTTCCCGATGCGCGCCACGATCTGCGTGGCCAGTTCGAAAGATAAGTCCATGCGCTTGGCGCGGATGTGGAACAGCAAGTCGCCCGGCGTCGAAACCGCATGGCGCTCTCCCGCGCGAATCTCCCGGAACGAATGCAGTTCGGCCGGCCGCGGCTGCCCAAAGAGTCGATCCCAGGCTTCGGATCCAAACCCCATGATGCAGGACAGGCCTCCCTCCAGGTCGCGAAACTCGACCGCGCGGACTAGCGCTGCGAGGTCTCCGCATAACGAACGCAGGGCGGCGCGATGCTCAAGGCCCGGGTTGATGGTCACGACCAGGAAGATCGCGGCGCGAGTGAGCGGCGCGTCGACTGCCTGTGCGAGAGCGGGTGATTGCGCCGCCACTTCACGCGCGCTCATTGGATCGGAATTCATACTGGTGTCAGCCGGGCGTCTTCGGAATTTTGCTCTACGAAAATACCACGGTCGCCCGGCCTGCGAAAGTTTGATGTTTCATTTTGAAGTCTATGATTGCTGACGCGGAGGAGACGGCTGGAATCCCAGGGCAATTGTCACGATCGAATCGAGGCCCGGCTATGCTTAAATCAATCTATGTTCGCGCGCAAAGTTCGCGTCGAGTACGAGCATGACGGCCACCCTGAACTCTGCCCTCTGCATTGGCTGGACAACTTCAGCATGCGTAATTTTACGAACGCGTCCGTATTTGACGATACGCTGCCGGTCGCTGACGGTTATCTGGAAATTGGAACGAATGTCCCGCTCGACCAGCTCCGGGAGGCGATGGAGGATTGGTTTCGCCGCAAGAGCTACTTGCCGAAAGACGCAAAATTGACAGTGACGCTGGTGTGATGCGGGTTTAGCCGCGCCGCATTCAGATCTCGGCACCCAATATCGGCGATCTTCATATCGAAGATCGTTCCATCTTCAGCAAACGCGCAAACAGCCGGACAATCATTCCGTCAAACCGCGTGCCGCTCAGCTTTTCGAGTTCCGTGATTGCCTGCTCGTGCGTTTTTGCCGGAGCCAACGACCGGTCGCTGGTCAGGTTCGCGTACGTATCGGCAACGGCGAGAATGCGGCCGACCAGCGGAATGCTCTCGCCGCGCAGCCCAAACGGATAACCGGTGCCATCAAAAGCTTCGTGGTGCGACAAAACCGCCTCCGCCACCCGTTCGCAATTAGGAACGGCACGCAAGACTTCCACTCCAAGCTGGGGATGCGATTTGATGACCGCGAACTCGTCTTCCGTCAGCGGCCCCGGCTCGTTCAGAATGCTCGCGTCGATAAACAGCTTGCCCACATCGTGGACCGCGCCCGCAAACGCCGCGTCTGAAATTTCCTGCGCCGAAAGGTTCAGCCCGCGCGCAATAATGCCCGCAAAATGCCGGGTCTTATCGGCATGGCCACTGGCGTTGGGCTCCCGCAATTCGGCCGTTTGCGCTAGGCTCTCAATGGCCTCCCGTATGGGCGTCGCGTCCCCGTCATCGCTTGCACAAAGCTTGCGCAGCGTTCCGACCAGTTCTTCCAAATGCTCTGGCGCATTATGTTCGCGCTGCAAGAATCCTTCAATATATGAGGACAGCAACTGGCGCTGTACTGCCGAGCCTTCGCGGAATGGCTCCGCTGCCGCTACCTGGTTTCCGCCCGCGTGCTTGGCCATATACATACCTGCGTCGGCCACGCGAATCAGGTCTTCCATCGCAAATCCATGCACCGGAAAACTCGCTACGCCAAAGCTGCCGGTGATCTTGTGCTCCTCCAGCATGGGGTCGGTCGCCAGCCACAGCCGCAATCTTTCCGCCAGTACTTGCGACTGCTCGATCCCGGTCTCCGGCATCAGGATGATGAATTCGTCTCCGCCATAGCGCGCCACCACATTTGACTGCCGGCACTTCTGCTCGAGCAATCGTCCCACGCGCGCCAGCACCATGTCGCCTTCAAGATGGCCCAGTGAGTCATTCACTTCTTTGAATTTATCCAGATCGATCAGCACGACCGAGAAGGGCCGCCCTGAGCGCGATGCGCGCTTCCATTCCGAGCTGAGCGCCTCCCAGAAGAACCGTCGTGTCTTAATTCCCGTGAGTCCGTCCGTGATCGACTGCTGCTGCAATTTCTGGAAGACGAACGAATTGTGCAGCGCCGTCGCCAGTAAATCGGCGAGCGTATTCAAAATCAAGACATCTTGCGGAGCAAACGCATTCTCGGCATGGCTCTCCACATTCAGCACGCCCAGCAGGCTCTCGCCGTACTTGATCGGCAGGCAAAGCACGGCGCGCGATTCCGGCACTACTCCCGCGAGCTGTCCGGGCCCCGCATTTTGCACGAGCGCGCTCACACCCGTACGCGCGACTTTTCCAAGCACGCCGGTGCCTACCGGAATCCGCCGCCCCAATGCCTGCGATGTCGTCCCCGCCTCGGCTTTGATTTCGATGTCTTTGGTGGCGTAATCCATGATGCCGATGCCGATGTGGTCGTAGCGGAAATTCTTCTGAATTTCGCGCACGATGTCGGCCATCATCTGCTCGGCGTCTTCGCTCGAAATAGCCATCTTCGAAATAGTGTTCAAAAACGCGAGATGCCGCGCCCGCCGCTGCTCTTCCGAGAACAGTCGCGCATTTTCAACCGCCACGCCCAGCTGCCCGGCAGCGGTTTGCATGACCTCGAGGTCGCGCTCCTGGAACTGAAACTCCCGCTCCGTGCTCAGGGCCGCCATCACGCCCGCTGGCCTTCCCCCCAGCAGAATCGGCACGCCGCAAAACGCACGCGCGGGGTGCGCAGGAATAAAGTCCACGCCAAGCTTGGCCCGCACCTCCTCCAGATCCGATTCGATCAGCAGCGGCTGCCCGGTGCGCAGAATGTATTCAGTCAAACCATTCGCTACCTTGCGCGAGCGCTTCGGCAGAGTCTGTCCCCCCTCGACCTCCAGCTCGAAATGAATCTCATCCTCTTCCAGAAAAGCGATATAAAACGCGCTCGTGTCGAAGATCTGCCCCAGCTCCGTTTGCACCGTGCGCAAAACCTCATCCTGATTCAGATGAGAGCTCACGGCTTGGCCGATCTCGGTCAGTAGTTCGTATTCTTTTGTCCTACGCTGCGCCTCGTGCATCACGACGTAATTTTCCAGCGTCAATGCAATCTGCAGCGCTAGTCCAATTAGCAGTCGCAGGTTGGAAGATCCAAACATCCGCCGCTCCGCATGCGGAAACAGCAGCACTCCAAAATTGTGTTCGCGCGTCTGGAGGCTCACCGCCATCAGATCGGCGATCCCTTCGGCCAGCAGCGTTTGTTTAAACGCCTCAAATCGACCGCCGGAAAGCGCCGGCAGCGGCTCTTCCATCTCTGCCAGGTTCCGGAACGTCACCACCCCGCCGCGTCGGTACGCCAGTTCGCAGATGTAGTCGCCCGCCTTCGTCTTTTGCAGCTTCTCCAAAAACTCGGGGGAGAATCCTTTCTGTACCGAAGGCACGGTACCGCGCCACTGCGCGGAAATTAGAATGACGCCCTTACGCGAAGCCAGCGGCGCGACCAACCGGTCCACAAAGGCCTGCATGCTAGGTACAAGATCGCCGACGGAAAGCAATTGCCGCGGATCGACTCCCAGCGTCGAGAACGCCAGCGCGTGCTCCTGTACCGCATTGCGCTCGTTTTCGAATAACACCATCACCATCGCGATGGCCAGGAGCATCTGCGGGATCGGCCACAAAAATCCGCCCGGCCTGGCCAACGTCTCGACAAATGACTGCCGGAACTGCCCCGCGCCTATCAAAGATCCCCACAGCGCCAGCGAAAACGCGAGGGTGCGAAAAGCCACCGAATCTTTGCGAAAGCCGTACTTGTAATAGTGAAACGAGGTGTAAAACAAAACCGCTGCGAGTCCGGTCTCCAGCCGCAAATACACCGGCGGAGGAGCCGCGCTGGCCCTGAATGCTCCGCCCGCCATGTGCGCGCGCAGGCTGATGTAGGTGAGCAGAATTCCTACGCCGATCAGCGTGATGTCATACCACTGGAGCCGAAACGCTTCCTTGGTCAGGCGCGTCGAGACAAAGATGCACATCGCCACCGCCACCAGCAGCAGCGAGCCGACAAAGTAAAGTAGCGCCGACGGCCCGCGGAAATAAATCGCCGCTTCAACCGCATAGTGCAGCGTGTAAGCCGCCCAGGCCAGTTGCCAGGCGCGGAAATATCCCTGCCGGCTCTGCTCGTACAGATAGCTGAAGACCAGCAGCACCAAAAGCGCCACGGTCCCAGGAATCAGCACCAAACCTGTAGCAATGCTAATCATGGCTTTCTAAACATGGTTCTCTAAATACCAATTTTACTAATGCTCAATGCAGGCCCGGCTGGAACACTTGGCCTCATCGTTTCACGCCAGACAGTTCGAAACAACCAGTGTCTTCTGTGAGTTTCCGCCCTGGGCACGGGTCGTTCAAAGTTCGTTACCCTAAAGTATCTGCTCATAAGATGCAATCCCGCCAGAGGGATTGGCGCTCCGAAGATTACCTAGGTAACCAAAGGTAATCAGCGGATCGGAGCGTGGCCCGAGTCGGCCGGGCCACCCAATTTCATCCGCTATACTCATCGGTTATGCCCCGCGTTCGATTCGCTCCATCCCCCACGGGTTTCCTCCACGTCGGCAGCGCCCGTACTTTTATCTTCAACTGGCTCTACGCCCGCCACAACAAAGGGACAATGATCCTCCGCCTCGATGACACCGATGTCGAGCGCAACACCGACGCCAGCGTCAACTCCATCTTCGATGGCCTGCGCTGGCTCGATCTCGGCTGGGATGAAGAATACAAGCAGTCTGAGAGGCTCGCGCTTCATCGCCAGATTGCGGACGCCATTTTCCAAAAAGACCTCGCCTACCGTGACTTCACGCCCGCCCACACGGGCGATTCCGAAAAATCGGGCGCCAACCAGACGTGGCTTTTCAATCCTGGAATGCGCGAACTAAGCCGAGCCGAAAGCGATCGTCGTGCTGCTGCCGGAGAGACTTTTGCCCTGCGCTTTCGAGTCCCGCGCGGCACCAGCGAAAACATTAGCTTCACCGACGCTGTCTATGGCTATCAATCCAAATCCGCAAACGACATTGAAGACTTCGCCCTGCTCCGCAGCGACGGCATGCCGACCTACCACCTGGCGTCGTGCGCCGATGACATCGATTTAAAAATCAGCCATATTATCCGCGGCCAGGACCATCTTTCGAATACGTACAAACATGTGCTGATTTTCACAGCTGCACAACAGGCGGGAGTGGCCCTGCCACAGTTCGCACATTTACCGCTGCTGGTCGCGCCCGACGGCTCCAAACTATCCAAACGCCGCCACGGCCCGGTCGTCAGTGTCACAACCTACCGCGACGCCGGATTTCTTTCCGCCGCCTTCATTAACTTTCTGTGCCTGCTCGGCTGGTCTCCCAAAGACGACCGCACTCACCTGACCAAACAAGAACTGGTCGACGCCTTCTCGCTCGAAGGCATCAACCGCGCCAATGCTGTCGTCAATTTCAAAGAGCCCGCGACTACTCCGGAGGACGCATTCGACTCGAAAGCCCTCTGGCTGAATGCCGAGCACATTCGCGCCCTGCCTGTCGACGACCTGAGCGCTCGCCTGCTCCCGATCGTCCGCGAAGCCGGATTCCAAATTACGCCAGAAAAAATGCAGGCAATCACGCCTTTAATCCGCGAACGCATCAAACTACTGCGCGATGTTTTGACCGCAGCCGATTTCTTCTTTGTTGACGAACTCCCGCCCTACGATCCCGCCGAGCTGATCCCCCAAAAAGGCGACGCGGCCATGGCGCAAAAAGCTCTGGTCCGAGCCCGCGAAGTCCTGGCCCAAAGCGAATTCACCCACGATGCCCTCGACCAGGCCCTACGCGCCGCCGCCCAGGAACTCGGCCTGAAAGCCGGTCAGATGTTCCAGCCGATCCGTGTAGCCGTCTGCGGACGCAAGAACGCCCCGCCGCTGTTCGAGACGCTACAAGTGTTGGGGAAGAAAACCACGCTGAAAAGAATCGACCAGGCAATCAAGAAGAGTCGCTAGTACGAGCGGTCAAAAAGGTCCCATATGTGGTACCATCGTCGCGATGCCCCTGACCCGCGATTTCAAGCAAACGATCCAGGCCCGAGTCCGCCGCGATCCTGCGTTCCGCAAGGAACTACTCCGCGAAGGAATAGAAGGTTTTCTTTCCGGAGATGTCGAAACCGGCAAGAGTGTGTTGCGCGACTATATCAACGCAACAATTGGATTCGCCGAACTCGCTGAAGCCACCGGCCATTCCGCCAAGAGCCTGATGCGGATGTTGAGCCCCTCGGGAAATCCCCAAGCCCGTAATTTGTTCGAAATCGTGGAATTCCTGCAACGCCGCGAACGGGTGCGATTCAAAGTCGCGGCCGCAGCACGGTAACGTCCGCGCTCACTCTAAATAAAACGTCACTTCCCGCTCAGCGCCTCCGCCTTGGCGCGCGCCGCGTCCGCTTCAGTCTTCATACTCTTAGCATCGTAAAGTTTAGCCAGCAGGCTCTCGTTCTCGGGCGCGTCCAAAACCTGCCGCTGCTTCAGGAGCGCGGCGATGGCGTCATCCACCTGGTTCAACTGCGCCTCCAGGATGCCGATCTTGAAGTACACGCCCGGATAAAGCGAATCGATGTCAGCCGCTCTCCTGAATTCCGCCAGCGCCTCGCCGGTATTCTGCTCGTACGCCAGAACGCTCCCCAATCCAGCGTGGCCATCGGCGCTATCCGGATTGATCTTAAGCAACTGCCTGAAAGCATCCTCCGCTTTCGCCGGCTGTTTTGCCGACATATAAACTCGCCCAAGGTCGTAATATAAGTTTTGATTTCGCGGATCGAAGGTGAGGCCGCGCTTCAGTTCCGCCGCCGCGCTGTCATAATCGTGTTTGTCGAGATACGCCTGTGCCAGGGCCTCATGCGCCGGGACGAAGCTCGGGCGCTGATTTACCGATTTCTGAAGCTCTTGAATCGCCGAATCCGGATCGCCCGCGTAAAGACGCGCAAGTCCGTTTTCACGATGCACAAGATAAGCGTGCGAGCGCGCCAGCCAAAGGCCGCCGCCCCCCACCAGCGCCGCTCCCACCAGCAGCACGCCAATCCTCTGAAGAATCGCATCGTGCGCCGGAGCCACCTTCGCAATCATCGCGCCCAGAAGCAATCCCATCACCAGTCCACCGACGTGCGCGGCGTTATCGACGTGGGCAATCATCGCCCCAAAAAACAGGTTGAAGCCTACAAACACAACCACGCTGCGCAACATGTGGGTGACCGCAGCCCGCGGCAGTGAAAACTCACCCAAATAAAACGATGCGATCAACGCGCCCGCAATTCCAAAGATCGCACCTGAAGCTCCCACGCTCAGCACGACTGGATTCCAAAGAATGCTGCCAATGCTCGCCGAGAGCCCGCAAAGAAAATAAACGACGGCAAAAGTCCAGTGACCATACACCGCTTCCGCCAGCCGGCCCAGGTCCCACAGGCACCACATGTTGAACGCGATGTGCAGCAATCCACCATGCACAAACAAGCAAGTCAGCAGCCGCCACCACTGCCCGCCAACGGTTAGCGGCCCAAAATTCGCGCCCCACGCCACTAATGCCTGCCCCGGCGGATCGCTCAGCATCGTCCCGCCGATCGATAGCACCATCCCGATGAAGACCGCGACATTCGCCCCAAAAATAACCTGCGTCACGATCATCGACGACGACTGGGGCCGCGCCCATGGCACGGCCTCTACCCGCTGATACTGAATGTCTTCGCCCCGTTGCGCCGCTTCATGTTGCTTGCACCACTGGCAAATCCTCTTGCCGAAGCCCAAGCCCGGAAGCTGCCGCCCGCACTGTACGCACTGCGCCATACGACATATAGAATAGCAAGAGCATGAGTCCGACTGATTCCGTGTCGTCCAGCCCGTCGCCGAGTGACGCCGCGTCCAACGTGCCCGCCGAGCCGCGCCCCTCGAACTTCATCCGCGACGCGATGATCGAGGATTTGAAGAGGAAAAAGTACGGCGACGCCGTGATCCAGACCCGTTTCCCTCCCGAGCCCAATGGCTATCTCCACATTGGCCACGCCAAGGCAATATGCCTGGACTTCGAACTCGCGGACGAATTCGGCGGCAAGACCAACCTCCGCTTCGACGACACCAATCCCGAAAAAGAAGAGCAGGAGTACGTTGACTCCATCATGAAGGACGTGCGCTGGCTCGGTTTTGACTGGGACAGCCTGCGCTACGCCTCCGACTACTTCGATCAGCTTTACGAGTGGGCCATCAAGTTAATCAGAGACGACAAAGCTTACGTCGACGATCTGAGCGCGGAAGAAATCCGCCAGTATCGCGGCACCTTAACCGAGCCCGGAAAAGAAAGCCCCTACCGCAATCGCTCCGTCGAAGAGAATCTTGACCTCTTCGAGCGCATGCGTAAAGGCGAATTCCCCGACGGCACGCGCGTTCTGCGCGCCAAAATTGACATGGCCTCGCCCAACCTCAACATGCGCGACCCGGTCATGTACCGCATTCTGCACGCCGACCATCACCGCACCGGCAGCAAGTGGCCCATCTACCCGATGTACGACTACGCGCACGGCCAGTCCGATTCCATCGAGCGCGTCACGCATTCCATGTGCACGCTCGAATTCGAAGACCATCGCCCGCTCTACAACTGGTTTGTCGAGCAGCTCGGAATTTTTCCGTCGCGCCAATATGAGTTCGACCGCCTCAGCCTGACCTACACGCTGCTCAGCAAGCGCAAGCTGCTCAAGCTCGTACAGGAAAAACTGGTCAACGGCTGGGACGACCCGCGCATGCCGACGCTTTCCGGTATTCGCCGCCGCGGCTACACGCCCGAAGCGCTGCGCAATTTCTGCAACGCCATCGGCGTTTCAAAAACCAATGGCACGCTCGAACTCGCCATGCTCGAACACTTCGTCCGCGAAGACCTAAACAAGCGCGCTCCGCGCGTGATGGCCGTTCTTCAGCCGCTTAAAGTTGTGATCGATAACTATCCGGAGGGCCAGGTCGAACCGATGGAGGCGGTCAACAATCCCGAGGACGAATCCGCCGGCAAGCGGCAGGTGCCATTCTCAAAGGTTCTCTACATCGAGCAGGACGACTTCCGCGAAGAGCCGCCGAAAAAGTATTATCGCCTCTCGCCGGGAGTGGAAGTCCGCCTGCGCTACGGCTACTTCATCACCGCAAAAAGTGTGGTGAAGAACGACGACGGCGAGGTCGTTGAAGTCCACTGCACCTACGACCCGGCCACGCGCGGCGGCAATGCGCCGGATGGCCGCAAGGTCAAATCGACCATCCACTGGGTCTCAGCCGCGCATGCCATCGATGCCGAGGTGCGCATCTACGACAAACTTTTCACCAAAGAAGATCCTAACGAAGTCTCCGAAAGCGAGCGGCCGGGAGAAAGAGATTTCACAGATAACCTCAATCCACTCTCGCTCGAAGTGATCGCGCAGGCCAAGCTCGAGCCGTCGCTGGTCAACGCGCGCATAGAAAGCCGTTATCAGTTCGAGCGCCTGGGATATTTCTGCGTCGATCCCGATTCCAGACCCGGCAAGCCAGTCTTCAATCGCACGGTAGCGCTGAAAGATACGTGGGCAAGAATCGAGAAGCGCGCTGGTTCATAGCCATTGATTCGTAGATAGCCTTACGCGATACGGGGCGGTAGCCCCGCGAGGCAATCTCATTTCATCCAGGCGGCCACGTGCTCACGCTCTTGCGCTTGCCTGCTCTGCATTTCATTCCTTCGCTTCATGTCCATGATGGCGAGCACAACCGCCGACGACGCCAAACTGAATTCGCTGCCCACGCCGAGCTCAAACTCGAAGCTCGCATCTTGCCCACCATCTGCTCTGCGCACAATGTCCGCCGCCGCTTTATGAAAGCGCGCGTGTTCCGCGATCAGCTTCGCAAATTCCCGGAACCCCGCATACTTGCGTCCTTCACCGCGAATCCATCGTCCCAGCTTGCATTTGTTGGTCGCCGCGACCTCGTCGATGTTCATCTTGCCGTCAGGATTCGATACGTAGGCATGCAGCTTGCGCTTCCATTCCGAGTGGCAGACAACGGCATCGTCGAAGGTCATGAATGTCATCCCCAATAACAAAGCCACCCCAGGGATGCCTCTTCGTACCTATCGTCGCAAGTTGCCGCCGCCTTTAGAACCTGTGGCGCGGTTGCCCCAGCCTGCAGCCGGTCTCGCCGGAGTAGAGGGCCCAAAAACAAAATGGCCGGGATTTTTCCCGGCCGTCGAAATCGAATTGTTCCACCAAACTACTTCTTCAACGTCCGAATCCACTTCACCAGATCGTTGATCTGCTGTTTCGAAAGCTTGCCATCGTACGACGGCATCCTCCCTTTGCCCTTGGTGATGATTTCGGCCAGTTCCGCGTCGGATTGCTTTTGCACCTCGGCCGAGCTGAAGTCCCGAATCTTCAGGTTCTTGCCCATCACCGTGTCGGCGTTGCCAGTTGCTCCGTGGCACATCGCGCATTTGGCCTTATAGTCGGCGGCCGCGCCGGCAAACGTGTATGTGGAACAAATCAGCGCCACTACCGCCACCGCCAGAGCCGCCCGTAAAATCGTCCTCATCGCCTTCTCCTAATGATTAAGAATTAAACGCGCCCCATCCTCCGGGCGCGGCTGCCTCTCCAACGCATCGCTCGAGGCGGAGCCAACTTGCAACGCGCAAGCTGCCAGCTCGAGATCGATGGTAGAGATCTACGGCTGAGACGATATCACAAAAAAAAAGCTCAATGATCCTCAAGAGTCGAGGAATCCCCAAGACTCGAGCCGGACCTTCGCAAACTAATGCGCTGCCGGGCCGGTTGCGTTCGACGGGCAAGAATCCTGTTGACTTAGCCAATGCCCCGACGAATTATTGATGCTTAAGATCCAAGGGCATGAGAAAAAAGGAAGCGGATCGGAAGCTAGGCTCGATCTAAGCCATTGTTTTTCAATACTCTGAATGTAAACCATTATTACTCAAAGACCTAGCGGAAACGCCACCGTGGAATGCCGAAATAGCAACGCTAAGTCATTGACTAATAAATATTTTACCAAGAAGTCTTTATTTCTCAAAGACCTGGCAGCACACGCTTTGCTAAATTCATGATTTTAAAGGATCATCCCAAGGCGAAAGTGAGGGGGGGTACCAAACGAGCCGGGGTAGAGACCGGGACCATCCATCCCGAACTTTACAAATCTTTACGAGGCTTCCCGTGTTTAGAGTAAAGTAGCCGCTTCCGTCAAAACTGAAGTCAAAAGGAAATCAGGCCTCCAACCTCCGACTCGACTCATCGAGATGACCTTATGAAAATTCTTAATGAATTGCGACGTTATGCAATTGCCCTCTCACTGGCTGCGCTCGTGAGCATCAGCCTCAGCCAGCGTTTAATCGCGCAGAACGACTCCGATTCGGATCGGAATGATCCTCCCACGAGAGTAGCGCGCCTTGCCTATTTGCAAGGTGCCGTCTCCTTCCAGCCGGCCGGCGAGTCCGATTGGGTCGACGCCGTTCCCAATCGCCCCATCACCATAGGCGATCAGCTCTGGGTGGACAACAATTCCCGCGCCGAACTCGAACTCGGATCGGCCCTGATCGACTTGGGCAGCAACACCGGCATTTCGTTCCTCAACCTCGACGACAATACCATCCAGATCCAGCTCAGCTCCGGTGTGATCAATGTCCGGGTTCGGCGCCTGGGCCGCGATGATGACTTCGAGATCGACACGCCCAACCAGGCCTTCACCATCGAAGACACAGGCCGCTACCGCGTCGAAGCCAGCGAAGATGGAACATATACGGTTGTCAGCGTCCGCGAAGGCGAAGGCGAATCGACTGGCAATGGCTCGACCTATACGGTGCGGGCAGGCCAACGCGTAACTTTCGACGGCACCGACACGTTGCATGCCGAGATGGAAGAGATTGGCGCGCCCGACGATTTCGACAGCTGGTGCTACAACCGCTACAGCCGTTACGAACACTCCATGTCGGCTAGATATGTCTCGAATGACGTAGTCGGCTACGCGGATCTGGATGACAGCGGCGATTGGCGGCCAGCGCTCGGTTACGGCGATGTCTGGTTCCCACGCGTCGCCGCAGGATGGGCTCCATACCGCGAGGGCCACTGGGCCTGGATCGATCCCTGGGGATGGACCTGGGTCGACGACGAGCCCTGGGGCTATGCTCCCTTCCACTATGGCCGCTGGGCATTCCTTTCCGGCCGGTGGGGGTGGGTTCCGGGACCGATCGAAGTGAGGCCCGTCTACGCACCCGCGCTGGTAGTTTTTGTCGGCGGAGGGGGAATTGGAATCGGCGGCAACGTCGGTTGGTTCCCACTAGGCCCGCGCGAAGTCTACGTTCCGTCCTATCGCGTGAGCCGACGCTATCTGGCCAGCATCAACATGAGCGGCACCGTGGTCAACCAAACGGTAATCACGAACGTCTATAACACCACCATCATTCGCAACGAAACGAACATCGCCAATGTGAAATATGTGAACCGGGGCGTCTCGGGCGCGATCACAGCAGTTCCGCAACGAGCCTTCATAAGCGCGCAACCGGTGGCTCGCGTAGCGGTCTCAGTCAATGCCAAACAGTGGTCGTCCATGCCCGTCAGCACACGGGTAGCGGTCGCACCTACGTCGAACAGCGTGCTGGGCGCGCGATTCGACACCGCAAATCGGGTCAAGGCGCCGCCGGCCGCAGTCGCTCGTCGCTCGATCGTCGCCCGCTCGACTCCACCCCCGGCTCCTGTTCCTTTCGCGGCCCGGCAACAAGCGCTCGCCGCCAATCCGGGACAGCCTATTCCTCGGCAGCAGATGAGGCAAATGCAAATGGCGCGGCCCGCGAACGCTGAAGTGTCGCGCCCGCAGATCAGGCAGGCGCCGGTAGGTCGCCCGGCAACGGCGGCGGCCAAACCCGGCTCGCAACAGCAGCCGAATGCGCCTGGCAATGGGCTGGGAAATCAGCCCGGCATGAATCGACCGGAGAATCGCCCCGGTAATCAGCCGGGGACGACCCAGCCTGCGGCAAATCAGCCAGCTTACCGGCAAAACAATCCGCCCGGGAACGAGCGGCCACAGCCTGTTCCGCAGCAAAATCGACCTAAATCCGCACCGCCGGAACGCAACCAACCCGATCGCTCGCAGCCGAATCGGCCCGAACCAAATCAGCCGGGGATGAATCGACCCGACCAAAATCGCCCGATGCCGAATAATCGTCCGCCGCAACAGCCCATGCGGAACGAGCGTCCATCAACTGCGCAGCCGCCAGCTCAGAATGAACGGCCACCTGCCATCCAACCGCGTACCGCGCCCAAACCGGCACAACCAGGGACGACTCAGCCGCCCTCGCGTCCGGAGGCAAATGTTCCACCACAACAGCCGCAACGAAACGAACCTGCGGCTCGCCCGGAGCAGCCCAAACAGCCGCCTCCGGCGGACAGCAACGAGAACAGGAAGCAGGACAAAAAGCAGAAGGACGACCAAAAGAAGCGCGACGAGAAGCCACCAGGCGACTGAGGTGACGCGTCTCTGAAGCTAATGCTCGGCGTGGCGGCCGTGAAGCGGCGTTAGGATGCAGCGCATAGCGAGCTATGGGTGGTGGCAAGCGGACAATTGGTAGCGCCGGGAGGGACGAAAGAACGACCTGAGGATCTAGCTCGATCCATCGGGCACTTCTTCCTCAAGCCCACTCAGCGTCTCGTCGTCGACATCCCATTTCTTCAAAATCGTAAAAATTGTTTTGGACCCAAATCCCGCGCGCATCAGATTTCGAAAAATGCGAGCCGCATCTTTCTGATCCTTCGGCTTCTTCAGCCGTTTGCGCTTCAGGTAAGCGCGCGCCAGATCTTCTTCCTTCACGTCCTCGTACACTGAAGCGACGGCCTTCTCGATAACCTGGGCATGAACTCCTTTGGCTTTCAGGTCGCTTACCACGCGCATTCGTCCGAACTTCTGCGCATCGCGGCGATATGAAGAATAAGCGGCCGCATAACGCGCATCGTTCAAATATCCCTGATCCTTGAGCCGAACGATGATCAACTCAACCAGCGTCTTGCCGAATTCGGTATCGGCTTCCACGCGATTGCGCAACAACCGCTTCAACTCCGCAACTGATCGGCCCCGACGCGCCAGCGCGCCCACCGCATACTCATAAAGCTCCGCTTCGGTGAAGAGCTTTCTGGGCCGCGCAAATGGCATAAACTACGCTCCGCTCATCGAGCAGGCTGTGGAGCCGGCGACTTCGCGGAAGGCGAGGTCGCTGCTGCGCTCGGAGTCGCCAGCGGCGCGGCCAGCGCGGTCTTCGCCGACGCAGGCAGCTTGTCGGCATTCGCCACCAGCAATGCAAGTTGCCACATCTGAGTTTCGTTCAGCGACTTGCTGAAGCCCGGCATCCCAGTCAGCCGAAAGCCATTGAATATCTTCCAATAACTCTCGCCCGGCTCGTCGTCGGTCACGCCCTTGCCCTTGAACAGCTGCGGCGGCCGTGGATACATTCCGATCGCAATCGCCGTCTTCTGGGAGTCCGGTAAACCGTGACAAACGGCGCAATGCTCCTTATAGAGTTCCGCTCCAGCCAGGTAATTCGCCTCGCTCGGCTGAATGGGCACCGTCTTCGGCATGTCGTGATCAATCCTCACATGTTGCGCCTTGCGCGCCAAATAGGCTTCGAAGGGCATGTCGGGATCGGTGGTCGCCACCGGAGCGCTACCTCCTACTAAATAGAGATAAAGCAATACTGGGACGATAATGATTCCCAGCACCAAGCCGGCGATGAATTTCAAAGTCGAGTCCCGCCTTTCTGAATTGGATTAACTGTAGCATCTCCATGGCCCGCAATTCCCATCCTGCCTCTGAACAAGGGGCCTGCGCTGTTTTGGAACCAGCATAAAGAAAGCGAGCTTGGAGAGCTGTTGGCCCCTTGCAGGGCCGGAGGCCTTATCGTTATCCTGAACAGCACCGGCGCGAATGCGATGGCGGCACGGCGGTTGAGGCTCAATCTTCCCTATGCAAATCGTCAGCACAGCCAGTGCGTTTCCGCCGTACTACTACTCGCAGGACGAACTCCTCGAAGGCCTTCGCGCATTCTGGGGAGAGCGCATCGAAAAACCCGAAGTGCTGCGCCGCCTGCATCGCCACGTAGGCGTCGATGGCCGCTACCTCTCGATCCCCAAAGAAGAATATCTGACGATGCGGACCTGGGGCGAAGCGAACCATCACTGGATTCGCACCGCCACCGAACTTGGAGAGAAGGTTGTGGCGGGCGCGCTGGCTGGCGCCGGCTTGCAAGGCCAGCATCTGAGCGCGTTTTTTTTCACATCTGTAACCGGTATTTCAAGCCCATCCATCGACGCGCTGCTGATCAATAAGATGGGACTCTGCCGCAACATCCGCCGTGTTCCGATCTTTGGCCTCGGCTGCGTGGCGGGAGCTTCTGGAATTTCTCGCGCGGCCGATTATGTAAAGGCGTATCCCGATCAGACCGCGATCGTGCTCTCCGTCGAACTGTGTTCGCTCACCATTCAGCGCGAAGACCTCTCGATGGCCAATCTGATTTCAGCTGGGCTTTTCGGCGATGGCGCTGCGGCGGTGATTGTTGCCGGCGCCGAGTGCGGACTTCCCAGTTCCGGTCCAAAGATTCTTGCCACGCGCTCCGTCTTCTATCCCAACACGGAAGAGATGATGGGCTGGGACATTTCGGAAAGAGGTTTTCGCATCGTTCTTTCGCGCGAGGTTCCGAATCTCGTGCGCAACAATCTAAAGCATGACGCCGATGAGTTCCTCGCCACCCGCGGCCTCACGCGCGCTGACATTGGAAGTTGGTGTCTGCACACCGGCGGACCGAAAATTCTCGAAGCTACTGCGGAAGCCCTCGAATTGAACAATGGTGAGCTTGACGCGTCATGGGACTGTCTGCGCCGGACCGGCAATCTGTCATCCGCATCCGTCCTGGTGGTGCTGGAGGAAGTGATGAAGAATCGCCGGCCAAAGCCCGGCACGCTCGGCGTGCTCGCGGCCATGGGACCGGGATTCTGCTCTGAATTTGTCCTTCTTCAGTGGTGATCGCATCCGGCAGTAGTTGGCGGCCATCGTCGTTGACATGGATTTTACGGCGCCGGAAAAGCCCGAACAGCATCCAAAAAGGGAAGGACACGGCATTGACTCGTGTCAGTCAGCCCCGCAAACGACGAGGGCTCTAGCTTTCGAGGGACTTTGTGCGTTCTCAAAACCCAGTTGATGTATTCATCATCGGCGGAGGACCCGCCGGCCTAGCCGCCGCGATTGCCGTGCGCCGCCACGGGCTGACGGTCGCCGTCGCCGATGGCGCGATTCCCCCCATCGACAAGCCATGCGGCGAAGGCCTTATGCCGGATGGCCTCGAAGCATTGCTCAAACTTGGCATCACAGTCCCAGCCAATGCGTGCCAGCCGTTCCGCGGCATTCGCTTTGTCAGCGGCGATCAAAAGGCCGAGGCGATCTTCCCTGGCCGCCCCGCCTACGGAATCCGCCGCACTGTCCTGCATCGCATTCTTATCGACCATGCTGCCGAGGCAGGCGTGTCGATGCTTTGGCAAACATCTGTCGCCGGCGTTAATCGCGATGGCGTTTTCCTGGCAAATAGTTTTGTGCCGGCGCGTTGGATCATCGGTGCGGACGGCTCCAATTCCCGCGTCCGCCGCTGGGCCGGCCTCGATCCTCACCGGGAAAAAGAAATTCGCTTTGGATTCCGCCGCCATTACCGCGTCGCTCCCTGGAGCAGTTTCATGGAGCTGCACTGGGCCAACGATCGTCAAGAGAATGATTGTCTAAAAAATGATTCTCAAATCGCCGATTCTCAGATCTACGTCACGCCCGTAAGCCGGGATGAAATCTGCCTCGCGCTCGTCAGCTCGAATCCGCATCTGCGGCTCGATACCGCGCTCGCAGATTTCCCCGAGCTTGCCGCTAGGCTTGAGGGCGCAGAAGTCGCATCCAGCGAGCGCGGAGCGATCACGGTCAGCCGAAGATTGCATCACGTCTATCGCGAGAATGTCGCGCTCGTCGGAGACGCCTCCGGCGGAGTCGATGCGATCACCGGCGAAGGCCTGTGTCTCGGTTTTCGCCAAGCCGCGTTGCTGGCCGATTGCCTCGCCCACAATGACCTCGCGCGCTACGAGGGTGAGCATCGTAGTCTGCTTCGCCGTCCCGCAATGGTGTCTCGCCTGATGTTGCTGATGGGCCGCCGCCCGCGCCTGCGCCGCCGCATCATGCAGGTCTTCGAATCGAGCCCGCGGTCCTTTGCACGAATGCTTGCCTTGCACGTTGGCGTTGGCTCCACGGGAGATTACATTGCGAGTGGTATCTCTCTCGGATGGCGGCTGCTCACGGCTTGATCGGCTTATTCAAATATTCATGAAACAAACTCAATGGATTGCTCCGTGGATCATCGCGCTGGTGCTTGCCTGCGGCCTCGCCGCACAGACCAGAACGCCCTCACACGATGTGGAATTGCAATTCGATCCCGCGCAAAGCGGCGCCACCATTTCCCTCAGCGGCAACTTTCACGCGGTCGAAGGGGCATTCGCTCTGAAGCGTGGCGATGTGAAATACGATCCAGCAACGGGAAAGGCCAGTGGCGAGATTGTCTTCGATAGCGCCAGCGGCAAAACGGGCAACGACGGCCGTGACCGCAAAATGCACAAAGACGTGCTCGAGAGCGTCCGCTTCCCGGAAATTTCATTCCGCCCCGACCATGCCGAGGGCACGCTCGCCGCATCCGGTGACTCTAACCTCCAGGTTCACGGAATCTTTTCCATTCATGGTGCCGACCACGAGCTTACGATTCCAGTCACAGTCCGCATCGAAAACAACACCTGGAGCGCAAGAGCGGCATTCAAGATTCCTTATGCGCAATGGGGTATGAAGAACCCGAGCGTGCTCTTCCTTAGAGTGGCTGGCTCCGTCGACATCCAGTTCCGCGCCGCGGGAACCATCCGATAGCCGGAAACATTCTTCCTGCCAGTCGTATACTTAGGCCTAGGCATCCGGCATGACCAAACGCGTGTGGGGGAGTGTATTTGCGACTGCGGTTCTGATCGCCGTTCTCTGTGGATGGGCGTACAGCCACCAACCTCCGGCCCTGCTCTCCAGGCATGCGCAGCCCGCGCGCGTTGCCGTCGAAGGCCCAGTTTTTGTTAGCGTTCAAGGGAATCTGTTTCACGCCGCAACTTGCCCGGATCTCCACCATCCCACGCTCACCATGCCCGCAAGGGAAGCGGTTGCGAAAGGCTACGCACCATGCACTCGCTGCATGCGCCGCGCACTCGGAAAATAGGCGAAACGCCTTCGCCTTCTGCGCCGCAGCTCGACCGAGATACAATCTGTTGAATTTGATCGTGGTGGGCTTCGAAGTAAACGTCGGAATACGCTCTACTTAATCACTCCGCGCTCCGACGCCTCAATAAACCGGATCAGCGCTTCGACGTCGTCGCCGCGATCAGCCTCGGTCTTCAGCTTCTCCACCGCCTGCGACGTATTCAGCTTCGAAGCGAGCAGCACACGGTACGCATGATGAATCTTCTTGATCCGCTCCTTCGTAAATCCCCGGCGCTCAAGTCCCACGGCATTGAGTCCGTAGGCGTGGGTTCCGCGCTCGGCTGAAGTTTTGGAAAAGGGCAGTACGTCGCGCGTGATTGTCGTCCCTCCGCCAATAAAAGCATGAGTGCCGATGCGCACAAAGTGATGCACCGGGCAGAGAGCGCCCACCGTCGCCCAATCCTCCACCGTCACGTGTCCGCCAAGCGTGGCCGCGTTGGCCATGATGACGTGGTCGCCGATCAGGCAATCGTGCGCAATATGGGTGTACGCCATGATCAGATTGTGACTGCCCACGCGCGTTACGCCCTCACCCTTCGCGGTCGCCCGATTAATCGTCACATACTCGCGAATCTCATTGTGGTCGCCGATCTCAAGCCGGGTGGGCTCGCCCTTGTAGGAAATGTCCTGGGGAGCCAGGCCGATTGAGCAGAAAGGGAAAAAATGATTGTCGGATCCAATCTTCGTCGGACCTCCCATCACGACGTGCGAGAGCAAGAGGCAGCGCTCGCCGAGTTCAACGTCCGCTCCAACAACGCAGTACGGGCCGATTTCGCAGGAAGGATGAATCTTGGATTTCGAGTCAATAATCGCCGTGGGGTGGAAAGACATTGGTGATTTGTAATTGGTACCTGGCAATGTGTGCGATTTGTAATTTCGATCAGCGATCGCAATTACAAATTACAAATCGGAAATTACAAATTCTGCTCGGCCTCGTCCGCTGCCGCGCTCGCAACTCGCGGCACCAGCCGGCAAGTCACCGTCGACTCAGCCGCGACTTTGCCGTCGACGTATGCTTTCCCCTCCAGTCGCGCTGCTGTCATACGCCACGCGCGCACTTCGACCTCAATGCGCAGCTGATCGCCCGGAACCACCGGCCGCCGGAATCGGGCCTTCTCGATCCCGGTAAACACCATCAGCATCTCGTCGCGATTCGGCACTTCCGTCAGCAGCAACAATCCGCCGGCCTGCGCAATTGCCTCCACAATCAGCACGCCCGGCATGATCGGCTTGTCGGGAAAATGTCCCTGAAAGAATGGCTCGGTGATGGTCACGTTTTTCAGCGCAACGATCCTCTTCATGCGCTCGAGTTCCACCACGCGATCGATTAGCAGAAAGGGAAACCGGTGCGGCAGGATCTTTAAAATGTCGTGGATATCCATCGCCGTCTGCACCGGCTCCGGTTCATAAGGCGTAGCGTGGGTGGGGTCGGTCATGCCGTTTCGTTCAAGGCGAAGATTATACTGTAGCGCACGATCGGATGATGGATGACCGCACCCGAAAGGAAATCATGAACGCCTGTAGAGCCCTGCTCGTCATATTCACTTTCTTCGTGAGCACAGCGACCGCTCTCTGGTCGCAGGCCGCTCAGACGCCGTCAGCTCATCCCGCAGCTTCCGCGATTCCTGCGCTGCCCGCCGATATCCCCGCTACTGCTGAGCGCTATTCATTCCTCATGATGGGGAATCAGGCGGGCCAGCAAGCCGTCTGGACCGCGGATGATGGCACGCTCCATCTCTTCTTCCAGTTCAACGACCGCGGCCGAGGCCCGAAGCTCACGTCGGTCCTCAAACTCGACTCAAACGGAATCCCGATTTCCGAAACCATTACCGGCAATGACTACCTGAAGTCTCCCGTGGATGAGACTTTCACCAACGCGGGCGGGATCGCACACTGGAAGAACACTGCCGAAAAGGGCGAGAAGAAAATCTCCACGCCGGCCTACTACCCCCCTCTCGATGGGGCGCCTTCCGAATACGGCCTGCTCGTGCGCGCCGCCCTTCAGAATGGAGGCAGGATCGCTCTACTGCCCGAAGGAGAGGCGCGGGTCCAGCGTGTCACCGATCTCGAGGTCGCCTCCGGCGCGCAGAAAAAACGCGTGGCCCTGTATTCCATTACCGGCCTCGATTTTTCCCCAACATATCTCTGGCTGGATGATCACGACAAAGGCCGTGAAAAGTTCTTCGCTTCCGTCGACGATTGGGGATCGGTCATTCCCGAAGGATGGGAATCCGCGGTTAAGCCGCTCCTGGCCGCGCAGGACAATGTAAAGCAATCTCGCTCTGCGGACCTCGCCGCCAAACTTGCGCACCACCAACTCCAAGGAATTCTATTCAAACACGCCAACATATTCGACGCAGAGTCCGCGAAAATTATCCCCGACCAGGAAGTCTTTGTTAGAGGCAATCGCATTGTCAGCGTTGGATCACCGCCGATTTGGTCTGAGAGGGTCCCAACCTTCAAGATCATCGACGCCCGCGGCAAAACCCTCCTCCCCGGTCTCTGGGACATGCACGCTCACGTAGGAGATAACGACGGCCTGCTGAACCTCGCGGCCGGCGTGACTACGGTCCGCGATCTCGGCAATGACACAGAGTCGCTCCTCGCCCGGCGCCGCCGCATTGCCGATGGAAAGGAAATTGGCACGCGTATCGTCATTGCCGGCCTCATCGACGGACGCGGCCCGTATCAAGGACCGACAAAAGTTCTCGTCTCCACCGAAGCGGAAGCTCGCGCCGCCGTCGATAACTACAAGAAGCTCGGCTACGTGCAGATCAAGATTTACAGTTCCGTTCCTCCCGCTCTCGTGCCCGCCATCATCGACGAAGCCCACAAGAACGGCTTGCGCGTCAGCGGACACATCCCGGCCGAAATGACAGCCGACCAATGCGTCAGACTCGGCTACGACGAAATCCAGCACATTAATTTTCTCGTGCTGAATTTCTTTCCCGAAATCAAGGACACGAATACCATCTCGCGACTGACCAAGCCCGGCGAACTTGCCGCCAGTCTTGATCTGAACTCGGCTAAAGTTCGGTCTTTCATCAAACTATTGCAGGACCATCACACCAAGCTCGATCTGACCCTTACGGTCTTCGAAGATCAATATCTGGGGCGCATCGGGGAAATTCCTCCCGGCTACCGAACCATCGCAAATCGACTTCCCGCGCAGGTGCGCCGCGGCCTGCTTACGGCGGGGATGACGCCGCCTCCCGGCATGGACGACACCTACAGAAAGTCCTTCGCGAAGATGCTCGATTTCGCCGGCCTTCTGTATCGTTCAGGCCTCTCCATCGAAGATGGCACAGACAATATGGCCGGGTTCACCCTGCACCGCGAACTTGAACTCGACGTTCAGGCCGGAATTCCACCCGCGCAGGTTTTGCAGGATGCCACGCTGAACGCCGCCAAGATCATGAGCATGGACAAGGATCTTGGATCGATCACGGCCGGAAAGCTCGCCGACCTTACGCTGGTGGATGGTGATCCAACGAAAAACATCAGTGACATTCGCAAAACCACGGTCGTGGTCAAAGATGGAGTCTTGTATTACCCCAAAGAACTTTACACGGAGCTGGGCGTTATCCCGTAACCTCCTGCTCGTGGATTGCGGAGATCCGATGCCCTGGGAAGCGCAACAAAAATAACCTGGCCGCGGTTGACCGGCAAATGTCCGGTAGCGCTTGCATCCAAAGATCGTTGTGCGCAATCGAAACAAAGCAGACGACTCACAACACGAGGAAAACCGGTCATGCATGAAATTGCCGCGATGCCTGCCTCACCAAAGACTGCCATCACCAGCGAAGCCCTCGACCAGCTTTTTCGGAAAGCCCGGACGCACAACGCATGGCAGCCCACGCCGGTTCCCACCAAACTCTTGCGCGAAATTTACGATCTCGCCCGCCTCGGCCCCACGAGCGCAAACAGTTCGCCTGCCCGATTCGTTTTCGTGAAGTCGCCTGAAGCCAAGGAGCGACTGCGGCCTGCGCTGTCTCCTGGCAACCTTGACAAGACAATGGCTGCTCCCGTCACCGTGATCATCGCTTACGATACCGAGTTCCATGAGAAGCTTCCCAAGCTTTTCCCGCACAAAGATATGCGCTCCGTTTTTGCGGGCAACGCCGCGTTGATCGAAGCAACAGCCTTCCGCAACAGTTCGCTTCAGGGCGCTTATTTTATCCTCGCGGCCCGTGCCCTCGGTCTCGATTGTGGTCCGATGTCGGGATTCGACACGGCCAAGGTTAACGCCGAGTTCTTTCCCGATGGCAAGTGGAAGGCAAACTTTCTATGCAACCTGGGATATGGGGACCCCAGTAAACTTTTGCCGCGCAGCCCGCGCTTATCCTTCGAAGAGGCGTGCGTCATCTTGTAAATTTTTTCCCCCGTCCCAGACGCGCTCTGCAATGCAAATAGAAAAGGCCAGCGCCAGGCTGGCCTTTTACTCGTTCTCGTACAAATCGTTCGCGTACAAGTTCGGCGTGCTTACTTCTTGGGTGCGATCGCGTCCTTGGCAGCTTTCGCGACGCGGAACTTCACAACCGTCTTCGCCTTGATCTGAATCGGTTCGCCGGTTTGCGGGTTGCGTCCCATGCGGGCTTTGCGATGCGCTTTCACCAAACGGCCCAGTCCGGGCACTACGAATACGCCGTTCTTCTTGGTTTCTTTGATCGCGGTGTCAGCGAGGTGTTCCAGGAAGGTTGCAGCAGTCTTGTTGTTGGAGCCGAGTTTCTCGGCCAAATGACGGGTGAGTTGTGTTTTGGTCATACCACTAGCCATGAATTCCTCCTTCAGGAAAACGCTTGTTAATGCTGGTTTCGACCGCATCTTAACTCACGTTGCTGTGGAAAACTAGCAAAATATGCAGATTTTATGCGGTTTTAAGCAAGGTTACCCCAAAAAATGGGCCAAAATCGCGCGTTTGAGCGATCCGGCACTCCGAAAAGCCAAAATTTGAGCAGAATCAGGCTTCCGCCGCGCCGTTTGGGCGGCGGAATTGGCCCACCTTTAGAGGGGCTCGAGCCTGCCGCCGCGCGATGAGTAACTCGCCGCGGTTACGGGGCTGCTCGCAGATGCGGGCCAAAAGCCTCGTCCAGCAGGACTTTCGCTGACATCCCGCTTTCGCGCAAATGGCGGATGCTGACTGCATCGCTGCGCTTGGCGAGCCGCGCACCCGTCGCATCGCGCACCAGTTCGCAATGAAAGTATTCGGGAGTGGTCAAGCCCAGCGCGCGCTGCAATAGGATTTGCCGTGCTGTCGACTTCAACAGATCCTCTCCGCGCACGACTTCTGAGATACGCATCGCGGCGTCATCGGCGACTACCGCGAGTTGATAGGCTGGGACATCGTCGCGCCGCCAGACCAGAAAATCTCCGAAGTCTTTTCCCGGCAGGTAGCGCTGCTGGCCCAGATTCAAATCCGTGAACGTGACCGCTTCGCTGTCGCCTTTCCCTTCTACAAGACGAAATCTCCAATTCACTCCTGCGGGCTCGGAGAAGTTGGCGGCATCGCTTCGCTCGCGACAGCGACCCGGATAAATCGGTTCGTTATCCAGATCGTTCGGGGCAGTGGCTGCCTGCGCCAGATCTTTACGGGAGCATGTACACGGAAAAATGAACCCTCCATCGCGCAAGCGCCGCCATGCTTCAAGGTAGTGACAACGCCGCTCGCTCTGCGTATATGGGCCGCAGTCTCCGCCGCAGTCGGAGCCTTCGGTCCAGCGAATTCCCAGCCATTGCAAGTCCTCGATCATCGCACGCGCATACTCCCGGCGGGAACGCTGTGGGTCGAGATCTTCGTTGCGAAGGATCAGAGTCCCGCCGCGCTCGATCGCACGTTGCGTAGCAATCCAAAAAGTGCGCGCATGTCCGATGTGCAGGAGACCGGTGGGCGAGGGAGCCAGGCGTCCGCGATATGATGACGATATTGTCACAGGCGAATCCAAAATCCGTCGCTACTTGACGAGCGCGCCCGTAACGATCTCATCGGCCAGGGTGAAGGTGAACCTTGGCGACGACCGCTGACTTGCGCGTCAATCCAGCGCGGCCGCGAGGTTCAGTAGCGGGTCCAGCTGTTTGCTCGTCGCAAGAATCTCATTCTGCTTTAAGCGCCATGACGCTGAAATTCGTTGTGAATTGATCATTACGGGTAAGATTCATTGCTTCCAGTCCTAAACCCATACAATTCAGCATGGGGCTCATCGTGAACCGGTACACGCAGCGGGCTGCTTGATATCGAACAAATGTGTCCAGGGCAAGATTCACGGTTCGAACTAGCCCGGCGACGCTGTGCAATTCGGGGACTATGTCAACTTTTGCAAAGGGCTCCAATATTGATCTCAGCCCCGTCGGAGTGAACCTCCACCGTTCATCATCTACGGCCCTGGGTGTGCAAGCCGCAAAACTTGCCAGGAGCGCCCCGCCGGGTTTCAGAACCTCATGGATACCCTGCGCAGTCTTAACGGGATCCGATAAATACTCGAATACCTGGGTCGCGATTGCGAGATCAAAAGATCTGGGCGCAAATGGAAGGAGTTCCGCATTCGCCACCGCGCTTACGAGCGGCGTTTGAATCAGATCCACAGCGAAGTAATTGCCAATACTAGTTGCGAAGAGGGGCCGATACGGTTGATAACGACCGCCCACATCTAAGATATTCAAGCGTTTGTTCTGAAACTGTCGCGCCCAGCCGGCAAAAATCAGGCGACGTGAACGAAGAGTCAAATAAGCCGGGTCAGCAATTGATGGAAACAACCGGGCCCGAGCAATTTCCGCCGCGGATTCCACGTCTCGATCAGGAACAGATCGTGCTAATGGTCCGTCTTGTATTGGGGAGGCAAGACAAGGCGCGGTCATACTCCCGGAAAACCTCGACCCGCAGTTGGATACTCCAGGAAAGTACCGGGCCGCCGTACGCTGTATTGTGGCGAGTTAGTCATTCGTCGGCATGAGACGACCTGATTATTTAGGCGCGGATGATCGAAGGCAGTACGCTCTTCATCAAATCAAGAGAGCATTCTCCTGGCCTCCTTAACAGCGCGTGTCGCGCGCGGATATCGCTCACTCAGCGACATCTTCAACAGCTTCTCGGGTTGAAGTTGATTTCGAAGGCCCAATTCGTTGTATTGGTGGGTCAAATCCACAAAGCTAAACTGCGATTTTTCCGTTTTTTGCAAACAAAACTGGATGTTCGGTAATGCATAAATGGTAGCTCCCATCGCTTCCGCGAAATACACGGCAAACGGGAACACCAGAGTTGGTTCGAAACAGGTCTTGTGCATCCAAATTGTGTTGCTGAAGTCGTCGCCACCGATAAAGCCCCCCACTCGCACTTTTGGATATAGGCGAATCAGATCGATCGCAATTCCCCTGAGCGTATGATCCCCGTCGATATAGGCAAAGTCCAGCTGGCCGTCCGATATCCGATCGATTACCTCAGTCGTTTTTCCACGCAAGATCACTCGCCGATCGCCTGCAAAGGCGGTCTTCGCCAGGGTTGCTTCGAAAAAGCTGTCGAAAACGGAATTATCCTGGTTGGCTGGCTTGTTCCAGTCATCAAGGTGGCGCCACGGATCAATCATGTAGTAGTTTTTGACGCACTCGCAACGCTCCAGGACGGCCGCAGCAAAATCGCCTTGATAGACCCCGATCTCGGCCATGCTTTGGATATTGACGCCCCGAATGAAACGAATCCAAAAATCGAATCTCGATTGCGAATCGGAGATGCATTGGTGCAGAAATTGATTCGTGGAGTCTTCGAGAATCTCAGGCCTCAGCATGTTGCTCGGATTTCCTTCTGGCCATTCATTTTAGCGATTAAGGAAGTGTGAAGGTGGACCTTCTCTGGGGTCGTACCGGAAGAGTACTGCGGCAGGGCTGTTCCTACTGGAAAGACTATTGCGCGGATAATCCTTTTATGCGCGTTTGCCGCGCACCGCGCTTTAGCTCGCGCCTACCGTTGCGGGACTCCGTTTCTCCATCGGGACGAATTCGCGAGTCTCATGTCCCGTCCAAATCTGACGCGGCCGGGCGATCTTTTGCTCAGGATCGTTCAGCATCTCCTGCCATTGAGCCAGCCAGCCGCAGGTGCGCGGGATGGCAAAGAGCACCGTGAACATCTCCGGCCGGAACCCCATTGCTTGATACATGATTCCGGAGTAGAAGTCGACGTTGGGATAGAGCTTGCGCTGCACGAAATAATCGTCCTGCAGGGCGATGCGCTCGAGTTCGAGCGCAATTTCAAGCTTGGCATTGCGTCGGGTGACTTCAAACACGCGATCAGCGGTCCATTTGATGATCTTGGCGCGGGGATCGTAATTCTTGTAGATGCGGTGCCCAAAGCCCATCAGCTTGCCTTTACCTTCCTTGATGTGCTTGATGTAGGCGGGCACGTTGTCCTTGGTGCCGATTTCGTCGAGCATGCGTAGCACTTCTTCGTTGGCTCCGCCGTGCAACGGTCCCGAAAGCGCCGCCGCCGCCGAGGCCGTCGCAAGATAAGGGTCGGTGAGCGAACTTCCAACGGCGCGCATGGCGTTGGCGCTACAGTTCTGCTCGTGGTCGGCGTGTAGGATGAAGAGAATATCGAGCGCGCGAGCGATCACGGGATTGGCTGCATACTTGGGCTCGACCATCTTCCAAAGCATGTTCATGAAATTTTCGGCATAGGTGAGGTCGTTGTCGGGATAGACATATGGAAAGCCCACACTGTGCCGGTACGACATGGCGGCGATTGACGGTACCTTACCGATAAGGCGCTTGATCTGATGCAGCCGGTTCTCCGGATCGTGCACATTTCGCGAATCGGGATAAACGCCCGAGAGCGCAGCTACCGTGCTGACGAACATGGCCATCGGATGTGCGTCGTAGCGGAACCCTTCCATGAACTTTTTTGTGGATTCGTGGATCATGGTGTGGTGGGTGATTTCAAAATTCCAGTCTTTAAGCTGGGCTTCGTTCGGCAACTCGCCAAACAAAAGGAGATAGGCAACTTCGAGGAAGGTACAGTGCTCGGCCAGCACTTCGATCGGATAGCCGCGGTAACGCAGAATGCCGCGATCGCCGTCGATGTAAGTGATCGCGCTGCGGCAGGACGCCGTATTCACGAACGCGGGATCGTAGGTCATCAGACCGAAATCGCCCGGGCCGGTTTTGATCTGGCGCAGATCCATCGCACGGATCGTGCCGTCCTCGATCGGTAGCGTATAGTTCTGCCCGGTCCGGTTATCGGTGACGGTTAAGCTATTTTTATTATCTCTGTCTTGACCTTGCGGCATACCTCGAACTCCTGAACATGACGATGGACCAAAATTGTCCTGCACGAAAAATCAACACGCAGACCGCCGCGTCTGTCAGTAGCGACATATAGCAGCTTCGATAGCGTTACGCGGCGAGCCACGCCACAGGTGACTGTTTTCCGCGCGTGCTTTTCTCTATTATGCCACTGCCGCAGCGGGCCATCGTTCCACGCAGCAGACTATAGTTTGGATGGATCAGACAACCGACGACTTGATGGGCGACTTCGCGCAGTGTGTGGGCGTGGGTGTCTTACTCATTCGCCACCCTGCGCGGCGGCTTTAGGCAGCGCGCGAAAATGGCCGACACGGCTGGAACCTCGTCCTCTTTCAGCCGGATTGCGCTGCCAAGCTTCTTTAACGCGGCGTTCAGGCTCGATGGATCGCCCGCAGTCAGTTCCATTACGTGTTGCCACTCCCGCGCCACCGGAATCCGTTCGTCGCTGTCGGCGTCCTCGCAAAACTGGTCGGCCGCCTCGGGAGGAGTGCCGTACTCGTCGGCCACATCTTCATGAAAATATCCGCGCAGGAAGGTGTGCAGTGCAGGAAAATTCTCCGCCGTCATCTCCACTCTCGAATTGGCATCATGCGGTTTCATCAGCGGCACTCCGGGTAAGAAGTCAAAACGTAATACCGGTTCGCCCCCGCGTACTTTAACACCACCAGGGCGTGCGTGCACGGCCGCGAATGGACCTCGCCCCGGTTCATCGTGCGCCCAATCGCCTGGGTCCCGTCATAGTCCAGCACCAAGTTCGGATGCCGGTCCTGGCGGAGCCAGCTTTGAATCTGGTCTTGCGACTGGGCGATCGCCGCCCCCACAACATGCTCGGCCGTCGTGCGATCTGTATAGGTTGATGCCCCGGTAATATTTTCCTCGCGCCGGAGCCGACGCCGAAGGTCCTCTTCGCTTTGGCTGACATGCTTGCGTAGGATATGCCCGCCGGCTTGCTCGTCCTGACCGAGGTCGCGGCTCGGCCCCTCAAGCAGACTGGTTTCGTGCCTTGGTGGTTGCGCCGTCGTGCCGGACGAAGACGAGCCTGTGTCATTCGTCGCGACCGGCGCCTGGCACGAGACCAGAGTTAGCGCTAGAGCCGAGAGACCAATGCCCATGGTCCATCCGCGCATTTTCGAAAGTCTTCGCATTTGTTCCCATTCGCCGCCAGTCGCTCCCACGGGCGCCCTTCGGCTGCGCTCTTTGGGTAAAGATTCGGGAATTGTGCTACTAAACAGGGTATGGGGGCAAGTCTACTCGACTATCTTGAGAACTTCGAACGCTGGGGCAACGGCCCAGCTTACGTGTATCCGCGTGGATATCGCCATGAGCGCTGGTCTTACGCCCGCGTCGCCGCCAGCGCATATCAGTTTGCGCGCGAACTGGCTGAGCGCAACATTGCGAAAGGCGACGCCGTGCTTCTCTGGAGTCCGAACTCTGCCGAGTGGGTTGCGGGTTTTCTCGGCTGCGCCCTCTCCGGCGTAATTGCAGTTCCCGTCGACGACGGCTCGAGCCCCGACTTCGCACTCCGCCTCAGTCAACAGGTTCGCACCAAGCTTCTTCTGTGCCCGAAAGAACGGGCCCCGCTTTTTGAGCACAGCGGCATTGCGTCGCTTGATCCCATTGATCTCCCCGCCAGCATCGCCCGACATTCTGCCGAGCGCTTTCGCCCGCTTGCCATTCAGCCTTCCGACACGCTGGAAATCGTCTTCACCTCCGGCACCACCGCCGAGCCTAAGGGAGTCGTGCTGACGCACGCCAACGTAGCCGGCAACCTGGCTCCCATCGCGACGGAGATCGGCAAATATCTCAAGTACGAACGATTCTTTCATCCACTGCGTTTTCTGAATTTGCTGCCGCTCAGCCATGTTTTCGGACAATTCCTCGGAATTTTTCTTCCGCCGCTCCTAGGAGCGACCGTTGTCTTCGAAGACACTTTCAATCCCTCGGAAATTATTGCCACCATCCGCCGTGAGCGCGTCTCCGTTCTCGTGGCCGTTCCCCGCCTCATCGACTCCCTCAAACAGAAGATCGAGCGCGATCTGGAAGCGGATTCCGATCCGGAAAAGAATGCCCGCCGGCGAGCCTCCTTCACTGCCGCCTACACTCGCGCCGCTGGCCAGCACTTCCTCCGCCGCTGGTGGACATTCCGCGGCATTCGGCGCCGGTTCGGATGGAAATTCCTCGCTATCATCAGCGGCGGAGCAGCGCTCGATCCCGGCACAGAAGAATTCTGGCATCGTCTCGGCTACGCGGTCGTGCAGGGATATGGCCTGACCGAAACGACCTCGCTCATCAGCCTCAATCACCCTTTTCACACCAGCCGCGGCTCCATCGGCAAGGTCCTGCCAGGACGCGAACTGCGCCTCGCCGACGACGGCGAGATTCTAGTTCGCGGCAGTGGCGTCGCGAGCGGCTACTGGAATGGCCGCGAACTCGTGCCCGTAGTCGGCGATGAGGGCTGGTATGGCACAGGCGATCTCGGCGCGCTCGATGCCGAAGGCAATCTTTTTTTCAAAGGACGCAAGAAGGAAGTGATCGTCACCCCCGCCGGAATGAACGTCTATCCAGAGGATCTGGAAGCGGCCTTGCGCGCGCAGAAAGAGGTGCGCGATGCGATCGTCATCGGACTCGAACGCGGAAGCAATGCCGAGCCTTGCGCGGTGATGATCCTCGCGAAAGAAAATGCCCGAACGAAGGAAGCGGTCGCAAAGCAGGCGGTCGACGGGGCCAACCAAACACTCGCCGAATATCAGAAGATGCGGCAATCGTTCATCTGGCCAGACGATGATTTTCCGCGCACGACCACCGGCAAGCCTCGGCGCAATGTGATTCGCGATGCAGTCGCCGCGACTATGGGTGGATCTCCGACGGATTCACGCCGCGAGTCGATCGTCAGTCCACTTGCTGAACTCGTGGCAAGAGTAACCGGCCGACCCGCGCCAAAACTCGCGCCGGGTGACGACCTGGAGCGCGACCTCGGCTTGAGTTCCCTCGAACGAGTGGATCTGCTCGGAGCGCTCGAAGATCGTTACCAGGTCGACCTGAGCGAAACGAGCTTTGCGAAGGCAGCGACAGTTGCCGACATCGAGAAGCTGCTGCGAAGTGAGCGTATCGCAGCACAAGATGCCAGTGCGGCGAGTGAAGCCCGCGAGCGCCGCGGCTTCCACTATCCGCGCTGGGCCCTGCGCTGGCCGGCGGCCTGGCTGCGCCTCACCGCGCACTATCTGCTGATGCGGCCCGCCGTTTTTCTGCTCGGCTGGCCTCGCGTGATAGGACAGGAAAATCTGCGCGGAGTTTCCGGCCCGCTCCTCGTAATCTCGAACCACATCGACGACGTCGATGTCGGCCTCATTCAAACCGCGCTTCCCGCACGCATTCGCCACAACCTTGCGACCGCCGCCGACGGCGAAGCTCTCGAAACTCTGCGTTCGCCCGCGCCGTCTCGCAACTGGCTGCTGCGCATCTATGATCGCGTGCAATGGGTCTCGGGGGTCGCGCTGCTCAATCTCTTCCCGCTCCCGCGCGAGGCTGGTTTCCGCAAAAGCTTTGCCTACGCGGGCGAGGCCGTCGATCGCGGCTACAGCATTCTGGTTTTTCCCGAAGGCCGCCACACTGAAGATGGCAAGCTGCGGCCATTTCGCACCGGCGTCGGTTTGCTCGCGAACAATCTGCGCATTCCGATTCTTCCGATGCGAATTGATGGATTGTTCGAACTCAAGCGCGCAAGGAAGAGAATCGCGCAGCCGGGGAGAATTCAGATTCGTATTGGCAAGCCGCTACAGTTCGCGGCTGAAACGCCGCCAGAAGAAATTGCCCGAGCAGTTCAGAAGATCGTGGAAGACCTCTAGCCTCGGCATTGCGTCACCGGTCGCCGGTGACCGACCTCAAGCCATAGATCACGATCCTTCAGCGCTTACGCCATGCCCGCCGTCATACTCTTCCGTTCGATGCCCGTCAGCCGCCGCATCTCGCTCATCAGCCATTCCGTTTCGCGCTTGTCGCGCAAGCTGCGCCCGAGCGTCAGTTTCCTTCCATCGCGTAGCGTCATTTCAATATCGTAATAAGGAGTTCCCGTGCCCCCGCCCTGTTGTCCATTAATTTTGTCGCTGATCGCCGTAATGTCGGAGAACGCAATCTGCTGCACCTTGCCTCCACCCAGCAATCCCGACTGAAGAGTAAGAGAACCGCCAATCACCACCCGGGTTGTTCCGAACCACATCTGCACAGCGAAGTAACAAAGCAGCAGCGTGAACAGCCCGAACGCGAACGGGAAGATGAACGGCGCACGCGTGTGCGTGAGGCCGTAAGCAGTTCCGCCAAAAATCGCCGCGAACACAGTTGTCGATACCGCAAAGCTCTTGTTGCGCGCGGCCGGAAAGTAGAACTCCGTTCCCTCAGCAACCTGCTGCACGCGCACCGATAGCTGCTCAGGACGCTGCGCCTCGTCCGTGTGGACCGCAAGAACTTTCTCTTCCGACACTTCTTGCGCCGCCGTGGGAGTCCGCACGGTACGAAATACCGGAATCTCAAATACATCGTGATAGTCGACGCCAGGTACGCAGGCCGTTGCTTCGAGAAGCCACAAGAATTCATCTCGCGGGCCCAGCCTTTGCGTTTGCTGCGCATCCGCGGGAATGTGAAAAGCAACCGGAATCGTCGTACCGGCAGGTCCAGCACAAAGCTGTCCAGAATTGAGTTCCGCTTCGTCTCGCCACAAAATGTTTTCGTGGGTCGTCTGAGTGTTACCCGACCCCGTGCTATAGCGATGCACGCTGGAAAGCCGCAAAGTCACACCATGGTCGGGCGAATGCGGAAAGCGCGCCTGGATGCAGCCTTTCAGTTCGCGCCCAACCACTCCCGGAAGGCTGGCCATCTCAAAATAAGTTTTCCCGAACTCCCAGAAGGCCACGGTCTGCCGGATCGCATACACCAGCAAAAATAGTCCCATGGCGGGGAAAAAGAGCGCGGCATAGGCGACGGGGCCTTTCTGTTTCACGGCCGTGGGCACGGCAAAAATCGCCACCGGCCACGAAATCAGATTCCAAAAAATCGTTCCCACCCAGCTTAGGATTAAGTTGTTCTCCGTCGTGCTTTGCACCCGCCCCGCAGCCCAGTCCGCGCGCCACAGCCACGGTTCGTTGGGATGCTCGTCCTCCAGCCGATGCTGGCGCGCATAGCGCTTGCTGCCCGTCAGGGCCAGGTACATCAGCCCAAAACCGATGCCGCTGAAAATCACGCCAAACATCATCGGATACCAGAAGGATTGCCCACCCGGGGCCGCGCCCATCAGCTTGATCGCCTGCGAGAAAGCGAACAACCCGAAGCCCGCAAAGGGCAAACCAAACAGGCAGATCAGTAAGACGCCGAGTTTGACGGACAGATTAGAGGGACCAGGATTCACGCCCCTATTTTGCGGGAGATCGGCGCAGTCAGTAAGAGGCAGGAAGTGGAGCAACCAAAGTAATCACGAGAGCTGAAAGCGACCTACCTCTCCCTCTTCGGCATAAAGATCCATTGCAGCACCGAGCTGACCAGGCTCATCAGCACTGCGCCAATCAATGCGGGAATGAACCCGCGGACCTCGAAGCCTCGCACGAATTGCGAGGCCAGCTCCAGCATCAGGGCATTCACCACAAACCAGAAAAGGCCGAGCGTCAAAATCGTGAGCGGGAAGGTGATGATCTTGATCAGCAATCCAAGTGTGGCGTTGATGAGTCCGATGACGAGTGCCGCAATCAAAGCCGCCCTCGCGCCGCTCACATGGATGCCGGGTACAAAATTGGCGACAATCCATAGCGCAATCGCGCTTAGAATCCAATGCAGAAGAAGTCGCACGTTCGCCTCCTTGGCATGTCGATTAGATTCGTGCGCGTCAAAGAGCCGCGCCCGAACAATGACGTTTGGACACTATACAACGTGAAACCGCCTTCGAAAACTGTCGTGCCGAAAACAAACGCGGCCCGCCTGCTCGATCAGCTAGGTATCCAGTACGAGTTGCGCGCGTATGAAGTCGATCCCGAAGACTTGGCCGCCGAAACTGTCGCCGCCAAAATCGGCCTGCCAGCCGAACAAGTATTCAAAACCCTTGTTGCCCGTGGAGCTCGCAACGGGATTGTCATGGCCGTCATCCCCGGCGACCAGGAACTCGACCTGAAGGCGTTGGCAAAAGCCGCAGGGGAGAAGAATATTCACCTCGTGCCTGTAAAAGAGCTGCAGGCGCTTACCGGCTACATTCGGGGAGGCGTGACGGCACTCGCCGCCAGGCACGACTATCCGGTACATGTAGACGAAACTATCGAGCTGTTTGATGTGATATCGATCTCGGCTGGCACGCGCGGATTGCAGATCCTACTTGCGCCCGCGGATTACCTGCGTGCGACCAACGGAATGATTGCCGCGCTGGCCCTGCCGAAAGCTGACGGGAAAGCCGTCGGCTGATTTCACTTCCCAGTAAGACAAGTATTAAACTGAAATCCGCGAAAATCCGCCGAGATCAGCGAAGACCCGCGGCAAAAGAATTTTCCCGAGGCCATGCATGCCCACTGCCATCCGCACCAATCCGCTTTCATTCCTTACCGATCAGCTCGACGAACTCCGGGCCAAGGGCACGCACTTCAAGCTGCGCGTGCTCGAAGACGAGCAGGCCCCGGTCTGCACGTTCGACGGAAAAAAGGTCATCAATCTCGCGTCGAATAATTATCTCGGCCTCACCACGCATCCCAAGCTGCGCGAAGCCGCTCTCGAAGCGACGCGCAAGTTCGGAGTCGGGTCCGGCGCCGTACGCACCATCGCGGGCACTATGCGAATTCACATGGACCTCGAAGAAAAAATCGCGCGCTTCAAGAACGTCGAAGCCTGCGTCGTATTTCAATCCGGATTCACCGCCAACGCGGGCACGGTCTCGGCTTTTCTCGGCAAAGACGATTTCATCATCTCCGATCAACTCAACCACGCTTCGATCATCGACGGCGCTCGCCTCTCGCGGGCCAAGATTCTGGTCTTCAATCACAAAGATGTCGGCCATGCGGAAGAGCAACTTGCCAGCATCAAAAATCAGCCCGGCCACAAACTGCTCATCACCGACGGCGTCTTTTCCATGGACGGCGACATTGGCGCGCTGCCCGGCCTCTGCGGTCTGGCCGAAAAATACGAGGCCATCATGATGGTCGATGATGCGCATGCCTCAGGCGTCCTCGGCCACCAGGGCCGCGGCACGGTCGATCATTTCAATGTGCACGGGCGCGTCGACATCCAGGTTGGAACGCTCTCCAAAGCTATCGGCGCGCTCGGCGGCTACGTCTGCGGAACGCGCGATCTCATCGACTTTCTCTATCATCGCGCGCGTCCGTTCTTGTTTTCGACTTCGCATCCGCCCTCCGTCGCGGCAACCTGCATTGCGGCCTTCGACGTCCTCGAAAACGAGCCCCAGTGGATGGAGCAACTCTGGGCCAACACACGCTTCTGGAAAAAGGAACTCGGCCTGCTCGGCTTCAACATCGGAGGCCAGAACACTCCCGCGAGCGAAACGCCGATTACTCCGATCATCATCGGCGACGGCCGCCTGACCATGGACTTCTCGCGCGAACTTTTCAAAGAAGGCATCTTCGGAACTGGCATCGCGTTCCCAACTGTCCCCGAAGGCAAGGCGCGCATCCGCACCATCGTGACAGCGACGCACACCAAAGACGAATTGCAGCAGGCGCTTGAAGTGCTTGCACGAGTCGGGAAGAAGTTGGGGATTCTTGCCTGAGGAAACATCTGGAGATTTCTAGTTCGACTTCGCCGCCGGAGCGTCTTCCACAATCGCTTCCACGATGTGGTCAATCGTGTCTGTCACGCGCTTGGGTGGAAGATTCAGATTGTTCGAGAAGATCGAAAACACGACCGTCTGCCCCGAGTCGGTCGTCGCATAGCCCGAAAGCGCTCGAACTCCGCTCAGTGAGCCTGTCTTCGCCATCACGCGCTTCTGAACATCCGGAGCAGTCAGCCGATCCGCCAGCGATCCATCGATTCCCGCCACCGGGAAACTCGCTTTGTAAGCCTCGCCCCAGGGCTGCGACGACGCATAACGCAGCAGTTGCACCACGGCCTGTGGCGTAACCAGGTTCTGGCGCGAGAGTCCGGAGCCGTCGAAAAATGCGTATTGGTCGCTCGCCACGCCTGCCTGTGTCAAAAACTGCCGCAGCACTTCGAGCCCAGCTTCGACCGAGCCTGCATTTCCGCGCTCGCGCCCCAGCAGGCGCAGCAAAATCTCCGCGTGCAGATTCTGGCTGATTTTATTGATTACGCGCACATCGTCGACCAGCGGCTTCGACTCGTAGCTGGCCAGCGTAATCGGCTGATCGCTCTTCATAAGACGATCCATCGGGCGTGGCGCGTCATCGCTGCCTCCATGGGACGGCGCAATAGCCGTGGCAGTGAATGTGGACAGGCTGGCGAGTTCCGTGTGGCGCGTGCGGTCATGCCCGTAGATGACGATGCCGCGCTTTTCCAGCAATTGGCGAAACAGGCCCGCGGCAAATCCCGCTGGCTCCTCGATGGCCAGCGCCTCTGTGGTCCCCGGATCGTCGAGCGGCAGGTTGCCCCATAGGGTGACGACAGTCGAACCGGGCTCGCGATTCACAAAAAACTTTCGTCCTGTGCCTGCCGGCGTGGTCACGATTCGATTGTCGATGTGGTAATAATCGCCAAAGGGATTAAGGCTGACGAACGCTTTTTCGCCGGGACGGTCCGCGGGCAGAATTTTGACGAACACTACATTGTCGTTGATAGTAAGAGCGGAAACGGGCGCGCCGTCGGCCCACACGAGATCATCCTGGCTCCAGCCTTCGCCGTAGCGCTCGAACGCGAAGTACGAATCGTCGGCAACGACATCGCCGTCGACAAACTTCACGCCCTTTGCGACCAGCGCGTCGGCCAGCGTTTCGAGCGCCAGCAGTGGGTCGTCATTGCGCTGCGTCTTCAAATCGTAGGGCAACTCACGCCCGGAGAGATTAGGATCGCCGCGCCCGACCAGTATGAGGTCTCCATTGAGCCGCCCATAGCGATCGAGCGTGCCTGTCGTTTCGACGGTGGTACGAAATTTGTAGTCTGGGCCAATCAGCGCCAGCGCCGCCGCCGTCGTGAAGAGCTTGGTGTTCGAAGCGGGCGTGAACAGCTTGTCTGAGTTCTGGGAATAGAGCGTCTCGCCGGTCGCGAGCGAAGCGACGTCAATTCCCCAAAATCCGTGCTCGAGGTCAGGAGAATTCAGCAGCGCCGCGATCCGCGTCTGCAATCGTTGGATTGCGTGAGAAACAACAGGCGCGGCCGAAGGCGCGCTGGAAGAGCCAGCCGAAGGCTTGGCTGGAGGCCCCGCTTTGCCGCTCGCGGAGTTCGTCGCAAATCCAGCACCAGATGCGCTGAGAGACGCTGCAACGCCAAGCACGGCCGCAAGAAACAGACGCGCTACTGATCGCCGGCGGGGCATCGCTCAAATTGTAGCACCCGCGAAAACACTGGTCGTTTTAGAATAACGGCACATGCGCGCGATTTTTCAGTGGAACATCGGTGGGCGCCATCTCGAACTTGGCCGCCGCACCCTGATCATGGGCATCCTCAACGTCACGCCCGACTCATTCTCGGACGGCGGACTATATGTCGATGCCTCCAAGGCCGTCGCCCATGCAGAGCGCCTGCTCGACGAGGGCGCATCCATCATCGACATCGGCGGAGAATCGACGCGCCCGGGAACGCCCGTGGCCGCTTCGTCGGACGCGAATGCGCAGTCCTCCGCGCCGCCGTATTCTTCACCCGCTCAGGCAACCGCACCTATTTCAGAGGATGAGGAACGAAAACGCATTCTGCCGGTGATCCGCGACTTGAAGAAACGCCGTCCCCAGGCCGTCATCAGCGTCGATACCTACAAAGCCGGCGTTGCGCGCGCCGCCATCCAAGAGGGGGCCGAGGTGGTGAACGATATCAGCGGATTCCGCTGGGATCCGAAGATGGCAAAAACTCTGGCCGAGCTGAAAGTTGGAGCCGTGCTCATGCACACCCGCGGCCGTCCGGAAGAATGGCGCGCGCTTCCCCCCATCGGCGACCCGGTTCTGCTCGTGAAGCGAGACCTGCGTCAATGGGCTGAAGCCGCAACCCTGGCCGGCATCAAGCGTGATCATCTGGTGCTCGATCCTGGATTTGGATTCGGCAAAAGATTTGAAGAGAATTACCCGCTGCTCGCCCATTTTGCAGAACTCCAGCAGATGGGCTTTCCGCTTCTCGCCGGAGTCTCGCGCAAATCTTTCATTGGGCGCGCGCTAGCGCGTGACGGCGACGATGCTCCGGTAGAAAATCGGCTCTATGGAACTCTGGCTGCGGAAGCAGCATTGATTTTGAAAGGAGCCCACATCATACGCACCCACGATGTAGGGCTAGCCTCGCAAGCGGCGAAACTGGTTGACGCGGTGGTAGCCAGCGGAGGATAAGGCGAGTGCAGAGGTCAGAGGTCAGATTGTAGAAGTGAAATCTGTGCGTGGCAAACTCTGAATCTGGACCCTTGTGGTCTTACTTCTGCAATCTGACCTCTGACCTCTGCAATCCCCTCACGCCCTCGCCGCCGCGGCCGCGCTCGAGTTAAACGCAGGCAGCCGTATCTCGAACGCCGCCCCGCCCTCCGGACGATTGAAGCATGTGATCTGTCCTTTGTGATCCTGAACCACGCCATACGTTGCGCTCAGGCCGAGCCCAGTTCCCTTCCCCACCGGCTTGGTCGTATAGAAGGGATCGAACACGCGCCCGGGGTTTTGCAATCCCGGCCCGCTGTCGGCGAACTGAACAATCACATCTTCCGCCTCGCGCCACACCGCAATCTGCAGGCGCCCGCCGCCCACTTCCTGCAATGCCTCCACCGCATTCTCCACGATCTGCACAAACGCCTGAAGGAGCTGATTCGAGTTGCCCAGAACGCGGGGCACGCTGTCCACACTTTCGACGATCAGGCTGATGTTTCGGTTTTCGAGTTTGAATCCTTCCATCTGGACGGCACGCTGCAGCAGCGGTTTCACATCCAGTGGAACTTTTTCTCCCGCAGTCTGCTGCGCAAAGCTCGCCAGATCGCCTACCAACTCGCGCGTGCGCCGTGCCTGCTGTCCGATCTTCTGCGCATTCGCGAGCTGCTCGATCGTGAGATTGCCGTTGGCAGCCATCTGATCGCTGCTCTCAAGAATCGCCGACAGCGGATACTCCAGTTCACTAGCTGCCAGCGCCACCAATTCTCCAAGCGACGCCAGCTTCGCCTGCAGAATTGCCCTCCCCTGCAGCCGTTCGAGATTATCGAAGCTCTGCCGCGATCGATTGAGAAGGTCCACCAGCCGCTGATCGAGCAAGTATTGTTTCAAGAAAATAAAGAAGGCCAGAATGGCCACGCCACCCATCGCCACACCAAACCGAACGTGCCGAAGATGGAGCGAGTCGTGACTTAGAAACAGCGCCGCATATCCCAGGACCGGCAACGAAAGCAGCGCCAACTGCGCAAACACCGGAGCCACCAAACCTCGCGTTTTCGAGCGTACGGGCGTGGTCATGACTTCGCCGAGCGAGCGCCGTCCAACCAAAGTTACGGCGAGAAAGGTCAGAATCGAAGCCAGAAACGGAATGTCATACAAGCTACCCGTACGGTAGACGCCGCGCGCAATTGCCGCATTCATGGCTTCCGACGCAAAGGTGTAGAGAAAACTCCCGGCGAAGATGCACCCATAAACCTTGCGCCACGATCCCGAACTCGAAAAGTACGCGCTCGCTGACAGTCCGACCAGCATCATGCCTTCCACCACGTAAAGCAGATCCCAACGCAGGGTATAAGTCGGAACGTTTGTCACCAGATATTCGTCGGGGAAAACGAAGAACGCATAGATGACCACCCACCATCCCAGCAAGATCAGGAGATTCAGAGTGTTGATGAATCGCCCTTCATTCCCATCCCCATCGCTGGGACGAACGGCGACCGCCGCCATCATCGGCACCACATGCAGGAACAACACAACGTCGCCCGCATAGGGCTCGGGCATCGGCCTGTGCAGCACGACTTCATACCAGGCCCAGCAACTCAGGTTGAAAGCCCACATGGCCAGGCTGGCAGTGATCAATCCCCAGAACAGGCGCCGATGCCCACGGCTGTCCAGGGCATTTTGAAAAGAGAAGTAGACCGCCGCCAGCAGCACCGCCAGCGGAACCAGATCTCCCAGGGCAAGACGGAAGCCGGCATCCGGAAACACCACCGGCGCCAATGCAAAGGCCGCGAGCAGACTAATCCCGCAGAGGAGCGACGAAATGGGGCGGAGGGACACTACTCCGTATCTTAGTGTTTTCCGAACGTTATGTTGAGATCACTGCTGCGTTACCGGTGGTTACCGAAGTAACCCGACCGCGTGTCCTCTCAATCGGCAGCTTACGATCCGGGCTGCCTGGACCGACATTGCAATTAGGATGCGGTTGCCCGACCGCTGCCTGCGGTTCGGCTGCTAGAATTTGCCTATGGCATTCCCGGCAACCCGCCTGCGCCGCATGCGCCAAAACGAGACGCTTCGCTCCCTCGTTCGCGAAACGCGCCTTACCCCGGAAGCCTTCGTCTATCCACTATTCGTCTGCTCTGGGAAAGGCGTCCGCAAGGAAGTCGGCTCCATGCCCGGCGTTTTCAATCTGTCTGTGGATGAGGCCGTCAAAGAAGTCCGCGAAGCCCGCAGCCTGGGCGTGCTCTCGGTCATTCTGTTCGGCCTGCCGGAGAAGAAAGATGAAATGGCAACCGGCGCCTGGGCGGCAGATGGCATCGTTCAGGAGGCGACGCGAGCGATCAAGAGTGAAGTGAGCGACATGCTCGTCATGGGTGACGTTTGCCTCTGCGAATACACCTCGCACGGACACTGCGGAATCGTGAAGGCCAGCCCGCGCTCGCTCGGTGCAGCCGCGCGAACCGCTTCGAAGAAAGTCGCAGTCATCAAGTCTCGGAAGAATCTCAACAACGCGACGGATAAAGCGGCTCGTGCCGAACTGGAAGAATATGAGATCGTCAACGATGCGACACTGGAACTGCTGGCGCGCACGTCAGTCTCATTGGCGCAGGCCGGAGTCGATATCATCGCGCCGTCCGACATGATGGACGGACGCGTCGGCGCGATTCGCGCCGCGCTCGACAAAGCCGGTTACGAGAACACGCCCATTCTTTCCTATGCCGCGAAATTCGCTTCGGGCTTCTACGGTCCATTTCGCGAGGCCGCAGATTCGACGCCGCAGTTTGGCGACCGCCGTTCGTATCAGATGGATCCCGCAAACTTTCGCGAAGCCATGCGCGAGATCGCGCTCGACATCGAGGAAGGCGCGGACATGATTATGATCAAGCCGGCATTGCCATATCTGGATGTAATCGCTGCCGCCCGCGAACGGTTCGATCTTCCTCTAGCCGCCTACCAGGTCTCCGGCGAATTCGCCATGATCGAGGCCGCCGCCCGTAACAACTGGATCGACCGCGACCGAGTGATGATGGAATCGCTGGTAAGCATCCGCCGCGCGGGAGCGAGCATAATCCTCACCTACTTCGCCAAAGACGCGGCCCGGTTGCTGGCATAGTTCCCACGCCATAGTTCTCATGTCATAGCTCTCCACGTCCTCTTCGTTCTGTGCTCAGCGTTCTCCGCGGTCTAGGATATTGATGTTGTAGATCCACCGCTGCCGAGCGTAAGCGCCGCGAAGACTTCCCGCACCTGCCGCTCCGTCGCTTCCAGCGCCCCGGAATTGTCGATCAGAAAATCGGCGGCTTTGATCTTCTCTTCATCCGCTATCTGAGCCGCCATTCGCCGAGCAACCTCAGCCCGCGCCGCGTCTTCCGAAATCCCGAGCCGTCGCGCCAGTCGCTCAATTCGTTGCTCCGGTCTGCACGTGACAACAACCAGATAGTCGAATCGCTCAGCGGCCCCGGCTTCGAGGATGAGCGCGGCCTCCACGATCGTAATCGCGTTCGGGTCGCGCGCTCCAATGTCCTTCATCCATTCGTTTTCATGGGCGATCACAGCCGGATGAACAATGGCGTTCAGTTCCTTGACTCGAGGCGTCGCCCCAGTCGCCGCCCCAAATGCGGCCTCCGCCAGCTTGGACCGATTGATGGTCCGATCAGAATTAACGATGCCAGCCCCAAACTTCCGGACAACCTCTTCATACACCGGCCGCCCCGGTTCCATCAGCCAGTGAGCAATCGCGTCGGCCTGGATAAGGTGCGCCCCCAGTTTGACGAACATTTCGCCGACGGCCGATTTGCCGCTGGCGATCCCGCCGGTCAGGCCAAGTTTGATCATGTAGTTTTGAACAACGAAGTCTTGATCAATGACGGAACGAATTTAGCACGGAGGGAAACACGAAGTCGGAGGTTAGAGGTGAGACGGCAGAGGTAAAAATCCTCGAACTTAGGATTTAACCTCCGACCTCTGACCCCCCGCCCTCCGCCCTTCCGCCTCCGCGACGAAGTTTGGCCGCCTTAACCGTATTCGACATCAGCATGGCGATGGTCAGCGGTCCCACCCCACCGGGGACCGGTGTAATCGCCCCGGCAACATCCGCCACCTCCGGATGCACATCTCCGACAAGTGTCGAACCCTTCGCCAGAAAGGTTTCCAGCCGCTTGGCATTTCCCGAAAATAACCGGTCGAACTCAAGCCGGTCCGTCACTCGATTAATCCCGACATCAATCACGGTCGCACCCGCCTTGACGAAATCGCGCGTCACCATCCCGGCTCGCCCAATGGCCGCCACCAGAATATCCGCGCGCCGGCAAACGCCCGGCAGGTCTCGCGTCTTCGAGTGACAAACGGTAACCGTCGCGTTCTGATTGAGCAGCAGCATGGCCACTGGTTTCCCGACAATATCGCTGCGGCCCACAACCACCGCCTCCTGCCCCGCTACGGGAATCGAACTCCGCTTCAGAATCTCCATCACGCCCGCCGGTGTACAAGGCACCAGCCCCGGCCGCTGGGTTGAGAGGTATCCAACGTTCATCGGATGGAATCCGTCCACGTCTTTCGCGGGATCGACCGCCAGCAACACGCGTTTCGAGTCCACATGAGCCGGCAGCGGGAGCTGTACAAGAATTCCGTCGATCTCATCCCTCCGGTTCAACGACTCGATCAGCGTCAGCAGTTCTTCCGTAGTCGTTGTTTCCGCGGGCGAGTGTTGTTCGCTGTACAACCCGACCTCTGCGGAACTCTTTACCTTTCCGCGAACGTAAACTTCCGACGCGGGATTGTGGCCCACGAGCACCACCGCCAGCCCCGGCTGAATTCCCGTAGCGGCGAGCGCCCTTACCTCGCGAGCAACTTCAGCGCGAATTTCAGCCGCCAACTTCGTGCCATCCAGAATCCTGGCTGTCATTGAACCTCGCTTGCTTGGGAATTGAACTTGCGATTTTATCGTATCGTCTGGTCGTATCGTCCGATCGATCACGGTGTGCCGAAAAAGCGCGCGCCGGAAAGCGCCCGCAGGCAGACTGAGCGAGGCGCTACAATGGATCCGTCATGATTCCTCAGGATCTCCTCGAGATGCTCGTCTGCCCGATCTGCAAGAAGCCGGTCGTTCTGGTCAACAACAACACGAGCCTCAAATGCGGCGAGTGCCGCCGCGTCTACCCCATTCAAGACGACATTCCCATCATGCTCGTCGACGCCGCCAAAATCGACGCATCCTAAGCGCCTAAGTTCGTCACACGACAGCCAGACTTTAGTGCTATGCCACGCGCGGTTTTGTGTCGCGCCAAAACGACGCGCTGCGTCATTTTGTCAACGGTTTGTCTCTACGGCCTGATTTCAGCTCGCAGCCTCGTGGCTCGCAACCTTCGGCAAATTCTCGGGTTTTAATGAATAGCGGAGTCAGGAAAGGCCCTATGGGGAAGTACCATGGTTACGGCATTTGAATTGCATGCAACGAACTAGGCTGCCGATGACTCTAATGAGCTAGAAGGCAGCCGAAGGTGAGGACGGCAATGAGAGACAGCATGAGAGATCGATTTACGGTGACGGAGCTGTCAGCCCTGCGCAACGACCTCCTGCAAAGTGGGATGCTCGACTCGCGGGAAGCTGCCGAAGTATTGCAGGTCTTCCTGATGGGGCGCGGGTACGGAGTTTCACCGGAAGCGGCGATTGACGCCGTCGGCCGGGTGGAAATGGCCGGTTGTTCTCTGCCGGTGCTCGAACGCGAGCTCGAAGGCCTCGCGATGGTGATGTAAGGATTGATGTAAGGATTAGTGACGAGCGCCTCCACCGCGCAACGGTGATCGCGGATGGACGCGTAGCAGACGAATTACGGACAGAGAATTTGAAGGGAAACTGCTCCCGCTTAACCCAGCACTTGGACAGTTTCTCACCACGAAAAGCCGGGCAAAATCGCCCGGCCTTTTGTTTCTGGCGCCACTGACGTCAGATCGCACTGGTGAGGGTTTCGGCTTTACTTCTGCAATCTGAAATCTACAATCTGCAATGCCTCACCCCTCCTCACTATCCTCGATTCCAATCTTCGACAGCCGGTACCGCAACGCATTGCGCGAGAGTCCCAGCAACCGCGCAGCCTGCGACTTATTGCCGGCCGCGCGCTTCAGGGCCTCGCGAATCATCTCGTCTTCCCACTGGTCGAGCGTCATGCCCTCCGGCAAAAACCGCTCGTTCGCTCCCGTGCCGGAGCGATGGCGCGGCACGTCAAGTTGCACGTCGTCCGCGGTAAGCTCCGGCCCCGCCGCCAGCGCGCAAGCGCGTTCGATCACGTTCTGCAATTCGCGCACATTCCCCGGCCAATAATGGCCAACGAGAATCTGCATCGCTGCCGGAGAAATCCCGCTCAGCGGCCGTCCTGAATCTTTCGCGAACCGCGCCAGAAAAAGATTTGCCAGCTCGGGAATATCTTCCTTGCGTTCCCGCAGCGGCGCGATATCGATCGGCACAACGTTCAGCCGGTAATAAAGATCCTCCCGAAAAGTTCCCTCTTCAAGCGCGGCGCGTAGATCGCGGTTGGTGGCGGCCAGCAGCCGCACATCAACTTTGACGGTACGGGTACCACCCAGCCTTTCAAACTCGCGCTCTTGTAGCACGCGCAGAAGTTTCACCTGAATCGCCGCCGGCACGTCGCCGATCTCATCGAGAAACAGCGTCCCCTTGTCCGCCAGTTCAAATTTTCCCGGCTTGCTCGTCACAGCTCCGGTGAATGCGCCTTTCTCGTAGCCGAATAGCTCGCTCTCCAGCAAATTCTCCGGGATCGCGCTGCTGTTGATCTTGACGAATGGCCCCGAAGCCCGCCGTGACTTTTCGTGAATCGCGCGCGCGATCAGATCCTTGCCCACTCCGCTTTCTCCGCCAAGCAGCACGGTCGAATTGGTCGGCGCCACACGTTCGACGGTCGCCAGCACCTCCTGCATTTTCGGGCTGCGCGCCACAATATTCGGATGGCTATACTTCTGCCCCAGCGCCTCGCGAAGCGAGCGGTTTTCTTCCTGCAATCGCGAATGATCAAGTTCCTTGCGCACCACCATCCGCATTTCGGCCAGCGAAAATGGCTTGAGTACGTAATCGCTCGCGCCTGCCTTCATCGCCTCGACCGCGGTTTCGACCGATCCGAACGCAGTCATCACCACGATCGGCAACGCCGCATTTTGCCGCTTCGCCGCCTGCAAAAATTCCAGGCCGCTCATGCCCGGAAGCTTGAGATCAGTCAGCACGAGATGCACGGTCTCGGAAGCGAGCAGCTTCTGCCCGGTCTCAGCGTCACCGGCCGAGAGCGTCTTGAACCCGTCCTCGCCCAGGTTCAATTCAAGCAGCCGCCGCATCTTGGCTTCATCTTCGACAATGAGAATGGTTGGCATCTGTCGTCGTTCCCGTTCGCTGCGCTTTCAATTATGAATTTTTCTATCCCCCCATGGTCGCTCTGGCGGGATGTGGCTCGCCAGTTTCTTCTAGAGGAAAGAACAGCGTAAATCTCGCCCCACCCTCCGCGGCATTCTCCACCCGAATCGATCCCTGGTGCCCGTCCACAATCTTCGACACAATTGAGAGCCCCAGTCCCACGCCGGTCTTCTTCGTAGTCACAAAAGGATTGAAGATCTCCTCCCGCAACTCATCCGGAATCCCCGGACCAGTATCCGCCAAAATCACCTGCATTCCTTCACGCCCATTCACCGAGGCCATCCGAGCTTCCACGCGCAATGTGCCGCCGTTCTCCTCCATCGCCTCGTACGCATTCTGTACAAGATTCAGAAATGCCTGCTCGCACAAACTCTCATCGAGTGGAACCATCGGCAGCCCGTCTGCATACTGCCGCTCCACGCTCACCGCCTTGCCCTTCCAGCGGAACGCAACAATTTCCAGCGCCCGGTCAAGCACCCCTGTCACGTAGCCAGGCTGCAATTGGGCGTGGAGGGGACGCGCGAAATCCAGAAACTCGGTAACGAGCGCACTCAATCGGTTGACCTCCGTCGAAATATAGCCCGCCAGCTCGCGCGACAACTCATCCGACGCCTCGAGCTTCTGCGTCAGCATCTCCGCCGATCCTTTGATGACGCCCAGTGGATTCCGAATCTCATGCGCGAGCCCGGCCGAGAGCTGCCCCAAAGCCGCGAGCCGCTCCGACCGCCGTGCCTCGGCTTGCGCATGCTCCAGTCGCCGGTTGGTCTCTGCGAGCCGCTCTGCCAATTCGCGATAAAGCTGTGTCTGGTGCCGGCTCTGCTCGGAAAATCGATTGACCACCATCGCCGCGAGGAAGAAAAACATGTTGCGAAGTATGAGCAAACCAATTGCGTCGGCGGTGATCTCATACTCCTGCATCGCCGGGTACAGATACGAGCAATAGGTGGCGGAAGCAATCAGCGTCCAGAAAAGCGTCATCCAGGTACCGCAATACAGAGCCGCCGTGACGACTGGAAGGAAGTAGATCGGCCAGTAGCTGCTGTTGATACTGATTTCGCCGGTGTGATCGATCAGAATCGTGGCCAGCAGGATCTTCAACAGGATGACGTAAGCAACCCCGCGCGGTTCAAAGCGCGCGACAATCCGGCTTTCCAGCACCTGCACAACGCCGATCGCCAACAGGATAACCTGCTTATGCCATTCCAGTTCCGGAGGCAGAGCCGCGAGCACGCCAATAAAAACCAGCCAGATGATCAGCCAGATGGTATCCAGCCGGCGCAACCGCCGTGATTGGGGGTCGAAGATAGGAGGCGCAGATTCCACGCAGCTTCCATCCAACCGCAGAACAGTCGTCGCCGTCAATTGGGGGGGCGTCACGCCGCCGCTAGGCTGTACTTCTAGATCGCCGCTCGTTACTCGCCGCTTGCCTTGCCCACGGCATAAGCTTTTCCAATCACTAAGATAAATAGTTTCGATTTCCGTAAGCGCGACCCCGAGGCTAATGTTATGTCGCAACCGTTTCCACGAGTGAGGAGCTACACCTGAAATGGCGAGAACGGCGGAGTTTGTTGTCCTGGCATTGATCGTGTGCCTGTTGGCAGTCTGCGCGCAGGCGCAGACTGCCAGCCCAACTCCATCGGCGGCGCCGACGACCGACGCCGCCAAGATCGCCAACCTCGAACAGGCCGTCGCCGACGCCAAATCCTCCGGCGACAACGCCTGGATGCTGACGAGCGCGGCCCTGGTCTTGATGATGACCGGCCCAGGCCTGGCCTTGTTCTACGGCGGCCTGGTGCGCAAAAAAAATGTTCTAGCAACCATGATGCAGAGTTTCGCGATGATGGCCATCGTGACCCTGCTCTGGGGATTCATCGCCTTCAGCCTCGCCTTTTCCTCTGGTAACAGCTTCATTGGCGGCCTGCACAACATCTTCCTGCGCGGGGTGGGAGCGCATCCCGATCCCGATTACGCCGCGACCATTCCCTTGCAGACCTTCATGATCTACCAGTTGATGTTCGCCATCATCACCCCGGCGCTCATCACCGGAGCCTTTGCCGAGAGAATGAAGTTCAGCGCCATGTGTTTGTTTATGGTGCTGTGGTCGCTCATTGTGTATGCCCCGATGGCGCACATGGTCTGGGGCAAGGGCGGTCTGCTGAACGCCTCGCTGGGCGGGCGTTTCCCGTGTCTTGATTTCGCCGGCGGCACGGTCGTTCATGTGACATCCGGAGTTTCCGCGCTGGTCTGTGCTTTGTATCTAAAACCTCGCCTAGGCTATCCCAAGCAAGCCATGCCTCCGCACAGCGTCGTGCTCAGCTTTATTGGCGCGTGTCTGCTCTGGGTAGGATGGTTTGGATTCAATGCCGGCAGCGCGTTGTCGGCGGGCAGCCTCGCCACCAGCGCCTTCGTGGCCACACATTTTGGCGCAGCCGCGGCTGTAGTGGGATGGAGCGCCGCGGAATGGCTGCGCAACGGCAAGCCGAGCGCGCTGGGCGCAATTTCGGGCGCGGTAGCTGGCCTGGTAGCGATTACCCCGGCCGCAGGTTTCGTCTCTCCCATGTCAGCGATCGTGATCGGACTCGCCGCCGGCGTTGTCTGCTACCTGATGGTCACGAAGGTCAAGAATAGTTTCCGATATGACGACTCGCTCGATGCGTTCGGAGTTCACGGTGCGGGCGGCACACTCGGAGCCCTGCTGACCGGCGTTTTCGCCGCCAGCGCCGTCAACCCAATGTTCAAGGACGCACGAGGCAACACACTTCCCTCCGGACTGCTCGAGGGCAATACGCACCAGCTAATCAATCAATTGGTGGGAGTCGCCATCGCGTGGGTCTTGGCGATAGTCGGAACTCTGGTGATCCTGAAGATTGTGGACGCGGTGCTTGGCCTGCGCGTGACGGAAGATCAGGAGACGCAAGGGCTCGATCTCTCGCAGCACGGCGAGGAAGGCTACTATTGGGAATCGCCCGCGTAGCTGCCGCGTGAGTCGCGATTGAAGGCGACGCTCGAACAACGGATACGGCTGAAGACGACAACATGACAAAGATCGAAGCAATCATTCAAATCTCGAAATTGGACGCGGTGAAAGACGCTCTGCACGAGATCGGCGTTGAGGGCATCACCGTCTTCGAGGCCAGAGGTCACGGCCGCCAGAAAGGCCACACCGAGTTTTATCGCGGCCGCGAATATACCGTCGATCTCATTCCCAAAGCCAAGCTGGAGATCGTGCTCGCCGACGATATGGTTGAAAAAGTCGAGCAGGCCATCGTCGCGGCAGCCCGCACCGGCAAGATCGGCGACGGCAAAATTTTTCGCTCGCGTATCGACGAAGCCATCCGCATTCGCAACGGCGACCGCGGCGACAGCGCGTTATAGCGCTTCGTAGAACGAGCGCCAGCGAAGCGCGGCCTCCCTCCCGCGCCAGAATTCTTACTTACTCGGAGGGGTATCATCGGGATGAGCGCCGTGGCAAGCGTAAGTGGTGAGTTGCGAGAACTCTACACGAGCGAATCCGCCGCCATCGAGCGGCGCTTTGCCGGCGCGGGGGATGGACGCGCCGCCATCTCCGAACGAACCGCGCTCGTCGATTCCATCGTCCGTCGCCTCTGGACTGAAATCATCTCCCCCGGCCCGACTCGCGCCGAACCAACGAACGCCGAACCAACGACCCCAAAGAATTTCGCATTGGTCGCTACCGGAGGCTACGGACGCGGCTGGCTTTTTCCCCACTCCGATATCGATCTGCTCTTTCTTCACGCCTCGGGCGATACCGAAACCGAATTCAAAGATTCCATCCGCCGTTTCTCGCAGGAACTCTGGGACCTGCGAATGAAGCTCAGTCCCGCGAGCCGCAGCCTTGCCGAATGCGAGCGCCTCGATCGGAACAATGTGGAATTCGCCATCTCGCTGCTCGACTGCCGCTACCTCGCCGGCGACCGCGAACTCTTCACCCGCTTGCGCGAAAAGTCCGTCCCGCGCCTGGTTGCACGCGACTCCCACGCACTGATCGAAAATCTGGGCGAACTCACGCGCACCCGCCACCACAAATTTGCCAACACAGTCTTCCACCTCGAGCCCAACGTAAAAGACGGCCCCGGCGGCCTCCGCGACTACAACGTCACCCAATGGCTCGCGCTCATCTCGGCGATGGAAAAACTTAAGCTGTGGCCCGACCCGGCCACGCTCCTGCCCGTTTCTTCGCGCCGCTCCTTCGATACCGCGCTCGATTTCCAGATGTCGGTGCGTTGCTTCCTGCACTTCCGCCATGGCCGCCACGACAACACCCTCAGTTGGGACGCGCAGGAGGAAGCCGCCGCCCGCAAAATCGGCGCGCCCGACTCCGAGATCACCAGTACCGCCGACTGGATGCGCATCTACTTCGGTCACGTCCGCGGCGCGCATCGCGTCTGCACCCAACTGATCGAAGAAATCCCCGCCGCGTGGTCCTCCTTGTACCGGCAATTCCAGGGATGGCGCAGCAAAATTCCCAGCAACGATTTCTCGGTAGTCGATGGCCTCATCTTTCTCCAGCAGCCGAGCGCCCTCCAGGATCCGGAAAAACTCCTCGGCCTGTTCCACTTCATGGCCGAGCACGGCCTCAAGCTGAGCACCACCACCGAATTCAAAATCGAGCAGGCTCTGCCTGCGCTGGCCTCCACGCCCCCGCGAGGAGGCGAACTCTGGCTCTATCTGCAAGAAACTCTGCTGCAACCCCATGCGGCCGACGCTCTGCGCGCCATGAACGCGCTTCGTCTGCTTACTTTGCTGCTGCCCGAGCTAAAGGGGATTGAAGCCCTCGTCGTCCGCGACTTCTATCATCGCTACACGGTCGACGAGCATTCCTTCCTCGCCATCGAAAACCTGCATCGTCTAAAAGAGTCGAAATCCGAATGGGACCAGCGCTTTGCCGCGCTCCTCGCAGAACTGGAGCAACCCGAGCTTCTGTACTTGAGCTTGCTTCTGCACGATTCCGGCAAAGGCGCGCCGGGCGACAATCACGTAGAAGCCAGCCTCCAGCTCACCGAAACCTGCGCCGAGCGCCTCGACCTCGACGCCGCCGACCACGACACTCTGCGCTATCTCGTCGCCAACCACCTCGAAATGTCAGCCGCCATGCGCCGCGACGTCTTCGATCCCGCCAATGTTCGATCGTTCGCGGAAAAAGTCGGCGCGCCCGAGCGCCTCAAAATGCTTTGCCTCATGACCTACGCCGACATCAAAGCCGTCAACCCCGAGGCCATGACGCCATGGAAGGCGGACAATCTCTGGCAGCTCTACATCGCCAGCGCCAACTATCTGAGCCGCAGCGCCGACGAACGCCTTCACACCGGCTCCGTGCATGACGTCGGCATCGCGAATCTCGCGCACTTACACTCACTAGCCGCCGTCGCCGGAAAGAAGATCAACGCCTTTCTGGAAGGCTTACCGCAGCGCTATCTCCAAATTCACGCCGCGACCGACGTTCTAGCCCACACTGAGATGGCCTCGCGCCTCGGTCAAAACGGCATCGAGTGCAGTCTCAAGCAGGTGCGTCACTGGTACGAACTAACGCTGCTCACCACCGACCGTCCCTTTCTGTTTGCGTCGGTCTCGGGCGCGCTCGCCGCCTGGGGAATGAATATCGTCAAGGCCAACGCATTTTCGAACGCCGCCGGCATCGTGGTTGACACTTTCTACTTCACCGACCGTTTTCGGACGTTGGAAATGAACATCCAGGAATGGGACCGCCTGAAAAAGAGCATCGAGTCCGTCGTAAAAGACGAAGCCGACATAGCCCGCATGTTGCGCGATCGCCTGAAATCGGAAAAGACCAACCCAACAAAAGTGAAAGTTCCGACCCAGATCGAATTCGACGATCACTCCTCCGCCCACAGCACGCTGTTGCAAGTGATCGCTCAGGATCGTCCAGCGCTGCTCTATCGCATGTGCTCGGTAATGTCGAAACATGACTGCAACATCGAAATCGCCCTCATCGAAACCGAAGGCCAGATGGCGATTGACGTTTTCTATCTGACTTCAAACAGAGCAAAGCTCGCAGCCGATCACCAGGCAATCTTGGGAAAATCCCTACGCGCGGAATTGGCGATACAGTAGCTTTTCCCCTCTGATCCCCCGTGCCCACTGTGGTTGAAGGGTTTGGTTGCGATCCGCCGAAAGGTCGGGGGGGTGACATTTCTCTTCTGTGGCTCGACTGTTCACTGAGTTACAATTTCTTCCCTCAGAGTTTAAAAGACAAAGAAATATCCGCGACAATCCGTGTTGATCCGCGGCGAGGAAGTTGAATCTTCTGGGGGAGAATCTATGAAAACGTTTGCGGTAGCGCTGGCGCTGTTTTTCTGCGTGTCTTTGTTCTCAGAGTTGGGGTTTGCAGCTGACGGCAAGGCCGTCTCTTACAAGTCCGGCGACGAGACTGTCAACGGCATGATCTATACGCCGGCAGGCAAGGGGCCGTTCCCGGCGCTGATTGTGATTCATGAGTGGTGGGGATTGAATGACTGGGTCAAGGAACAGGCCTCGAAACTTGCCGATCAGGGCTATGTGGCGCTGGCGGTCGATCTCTATCGCGGGAAGGTCGCCGATAACGCGGAGATGGCCCATGAATTGATGCGCGGCGTCCCCGAGGATAGGGCGAAGCGCGATTTGAAGGCCGCCTACGCCTACCTGGCGGCGCAGCCGAATGTGAAGAAGGATCGTATCGGCGCCATTGGTTGGTGCATGGGCGGGGGCTATTCGCTGGATGTCGCCCTCGGGGAGCCAGCCCTCGCGGCGGATGTCATCAACTATGGGCGCCTGGCAACCGATCCGGACGAACTCAAGAAAATTCAGGCGCCGATCCTTGGGTTCTTTGGCGCGCAGGATCTCGGGATCACGCCCACGGACGTGAGGCAATTTCAGGCGGCGATGGAGAAATTGGGGAAGAAAATCGAGGTGACAATTTATTCCGATGCCGGACATGCGTTTGAGAATCCGAACAATAAGACTGGTTATCGGGAGGCGGATGCGGCCGATGCCTGGACTCGTACCGTCGCCTTCCTGGCGGCGACGTTAAAGAAGTAGGCTGAGAACTCACAGGACGAACTTCGTCTCCGCTCCTCGGGCCATGAACGAGGGACGAATTTAAAAGACAAAGCCCGATCCGTGAAAATCTGCGTCGATCCGCGGAGAAGAAGTTGCATTCGATCTCAAAATTTCTTCGGATTTCGGCCAAAATTCACAGCCTGGAATTTCCACTTGCCAGACGGTGCCCTTCTGGTTACTATGCACGCTATCTTCTCCGTTCTGATTTGTAATTTTCTGGTTCATGTCCGGGATACGTGGTTCATCGAGCCTTATGAAAATCGGCGAGACCATCCGAAATAACCGCTTGCAGAGAAGCATGTCGCAGGGCGACATCGAAAAGCGCACCGGCTTGCTTCGCTGCTACCTGTCGCGCGTGGAAAACGGCCATACGATTCCGTCGCTCGATACTCTCGCGAAGATTGCCAGCGCCATGGATATGCCTCTGTCGCAATTCTTCGTGGAAGGAAACACCAACGGCCACAAGGGACTGCCTCAGCTCTCCGACGACGAGGTGCGCTTCTTGAGCCAGATGCGGCGATATTCGGTCAATTTGAACGACAGCGATCGCAAGCTGGTGCTGGCCATGGTCAAGAAAATGGCGTCGAGCGGCAAGTGAGCCCGATCGCAGATTTCAGATTTTAGATTGCAGATTTTGAACTGCAAATTCCCCGCCCATTCGAAAGCGAGCCCTTCCTGCGACGTTCCTAAAATCTGCAATCTGAAATCGACAATCTGCAATTCGATCTGCATTGGTACATGACCTTCGTACTACTCTCGTAACTGACCGGAGGGTATCTGCCTTCCGCGATCTGCCGAAGGTTAACCTATGGCTCGAGGAATGTCCGTGGCCGGAAGCATAAGCGTCGATGAAGAGTTGAACCTACTCAACGACCAGCTGCGCCGGCTGAAGATCGAGTACGAGATTTTCTTCAGCAACCCTACCAAGCGGCCCCCCTCCGACATTGAATGGCGCGTGACCAACCTGATTCGCAAGTTCAGCGACGGCACGCGGATGAATTTCGCTCAGCGTTATCGCTATAACGAAATGGCACAGCGCTACGCCATTCAGAGCGATCTTTGGCGCAAGAAGACGCGCATTCGGGAAGAGGGCTATCGCCGGCCGCAGGACGCGCTTCTTTCGGTGCAGGGCGTGGCCAGCAGCAGCGAACGGGAAACGCGGCCAGTGTATGGCGTGGGCCGCGCTGCCAAGAAGGCCGACGAGCCGTTCTCGGTGCAGTGTTCGGATGCGGAGTCTGAACGCGAAAAGGTCGAGTCTCTTTACAAGGCTCTGAACACCGCCAAGCAGACCGCGGGCGAGGATGCTGGTGGAAGCTTCGATTCATTCGCGGCCTTCGTGAAAAAGAAAACCACTGAGATTCGCAAGCAGCATGGCTGTGATAGCGTCGTGTACTCGGTCGAAATGCAGGATGGCCGCGCCAAGCTTAAGGCTAAAGCGAAGAAGTAGCACAATTCTCAGTCGCCAGTCGTCAGTTCTCAGTTCTAACTCCCCGATCACAGTCCGATCCGATTCCTTCCTACCACCGCATTCCGTGTCGTGCCTTTCTTGCTGCTAAAATTCTTGTTCTACTTTTTCATTTTTTATTCCTGTGAAGGCGGTGGTCATGTCGAAGGTTCAACGCGCCATTCTTAGCGTTACTGACAAATCGGGCTTGGTTGATTTTGCGCGAAAGCTTTCCGGTCTTGGAGTCGAACTGGTCTCAACCGGAGGAACTGCGAAGCTGCTGCGCGAGTCCGGCATCGCGGTCAAAGACATTTCCGATCTCACGGGCTTTCCCGAGATGCTGGATGGCCGCGTCAAGACGCTCCATCCCAAAGTACATGGCGGCATTCTGCATCGGCGCGAAGATGCGGGACATCGCGCGGCCGTCGCCGAGCATGGCATTCCGGCGATCGACATGGTCGTCGTAAATCTTTACGCCTTCGAAAAGACCGCCGCCAAGCCAGACGTGCATTTCGAAGAGCTGATCGAGAACATCGACATTGGCGGCCCTTCAATGATTCGTTCGGCGGCGAAGAACTTTCAGGATGTGGCGGTGGTGACGTCTCCGTCCGACTACGAAGCCATCGCGGACGAAATGGCGCGATCCGGCGGCGCGCTTTCGAAAGAGACGAAATGGCGGCTGGCGCAGAAGGCCTTTGCGACAACGGCGGCATACGATTCGGCGATTGCGTCAACGCTGGAGCGCGTCGGCGCGAACTTTGACTTGTCTCCGAAAGCCGGTTTTCCCGCGACCCTGCGCCTGTCGTTTCGCAAGCAGATGGACCTGCGATATGGCGAGAACCCGCATCAGAAGGCGGCGATGTATGCGGACGATTCAGGCTCGGGCGTCGCGCACGGCGTCCAGGTGCAAGGCAAAGAGCTTTCATTCAACAACATCGTCGATTTGCAGGCGGCATGGGATCTGGCGCAAGAGTTTGACGAGCCCTTCTGCGGAATCATCAAGCACACGAATCCTTGCGGCGCGGCGAACGGAAAGACGCTTGCCGAGGCGTATGTGCGGGCGCTGGAGTGCGATCCCGTATCGGCATTCGGCGGCGTTATTGGTGTGAACCGGCCGGTGGATGCCGCCGCCGCCGGCGAGATGGCGAAGTTGTTCTTAGAAGTGATTGCGGCCCCGTCATTCGATCCGGCGGCCAAAGAAATATTCGCGTCAAAAAAGAATCTGCGCCTGGTCGAGGTTCCGGCCGGCCAGCAGGCTTGGGTGTTAAAAAATATTTCTGGCGGGATGCTCGTGCAGGATGCGGACCTGCACAGACTGGCTGAATCAGATTTAAAAGTTGTAACCACGCGCACGCCCACGGCGGAAGAAAAGCGCGCTTTGCTTTTTGCGTGGAAGGTCTGCAAGCACGTGAAGTCGAATGCAATCTTGTACGCGCGCGACGGACAAACCGTAGGCGTCGGCGCGGGCCAGATGAGCCGCGTGGATTCCTGCAAGCTCGGCGCGATGAAAGCGCAGCTTCCGTTAAAGGGCACCGTGGCGGCTTCGGACGCGTTCTTCCCTTTCCCCGACGGAGTCGAGGAGATCGCCAAAGCCGGGGCGACCGCAGTCATTCAGCCCGGTGGCTCGGTGCGCGATCAGGAAGTGATCGAAGCTGCCGACCGGCTGGGGTTGGCGATGATCTTTACGGGAGTGCGGCACTTTCGCCACTGACGAGCCGCGCCGTTTGGCTACCGGCGCCTCATTCTATCTCGCAAGAACCGGTGGATTCGGCGTTCTTTTCACTGGCTGAAGTCACGCAAGCACAGGCGGACCCCGTGCCTCCATTGCTCCCAAAGCCCCTGTACTAGTGGATTCCAGGCGGCCCCGGCTTTCTTCCCGCTTGCGCCGAGCCAAGGTAGAATAGGGAAATCCGGAGGGTGGCGATTCGGCATCCAAGGAAAAGGCGGGGCATTTCCGCAGGACGGTTCATGAAAAGACAGTTTGGGTTTGTTTTTCTTCTTACGGTCTCATTTTTAATGGCGCAGACCGCGCTCGCATCTCCTGCGAATTCACCGGCCTCACGTTCGGACTCTCCGGCGCAAACGAAACCGGCGGGTGCAAATTCTCCTTCCGAGAATCCTGCCGCGAACTCTTCCGGCAACTCGGCCGCCGCGGCGGCCTTGGCCGCAAAGGGCAAGGGACCTGACCGGGCGGCTGCCTATTACCACTTCTGTCTCGCGCACATGTACGAGGAGCAGGTCGCGACTTACGGTCGCAGCGACCTCGCCAATAAGGCGATTGAAGAATACCGCGCAGCGATCGACGCCGATCCAAACTCGGCTTATTTAACTTCAGGATTGGCCGAGCTATACGCCAAGACAGGCCGCATCCGCGACGCCGTGGTTGAGGCGCAGGACATCATCAAGAAGAATCCGAATAACCTGGAAGCACGCCGCCTGCTGGGCAGAATTTATCTGCGGTCGCTGGGCGACATGCAAGCCGGCAACGGCTCGGATAGCGTGCTCAAGCTGGCGATCGAACAGTATGAGCAAATCGTGCGGCTCGAGCCGGACAGCATGGAAGATCACCTGCTCCTCGGCCGGCTTTATCGTTTGAACAACGATCTGCAAAAGGCGGAAGCGGAGTTCAAGACCGCCGTCAAACTCCAGCCGGATTCCGAAGAAGCAGTCACCACGCTGGCCTATCTTTACAACGAACTCGGCGACACGGGGCGCGCTGCCGAAGTGCTCAGTTCGGTCCCGAAGAATGGGCGTTCGGCGAAGCTCTATTCGGCCCTTGGATACACCTACGAGCAGCAGAAGCAATACAAGAACGCGATCGATGCCTACCGGCACGCGATCGAACTCGACCGCGACAACCTGGATGCGATTCGCGGCCTCGCGGAAAATTTGCTCAGCGACGGCCAGACCGATGCGGCGCTCGAACAGTACAAGGTAATCGCAGACGCGAATCCGGAAGACGCGCAGACCTACGTGCGCATCGCGGAAATTTATCGCAAACAGGGCAAGTTCGAGCCGGCGCTCGATAATCTGAAGAAAGCCGAGACCATGGTGCCGGACTCGATCGAAGTGCCTTATAACATCGCTTCGATCTACCAGGCGCAGGGACGGTATGACGAGGCGATCCCGATCATGCGGGATCTGCTGAAAAAGACCGAGAAGGCGGACGGGAGTTATTCCGGCAGCGCAAAGAGCAATCGGGCGGTCTTTTTAGAGCGGCTGGGACTGATCTATCGCGACGCGGGAAATTATCAGTCGGCCAACGAGACCTTCCGCCAAATGATTGCGCTCGGCGGCGACGAAAACATCGAGCGGGCTTATCAACAGATCATCGATACCTGGCGTGAGGCCAAGGAATGGCAGAAGGCGACGGACGTTGCGCAAGAAGCGGTGCAAAAACTGCCCACCAGCCGCGACCTGAAAATGGTCCTTGCCGCGCAGCAGGCCGATATGGGCAAGGCGGACGAAGCGCTCAAGGACGTTCGCGCGATGCTGAAAGGCAATAGCGACGACCGGCAGGTCTACATCACGCTGGCGCAGATGAATACGCGGCTGCGGCGGTTCAGCGACGCGGAGCAGGACCTCGACAAGGCGGAGCAATTGTCGACGAAACAGGACGACAAGGAATACGTGTGGTTCCTGCGCGGGTCGACGTTTGAGCGCGAGAAGCGCTACTCGGATGCGGAAGTGCAGTTCAAGAAAGTACTGGCGAGCGACCCGGAGCATGCGTCGGCGCTGAATTATCTGGGCTACATGCTGGCCGATCAGAATCTGGAGCTCGATGCGGCGCTCGGATATATCAAGAAGGCCGTGGATCTGGATCCCGCGAATGGCGCGTATTTGGATTCGCTCGGATGGGTTTATTTCCGCCTGGGAAAATACGATCTGGCGGAAGAGAACCTGCTGAAGGCTTCGCAGAAAATCAACACCGATCCCACCGTGCACGATCACCTGGGTGATCTCTACCAGAAGACGGGCCGCCTGAAGATGGCCGTCACAAACTGGGATCGTGCGCTAAACGAATGGAATCGGACGGTCGCCGCAGAGGTGGATCCGGCAGACGTGGCGCGTGTGCAGAAGAAACTCGACACCGCAAAGGTAAAGCTGGCACGTGAAGATGGCAGCAAACAGTAACCAGTGACCCAGTCAAATCCCACACATTCAGGAAAAATGCGAATGTGTGGGGCACCTTCTCCTCGCAAAATTACCCGTCTGAAACAACTCAATCCCGGCCTTCAAAAATGAAGGGCAATACCGGTCGAAAAGCGCACGCCATTCTGCGTATTGCTGTAAAACCTGGTTTCCACCCAATCCAGCTGCCCGCGAATTGAGACCGGACCGGCCACGCGATAATCGAGGCCTCCCCCCACGGCGTTTGCGAACGACGTATCTGAGTCGGAGATGCCATTGCTTCGGCTGATGTGCCCCGCACCTACGAGGAATTCCGCGAACGGTCGAAAACCGTGCGCTTCGAACGAGACGCGCGGGCCGAGCAATACGTTGTGCTCCGCAACATCGGCGCCGAGGAACGTGCACGTAGGTGCGCAGTCTACCGCAAAGGTCCCGCTGCCGTAGTGGCCGTCGACATCCACGACCAGTCCGAGAAACGGAACCAGCTTTCCTTCGAGCGATGCATCCCAACCATTGGCATTGATCGAGTCGTTCGAGACCACCGGCGTCCGCTCGTAGGAATAGCCGAAGAACACATTGCCCTTGGTGGGCTGCGCCCAAGCTGAGCCACACGCCACCAACGCGAGAACAACAATCCACACTCGTCGCATCTTTCATCTCCTAGAGACAGTAGTCGCGATATGATGCGCGCCCTTCGGCACGCTTTGCCTGGAACGGCACGTAAATGTCTCTCTTCCAGACAAAACACTCTCGGTTATGCGTCCAAGAAATTGACGTGAAAGTGACAGTTTTTTGACAATTTAACCCGCGCCACAGATTAAAGTTCTGCAACGCCTCGGGAGATTTTCCCCGTCGAGGAATTCCGGCGCTTTGGAGCCGGCGAAAACGCTTCCGCCAGAAAATGTTTTCAACGAACTCAACGCGCCTTGCGACGCGAAGGTCGTGGGGGACTACACGGGACTTAGCCAACGTAACGGTAAGTTGAGTTTGTGAAACAAACAGGGGCCGGACCCACACCCGGCCCCTGCATTGTGTCTGGAGGGTTGTGACGCGGGCGCTCTCGCCCGCAAAAGGTCGGTGTTCGGAAACCTCTTAGCCGCGGCGCCGATAGTAGATATTGAATTCGAATCCCAAATTCGGCGGAAAGATTTCTGCTACCTTCCGCAGGCGCTCGGCCATCGGATTGGGCGCGAGCAGCGGATAGTCTCGCTCGCGGAGATCGTGATAATCCACATCGAGGTAAATGGCCAGCAGATAGATCGAAATCGCGTCTGCGAAGCTGGCCGCAAGATATTCGTTCTTATATTTTTCGGCGTCTGGGCCGTGGGCGGTCGCCAGTTTGCGCGCCTCCCATGCGTCGAGCGAGGTTTCACCGCGCACTCCGGCTTCAACCTGCTGCCACGCCAGTTCGGCGAACGCCGCCGAAACGCCGGCGCGTTCGACCAACGCGTGACCGACGTTGATATAGAACTCGAAGGCGATGGAGAACGTGTCATCCATCAGGCGGGTCGAGATGAAGACGCATTGCGCATCGCCGATATTCAGGTTGCGATGGCAAACCGCATTGTCGCTGAGTGCCACATCGTAACGCTCCGCGATTACCGTGTCGTCGCCTTGATTGACGGTCAACGGCACGAAGTAATAGGCCTTGCGGGTGAGCGCGGCCGCAATTGGCGTTGGCACCGCCGCAATCAAGCGGTCCAGATCGTTCTCGGCCATGTTGACTTCGCCCGCGCGAGCGTAGCAAATGCCATTGGCGGCCTGTGATACCGGGCTCGATTGAACGACCTCCGCGGGGCTGCGGGTGATCGCCGAAGCTGCTTGCGACATGGCTGTATTGTAGCGTAGGACGAGGTCAGAGGTTGCAGGTCGGATTGCAGAGGTAAGCCCGATTCGCGCAGCACTTTGCTTCGGCGATTTAAGCCGTGACAGACGCCTGCGAGTGCATCTAACATGGATAGTGATATGGGGCTAGCTCCGTTCCCCTTATCGGCTGCTCGATTCAACCGATTTTTTATGACTTCTCGCTCCAATGCCGCTGAGGCGTGGTACCAGGAACCACAGTCCTCGGGGACGCAATACGAGATTCCGCTGGAGCTGCTTCCTCCCGCAAGCCTGACGCAGCCTCTCTGGCGGTCGCTGATCGGCAACCTGCGCGACACGCTTGCGCCGGAAAAATTGCCGCCGCTGAATCTCACTTCGCGGCCCGTCAATGTTGGATTGCTCGTCGGTGATCGTGTCAGCCTGCCCTGGTTTCGAACTGTGTTCACCAACCTTGGCGACGTTATTTCGCCCGAAGTGTTGCCGCCGCTCGAGCTTGAATCTCAGCCGGTGGATGTCGGCGAACTGCTTACGGATCAGCTCAGCCATTTGTGGTTTGGCTCGCTGTTGCGAAATCTGGCGGATCGCATTTCCCCTGAGACGCAACCCGCGTTGCATCTCACCGCCAAGCCGGTTCTCGACATCATTCCGAAATCTTGGATTCTGCTGCCCATGTGGTCGGAGGTGATCGATGGGCCCAAGGTGTTTTATCCCGACAAGCCGAAGACGGCTGACCTGCCGCGTCCGCTCAATTTGAAACCGGCGCCAACGCCCGCGGTGGTGGAGGAGATGAAAGTTGCCGAACTTACATCGGCCGATCTGCTGCGGGATATACGGCGGTCGCGCATCCGCCAGCGGATATGGATGGGGCTGGCGGCGGCCCAGGTGGCCTATCTGGTTGCCGCAATATTCTGGATTCATTGAGACGGCGGCAGCGCCTCTGCCGCGATCAAATCTGAGGCGGGTTACAACATGCCTGAAGGCATGCCCTGATACGAATCTTTCTCCACCGCACGAATCTTTGCCCTCCTACTGGCGCAGGCCGATCCAGCCTTCGGAGATCACCAGAGAATTTCCTGGATTGCGCGAGTCGTATTTCACCGATGTGGGGACACCCAGGCGGCAGGAGTGCAGATTGATCCACTGGCGGAGATAGGTGACATCCTGCGAGGCTTCATAAGAGACGCCGGCCACGTCATATTGGTAGATCAGCATGGTCGCGGCCCGCTCGCCTTCGGGGACCAGTTCCTGCACGTCGATTACAGTGCCGTCGGTGATGCGCCCCACCGTGTTGAGCCAGACGCGGCGCTCGCGTTCGATGTCTTCGGCGGTTTTTGGTTTGCGGCGCAGGAGCGCGTAGCCGCCGAATGCCAAAGCGCAACCTGCCAATATCAATGTGTAAAGACGAAGAGAAATCATTCTCGCAGAACCTGATCTTCCTGGATCAAATTCAAGAATAAGCCGGAACCCGTGTCTGTGCCAATGGTACAAAGGTATGGAAGAGCTGAGGAAAAGTCGGCCCGCGAGGGAATTTGACTTACGCTCCCGGTAGCTTCACTTGCCGGCTAGCTTGCGGGCAATTTCTTCGACGATCTTCGGGCGAAGATCGGCCATCACTTTTTCCACGATGCTGGCGATGTCGCTCTCGGCCGACGTTGCCGAGGCGACTCCGGCAGGCGCTGCGGCAGCCATCGCTTTGGGCGCACCTTCACTTGCGGACTCGAGCTGAGCCGCTTCCGCTGCTTCCGCTGCGAGGCGGTTTTCAACCGCCAACTGAATGGCGGCGAGGGGATTTTCGATCGGCAAGGACTCGATTTTTTCGGCGCTGGCGGCAAAGGAGCGGAACATCTCCGCTTCGAGAGACATGGAGGATTCTTCCGGCGTCAGCGTCATTGCCTCCGCTACCCAGCGCTTACCGGCTGGCAGTTCCATAGTTTCATCGGCGTCGGACCACTGGCTCGCCGCGGGAACAGGTTGCTCGGAAGGTGGCGCGGGTTCGGACTGAGCGGAAGCAGGCATTAGTAAACGCAGAGCCTCGGCCAACGCCTCGTCGCTCGGCATCGCGGCTTCGGGCTCGGAGAGTGCCAGAGCGCTTGCGGCCGCGGGCACGGCTTCAGTAGAGATTGACTCAAAGGCGCGGACTTCAGCGGGACTGGACTCCGTTGATGCGGACTCGGCGGACGCGGACACGCTAGCAGTCGATTCGGCTGAGGGCGACGGAACGAAGGACGCATCGATGGAGGCAAATGAGGCAAACTGCCCCCTCTTCTCGACCTTGTCCGTTTCCACGTTCACGGCTTCGACGGCTTCCTCGGAGACGGGCGCATCGGCGCTCGATCCATAGGCCGTCCCCTTCTGCGACATTTCTTCCGCGTAAGGTTGTTCGGCGCGCGCTGAGGCAAAAATCGGTTCATCCTGCTGATCGACAGGGGCAGCCTCTTGCGCGAACGATGCCATGCTTACGGCGTCCGGCAACTGCTCTTCGGGATTTCGCGGAAATTCGACAGACCCGGATTCGACTCGAGGAGGTTCAACTGGCAACGACTCGACTTGCGACGACTCGACTGGCAACGACTCGACTGGCAACGACTCGACTGGCAAAGCAACAACCTGGCAGGCCGGCTCGTTTGCGTTAACTCCGCCATCATTGGCTGGCGCGAAATTATTGGCCGCTTCGAACTGTGTGACTGGAATCTCGATCTCTTTCTTTGCCACCGCGGAAACTTCCCAATTTTTAACCGCTGGCCTCGGCAGTTCGTTGGACTCCGTCAATTCGGTTTTATGCTCTTCAGAAGCGGCAACAACCGATTCTTCAGGGGCCGCCGAACAGGCGGCTGAAATTGGAGCTTCAATCACCGGAAGGCGAGCAATCTCGTCCTCCAGTTGGGAATCTGCAACCTCGGTGGAAGTCGCAGCGGACACGGCTCCAAACCTGTCCCCCGACGTCTCCATGGACGAAGACATAGTTTGCATGGCCGGGGCTGCCTCGTTCAGTTTGGCGGCCACCTCGCTCAGCGCTCTCAATTCTTCGGCTGTGATGTCGCCCGGAAGTTTCGCCAGCGGGCCGGGCTCATGCGACTCGGGGCCCGTCCCAGCGTCCGAGGAATACTCCGCCGGAGCGGAAATAGGCGCTTGAGATTTCGCTTTTTTCTTGAAATCGCGGAAGCTTGCCGCTTGCGGCGAAAGCTGGTTGTCACTACTTGCCAGGGGATCGCCCTGCTCCTGCGAAGCATCCTTAATTTTCTTAGACGGCTTTCCGCTGCGCCCCAGAATTCTGCTCTCGTCCGGCCTGGTGAACGGGGCTTCCACACTTGTGGCCGCACTCGAAGTGGCGAAACGGCTTCCCTTCTGTTGCGGAACCATCTGGTCTTCGAGTCGAGCGATTGCCGTCAGCAACTGGCTGGCTTCGAAGGGCTTCACAATGTGAGCGTCGGCCCGAACCCGGCGCGCTTCCTGCGGTTTGAAGGGCTCGAGTTTTCCGACCGACAAGAGAACGGGAATGTGAGCCGTTTCCGCCGCATCTTTCAGACGCTGGCAGACTTCCAGGCCGCCATAGCCCGGCATGTAGACGTCGAGAATGATGAGATCGGGTTGGGACTCGGCGACGCGCTTGAGCGCGGCAGAGCCGTTGTTGACCGTGAGGACGTCGTAACCGGCGTCGGCCAGAATCTTTCGCCCCATGTTCTGGGCGGTCACACTATCATCGGCGAGCAGTATTTTCCGCGCCAAGCGTAGTCCTTCGGACAAAATAGGAGGATAAAGCGAAACTATCGTGTCCTTTGGTACAAGTCAATAATTCGTAAGCCCATGTCCGACTGAGGGTAAGCAGAAAACTAAAGTTCATGGACTGCGGGCGGAAGATTAACGGCCGGCTTTGAGCAAAATAAAGTTGAGCAATACGTTGAGCAATACAAAGTTGCGCAAAACAAAAAGGACGAGCTCCCGAAGCTCGCCCCCGTGAATTTACAATTTACGAATCAGTCTTCGCGATTGCAACTTTCGCGCCTCTGATTGCCTGAATACTTTTCGTCAAAACGGATTCAGCTTGGCAAGTCCTTTCTTCTTTTTCTTCTTGCTCGACGAAATGTCCGCCATCTCTTCTTTCGAGGACGAAGACGAAGAAGTAGCTTTGGCTCCCGTGGCCACGGCTCCCTCGCCCAGTTCGTTACTTTGTTGCAACGGAGGCAAAGCCGCGTCCTGACCCTGGTTGGGTTTGAGTTCATTGGGATCGGCGACATTCGGCGTCAACTCATTTGCCGGCGGCGCCGAGGCCGTTCCGGCATCGGCCGCTGCTGGTTGACCGTTAGCGGCACCCGCTGCACCCTCGGGAGTGTCGGAGCGAGGCGCTTCCTGGTTGGGCCCGACTCTGCCATTGACGACCGTTGCATTCAACTTGCCGTCGGCTGTAGCGCCGGCTGCGACGGCAATTTCAGACACAACTCTGGTCGCGGTCTCGGGCTCAGGATCGACCATTGAGGGCTCGCCCAGGTGAGCCGCCCGGCTTACATCAGGACTCTTGCCAAAGTTGCCCAGGCTCTTGGCCATCAAGCTGGCTTCGCGGCGGCTGGCTTCTTCTCTCTTGTTCTGCTCGAGCATCCTGCGCGTCGGCCGCGGTACAGGCTGATGCAGCGCCACCAGCCGCTCCTGGGCATCGACCGCGCGGTCCATCGCGGGATAACGGGTGATGATTCGCGAATACGCTTCGGCCGCATCTTTGGTCAGCGCCTCGATAATCCGGCTCTTGGAAACCTCATTGCCCCGCGGATTCCTCCGCACGATCTCGATCTCGCCTTCATAGCTCTTTCCCAGCATGAACAGCGCCTGATCCGCGCCGCTGTAGAGCGGGTAGCGGTCTACCAGAGTCTTCAGGCGCGCAATCGCCGCTGGGTATGCTGCCCGCAGAAAGTAGAACTGGCCGACGTTGAATTCACGCTGGGCAAGCACTTCCTGCACCTCGCGCAGGCGCTGCTTGGCTTTCGGCACGAGCTTGCTGTCGGGATATTCCTGGATCAGCGCGCGATATTCTTCTTCGGCGCGCTCGGCGTGCGTGAAGTCGCGGTCGGGCTTCTCCATCTCCTCGTAGTGAATGTCGGCGACCTTGAGCTGCGCCTCCGCAGCCTCGGGCATATTCGGGAAAAAGGTGATGAAGTCCTTGTATTCGATTTCGGCCTGCTGCATGGCGGTAGTGCCGCCTTCGGCGAACCAGGAATCGGCGACCGCCAGCTTGGCGCGCGCAACGAACTCGGAATCGGGGTAAGTGTTGATCAGCGTCTGAAGGGTCATGCGCGCGACGTCGAAATGATTGTGCTTCATCGCGTCCATGGAGCGGTCGAAAAGCACCTTGTCAGGCTGTTTCGAGCCGACATTGGCCAGTGGATTGGTCGACTTCTTGTTCGTGCAGCCCAGCGCACATGCCAGCGCCACCAGGACCAACGAGAGAATCAACTTACGACGCATAAAAAGACCCTCAAATCCTTTTTCACCACAGAGTCACAGAGACACAGAGTCACAGAGGAAACTTTTTTTGTTTTTCTCTGTGTCTCTGTGACTCTGTGGTGCAATTGAATCTAAACTCTCTGCAAGCTCGCGCTTCTCGCGGCCTCGAGCAGCGCCGCCGCGTTCTGCTTTGGATCGCCTTTGCCAAAAACCGCGTTGCCTGCTACCAGAATCTCCGTTCCTGCTTGAACTACTTCGGTGATTGTGTCCAGCGCGACCCCGCCGTCAATTTCGATCCGATAAGAATATCCCCGGCGGGCGCGAATGTCTGCAAGCTTCCTAACCTTTCCCAGAGTTTCGGGAATGAACTTTTGCCCGCCAAACCCTGGATTCACACTCATCACCAGGATGTAGTCCACGATATCCAGCACTTCGCTTAGCGTTTCGACCGGAGTCGCCGGGTTGATCACTACTCCCGCGCGGCAACCGTGTTGCTTGATCAGGTTGAGCGTGCGGTTCAAATGGCGGCACACTTCCTGATGCACGGAAATCCAATTCGCTCCCGCTTCGGCGAAGGCCCCGATGTATTCGTCTGGATTCTCTATCATGAGATGGCAATCGAGCGGCAGTCGGGTTGCTTTGCGCAGAGATTTCACGACCGGAGGACCGACCGTGAGATTGGGCACAAAATGGCCGTCCATGATATCGACGTGGATGACATGGGCGCCCCCGGCCGTCGCCTGTTCGACTTGGTCCGCCAGATGGGCGAAGTCGGCCGAAAGTATCGAAGGTGCAAGTTCGATCAAAATTAGGTCCCGCAAAAGGAAAACAACCTGGAATCAGGAGAATCTCCCGAAATTTTAGCACGTCCTGCCAGACCCTCCCCTTCGTTTGAGAGCACCGTCTCTCGGTGCGAGCTGACGTAATCCCGTTTCCTAATGTCTGGGCATTGTTTTGCAGATAGTCACAATGTAGTTCTCCGCGGGCGATGCCTGTCTTGAGCGGCAGCCGCGAGTTAACGCTATGGATTCTTCAGCCGATGCGCCGGTGGGCTTGCCTGTCACCGATACAGGTGTCACCGCGGCTGACCGGCGGAGCCATCCTCGTTTTAGCGCGAAAGTGCAGCTCGAACTTCGCCGGGAAGGCGAAGATGTTCCCATGCGCACCGAAACCGCCGATTTGAGCCAAGGCGGCTGCTACGTGCAGTTAAGCTTAACCCTGGCCTTGGGGACATACGTCCAGGGAAAACTGTGGATCGAAGATCGGCCCGTCAAATTTCGCGGACGCGTTGTTACCAGCCACCCCCAATTCGGCAATGGAATCATGTTCTTGCAGTTCGAAGACAACGGGGAGCAGATTTTGGCGAATTTCCTTGATGCGCAAGCGGTCTAAATCGGGATCTTTGGACCACTTTGGACACCGGAATATCACAAGCGCGCCACTTGCTTCCAATTTCTCTGAAGCCTTTTCGCCCCTAATTTCCATTTATTACTGCTTTGATTCCTTCTGGGTGATCGCGCGTTACTTAGTCAGACGTTCTTCGCCATCCGCACAATCGGCAGAGACAGATCCGCTCCCAGGGACGCGTCGGCATGCTCCAGCTCTTCATAGCCCTTAGCTTTATAGAAAGGAACGCCCGTCAGCGTTGCTCCCATCTCGAGCCGGTGGAAGCCAACGGCCCTCGCCGCCGACTCGCAAGCCTCAAGAATCATTCCGCCAATTCCTCGGCGCGCCCATTCGGGATGGACAAAGAACGCCCGGATTTTTGCCGCATCGATGGCTGGGTCGAGCGGAGAATCCTCCCGGCCGGCGAATTGATCGCCGCCATATAGAGTCTTCCGGCGACTCCAGCCGCCGCATCCGACAATCATCGGCCGCAGAATCATCGGCTGCGCCAATTCCCGCTCGGGCTTCGCTGCGGCGGTCTGTTCATAGTTAGTCGGCTCATCGTTGGCTGCCTCACTGTCATTCGGCGCCTCTGCGACAAAATAAGTTCCGTCGGCGATGAGTTGCGTGTCGACGCCGTAAATCGATTCGAGCGCGCGCTTGAGTTGCTCCGGCGAATAATCCTTTGCTTGGAGGCCGAGCACGGAAGCTTCAATGAGGCGGCGCAGCTCTGAAATATCTCGCGCTGCGGCCAGCCGAATCGAGACTTTCATCCAACTTTTCCCGCGGCCTCAGTTCCGCGACAATCGACGCAAGGGCAGATTTCCCTGAGATAGGCCCACGAGTAAATCCCCAGATCGTGATTGTCGCTCCAGGAAAACTTGATCGCATACTTGCCCACGGCTTCCGCCTTTAGCGCCTTTGTCGCCGGCTTGAACATGGGCAGAGTCTCGAGCGTCAGTTTCTCTGGCTCACCGGCTCTGCGGCCGGCTTTGGTGCGCTCGTCCTCGCACAACGCGCAGGGGCAAGCGTCGCGCAGGAACTTGAAGAGGTAAGTGGAGTGATGGCCGTCTTTCCAGTCGATTTCCAGGCCAGCGCCGGTCGTCAAATGCACCTTCACGCCCTTCGGGTCGTTCGCCAGCCGCGGAGTCGGGTCAACTGTAACCATGAAATCAGTATAGACGGGTGTGTGGCGCGACCGCCCGCGTGACGGCGGCAATCGAGCAGGCGTGGAATTCCGATGAGTCAGGACTAATGCTGGACTACTCTGCGGTGGGCTGCATGTTCGATAAACGCGAGATGGCCGCCACCATCATTCCAGACAGGAATTGCATGGTCGCGACATCGTTGTTATCGAAGGCCTGAGCGGTCGATGACAGGACTTCGAAGACTCCAAGCGTGCGGCGGAAATGCCGCAGCGGAGCCACCAGGATTGAACGCACGCCCAAACGGCGGCAGGTTGCGGTGTCAACGAGGGGATTGGATTCGGCGTCGTTGCAGAGCAAAACTTCGCCCGTGCGCACGCAATCCGCGGAGAGTCCGTGGTCGGTCTGGAGGCGCACTCCGAGATCGGGCGCAGTGCGGCCGGTGCGGGCGCGGCAGATAATCTCGTCGCCTTTGCGCAGAGCGATCGCGGCGCCGGTAGCGCCGGTTAGCGCTTGAGCCTTTTCCG
>JBAQJF010000156.1:0-2075 GCA_049300195.1 Terriglobales bacterium | reverse complement strand
CACTACTTTGGCAGATTTACTCACGCCGCTGCTTGTTGCAAATCCACTTTCGGCAATGCGGACATCGCTGCGGCGGTGGTCGAGCGATGAGTTCGAGGATGGCCTGGCGCACGGCTGGCAACGTTGGCTGAGGCGGGGGCCCCTTGTTTCTTTTTTTTCCGCCTTACTGTTGCGAGGCGGCGATGCTGGAGAAAAGCGTAGGCGATCATCGTCATAAGCGCGTGACGGTGAAGGCCTTGCCACGATCGGCCCTCGAAGTGATCGAGACCGAGTTCTTCCTTCAGCTGCTGGTGAGCCTGCTCGCAAACCCATCGCGCCTTGATAGTAGCCGCCAAGACGGCCAGGCCGGTCTTCGCCGGCAGGTTGGCGAGATAGTATTTCTTCTCTCCCGACATCCTGTGTTCACCGATGAGCCAAGCCTCATCTCCCGGCAGATGTTGCTGACCCTTGTCCCTGATCCGCTGCGGCGGTCCGTCGGCAACCCGCACGCGGACAGCGGCGAAACGAGCCTTGAGCTTTCCTTTCGTGCCGGTGCGCCAACTGATGGTCCGCCATTTGGCATCGGCCAGCATATCGGCGGCCGGTATCGATAGAATGTTTGGGACATGCCGTTGACGGCGGCGGCCGCGCCGGATAGCCGGCCAGATCATCTGCACATCAGCGGGATAAACCTTAAGGTGGCGCGGAATACCGACCGCCCAGGCCAGCTTTCGAGCCGTGAGCCCCTGCCGGAACAGCGCGCTCATGCCATAACCGGCATCTGCCAGCACGCAGCCAAAGCGCACACCGGCTGCGATGACACGATCAATCTCCGCCAGGGCCATCTCCAGCTTCGTCCGCGCCGTTCGATATTCGGCCGGAACACCCGCTCGCTCCAATCGAGCCCGGTTGCTCGTCCAACTCTCGGGAAGAAACAACCGCAACGCCAACATGACTGGGACTTCGCCGCGTGCCAGCGTCAGTGATACCAGGGTCTGACAATTGGCGGTCTTGCCCAGCGCCGAAGCATATTGCGCAGCGACACCCACCGAATACGTGCCTTTCTTGGGTATCGCAGTATCGTCAATCACCAGCACGGCATCGCTGCCGCCGATCAGCCTGTCCGCTTGGACAAGCAGCTCTGTTTCCACAGGCGTTGCATCCCAGACCCCGGCGGCAATGAAGTGGTGCAATTGATCATAGTCGCCAAGTGCAAGCCGCTCCGCCATCGGCGCAATGCTCTTACGATCACCAGGGCCGATCAGCCCCGATACGTAGAGCGGGCACATTTGCCGCCGCGTCTTATGGCCCAACCGATCCAAAAACGGCTTGAGCCAGCGTCCAAGCTCTTCTCTCCAATCCCGCGTCCTGACAACCATGGTCGGCCCCTCCAGAAGCCGACCAACCATGAATCATCGAAAAACTGATTTGGGAATCCCCTGCCGCTCAAATATCTGCCAAAGTAGTGCTAGGAGGGGTGGCGCTCCGCGGAAAGATAGTCAAACGCCGTGAGCGCATGCACGCGGAAAACGGTTTGCAGATCGGCGAGAGTGACGTACTCGTCCGGCGCTCCCATATTGTGAGGCGTACAACCATATACTGCACTCGCAATGCCCGCTGACCTGAAAATTCTTGTATCCGACGCGCCGACCCGCATATTGACCACCGGCTCCGCGCCCGTTGAATCCGTGCCGTTTTTGATCAGCAGCTTAAATAAGTCTCCGTTGGGGTCTGAATAAGTTGGCTCGTGGCGGACTAGGACGCGGAATTCCACGCCGGGCAGCGGTTTGAGCAACTGCGATATTCTGTCGATAAGGTCGTCAACCGTAGTACCGACGGGAAGGCGAATATCGAGTGCGGCACTAGCTTCCGCGGGCACAAGGTTCAAGCTCGTACCGCCCTCCAGGAATCCGAGGTTGACGGTAATCGACGTCAGCACCTCCGTCTCTCCGGCTCCGGCGAGCGGCTCGGAGACCATTCGAGCGCGCTCGATGGCGCGCGCCACGATCTCCGGGGTATTGACCTGAGTCTTTGCCAGCGACTGTACCGTGAGGATTGCTTGAACCAGGCGATCGAGTGCGTTCTCGCCCAGATGC